>NZ_AWFX01000057.1:256427-351103 GCF_000463115.2 Franconibacter helveticus LMG 23732 | reverse complement strand
GTTGAGCTAACCGGTACTAATGAACCGTGAGGCTTAACCTTACAACGCCGAAGGTGTTTTGGCGTGATTTGAGCAATTCAGCTTGTGACGGATACAGCCTGTGGCCGGAAGTGGCGGCAGGTGAACAGAATTTGCCTGGCGGCCGTAGCGCGGTGGTCCCACCTGACCCCATGCCGAACTCAGAAGTGAAACGCCGTAGCGCCGATGGTAGTGTGGGGCCTCCCCATGCGAGAGTAGGGAACTGCCAGGCATCAAATAACGCAAGAGCCCATCCTCACGGATGGGCTTTTTGCATTTCTGCGTCTGGACTACAAAGCGCTATAGACTGCTCTTCCTGCGGGAACACGTCGTTCCCTTTTCGACATGTTTTTATCCAACAGCTCCAGAACCAGTGATTACCTATATGTCCCTAATGGCCAGTTTTGAAAAGCCGGTGACATGTTTTATTGTTATCTGCCTTTCTGCTCTTTCAGCCATGTAATAATGAACAAGCCAATCTGCTCAATATCATTAATATCGAGCAGGGGACAAACGCTATCAAGCTTAACGTCAGTAGCAACAGCAATAACAAACTCATCGAGTTCTAAATCTTCAGCGATATGCCCCGCTCCCTCCCGAAACAGAACGATTTTAGGTAGCGCTTCCTGTTTGAATCCCTCGACCAGAATAAGATCAAGCATGCTGGCGTCCATCCGGCTTGCAAGATAATGCAAATCAAGCGGCGGTCGCTCTGGCGTTTCAGTCATTAGCGCCCAACGCTTCTCACTGGCTACCAGGGTCTGATTGGCGCCAGCATGACGTAATTCATAACTATCTTTGCCAGGCTTATCCACATCCATTTCATGGTGGGTATGTTTGATTATTCCTGAACGGATCCCGTTTTGGCGTAGCCAGGGAATAAGCTGTTTGAGAAGTGTTGTTTTACCCGTTCCGCTCCATGCGGCAATGCCTAATAGTGGAACCATCATCTTTCCTGCCAGTAAGCCAAATCGTCGGTAGTATTAACGTTAATAAAACATGCGCTTTCGTGTTGAAAAGAGAGGCTATGCCCGCCTGCCTCGCGCAAAAAAAGCATTACGCGACGCTCGCCTCTCTCCAGGTAGTCATGCAATGGTTTTTCTAATGAGTGATGAAGCAAAGCAAGCGTGGGATGATCACGCTCGCCATCATGCGCCCAGACAGCTTTAGCATTCTGCCGTCCCTGCCACAGAACGGCGACTAAGTCTGATGGAATAAAAGGCGTGTCGCAGGGGCAAAAAAGAAACCATTCACTTTTGAGACTTTGCATTGCAGCAAGCATGCCGGCCAGCGGACCGGGATAATCAGGCAGCGTATCGCTAATAACCTGCAAGCCGCTTTGCTTATACGCTCCCATATTGCGGTTAGCGCTTATGGCTATTTTGTCCACCTGCTGTGATAAGCGCTGCGCAACGTGTTGCCAGAGCGGCTTTCCCTTCAAAAGCTGCAAGCCTTTATCCTGGCCATGCATTCTTCTTGCCTGTCCGCCTGCCAGAATCACGGCTGTTATTTCGTTACCGCGCATCACGTATATCACCTCTTTTCTTGTGGGTTTGAGCCTGCTAACGTGTCCTTCTTAAGCCAAAGGAGCTCATTATGAAATGCAAACGCCTGAATGAAGTTATCGAATTGCTGCAACCTGCCTGGGAAAAAGAGCCAGATCTTAACCTGCTGCAATTTTTGCAGAAACTGGCGACTGAGTCAGGTTATACCGGTGAACTTGCGGATCTCTCTGACGATATTTTGATTTACCAACTAAAAATGCGCGATAGCGCCAAAGATGCGGTGATCCCGGGTATCCAAAAAGATTACGAAGAAGATTTTAAAACCGCCCTGCTGCGCGCCCGCGGCGTAATTAAAGAGTAAAAGCTTGTAAGCGGATCCACCACTGCGGTCACAAAATGCTATTCTTGGCCATTCGCTTTGCTTTGCGGTTTTTGGAATGACCAATAACGCTTTTACTTTCCAGACATTACACCCGGATATGATTATGGATGCCCTGTTTGAACAGGGTATCCGCGTTGATTCAGGCCTGATTGCGCTTAATAGCTATGAGAACCGCGTTTACCAGTTTCAGGATGAAGATCGTAAGCGTTACGTGGTGAAATTCTATCGCCCCCAACGCTGGAGCGCGGAGCAGATCGGCGAAGAACACCGCTTTGCGCTGGAACTACAGCAAGAAGAGGTGCCGCTTGCCGCGCCTTTGCGTTTTAACAGCGAGACGCTGCTTTGCCATCAGGGATATTATTTTGCTGTGTTCCCAAGCCTGGGCGGTCGGCAGTATGAGGCCGATAGCCTTGATCAAATGGAATGGGTCGGAAGGTATCTCGGCCGGATTCATCAGTGTGGACGCCGCGCTCGCTTTGAACATCGTCCTTCTATCGACGTTCAGGAATATTTGATCGAACCTCGCCAGATTTTTGAACAACAGACCCTCATCCCGGCCTCGCTCAAAGCGGATTTTCTTAACGCAACGGATAAGCTAATTGAGGCTGTCAACGCGCAGTGGCATACCGGTTTTACACCGTTACGCCTGCATGGCGACTGCCACCCCGGCAATATTCTCTGGCGTGACGGGCCGCTGTTTGTCGACCTTGACGATGCGCGTAACGGCCCGGCGATACAAGATTTATGGATGCTGTTAAACGGCGATAAAGCCGAACAGCGCATCCAGCTTGAGACAATAATCGAAGCATACGAAGAATTCATGCCCTTTAGCCTTAACGAGCTTGCGCTGATAGAGCCTTTGCGCGCTATGCGTATGGTCTATTATCTGGCGTGGCTGCTTCGACGCTGGGAAGATCCCGCTTTTCCCAGAAGTTTTCCCTGGCTTGCCGAGGAAGATTACTGGCGCCGACAGACCGCCATTTTTATCGAACAGGTCAGGGTCTTGAGTGAACCGCCTCTACAATTAACGCCGATGTATTAATCAGTAATTTTCAGGAGAAAGTAGATTATGAAAAAGATTTGGCTGGCGCTGGCAGGTATGATTCTGGCTTTCAGCGCCTCAGCAGCGCAGGTTACCGACGGTAAAGAGTACATCACCTTACAAAAACCGGTGGCTGGCGAGCCCCAGGTACTGGAGTTCTTCTCCTTCTACTGCCCGCATTGCTATCAGTTTGAAGAAGTGCTGCATGTATCCGACACGGTGAAGAAAAAGCTGCCGGAAGGCACGAAAATGACCAAGTACCATGTCGAATTTCTTGGGCCGCTGGGTAAAGATTTGACTCAGGCATGGGCTGTAGCAATGGCGCTGGGCGTGGAAGACAAAATCACTGCGCCAATGTTTGAAGCGGTGCAAAAAACACAGACCGTTCAGTCGGTGGCGGATATTCGCAAAGTTTTTGTTGATGCGGGCGTAAAGCCGGAAGAGTATGACGCTGCATGGAACAGTTTTGTGGTGAAATCGCTGGTTGCCCAGCAGCAAAAAGCGGCGGCGGATCTGCAACTGCAAGGCGTTCCGGCCATGTATGTTAACGGCAAATATCAGCTGAACCCGCAGGGTATGGATACCAGCAATATGGACGCTTTTGTTCAGCAATATGCTGATACTGTTAAAGCGCTTGTCAGCCAGAAATAGTCGCTATAAAAAAACGCCGGTCATTCACCGGCGTTTTTGTTGCTTTCCGCCATGCGTTCCAGCATCGCATCTTTTTCACTCCATAAGTTATTCAGCCAGCGCTGAAAACCTCTTTTGAAGTTTTTATCGTTTACATAATCGCCATGTAATGTTTCATCAATCGGCAATAAATTAATCCGTACTACGATACGGGTAAGCTTGCCGCTCAGCATGTCATAAAACGGTTTTTCGTTATTTTCCGGATAGCTCAGCGTTACGTTAAGTAATTTATCAAACTGTTTCCCTAATACGTTCAGCGCCATAGCAATACCTGCCGCTTTTGGCGGGAGTAAACGTTTATAAGGGGAATGCTGCTGTCGCCGCTTTTCTTCCGTAAAGCGGGAACCCTCAACAAAATTCACTATTGTGGTGGGATGATGACGGAACTTCTCACAGGAGCGACGCGTCGTTTCTACATCTTTGCCGCGTCTTTCCGGGTGTCTAAGAAGATAGCTGCGTGAATAGCGCCGCATAAAAGGCATATCCAGCGCCCAGCAGGCCAGACCAATAAAGGGGATCCATGCAAGTTGCTGTTTCAAAAAGTACTTGTTCATAGGGATATGCTTGCGGAACAACACGCAAAGCACCACGATATCGGCCCAGCTATGATGATTACAAATGAGCAAATACCAGTTTTTTTTGTTAAGCCCTTCTAATCCTTCCACATCCCATTTCAGATGCGGATTTAAATGCAGCAATATCGCCAGCCCCTCGCACCAGCAATACATCATGAAATTGCAAAAGGCAGAGACAGAGCGCCAGACCGGTGGAAATGGCAAAACAAGCTTAATAATACCCGCCAGAATGATCGGCACAGAACAGCAGAGGGTAACCAGGACAGTTAATGCGATACTTAAAACCAGCGTTATCGCGGCGAGTATTCTCGACATAATGGCGTTTTCGATAAGTAATTGGAAAAAAACATAACAAAAATTTAAGAGAGCGATTTTACCAGAAATCAGTCCGCAACGAGGCTCTTAAAGGTAACCGGGTTTAAGAGAATGAAATTCATAAAACAAAATAGCAGCTTAATAATCCAGCTAACCTTTTTATATCCACATCAATAATTTTTCAGTCTGGCATAGTTAGCTAAAGCATTAATTACGCAAGTCATTGATGAAAATGGTTTTTTGTTATGCGAAGCGGTAAAATTCTATTACGTTATTAATGGCTTATAAAACTGTACACAAAGTTATCCACAGGCGGCGCTGGGAGGGATCTCGCGGATCGACAAAACTTTCGCCCCAGTTGGCCTGAAAAGTTCATGTTTTTTGCCAGGCTATGGCATCCTTTATCCATAACTTGATAATCAGGCACGGACACATGGTTCAGATCCCAGAAAATCCCCTTATCCTTGTTGATGGCTCTTCTTATCTCTACCGGGCTTATCACGCTTTTCCACCGCTGACTAACAGCGCAGGCGAACCGACAGGTGCGATGTATGGCGTACTGAATATGCTGCGCAGTCTCTTGCTGCAATATCAGCCGACGCACGCCGCAGTGGTGTTTGATGCGAAAGGAAAAACTTTCCGCGACGAGCTTTTCGAGCACTATAAATCTCATCGCCCGCCTATGCCGGATGATCTTCGCGCCCAGATTGAACCGCTTCACGCCATGGTAAAAGCTATGGGGCTGCCGCTGCTTGCCGTGAGCGGCGTCGAGGCAGACGACGTTATCGGCACGCTGGCGAAAGAAGCCGCCGCCGCAGGCCGCGCCGTGCTTATCAGCACGGGAGACAAAGATATGGCGCAGCTGGTCACGCCGCAGGTTACGCTTATCAATACGATGACCAACACCATTCTTGGCCCGGAAGAAGTACAGACCAAATATGGCGTGCCCCCGGAGCTGATTATTGATTTCCTGGCGCTGATGGGCGATTCGTCGGATAACATCCCCGGCGTGCCGGGCGTAGGAGAAAAAACCGCGCAGGCGCTGCTGCAAGGGCTGGGCGGGCTGGACTCGCTTTATGCTAACCCGGAAAAAATTGCAGAGCTTGCTTTTCGCGGCGCGAAAACCATGGCGGCGAAGCTTGAGCAAAGCAAAGACGTGGCTTATCTCTCCTATCAACTGGCGACTATCAAAACCGACGTGCCGCTGGAGCTCACCAGCGAGCAGCTTGAAGTGCAGCAACCGCTGGTGGATGAGCTGCTGGGCTTATTCAGGCGTTATGAGTTCAAACGCTGGACGTCTGACGTAGAGGCGGGCAAGTGGCTCCAGGCTAAAGGGGTAAAACCTGCCGTTAAGCCGAAAGAAACTATCCAGATTGAGGCTGAACCAGAAGAAGAAGCCGTTGCGCTCTCCTTTGAAAATTACGTCACGATTCTGGATGAAGAGACATTGCAGACGTGGATAGACCGTCTGAAAAAAGCGCCCGTTTTCGCCTTCGATACCGAAACCGACAGCCTGGATAACCTGACGGCTAACCTGGTGGGTATCTCTTTTGCCACGGAACCGGGCCTCGCCGCTTATGTCCCTGTCGCGCATGATTATCTGGATGCGCCGGATCAGCTTTCCCGTGAGCGCGTTCTCGAACTCCTCAAGCCATTGCTGGAAGATGAAAAACGGTTGAAGGTGGGACAGAACCTGAAATATGACCGTGGCGTGCTGGAAAATTATGGCATTGAGCTGCGCGGCATTGCGTTCGATACCATGCTGGAATCTTACATTCTCGACAGCGTTTCAGGCCGTCATGATATGGACAGCCTTGCTGAGCGCTGGCTTAAGCATCAAACCATTACCTTTGAAACCATCGCCGGCAAAGGAAAAAACCAGCTAACTTTTAACCAGATAGCACTGGAGGAAGCGGGGCGCTAT
The DNA here is from genome assembly GCF_000463115.2 of Franconibacter helveticus LMG 23732. GTDB lineage: Bacteria > Pseudomonadota > Gammaproteobacteria > Enterobacterales > Enterobacteriaceae > Franconibacter > Franconibacter helveticus. The sequence goes on along the minus strand of NZ_AWFX01000057.1, from coordinate 344,652 downwards.
GCGGCGGAAGATGCCGATGTCACGTTGCAGTTGCATTTGAAGATGTGGCCGAAGCTGCAAAAGCACGCAGGCCCGCTCAATATCTTCCAGAACATTGAAATGCCGCTGGTGCCGGTTATCTCGCGTATTGAGCGTAACGGCGTAAAAATTGACCCTGCCGTTCTGCATGCGCATTCTGAAGAGATAACCCATCATCTGGCGGAGCTCGAACAAAAAGCACACGAGATTGCAGGCGAGCCGTTCAACCTTTCTTCAACGAAACAGCTGCAAACGATCCTGTTCGAGAAGCAGGGCATCAAGCCATTGAAAAAAACGCCTGGCGGCGCGCCGTCCACCTCCGAAGAAGTGCTGGCGGAGCTGGCGCTGGACTACCCGTTGCCGAAGGTGATTTTGCAGTATCGCGGCCTGGCGAAGCTGAAATCGACCTATACCGATAAGCTGCCGCTGATGATCAACCCAAAAACGGGACGTGTTCATACCTCTTATCACCAGGCGGTAACGGCAACAGGGCGGCTTTCCTCAACCGATCCAAACCTGCAAAACATTCCGGTGCGTAATGAAGAGGGACGGCGCATTCGTCAGGCTTTTATTGCCCCTGACGATTACCTCATCGTTTCTGCTGACTATTCGCAAATCGAATTGCGCATTATGGCGCACCTTTCCCGCGATAAAGGCTTACTCAAGGCGTTTGCCGAAGGCCAGGACATTCACCGCGCCACGGCCGCTGAGGTATTCGGCATGCCGCTGGAGAGCGTTTCCGGCGAACAGCGGCGCAGCGCTAAAGCCATTAACTTTGGTCTGATTTACGGCATGAGCGCATTTGGCCTTTCGCGTCAGCTGAATATTTCCCGTAAAGAGTCGCAGAAGTATATGGATCTCTACTTTGAACGCTATCCGGGCGTGCTGGAATACATGGAACGCACCCGTAAGCAGGCAAAAGAGCAGGGATATGTTGAGACGCTGGAGGGGCGGCGTTTATACCTGCCGGATATTAACGCCAGTAATGCGGCGCGCCGCGCTGGCGCTGAACGCGCGGCGATCAACGCGCCGATGCAGGGAACCGCGGCGGACATCATCAAGCGCGCCATGATAGCCGTTGACGCCTGGTTACAGGAAGAGAAGCCGCGGGTAAAAATGATCATGCAGGTGCACGATGAACTGGTGTTTGAAGTGCATAAAGATGATCTCGAAGCCGTGTCGCAGAAGATTCATCACCTCATGGAAACCAGTACGCAACTTGACGTGCCTTTGCTGGTGGAAGTGGGCAGCGGTGAAAACTGGGATCAGGCGCACTAAACGGGTCAATGCATAGCCGTTTTATGTAACTAAGCAACATAAGTCATAGCGTTTTGTGATGATCATTAGAATTCGCTATGTAAAGAGTGAAAAAAAACTACAAAAAGTGCTTTGTAGGTCAGAAAAAAAAAGGTAGAGTTAAAGACGTAGGGTACAGAGGTAAGATGTTCTATCTTTCAGACCTTTTACTTCACGTAATCGGATTTGGCTGAATATTTAGCCGCCCCAGTCAGTAATGACTGGGGCGTTTTTTATTGTGCGGAACAAAGGGTGCGGGAAGCTGCCCCGCACGCGATCACGCCTCTTCGGCGTTTTCTTCTTCCGCGTCTGCCGGCATATCATTAAACCAGCTGTCCAGCTTGTGACGCAGTTTGTCGACGCCCATTTTCTTCAACGAAGAAAACATTTCTACCTGCACGTCGCCGTTAAACGCGATCACCGCTTCGCGCACCATATTAAGCTGTGACTTACGCGCGCCGCTTGCCAGCTTGTCTGCTTTGGTCAGCAGCACCAGCACCGGGATCTGGCTGTCCACCGCCCATTCAATCATCTGCTGATCGAGATCTTTAAGCGGATGACGAATATCCATCAGCACCACCAGCCCTTTCAGGCACAGGCGTTTCTCCAGATATTCACCCAGCGCGCGCTGCCATTTGCGTTTCATTTCTTCCGGCACTTCGGCATAACCATAGCCTGGCAGGTCTACCAGGCGCTTGCCTTCAGCCACTTCAAACAGGTTGATAAGCTGAGTACGCCCCGGCGTTTTACTGGTGCGCGCCAGGTTTTTTTGATGGGTGAGCGTATTTAACGCGCTGGATTTCCCCGCGTTAGAGCGACCGGCAAAGGCCACTTCAATGCCGGTGTCGGCAGGAAGATGGCGGATATCTGGCGCGCTGGTGACAAAGTGCGTCAGCTGATAATTCCAGTTAGTCAAAACGGTTTTCTCCGTCAGGGGATAAGCAATTGCCAGGATTATACCTGAACCTGGCCGAAAGACGGTGTTTATCCTGGCTGCTGGCTTACAACGCTTCCCCGCGCTTTTGTAAGCGATCGGCTATTCCTGCTTTGAGATTTTTTAGTAAAAAATCAGCAACATGCGAAATTTAAGTTAAGTAAAACAGCAGCTTATGCGTACAGAAATTTCTGAAAGTCCCCCAGTTATGGCTGCGCTTGCTTGAGCATCGGCAAGATCCTGGTAAAGTAGAAAGCACAGGCAAGGCAGCCTCAGGGAGAGGATTCCGCAACAGGATGCTGGCGTCAGGATGACGAACAACGGATTACGGCCAGGCTGGCCCGCCAGGGGAAGCGGCGTTAAAAGGGAAAAGGAAAGCGACACGGAGCGTTGCAGGCTAAGGGAAAGACAGGGGTTGTCGAAAAGCGACAGGGACGGAAAAACCGGTGACCGGTATAGAGTCAGGAAAAAGGGCGACAGGTAAATAATCTGTCGCCTTTTTTCTTTGCTTGCTTTCTGCTAGATTCCGCCGCAATTCTATACTGATCAAAACGGCTTAAGACGACATCACATGAAGCAACCAACCTCTGCCGGGCGCAGCAAAAACGGCGCCAAAGCGGGTCGTAAGACACGCGAAGACATCAATCAGGAAGCTCGCGACCGCAAGCGCGAGAAAAAGCACCGCGGCCACGCGCCGGGTAGCCGCGCCACAGGGACGACCGCAGGCTCAAAAGGCAAAGGCGGCGCGCAGGCAAAAGATCCGCGTATCGGCAGCAAAAAGCCGATTCCTCTGGGCGTGAACGAGGCGCCTGTTAAAAAGCAGCCTAAACCGAAGAGCGAGAAACCGATGCTTTCACCGCAAGCCGAGCTGGAGATGCTGGAAAACGACGAACGCCTGGATGCCCTGCTGGAGCGCCTTGAAGAGGGCGAAGCCATCAGCGCTGACGATCAGGCCTGGGTGGACGCTAAGCTTGACCGCATTGATGAGCTGATGCAGCAGCTCGGCCTCTCATATGACGACGATGAAGAGGAAGAGGAAGAAGGCCAGGACGATCTGATGCGTTTGCTCAAGGGCGGCAACTAAGATCGCGATGGGCCTGCCGGTTCTGCTCATACTCTTTCCAATAGTATGTTATCTGGTGTGGTTATTCGTTAAACTACAGCGGCTGTCGCGGCGACAAAAATGGCTGCGCAGCCGGCTTATCCCTCATCGGGCGGGTAGGCCAGTTCGCCGAACGCGTCGGCGAAACCGTCGGAAGGAGTAAGCATGTCTGAGCAGTTAATCGACTGGGATCTGGCCCTTATCCAGAAATATAACTATTCCGGGCCGCGCTATACCTCGTATCCCACCGCGCTGGAGTTCGCCGAATCGTTTGGCGAGCAGGATTTTCTTGAGGCATCGGCCCGCTATCCTGAGCGCCCACTTTCGCTCTATGTTCATATCCCGTTTTGCCACAAGCTCTGCTATTTCTGCGGCTGCAATAAAATCGTTACACGCCAGCAGCATAAGGCGGACCAGTATCTGGATGCGCTGGAGCAGGAAATCGTTCACCGCGCGCCGCTTTTCGCCGGGCGCCGCGTTAGCCAGCTGCACTGGGGCGGCGGCACGCCGACTTACCTGAACAAAGCGCAAATCAGCCGTCTGATGTCGTTGTTGCGAAATAACTTCCACTTTAACGAGGCGGCGGAAATCTCCATTGAGGTTGACCCGCGTGAAATCGAGCTGGATGTACTCGACCACCTGCGTGCCGAGGGCTTCAGCCGCCTGAGTATGGGCGTGCAGGATTTCAACAAAGAAGTGCAGCGCCTGGTTAACCGCGAGCAGGACGAAGCCTTTATTTTCGCTCTGATTAAGCATGCGCGGGAAATCGGTTTTACCTCCACCAATATCGACCTGATTTATGGCCTGCCGAAGCAGACGCCGGAAAGCTTCGCCTTTACGCTTGAACGCGTGGCGCAGCTTAGCCCGGACCGCCTCAGCGTCTTTAACTATGCGCATCTGCCGAACCTGTTTGCCGCCCAGCGCAAAATCAAGGAAGCGGATCTCCCTTCCGCGCAGCAAAAGCTCGATATTCTTCAGCAAACCATCCAGTCGCTGACTGGCGCAGGCTATCAGTTTATCGGCATGGACCATTTCGCCCGTCCGGACGATGAACTGGCGGTTGCCCAGCGCGAGGGCGTCCTGCACCGTAACTTCCAGGGTTACACCACGCAGGGAGATACCGACCTGCTGGGGCTTGGCGTTTCCGCCATCAGCATGCTGGGCGACTGCTACGCGCAAAACCAGAAAGAGTTGAAGCTTTACTATCAGCAGGTCGACGAAAAAGGCAATGCGCTGTGGCGTGGTCTTGCGCTGACGCGCGACGACTGCATCCGCCGTGACGTTATCAAGGCGCTGATTTGTAATTTCCAGCTGGCGTTCGCTGATATCGAAAAGGCCTGGCAGCTTAGTTTCGCTGACTATTTCGCAGAAGATCTCGCTTTGTTAAAACCACTGGCGCAAGACGGGCTGGTGGAAATAAACGCGCAGGGCATTCGGGTTACGGCGAAGGGCAGGTTGCTTATTCGCAACATCTGCATGTGTTTTGATATCTACTTGCGCCGCAAAGCGCGGCTCCAGCAATTTTCGCGGGTGATATAAAAAAGGCGGGTTTAAAACCCGCCTTTTTTAATTAAAGAAATTGACCAGCGCCGCACAGAGCAAAGCCGCTATCGCCGTTTGCGGCGTATGGCTTGCTGCCGCGCCCGCTTCGGCGCTGTGCGACACCAGTTGAATTAATGATTCCAGCATGTTGATCCCCCCGCGTGAACGCGCCAGATCATACTGAACTCATTATTACAGTAAAGTACAAAATTAACGCAATCTGCGCCGTGTGCTTATTTTTTACACAGCGCTACTGCGCTATTCCATTCCCAGCTCTTTCAGCTTACGCGTCAGGGTATTTCTTCCCCAGCCAAGCAACCGCGCCGCTTCCTGTTTATGGCCCTGCGTGTGGCGCAGAGCGGTGGTCAGCAATGTGCGCTCCATTTCCGGTTGTGCTTCCGACAACAGGTTTTGATGACCGGAACGCAGCGCCCGGTCGGCCCACTGCGCCAGCAGCGTCGCCCAGCTATCCGGCAGGCTCTGAGAGGGGCTGTCGGGCACGCTGGTTTCAAACAGTTCGCCAGGCAAATCCTGAATCAGCACCTCCTGGCCTGCCGCCATCACCGTCAGCCAGCGACAGGTGTTTTCCAGCTGGCGCACGTTGCCAGGCCAGGCGAGCCGGGTCAGCGCCGCCTCGGTTTCCGGGTGCAGCTGTTTAGCCTCCACGCCCAGTTCACGCGCCGCTACCTGCAAAAAGTGGCGGGCCAGGCGGGGAATATCTTCCCGGCGCTCGCGCAGCGGCGGCAAATGCACGCGAATTACATTCAGGCGGTGGAATAAGTCCTCGCGGAATTTCCCTTCCTGCACGCGCAATTCAAGATTCTGGTGCGTTGCAGCAATAATACGAACATCGACTTTTACCGGCGCGTAGCCGCCAACGCGGTAAAACTGACCGTCAGCCAGCACGCGCAGCAGGCGCGTCTGCACATCCAGCGGCATATCGCCAATTTCATCTAAAAACAGCGTGCCGCCGTCCGCCTGTTCAAAACGGCCCTGACGAATCTGGTTCGCGCCGGTAAAAGCCCCTTTTTCATGGCCGAACAGTTCGGATTCAATAAGGTCTTTGGGTATCGCCGCCATGTTCAGGGCGATAAAAGGCGCTTTTACGCGCGGGCTGTGACGATGCAGCGCATGCGCCACCAGCTCTTTACCGGTGCCGGATTCGCCATTGATAAGCACGCTGATGGAAGAGCGGGAAAGCCGGCCGATAATGCGAAAGACATCCTGCATCGCCGGCGCTTCGCCGATAATATCGGTCGTCGGGCCGAATACCTGCACGTTTCGCGGCTGCTGCTGTTCCTGATAGTGGCTAATCGCGCGCTCCACCAGCGCCACCGCCTCGTCAATATCAAATGGCTTTGGCAGGTAATCAAACGCGCCTTGCTGATAGGCGCTGACGGCAGCGTCCAGATCAGAATGCGCCGTCATTATGATGACCGGAAGCATCGGATGGCGCTGTTTAATCTGCTTAAGCAGCGCCAGGCCATCCATTCCCGGCATCCGGATGTCGGAAAGCAAGACGTCAGGCGTTTTGGTCGCCAGCGCATCGAGCACACCGCTTGCACTCTCAAAGGTGGTGCAGCTTAAGCCTGCGCCGGTAAGCGCGCGTTCCAGAACCCAGCGGATGGAGCTATCGTCATCAACGATCCAGACTATCCCTCGTTGCATAGAGACCTCTACTTCCGAATAGGCAGGTAAACCGAAAACTCGGTATGACCCGGCCAACTGTTAAATTCGATTTTTCCCGAATGTTGATCGATAAGGTTTCGGGCAATGGAAAGGCCCAGACCGGTGCCGCCTTCGCGGCCACTGACCATTGGGTAGAACAGCGTGTCCTGCAAATGGGCCGGAATGCCTGGCCCGTTATCTTCTACATCAATTCTGGCCGCAAGGCGGTAGCGCACGCCGTGCAGCGTTAGCTGGAAAGCGGTGCGAGTGCGCAGCACAATTTCGCCGCCTTCTTCTCCCAGCGCCTGTAGCGCGTTGCGCACAATATTAAGCAGCACTTGCTCAATCTGGTCCGGGTCGTGAGCGAACTCGGGCAGGCTTGGGTCGTAATCACGAACCAGCGTGACGTTTTCCGGCAGCTCCATCGACACCAGCTTAACCACGCGCTCGGCGACTTTGTGAATGCTTTCGGTGACATGCATGCCAGGCTGCTGCGGGCCCAGAAGCCTGTCTACCAGATTGCGCAGGCGGTCCGCCTGCTCAATGATGACTTTGGTGTATTCCGTCAAAGACGGGTCTGGCAGCGCTTTGCTCAGCAATTGTGCTGCGCCGCGCAGTCCGCCGAGCGGGTTTTTAATTTCATGCGCCAGCCCGCGCACTAAATCGCGTGCCGCCACTTGTTGCGCGTGTTGCAGTTGCTCCTGGCTCAGGCGGCGCTGGTTATCCATGGGCGCCATTTCGAGCAGGATGAGTCCTTCGGGCAGCCGCTGCGCCGTAAGGGAAAGAATATGCGAACGTCCGTCAATCACCAGCGTGACTTCGTTATCAGTAAAGCCCTGGCCTGCGTTCAGGCTCTCCTGCATCAGACTAATGTTCAGAGAAAAGTAGCTCAGCAGCTCAGGCAGCGGCGTGCCGTAAAGCTTGCGCGAGCTTTGCGCCAGCAGCTGTTGCGCCGCCGGGTTCGCGTAATGCACCGCGAGTTCATCATCTACCAGCAAAATGCTGTTGATGAGCGAGTTGAGGATCTGCCCAGCATCGGGCAGCGTGCCTGTTGCCATTCAGCAGTCTCCCAGGTTGCACCATTTTGGTGCATTATAACGTTTTGCGGCGAGAGATCGCCTGAAAACAGCGTTTGCGTGGAGAAAAAAGCCCATCCGAAGATGGGCTGAAAGTTTCCACGGCAACAAAAAATGACTTCGGATTAAACGCTGTAATACAGTTCGAACTCAACCGGGTGCGGCGTCATGCGTACGCGGTCGTTTTCTTCGCGACGCAGGGCGATGTAAGCATCGATAGCATCGTCAGTGAATACGCCGCCTGCGGTCAGGAACTCGCGGTCTGCGTCCAGTTCGTTAAGCGCTTCTTCCAGAGAACCGGCAACCTGCGGGATCTCTTTCGCTTCTTCCGGCGGCAGATCGTAGAGGTTTTTATCCATAGCTTCGCCCGGGTGGATTTTGTTCTTGATGCCATCCAGGCCGGCCATCAGCAGCGCGGCGAAGCACAGGTACGGGTTAGCCGCCGGGTCCGGGAAGCGCACTTCGATACGACGCGCTTTCGGAGAGGCAACTACCGGGATACGGATAGAAGCAGAGCGGTTGCGTGCGGAGTAAGCCAGCATAACCGGCGCTTCGTAACCCGGAACCAGACGCTTGTAGGAGTTGGTGGTCGGGTTAGACAGGGCGTTGATCGCTTTAGCGTGTTTAATTACGCCGCCGATGTAGTAAAGCGCCTGTTCAGACAGACCAGCATATTTGTCGCCAGAGAACAGGTTAGTGCCGTTCTTGGACAGAGACATGTGGCAGTGCATACCGGAGCCGTTGTCGCCGAACATCGGTTTCGGCATGAAGGTTGCGGTTTTGCCGAAGCGGTGCGCAACGTTATGCACTACATATTTATAGATCTGAATTTCGTCCGCTTTTTTGGTCATGGTGTTGAAGCGGGTCGCCACTTCGTTCTGACCTGCGGTGGCAACTTCGTGGTGGTGAGCTTCAACCACAAGGCCCATCTCTTCCATCACCAGACACATGGTAGAACGCAGATCCTGCGCGGAGTCTACCGGCGGAACCGGGAAATAACCGCCTTTCACGGCCGGACGGTGACCTTTGTTGCCGCCTTCGTATTTGGTAGAGGAGTTCCACGCGCCTTCGATGTCGTCGATAGCGACATGAGAGCCGGAAATCGAGCTGCCGAAGCGAATGTCGTCAAACAGGAAGAACTCCGGCTCCGGCCCGAACAGCACGGTGTCCGCAATGCCGGTAGAGCGCAGGTACTCTTCAGCGCGTTTAGCGATGGAGCGCGGGTCGCGGTCATAGCCCTGTAGGGTGCCTGGTTCCAGGATATCGCAGCGGATGATGAGCGTCGGTTCTTCGTAGAACGGGTCAATGACAGCGGTGGAAGCGTCCGGCATCAGCACCATGTCGGATTCGTTAATGCCTTTCCAGCCACCGATGGAAGAGCCATCAAACATTTTGCCTTCTTCAAAGAATTCGGCGTTTACCTGATGAGCAGGGATAGTGACGTGCTGTTCTTTACCTTTGGTATCGGTGAAACGCAGATCGACAAACTTCACCTCATGCTCGTTCAGCATCGTCAAAACGTGTTCAGCGGACATACTTAACTCTCCCGGATTTGTCATTGTCGTCGTGGTAACGAGGTATTCAAACACTGCTTAAAAAGGCTTTGTCGCCATGAAAAAGATAAAGCGAAAAGTGTGCCAACTTTTAAAATGCCTGCAAAAGGCGCTATGATGCGCACCATAGTGCAAAAGGGCTGCACCATTGTGGATAAATTGCACCAATACAGTGCCTGAATGTAAAAATAAGGCACCGTGTTGGTGCAATTTGCGTTATGTGGCCCTTTTATCGCTCCGTGAAAGCGATCACAAAGCCCGGCAGCTAAACTTGTTTGGGAAGGAAGTCTGTGATCCTGTTTAGTCCTTCGATTAATACGTGTACAATAACGCGCTATTTCTAATGCCTGAGGCAAAGTTGTGATCGAAAATCTGCGTAACATCGCCATCATTGCGCACGTTGACCACGGTAAAACTACCCTGGTTGACAAACTGCTCCAGCAATCCGGTACGTTCGACGAGCGTACTGAAGCACAAGAGCGTGTGATGGACTCCAACGATTTGGAGAAAGAGCGTGGGATTACCATCCTCGCAAAAAACACTGCCATCAAATGGAATGATTACCGTATCAACATCGTTGATACCCCAGGGCACGCCGACTTCGGGGGTGAAGTTGAGCGTGTTATGTCCATGGTTGACTCCGTGCTGCTGGTGGTTGACGCTTTTGACGGCCCGATGCCGCAAACGCGCTTCGTGACCAAAAAAGCATTTGCCCATGGTCTGAAGCCTATCGTGGTTATCAACAAAGTCGACCGTCCGGGCGCGCGTCCTGACTGGGTTGTCGATCAGGTGTTCGACCTGTTCGTAAACCTCGACGCCACCGACGAGCAGCTGGACTTCCCGATCGTTTACGCTTCTGCGCTGAACGGTATCGCGGGTATGGACCACGAAGACATGGCTGAAGACATGACCCCGCTGTACCAGGCGATTGTCGACCATGTTCCGGCGCCGGACGTAGACCTTGATGGTCCGCTACAGATGCAAATCTCCCAGCTCGACTACAACAACTACCTGGGCGTTATCGGCATTGGCCGCATCAAGCGCGGTAAAGTGAAGCCGAACCAGCAGGTTACGGTTATCGACAGCGAAGGCAAAACCCGCAACGGTAAAGTGGGCAAAGTACTGGGCCACCTGGGCCTGGAGCGTATCGATACCGACCTGGCGGAAGCGGGCGATATCATCGCTATCACTGGCCTTGGCGAACTGAACATCTCCGACACCATCTGCGATCCGCAGAATGTCGAAGCGCTGCCGCCGCTCTCTGTTGATGAGCCGACAGTTACCATGTTCTTCAACGTCAACACCTCGCCGTTCTGCGGTAAAGAAGGTAAATACGTTACCTCTCGTCAGATCCTTGACCGCCTGAACAAAGAGCTGGTGCATAACGTAGCGCTGCGCGTTGAAGAAACCGAAGACGCTGATGCATTCCGCGTTTCCGGTCGTGGCGAACTGCACCTGTCTGTTCTGATCGAAAACATGCGTCGTGAAGGTTTCGAAATGGCGGTTTCCCGCCCGAAAGTAATCTTCCGCGAAATCGACGGCCGTAAACAAGAGCCGTTCGAAAACGTAACGCTGGACGTTGAAGAGCAGCACCAGGGTTCTGTCATGCAGGCGCTGGGCGAGCGTAAAGGCGACCTGAAAAACATGAATCCGGACGGCAAAGGCCGCGTACGTCTCGACTACGTGATCCCAAGCCGTGGCCTTATCGGCTTCCGTTCCGAGTTCATGACCATGACCTCCGGTACCGGTCTGCTTTACTCCACCTTCAGCCACTACGACGACGTTCGTCCGGGCGAAGTGGGCCAGCGCAACAACGGCGTACTGATCTCCAACGGTCAGGGTAAAGCGGTAGCGTTCGCGCTGTTCGGTTTGCAGGATCGCGGCAAGCTGTTCCTGGGTCACGGTGCGGAAGTTTACGAAGGCCAGATTATCGGTATTCACAGCCGCTCTAACGACCTGACGGTAAACTGCCTGACCGGTAAGAAACTGACCAACATGCGTGCGTCCGGTACGGACGAGGCGACGGTTCTGGTTCCGCCGGTTAAGATGACGCTTGAGCAGGCGCTGGAGTTTATCGATGACGACGAACTGGTAGAAGTTACGCCGCAGTCTATTCGTATCCGTAAACGTCACCTGACCGAGAACGATCGTAAGCGCGCTTCTCGCGGTTCGAAAGAAGACTAATTTTAGTTAATAGTATAAAGCCCTGGTAGATAGAATCTATCAGGGTTTTTTTTTGATTATAATCACATACAGGAATGAGTCGTCCGTATATCCTGGCGATATAGTCTACTTTGTCAATTATAAGCAAAGCAGATAGTTAAGTAACATTAATAAACAATGTGTATGTTTATTAAGGGATTAATAAATGTCTAAATATATACTTGGTGATCGGGAACCTCATTACATAAAAGACTATGGGTCAGGTGGGTGGTGTAGCCTCTGTCTATCAAATTCATCAGACTTAAATTATTTAACAGCTATAGCAAAAGTTATTTATAATGCTTTGAATAATAAAGAAACAGAAGATTATGCTTACATTATAAAATTCATAAAATACCGTTACCCGATTGCCATTAATCATTTAAATCACTATCTTAAAAATCCTCTTGCGGGACAGGAGGATATTAATTATGATTTTCAGATAATGCAATATTTCATGCAAAAATCGCCTGGATTAAGAATGCTCTTCAATAATGAAATTCAGGAGGCTAAAACTTTTTGTGAAGATATTTCAGGGGAATTGTTTCCTGGTGTTTATAAAATAAGTTCAACGGAAGTTTCTCAGGGTGATTTTAAGAATGATAGTGCTGATCTTTTTTATGCAATCGGTGGATATCAATGCTGGGGGAAAGGTGAACTTACTGTGTCAGAAATACCTTATACAAAGCATGTTAAAGTAATATATAAGAATAACGATATCGGATCTCGCGGAAGATATGAATATAATTTATTATTTACTTTCGTGTTCTTTGATAGATATAACTGGAATATAACCAACAATAATTCAAGAGGTGTTCTGTTGGGCGGTGTGATACCTGTAAATGATGATTTTATGGGGAGGTTTCATCAGATGGGATTAGCAAGAGAGTATAATATTTGGGGGGAGTTATCGAAAAATATTCAATGGGCCGAAAGTTTTTGAGGGAAAGGAAATGCAAAATTTTTTTCATGGCCTTTACAGACTCCTGATTAATTTGATGGCCTTTATTTCTGTTTCCTTTATGTTATATACCCTACTAGCTTTCTATTCCAATACAAAAAGAAACAGTCAGTTATTGGCCGTGCAGTGGTGTGATGTACACACCGAACATCATTTCTGGGCTAATCAATATCGCGGTTTTTATCTCTACGCAGAAGATAATGGCAATAATCAAGTAAACATAAAAGCTCAAATGTTTGATGGGAGAAACTATAGTATATGGGATAATTACCGTCTCTATTTTACGGATGTCATTGCGAAGGAAAAAAGCATAGAAGATGCGAGGAAAAATTGGAGTAAACTAACATGCCTTCCCGGGGGTAAAATCGCTGCCGGGGAAAATGAGTTATTAATTGATTAGTGTGGTGTAAAATGACAGGCAAAAATAAATTAGGGATAATTTTTATTTGTTGTTTCGTTTCATGGTTTATGATGTTTACTACCGCTCGTTATTTTTCTATATCGTATTTCAGATGGGTAAATGGATATGCGATAACCTTTTCATTGGATAACAGACAGAGCGAAGAGAAAGCCGGAGAACCTTATGCAAGCTATAACGAATATTTTGATGTCAGACTAAGTGTTTATAAAAATAGAATGTTGTGGTTCATTGATCATCCTTGTTATACAAAGATATTGACTAAGCATACTGAGGATCAAAGAGACGCCAGTAACTGGCATGTATTAGAAATGACCAGTGAAAAGGGAAAAATTAATAACCACAAAAGAACTTTTGAGTATCAGCACGGCTGTGGTTAAATAAGACCGGGCAAGCACACCATTACCCGGCATTTCTATCAAAATGAATACCGTAACCCTAACCGAATACGGTATTGCTCCTGGTTATAGTCATTCCATCTGTCCAGCCATTGCAGTTCCAGATATGGCCGCCAGTGCGTGTCAATCTGGTAGCTAAATTTATTGGTAATCTCCCAGTGATGGTCTTTGCCATTTTTACTGTGATAATCATTTGTCCGCTGGAAAAAATGCGGTTCGAAGTATAAGAAAACGCATCGGTTACTTTAAAGTTCCAGTAATTCGCCAGTTCATGCGTGTCGTTTTTATCCATCTCGCCATTAAAGTCTGGCGTCTTATAATTATTATGATTATAGCGATAGCGGAAAGTCAGATTAAACCACGGGGCGAATGTGTAATTCGTATCAAGATAAACGGCTCCGCCTGAACCATCGCGGTTATCATTAATTAAGCCGCCCGGTTGAAAGGTCAGTTTATCGGTCGGCTTGAATAAAGGATACCAGCCTTCAATTTCGTTATAGCTGTGTTTGAGTTCGTCCCACTTGCCTACATTGTAAGCGTTAGTCAGCATAACCCCCGCGCCCTGGTCGAAATGATAACCGGCGCGGAGGATAACTTCATGCAGCTCAGAAGCCGTATTATAAGCTTCCCGGGTTTCAACCCAGGCGCCTGCCAAAGCAGAACAGGAGACAGAGGAAATCAGCATAAAAGTGGCGAGTCTTTTCATAATTTATCCATCTATCAGATACAGAAGGGCCGCCCCGTCTCTGTTACAGAGAAAGGCAAGGGCGGCCAGGCTTATTTTTATAAAGTGACTACTGACGCTTTATCTTTGGTTTTTATTTCGGTTTCCTGGGCTGGAAATTTTTTACGGTTGCTTATCTCCTCAATAATTAAAGCGAAGCGTTTTTCATTAAGCTTATAAAAGAAACCCATTGTTAATGCCGCGATGATGGCGAGGCTACAGGGCCAGATAAAAATAAGCTGACGCAAGCCGAGCAGCGTTTCAGCGCTTTGCAGCGTATTCGGGATATAACCTATTTGCGTGAGCATAATGCCAGGCAAAAAGCCGGCCAGCGCAGCGGATATTTTTCGTGAAAAGGTATAACCGGTATAAACCGAACCTTCGGCGCGGATCCCGGTTTTCCATTCGCCATAATCAACGGTATCCGGCACCAGCGCCCAGTTCAGGCTGTTAACAAACGCGGTGCCGAAAAAAGCCATGCAGGAAAACAGCACAAACATCAGCGAACTGTTGCCCCAGACAAAATTGAGCACGTCGCCTGCCGCCCATAACGCCAGCCCGCCAAGATAAACCTGCTTTTTACCAAACCGCTTCACCGCGCCAGGCACCAGAAACACGCCAACCAGAATGCAGCCCATGCTGAAAAAACCCATCCAGGAAAGCAGATGAATATCGTTGAGCACGTACTGGGTGTAATAAACCTGAATAGCCAGCTTGATGTTAAACGCGGCCAGCGTACAAAGATTGGCGATACAGAGCACCAGCAGCGGCGGGTTACGAAAAATAGCGCAGAACGATTTAACGATGCTGGGCTTATGGTTATCCGGCGTAACGTCAACATAGCGCTCCTGGACGCCGCTATAGCAACACCACATACAGAATAACCCGCACGTAGCGAACAGAAGCGCTGCCACAAGATAACCCTGCGAAGGGTTGCCCGCGAACAGCGACTGCACCGGCATAAAACCTACGGTACAGAGCAGCAACCCAAGCGTTGCGCCGCCCTGACGCCATGCCGCAAGTTGCGCTCGCTCGTTAGGGTTTTTCGTGATGGCGGGAACCATCGCGCCATAAGAGCAGTTCATCAGGCTGTAAAACAGGCCAAACATCATAAACAAAATGGTGGCGATGGCGGTTTTTACCGTCAGGCTAAAATCATTCGCCATAAACTGCGCGGTGGCGACCAACGCCACAGGTACAGAGGCATAAAGGATGAATGGCCGGAATTTGCCCTTCGCGCCAATGTTGCGGCGTGAATCTAACAGCACGCCAGTCAACATGTCGGTGAAAGCGGTAAAGAATTTCGCGACCAGAAAAATCACGCCGCCGTAAAAAGCGGGCATCCCCAGTTCATCGGTATAAAATTTCAAAAGATAAAGCGTACCGATGCACAGCATCAGATTTGAGCCAAAATCACCCATTCCATAGGCGCATTTTTCACGCAGGCTCAGTTTTAGCGTTAGCGGATCAGCGTTGCGGTTCATAATCGATCCTCGGGGCGCCCTCACGGGCACCCGGTCAACACGTTCAGGCCATACGTTTACGCAGCTCTATTTCTTCAACGATGCGGACATACAGCTTTTCGTTGAGGTTATAGAAACAGCCCATCGCAATAATGGTTAACACCGCCAGCGCGCAGGGGTAGATAAATATCAGCTGGCGAAGCCCTTCAATGGTGTCTGCGGATTGCGCCACATTAGGCACATAACCGATTTGCGTTAGCATCAGCCCCGGGAAAAAGCCCGCCAGCGCCTGCGAAACTTTGCGAAAGAAGGTAAAGCCGGTATAGACCGTGCCTTCGGACCGCACGCCAGTGCGCCATTCGCCATATTCCACCGTATCGGAGACCAGCGCCCAGTTCAGGCTGTTGACGAAGGCGGAGCCGAAAAACGCCAGGCAGGAGAAGGCAACGAAGCTGACCGAGCCGCTGCCCATCGTATAGTTGAGCAAATCGCCTGCAACCCATATCAGCAGCCCGCCGATATACACCTTCTTCTTACCAAAGCGACGTACCGCGCCGGGCATCAAAAAGACGCCAATAAAAATGCAGCCCATGCTGAAAAAGCCCATCCAGGAGAGGAGCATCGGATCGTTCAGCACGTATTGGGTGTAGTAGACCTGAATAGCCAGCTTAACGTTGAACGCGCCCAGCGTGCAGAGGTTAGCTATGCAAAGGATAAACAGCGGCCGGTTGCCCGCAATCGCGCGAAAAGATTGCAACAGCCCGGGCTTATGCGCAGGGTTTGCAGGCTGCGCTTCCACGTAACGTTCTTTCACGCCGGCGTAGCACCACCACATAAAGAACAGACCAAACAGCGAGAACAGCGTGGCGGCGAAGATATAGCCCAGCTGTTGATTACCTTCGATGAGGTTCATCACGGGCACAAAGCCAACCGTACAGAGCAACAATCCAAGCGTAGCGCCGCCCTGACGCCATGCCGCCAGCGAGGCGCGTTCATTGGGGTTTTTCGTCATAGCGGGCACCATCGCGCCATAAGAGCAGTTCATCATGCTGAAGAACAGCCCATAAAGCATGAACAGTACCGTCGCCATCACCGTTTTACCGGTGATTTCAAAAGGGGTGCCGACAAAGTTTGCGACAGCCAGCAGCGTAACGGGAAACGCGGCATACAGCACGAACGGGCGGAATTTCCCCTTCGGGCCGATCTTGCGCCGGGAATCGAGCATGATCCCGGTGCCCATATCGGTGAAGGCGGTAAAAAACTTCGCAATCAGGAAGATAATCCCGCCGTAGGTGCCGGGCAGCCCCAGCACGTCTGTATAGAATTTCAGCAGATAAAGCGTGCCGATATCGAGCAGGATATTGGAGCCGAGATCGCCCATTCCATAGGCAACTTTTTCTTTAAACGGCAAACGCAAGGTAGCAGGATCGGATGAATGCTGACTCATTTATTTCTCCTTCTGCCCGCCGGGTGGCCTCCGGCGGGCGAGCCTTATCAGATGAGACGTAACGCGTTAAACAGCGAAGCCCATTCGCTTTGCGCGCGGTAAAAGACCGGCGGCTGACCGAGAGGGGCGTTGATGGTGATTTCGCCGCCGCCGCACTCTTCCCCTGTCCAGAGGTTGATCCAACTGTCCTGCGGCAGATAAAGCGTCCAGTCGCTGCGGCCTTGCTCATACACGGGCGCGACCAGCAGATCGCGGCCAAACAGGTACTGGTATTTCAGCGTGTAGGTATGCGGGTCATCCTCGTAATGCAGAAACAGCGGGCGCATTACCGGCAGACCGGTTTTGGCGTTTTGCGCCACCGCCTGTTTGATGTAGGGCTTAAGCGTGGTGAAAACCGTGGTCATTCTGGCGAAGTGGGCAATGGTCCCGGCGTCGGCGTCAAATTGCCAGTTGTCGCCCGGACGGTTGCCTTCATGGGTGCGCATCATCGGCGTGAAAGCGCTGAAATCACACCAGCGCAGCAGCAGCTCTTTACTGCGCTTCATATCGAACAACGTGGTATAGCCGCCAATATCGCTATGGTGCAGCCCGTGGCCTGTCATCGCCAGCGAAAGCGCGGCCGGGATCACCGAAGCCAGCCCGTCGTCAAGACTCCAGTCAACGTTCTGATCGCCTGCCCACATCATCACCGAATGCTTCTGGCTGCCGGTGTAGCCTGCGCGCATGAAAAACAGCACTTCGCCAAGTTTGCCGGTCTCTTCCAGCGCTTCGTAATTGCATTTCGCCCATAGCGCAGGCCAGGCGTTATGCATAATTTCTGCGCTCACGCCGTTATGCAGGAATGTGTCTGTCGGCAGATACTCGCCAAAATCCGCCATCCAGCCGCCGCAGCCAAAGGCGATCAGGTTTTGTTTAATAACGTTTTTATACCAGTCATAGGCTTCCGGGTTGGTCAGGTCGATTACGCCGGCATAAAATTCACCAAATTCAACGTGATAGTCTTTACCCTGCGCGTTTTTCGTCAGATAACCGCGTTTCGCCGCCTCTTCGCACAAATCGCGATCGCTTGCGACATAAGGGTTGATGTAAGAAAGAAACTGAACGCCTTCGCGCTTCCACTGTTGGATCCGCTCGCCAAGCTGCGGGTAAAGCTCGCTGTTCCACTTCCAGTTCCACATCACGCGTTTGCCGAAAGAGGTCATGCGTATGCCGGACCAGTCCTGCGCCCAGATGCCGTTTACTTTCACGCCGCCGTTGCGCATGACGTCGAGCTTCTGCTGGCAAACGTCGGTGCCGCCCTGGATCCCAAGCGTGACGCCGTTATAAACCCAATCCGGCAGCTCGGGTTGACGGCCCAGCAAGCCGGTCAGTTTTTCCAGCAGCGCAATGTAGGTTTCTGCGCATTCGAAGCGCAGCGTGGCTTTATCTTCCCAGAACGCCAGCTCGTGATACTCCGGCGCGCTGAAATCAAAGTTCATATAACAGCTGTTATCGACGTGGCAGTAATACTTCTGCGTGCTGACGAAGGTGGGCTGCGGGAAAAAGGTCCAGTAATAATCGCCGCCAGCGTTCTCTTTGCAGTCAGCAAGCCAGGTGACATAGCTTTGCTTGTTGCGGCCGACGCCCTGTTCGCTGGTCCACAGAGGAAACGGCTTGCCGCGCAGATCGAAATAAGAGAACTGCTCTCCACAGCCATAAATATGATCGTCCGGCTGAGCCGCCAGCCGCAGCCAGATTCGATTATGGCTGCTGGCTTCATTTTGCAGCCGTAACTGAAGGCGGCCAGCGTCGTCGGTATCCACCACGAGCGTAGCGCTGACGGCATCGCCGCGACTAAAGCGGATAAGCCAACCCTCGCCTTGCTGCTTTACGGTTGCGTCAGGCAGGGCGATTTTTTCGTTTAGCTTATCTTTGATGCTGAAATTACCGCGAAACATATCAATGTCCGCCGCGCCTGCGCCAATCCACAGGCAAGGAGCTTGAGAGGTATGGCGCAGAATAAGACGCTGCTGCCAGATAAGCGTGAAACCGTCGCTGTGTTCGCGAAGTTCAGGAACAGGTAAACCCAGTTTTTGAGAAGTCATGACGATCTCCGTTGTAAGGTCTTCGGTAATTTGTTCATTTCTGTTTTTGTTATTCGCCGCCGATGGAAAAATGCAGCTGGTGCGTCTGGCCAGGCGCCAGAGAAACCAAATCCTGGCCGGAATTAAACGCATCGGGAGGACAGCTCATCGGCTCAACGGCGAGCCCGATCCGGTTTAACTTGTCGCCGGTATAGATTTGCAGCCAGGGTTGGTCGGAACGCAGGCAAGTCGACATAGCCTGACGTTGGCTGGTCAGCCGCACTTCCCAGGCCCCCTCGCGGCGAAGCGCCCTGAAGGTGTGATCGATTATGGTGGCGCCGATTTCCCTGGATGGCGAAAACAGCAGGCCTGAGGCCTGTGCCTGCATTAAACGCAGGGGATTACGTTGCGCATCCACGCTGAAAACTTCTTCAGCCGGTAGCGAGAGCGAGCAGTTGTCTACTTTTTCCAGATTGCAGGTTAAATAAGGGTGAACGCCAGCGCCGTAGGGCGCAGGCGTATCCCCTTTGTTTTGCGCGCTAAGACGGGCGCACAACCCCGCATCAGCATCCAGCTGATAACTGACTTCACAGGCGAGCATAAAAGGGTAGCCGTAAGTCGGCGGTAAAAAAGCGGTCAACGTGACGCCGGAAGCGGTCTGGCTCGCAATCTGCCAGTTGTGCCACGCCAGCAGCCCATGGATCGCCGAGCCAGACTCGCGGTCGTTAATCGCAGGCGCCAATTCTTTGCCTGCGTACAGGTAACGACCACCAGCAATACGATTTGGCCAGGGCATTAACACCTTTCCCATATGGGCTAAAGGCATCTCTTCCGGCTTATGCGGCACAACTAAATGTTGTTCGCCGCGAGTCAGCTCAGCAATGCCTGCGCCCACCGTAACGATTTTTGCCCGGTAGCGGCCAGCGGCCAGCGCGATGGTTGTTCCACTTTTATGCATGCCCGATCTCCCTGCGAAATTTACCGTGCGTTTTTATCCAGCAACCCGGCGGCAACGGCAGGCGCTAAGCCCGGCGCCAGAGGCAGGCGGGGGATCACCAGACAGTGCAGCAGATGGTAAATATCCTGTTTGCCATCCCAGACTTTGGTGGTGACCTGATTATTGGTATCGAGTTCCTGCCACCAGGAGCCGTTCTCGTAATCCATCAGGTATTTGACGCAGTAATCCCACCATTTCTGATACCAGGCTTCGTATTGCGGGTCGCCGGTCACGGTATAGAGGGCATAGGCGGTGCCCATCGCTTCAACGATTGGCCAGCGGACGCGCTCACGAACAATAGGAGTGCCGTCCCAGTCGACGGAATAGACGAAACCGTCTGCGCCGTCAGGCGCCCAGGCGTCGCGAAGGGTGGCGTGAAACAGCCCTTTGGCATCTTCCAGCAACCAGGCTGGCGGCGTTTCAAAGCGCGCTTCGAGCGCGGCGCGAAGGTGCAGCATCAGGCGGCCCCACTCAATCCAGTGGCCGGGCGTGCCGCCATAGGCGCGAAAACGGTGGGCGGGGTTATCTTTGTTGTAATCGCGAATAGGGTTCCAGTTAGCGTCGAAATGCTCGTTTACGCGGTACTCCCCTTTACGGGCGACGTCATGGATGATGACCGAGGCGATTCTCAGCGCACGGTCGAGCCATTTTCTGTCATGCGTCACGTCATAAACAATCAGGAACGCTTCTACGGCGTGCATATTGGCGTTGCCGCCGCGGTAATCTTCCGTTTTGCTGAATGCCTCGTCCCAGGATTCGAGGCACATCTGCTCCGTCTCGCTCCAGAAATAGCTTTCAATGACGGCAATGGCTTCGTCCAGCAAAGGGCGGGCGGCAGGGTGGCCGGTGGTCACCGCGCTGGCGGCGCCGAGTAAAACGAAAAAGTGCTGATAACCCTGTTTTGACGCGTCCACGACCCCTTCATCGTTTACGCAGGCGTACCAGCCGCCATACTGTTTATCTTTTAACGCGCCGTTCAGGGCGTTAATGCCGTGCTCCACCAGCGCGTATGCGCCAGGGCGACCCATCGCCGCCGCAACGGCGTAAACGTGCAGCATACGGGCGGTTATCCATAAATGCGTGCCCATATCCGTTCTGACCTGGCCGTTGTTTCCCAGCCAGCCGAAGCCGGTCGGCACTGCCGCCTTTGTGCCAAACGCAAAAATACGATCGGTTTCCTGCTCCAGCCAACGGTTATGACTCAGCGTATTAAACCATTTCATCTTGTGGTCCTCTTCTCAACGGCCAGCCATCATTTCGTCAACGATTTCGCCTAATCGCTGCAATTTCGGTACGGAGATGTCCCGGAGCATCGCTTCGGAATCGGGTAAGCCAATGACGGACGACCAGACGGCGCGGCCTGCCAGGAAACCAGAAGCGCCTGCCGTCATCGCTACCCTGACGGCGCGCGGGAAGAGTTTTTCATCTACGCCCGAAGAGAGAATGACCCAGGGCATATTGATATGTTCATTCAGCCTTTGCGAGGCGGTAAGCAGCGCATCGCGGGAGCCTTTCCCAAAGAGCGGCATTTCGACTTTGTAGAGGTCGGCGCCGCTGTCCCCAAGCTCTTTCGCCGCGTCGATAATCGCCTGCTCGCGATCAAACTTATCGCCGCGACGCGGCGGACGCACAACGGGTTCGATAATGCTGACCAGGCCGCTGGAATGGCACAGCTTATTAAACTCACTGACCATCTCCAGCCGCTGCTGCGGGTCTTCATCGCTGCGCCACAGCACCAGCAGTTTCAGCGCCTTTGCGCCGTCGCGTTTTACCGCTTGCGGATCGACGTTTTTATCAATAACGACGCTATCCACGGGAATACCGTTTCCGGGAATAAATTCATCTGCCGCGACAATCGTGGCGCAGCTTTGCGCTACGGCGTTTTGCTCAACCACCTGGCGGTAACAAAATTGCTGATCGACCAGAATAGCGGAGGCGTAGGGCGACAGAATGCGGGCGGCGTTGACTTTAAAATCCGTCAGCACCTTGTCGGCGACAGGGGTTGGCTCGCCTGCGGCGGCAAACATTAAACGCATCGCTTCCCGCTGGTCGACGGCCAGCATGGCGAAGCCGCCGGAAGGTCGGGTGATATCTTTAAGCGTGTAGTGAGTCATTCTTCTTTCCTTTTGCTTATTAAATTTTGCGGCTTCGCCCGGCTGACGTTCGCACCTGCTCAAGGATGGCGGTCCAGTCTTCTCGACCGCGCCCTGCGGCCCGGGCCTGACTGTAGACTTCACGGGAGGCGGCCCCGAGCGGCATGGGAACCTGCAACTGATTGGCGACATCCAGCGCAATACCCAGATCTTTGTGAGCAAGATCGATCATAAAGGCGGGAGAGAGATCGCCTTTCAGCACCTTGTTTGGCCACGATGTGGTGAAATGGCCTTTACCGGCAGGCGTGCCGCTCATCACTTTGAGCGCAACGTCGAAAGAGAGGCCGAGCGCTTCGCACAGGACGGCGGCTTCGGCGGACAGGGCGTTCAGGGCAATGCTCATGTAGTTGTTAATCAGCTTGACGCGAATGCCCATGCCAGGTCCGCCCGCGTTAACCAGCTCGTTACCCATGGCCATTAAGACTGGCGTGGCGCGTTCAACCTGCTCTGGCGTTCCCCCCGCCAGCAGCAGCAGCGTGCCGGCAATGGCGTGATCGGAGGTGCGGCCTACGGGAACATCCATCATGCTGAACCCGCGCTGCTTCATTTCGCTGATTAACCGATCTGTCTGCAACGGGTGAATAGTCGACATATCAATCACTAACGCCTCACGCGACAACGTTTCGCAGACGCCGTTTTCATCAAACAAAACAGCGCGAACCCGCTCGCCGTCAGGCAGCATGGTGATAACAAATTCCGCATCGGCAGCAGCCTGCGCCGCTGTCGATGCGGCCTGCGCGCCTTTTTCAACCAGCTGTTGAACCGCCTGCGCATTGAGGTCAAAGACCTTAAGCTGGTGCCCTTGCTTAAGCAGATTGCTTGCCATCGGCGCGCCCATCTGCCCCAGCCCTATAAAAGCGATTACCGGCATACTCTTCTCCTGAGCCTGTTGTATGTCATATTGTGTCAATAACTGAGCATTCATCTTGGTTGTTTTTGATCGTATTTGTAATTTATGGTCAAAAAATTGACAGGCGTCACTTTTTAAACATTTGATGGATCTAAAATGGCAACATTCAGAAAAGCCGGAAGGAATCTCTATGACTCGTATTGCTTGCGTGGGCATCACTGTTTTAGATCGCATCTGGTATCTCAATGCGTTACCTCATGACGGAGGGAAGTATGTCGCTGATAACTATCAGGAAACGGGAGGCGGCCCGGCGGCGACGGCAGCCGTAGCGGCAGCGAAACTGGGCGCACAGGTTGATTTCATCGGCCGGGTTGGCGATGACGATACGGGTAAAAGGCTGCTTGGCGAGCTTGAATCTCAGGGGGTAAATACCCGCTACACCAAAGTCTTTGCGGGCGCGCGCTCGTCGCAATCCGGCGTTTTAGTGGATGCCAGCGGCGAGCGAATTATTGTCAATTACCCGGGGCCTGAGCTTGCGGCCAGCGGCGACTGGTTACAGGCGTTAGACTTTTCACAATGGGACATCGTGCTGGCGGATGTACGCTGGCACGATGGCGCAAAGCAGGCGTTCACTCTGGCCCGGCGCCATGGCGTCACCACTTTGCTGGACGGCGACACCACGCCGCAGGATATTTCAGAACTGGTGGCCTTAAGCGACCATGCGGTGTTTTCATCGCCCGGCCTGCGACGCCTGACCGCCAACCACGATCCCCTGGAAGCGCTCAAAAGCGCAAAAACGCTCACAAACGGTCTGGTGTATGTCACTCAGGGGAGCGAGGGGTGTTATTGGCTGGAAAACGGCGCGCTTTGTCATCAGCCTGGGTTTGCTGTCAACGTGGTGGATACCACGGGCGCGGGCGATGTTTTCCATGGCGCTCTGGCCGTCAGCCTGGCGCAGCAGACGCCCACCTCTGAGGCGGTTCGCTTCGCAAGCGCGGTAGCGGCGCTAAAATGCACCCGTCCGGGCGGCCGCGAAGGTATCCCTGATTGTGATCAAACCCGCTCTTTTCTGTCACTTTTTGTATAAAATGCGGGGCGTGATGGTTTTCAGAGGACGGCCTATGAGCCTTACCGAACTAACCGGCAATCCGCGACACGATCAATTGCTCACGCTGATTGCCGATCGCGGTTACATGAATATTGACGAACTGGCGCAGCTGCTGGATGTTTCAACGCAAACGGTGCGCCGGGATATTCGTAAGCTTAGCGAGCAGGGCCTGATTACCCGCCATCATGGCGGCGCGGGCCGCGCTTCCAGCGTGATCAATACAGCTTTTGAGCAGCGGGAAGTCTCTCTGACGGAAGAAAAACGCGCCATTGCGGAAGCCGTGGCGGACTATATTCCCGACGGCTCTACCGTTTTTATTACTATCGGCACCACGGTAGAACATGTGGCCCGGGCTTTGCTCAATCATAACCACCTTCGCATTATCACCAACAGCCTGCGGGTGGCGCATATCCTGTTTAAAAACCCCCGTTTTGAGGTGATGGTGCCGGGCGGCACGCTGCGCCCCCATAACGGCGGCATTATCGGTCCTGCCGCAACGACGTTCGTTTCCGGTTTTCGCGCAGATTATTTGGTAACAAGCGTGGGGGCTATTGAGAGCGATGGCGCAATGCTGGAGTTTGATGTGAATGAAGCAAGCGTGGCGAAAACCATGATGGCGCATTCTCGCCATATTCTGCTTGCCGCCGATCATACGAAGTACCATGCTTCGGCGGCGGTAGAAATCGGTAACGCCGCCCAGGCCACCGCGCTCTTTACGGATAAGCTTCCCGACCCGGCTTTGCACAGCCTGCTCAAATCGGGGCATGTCGAGATCGTGCATGTCACCGACTCGGGCGATCAGGATAAAAATTAGTTTCTTATACCGGGGAGCCTGGCGCTGCCCGGTCACCTAAGCCACATCGCGATTCTCCTGCTCTGTTTTGCAAGCTATGCGCTCACGCGTAGTCAAACATCTTCATTCCCGCTACAGTTACCTCTCCATGGCTGACAGGAGAGCGACATGCTCTATATCTTTGATTTAGGTAATGTCATTGTCGATATTGATTTCAATCGCGTGCTGGGCGCCTGGAGCGATTTCAGCCGCGTGCCGCTGGCGAATCTGCAAAAAAGTTTCACCATGGGCGAGGCGTTTCACCAGCATGAACGCGGCGAAATCAGCGACGAAGCGTTTGCCCGCAAACTGTGCGATGAAATGGCGCTGCCTCTGAGTTTTGAACAGTTTTCTGCCGGCTGGCAGGCGGTCTTTGTTGCGCTGCGCCCGGAAGTCATCGACATCATGCATAAACTGCGGGAGCAGGGGCACCGCGTGGTCGTGCTTTCCAATACCAACCGCCTGCATACCACGTACTGGCCGGAGCAATATCCGGAAATCCGCGCCGCCGCCGATCGCATTTATCTCTCCCAGGAGATGGGCGCGCGTAAGCCAGAACCCGCTATTTATCAGCAGGTGCTCGAACAGGAAGGCTTTGCCGCCAGTGAAGCGGTATTTTTTGACGATAACGCCGATAATATTAAAGGAGCCCAACAGGCCGGCATCACCAGCATTCTGGTGACAGGCAAACAAACCGTGCCGGACTACTTTGCGAAGCTGTTATGTTAAAAACCGTTCATCATAAAGCCCGACATCACACCAGGCCCATCGTGGCCTGGCTGAAGCTGCTCTGGCACCGTATCGACCAGGATAATATGACGACGCTTGCCGGTAATCTGGCTTACGTATCGCTTCTGTCGCTGGTGCCTCTGGTGGCCGTTATTTTCGCGCTGTTTGCGGCGTTTCCCATGTTTTCAGACGTCAGCATGCAATTGCGCCATTTCGTATTCGCCAATTTTATGCCCGCAACTGGCGACATTATTCAGCGTTATATTGAGCAGTTCGTCGCAAACTCCAACAAGATGACGGCGGTAGGCGCCATCGGGCTAATTGTCACCTCTTTGCTTCTGATGTACGCCATCGACAGCGCGCTAAATACCATCTGGCGAAGCCAGCGCACGCGGCCGAAAATCTACTCTTTCGCGGTCTACTGGATGATTTTAACGCTTGGGCCTTTGCTGGCCGGGGCAAGTCTGGCTATCAGCGCCTGGGTGCTTTCACTGCGCTGGGTCAGCGGCATCGACAGTATGATTGACGATGTGCTGCGTATTTTTCCGCTGCTTCTCTCCTGGCTCTCTTTCTGGCTGCTTTACAGCATTGTTCCCACCACCCGCGTGCCGGGTAAAGACGCGCTTATCGGTTCGCTGGTGGCGGCGTTGCTGTTTGAGCTGGGAAAAAAAGGCTTCGCCCTTTACATCACCATGTTCCCTTCTTATCAGCTGATTTACGGCGTGCTGGCGGTTATCCCCATTCTGTTTGTCTGGGTTTACTGGACCTGGTGCATCGTCTTGCTTGGCGCGGAAATAACTGTCACTCTCGGCGATTACCGGAAATTAAAAGAAGCTGCCAGAGAAGAAGCTGAGAAACCATGATTGCATTAATTCAACGGGTCACGCAGGCCAGCGTCCGCGTGGCAGGCGAAGTGACGGGCGAAATTGGCCCGGGACTTTTGGTGCTGTTAGGTGTCGAAAAAGAAGACGACGAACACAAGGCTAACCGCCTGTGCGAACGCGTGCTGGGCTATCGAATTTTCAGCGATGACGCGGGCAAAATGAACCTTAACGTGCAGCAAGCCGGCGGCAGCGTGCTGGTTGTCTCGCAGTTCACGCTGGCGGCGGATACCGAACGCGGCATGCGCCCGAGCTTTTCGCGCGGCGCCGCGCCGCAGGACGCCGAGACGCTGTATGAATACTTTGTCGGCCGCTGCCGGGAACAGGGCGTTACCACCCAGACCGGGCGCTTCGCCGCCGACATGCAGGTATCTTTGATCAATGACGGGCCGGTAACCTTCTGGTTGCAGGTATGAGCCAGATTGCCGCATGGCCGCGGGTAACCAGAGAGAGTACAGCTATGTATCACCTTCGCGTACCGCAGACTGAAGAAGAACTTGAGCGCTACTACCAGTTTCGTTGGGAGATGCTGCGCAAGCCTTTGCATCAGCCAAAAGGCTCCGAGCGCGACGCTTACGACGCGCTGGCGCATCACCAGATGGTGATGGACGAAGAGGGCAACCTGGTCGCCATCGGCAGGCTATATATCAACGCTGACAATGAAGCTTCTATCCGCTTTATGGCGGTGCACCCTTCCGTTCAGGATAAAGGGCTTGGCACGCTGGTGGCGATGACGCTGGAGTCGGTCGCCCGACAGGAAGGGGTAAAGCGCGTGGTGTGCAGCGCGCGCGAAGACGCGGTGGAGTTTTTCGCCAAGCTGGGGTTCGTCAACCAGGGGGAGATAACCACGCCGCAAACCACGCCGTTGCGCCACTTTCTGATGATAAAACCGGTGGCGACGCTGGATGACATCCTGCATCGCGCCGACTGGTGCGCTCAGCTTCAGCAGGCCTGGTACCAGCATATTCCGCTCAGCGAAAAAATGGGCGTGCGCATTCTTCAGTATACCGGGCAGAAATTTATCACCACCATGCCGGAAGCGGGTAATCAGAATCCTCACCATACCTTGTTTGCGGGCAGCCTCTTTTCCCTGGCCACGCTGACTGGCTGGGGGCTTATCTGGTTAATGTTGCGCGAGCGCCACCTCGGCGGGACGATTATTCTCGCCGATGCGCATATCCGTTACAGCACCCCGATCACCGGAAAGCCTGGCGCGATTGCTGACTTAGGCTCCCTGAGCGGCGACCTCGACCGCCTCGCGCGCGGGCGCAAAGCACGGGTGCAGCTTCAGGTTGAGTTGTTTGGCGACGACACGCCAGGCGCGGTTTTTGAAGGTATTTATATCGTGTTGCCCGCTAAGCCCTTCGGGCCGCTGGAAGAGGGCGGCAACGAGGAAGAGTAGCCGCCCCGGAAAGCGTATCCATTCACTCTCTCGCTTCTGGCTGCTCTGCCCCCTTAGCGTTTGGGGGCAGGATAAAGCAAGGCAGATTATGCGCCCGGCACCACGCCGCCCTGCATCACTTGCTGGACTTGCTGCCCGCCAGCGCCTGTTACCTGCAACTGGCCATTCACGCTTGGCCGCAGCGGCGCGTCAGCCGCCAGGCTGCCGCTGGCGGTCAGTTGCAGATTGCCGTCTCCCTGTAGCGGCACCTGCGCCCATCCCCAGTTGCGCAACACATTCACCGGCACGGCGCGTCCGTTCAGGCTGAGCGTAACCTGCCGCTGCGGTAACTGCGAAATAGCCGCCGTCGCTTCCAGCATGCCTAGCCCGGCAAACGCGCTCAGTTCGGTAACGTTAATGGTGGATGCATTCGCGGTAAGCGTAATGGAAGGCCGACGCACATCGATGCGGTTAAAGGTTCCCGCCGCGGCGTTAAGCGTCGCGTTGCCGCCCCAGATCCCCCACTGGCTGTTGCGCGCGAGCTGCAAATTGTTGCCGTAGCCGTCCAGCGCCGTAAGCTGGAACGGGAAAACCGGATCGATATCGATTATCAGGTTGCGGCTGGCGGCGAGCCTTTTCACCGTGATGGCGTTAAGCCAGTCCGGGAGCTTCTGCTGCCACTGCTTTTTCCAGTCCGCCGGCAGGGTATATTCCAGCCCCGCCAGCGCTACCTCGTCCAGCTCCAGCCGACGCCCGTCGCGCAGCCAGTTGCCGGAAGCGCGCGCCATGCCGCCTTCCCAGCGTGTCGTGAACTGGCGCAGGGCAATGCCCTGAGAAGAGAAATCGGCATTCACAATCGGGTCGAAGAAATGCAGCGAGCCGGAGATAAACTCGCTGGCGTTCATGGAGAGCCTGCCGTCGTCGCTCTGCCAGTCGCCTTTGGCTATCGTCAGGTTGCGCACGCTAACATCGAGATCCGTCGCCGCCCAGCCCGGACCTTCCAGCCTCGCATCGGTGATTTCAAGACGGCCCAGCGCCAGCGAAGGCACCGTGGTCAGGGGTTTAAAAAAGTCGCTCAGGCTTTTATCGCTTTGCAGGCGAACGTCGCTGATGCGCAGGCTTTCCACCACCCAGCTACCGTCGGCGTTACGCCGGGCGGTGCCGGTCAGCGCGCCGCGCGCGACATCAGCGCCGATAGTGGAGAGCGTCACCTGATCTTTATCAATCGCTCCCTGAATCAACACGTTGCTTAATGGGACGCCGTTCAGCGTCATGGAACCTGCGCTTAACTGGATGTTTGCCTGAGTGCCGAGGATTTTACCGGCCTGCGGCAGCCAGGGGCTGATGCCGCCGTTTACGCGCTGTGCGCTGAGATCCCAGTCGGTATTCGGGCTGTTAAAGGCCATATCGCTAAGCTGCAAACGATCGGCGCGAAAGGGCAGAGGCGCGGTAGAAGGCGAAAAGTTCAGCGTGCCCTTTTGCAGCAGGATGGTGTCAACGTGAGAAGGCTCGGTGAGCTGGCGGCTGCTGAGTCCGATATCCACTTTCTGCGCCACCAGCGTAGCGGGCTGGCCGTTACGGCCGAAAGTGACATTTTTCAGCACCAGATGCGAGGGCGATGAGAAACGGTGATCCATTTCATCGAAAGTGATGTGGTAATCACTGTGGCCGTTAACCCAGCTTGTTATCCACCCCGCGCCCCAGCGCGTTTGCAGCAGGATATAAAACGCCAGCAGAACAAGCAGAACGGCTATCAGCAACGTAAGGATGAGCTTTCCAAGAAATTTCATTGTTTTCCATCCTGTGAAGTTCCGATGATGGAGTTATGCCCCATTCAGAAAAATAGCTCAAGGAAGGGATTGTCAAAGAGGGTAACAGCGATGGCGGCAGGGCGCCGCCATCGGAAAGTATTACGCTTTTTCGGGCGGGAAAACCAGGTTCAGCACAATAGCGGTAATGCCGCCTGCGGCGATGCCGGAAGAGAGCAGGTTCTTCACCCAGTCCGGCGCAAATTGCAGGATAAGCGGCTGCTGAGAGACGCCAAGGCCCACCGCCAGCGACAGCGCGATAATCATAATGGCGCGGCGGTTGAGCGGCTCGCGGGAGACAATGCGCACGCCGGACGCGGCGATAGTGCCGAACATCACGATGGTCGCGCCGCCGAGCACCGGTTCAGGGATATGCTGCACGAAGCCGCTTACCGCCGGGAACAGGCCCAGAACAATTAACATCAGCGCCACGACAAAACCTACGTAACGGCTGGCGACGCCGGTCAGCTGGATCACGCCGTTGTTCTGCCCGAAGCAGGAGTTCGGGAAGGTATTAAAAATGGCGGAGACGCAGGAGTTCAGGCCGTTCGCCAGCACGCCGCCTTTCAGGCGCTTCATATAAAGCGGGCCGGAAACGGGTTGTTCAGAGACGTCGGAGGTGGCGGTAATATCGCCGATGGTTTCCAGCGAGGTCACCATAAACACCAGCATCAGCGGCACCAGCAGGCTCCAGTCGATGCCAAGACCATAATAAAGCGGCGTGGGCACCATAATCAGCGATGAATTGGCCGCCGCGGTGCTCTGAGGCAGCATATCCATGCCCCACGCCAGCAGGTAGCCTACCGCCATGGCGATGACCAGCGACGCGACGCGCAGGTACGGGTTGCGCTGGCGATTAAGCAGAATAATCACCGCCAGCACGGCGCCCGCCAGCAGCAGGTTTTTCGGCGCGCCGAAGGTATGGTCGTTCATCGCCGCATAGCCGCCGCCAATCGACGTCAGGCCTACCTGAATCAGCGACAGGCCAATAATCATCACCACCACGCCGGAAACCAGCGGCGTAATGATGCGGCGCGCCAGGTGCAGCACGCGGGAGAGCAGCATTTCGGTGCAGCTTGCCAGCATCAGCGTGCCGAACAGCGCCGCCATCATTGTGGGGAGATCCGCGCCGCCGTTTTTCAGCGCCAGGCCGCCCATGATCAGCGGCGATACAAAGTTAAAGCTGGTGCCCTGAATTGACAGCAACCCGGACCCTACCGGCCCCCAGGCTTTGATCTGGATAATCGACGCCACGCCGGAAGCGAACAGCGACATGCTGATGATGTGCTGGGTATCCTGCGCTGGCAGCCCTAACGCCTGGCAAATTAACAGGGCCGGCGTAATCACCGCAACGAACATCGCCAGCAGATGCTGACAGGCGGCAAACAGGGTTTGCGGCAGCGGCGGGCGGTCTTCAAGGCGATAAATCAGTTCACTGTTCTGCGTCTTAGCAACCGGTTGCGCATTTTCAGATTCAACGGTATTAACGGACATCAACGGCTATCCCCAGGCGGAAAAGCGCACATTTTATCGGACTGTCTGGTAAAAGCAAACGATTGCATACAGGCTGCTTGAATAATTAACGTTTATTATTGATACGACTAATAAAGCCTTTTCTCCTTTTATGCCCATAGAAGTAAAAAGGCCATCCTTTTCAGGATGGCCTTTTGTTTATTCAGTTATATAAGCTGAATAATTACAGACGTTCGATTTCAATGGTCAGAGAACCGTGAACCGTACCGCTATTCGCCTGCTGGCCAGTCAGTTTAACCAGGCCAACACCCAGTTTGGTTTCCAGGCTGTTTGAAACCAGAGAATCCTGGTTAATTTTCAGCACGGTGCCGTCTTCTTTATACAGACCGATACCTACGCCGGTCGCGGTGCCGGTATTGGCCATTGCGGTGCCGGCAGCAGCGTCTGCGGTGCCTTTCAGTTTATAAGCAATTTTGCCCTGTGAAGCTAAGGTTTCACAGCCGTTGCCGTTACCGAACACGCTTACTGCTACGATTTTTGCCGGAACGGTAGCCTGATCCTGCGGTTTCAGTTCAACAAGGTCTGCCGTTAAGTTAATTGCGCTGTTATCAAGGCTAACGAAGCAGGAAGAGGAAGCGGTGTTAACCTGACCAACCACGCTCAGAGTTGCAGCGACATCAGTCGCCTGTGCAGTGCCAACAGCAAACAGTGAGGAAACAACAAGCCCTAAAAGTGTCTTTTTCATAATATAATCCTTTAAATATTCCTTGAAATAAAATAGGTGAAGCACACTCTGCCAGATAAATGGCGTGATTATGCTTCCATATTTTTTTATGTTTCCACTTCTAAAGATAAGTTATTCGTAGCGTAATTTGCGATTTTACTTTGCCCGCTTTAATTTCTTTTCCTGTTGCTGCATAACGTACCGCCAGCGGTAGAGGAAATGTATTTTGCTGTGAAGGCAGTGTAATTTCCAGCGGATTATGCGGCATTAGTACACTACCGTTATATAACATCTCTATTCCTACATTTTGTGCTGCATTTCCTGTCTGTACATTTGAAAAAACTGACGGGAAATTGGCATTATTAATTCCTTCAATATTAATGCTGGCCTTTCGGGTATTCATACATTGAAGGTTTACGCCTACCGGATAAGCGGGTTGCGTCGCCTGGCGCATTAATGCGCTGTCTTCAACAGGCGGCAGAGTAACCTGCGGCGTTATCATCTGGATAGCGCAATGGGCCTGCGCGGCCAGTACCGTTAAAGCCAGATTAACGACCAGCGAATTATCATTAAAAGAAACCAGAGACGGCGCGCTGAAAGTAGCCGTGCTGCTCTGCGTGAAATCTCCTGTTTTAATTACTTCGATTCTGAAACTTATATCTTCCGTGGAGACGGGTTGATGTGTAATGTTATTTAGTGTCTCGCTAAAAGGTAAAACCCACTCCTGATGTGCCGCGCCCGGTTTATCATAGATAACGGTAATACGTATACCTAATCCAGGTATTTCAGTGGCGTAAATATTCTGCCCCCGCTGCGATGTGGAAATACGGCCGGTTAGCGTTTTTCTTATTGCCTCCAGACACGCTTCGCTAACCGTTTCATGAATGCCCGTCAGTTGCGCCAGCGAGGCCTCTTTTTTAAAAAGCACCGTGCCCGTGGGTGCCTGGCCGGTATTATCCGGCAGCTTTACGGTTAATGGCACTGTCAGGTTAAGCGGCTCTGAACGTGCTGTTTTCTGGCAGCCATCCGCCATGGCATAAAAGGCTGCGCCCATTAAGGCGATTCCAGGCAGGATTGTCTGCAACAGGCGAGAGTTCTTTTTCATTTTTACTGACACTCAAGTGTGATAATAGCTACCGGCAATTTTTCCTGCTCTTTTTGCGGTAACGTAAAGGGAGCGGAACACGTTTCATTGTCTCCCCATTTAACATGCAATACGCCCTTATCTGGCGCGGCGTTCAGATACACTTGCCCGCCATCGCCGACGTAATAAACGGCATCGCTATCGTCGATTTTGGCCCGGGCGCCAAAAGGCAGCGTTTTGCCATGGTAATTTAAGGTCGCCACCGCTTTACGGCCGGATATCGCTTTAAACTGCGCAAGCACGATGGCGTCTTTTGTCGGCACAACATGCGTAGAAGTGCTGGCGAAATCCAGCGCCTTGCTGGCTCTACGCATATCAATGCTCAATGGGTTGCGATGGTAAGGCCGTATATCCGGCACGATGGTATAACCGTTAGCGTCGGTCATAATGTTCTGTCCGTTATTCAGCGGTACATCCTTATGACCAGGGATCGCCACCAGCGCGGCGCCGTTGTTAAAATATTTTCCGGCGGTGATGCCGTGACGATGGGCCAAAAGGCTGCCGGACGCGCTCCATGAAACGTACTGGTTGCGATCGGCATTCCAGGTAGCATCCATATCGCCGTACCGCCCGCGATAGTTAATTCCCAGCGAAGAGGACGTCGTGTCGCTTTGATCGGGTTGGGAAAGATAAGACAGGTTGCCGTTCCAGCTTAGATTGTCATTGTCGCCAACCCGGCCGTTGACGCCCAACTGGTTTGAAAGATCGCCCTTAAGTCCAGAAGTGCCGGTATAGGTGACCATGGGCTGCACCCGCGGGAAAGCTTCGTTAAAAGGCACCGACAGCGTTATCGACAGCTGCTTATCCCATTGCGGCGCGCTTTCATTGCGCGTCATGCTGTAAGCAAGCGAAAAGCTGACGGTTTTCCACGCGCCATTCCAGCCAAACTGCCACATGCGTGAAACCGTATTATCGTTGTTTTCTGTCCGGTTAAGCGTGGTATAGAAGCTGTGCCCGTCCGTTACCGGTTGGTTAATCGTCAGGTTATATTCCCGGCGTTTACGGTTAAGGTTGTCAAGCGTGGTGGTGTCCGCCCAGTCGCTGAACGACTGGTAATTACGAAAGTAATAGTGGTTATCGAGCTGGATCTGCGTATCTGTTTCCGCAATCGTATTACGGTAGGTCAAACGCACCATGTCGCCTGTTTGTTCAGCCGTAGTGTCGTGCCGGTATTTGCTGCGCGTAATATCAAGCGCCACGCCGCCAAGACGCAGCATATCCAGCCCGACGCCAACGCTAAACGCTTTAAACATCTCGTGATACTGGCTGCCGCCGTAGACAGTGGTATTTAACGGCAAACCCCATGAGAGTGCGGCCTGAAGCAGGTTGGGCTCTTTTTCCAGTCCATCGGCGGTAGAAATATAACGACCAGCCGCCAGCGTGTATTTTAACTGCCAGGTGCGCAGCAACTGCGGCACGCTGGAGTAGCTCACCGTATTATGCGTTTCTGAACCATCCGCTTCCGTTATCACCACATCCAGCTTGCCGCCGCTCGAAACCGAAGACAGATCGCTAATCACGAATGGGCCTGGCGGCACGGAGCGTTCGTAAATCGTGTAACCGTTGCTGCGCACCCTTACCCGGGCATTACTTTTAGCAATGCCGCGAATAACAGGCGCAAAACCGGTGAGCTGATCCGGAATCATGTCATCATCGGAATTGAGCTGTACGCCGCGGATCAGCAGCGCATCAAAAACGTTGCCAGAGGTACTGGCGTCGCCCACCGACAGCTCGCTTTTTAGCGCACGGATAGCCGTTTCGACATAGTTGGTGATGTTCTGCCAGCCGCTGTCCTTGTTCAACGTCGCGTTATTGCGATAGCGCCAGCGGCCAAGGTTCAGCCCATTCCTCAGGTTGGCGTAAAGGGAATCGGTTACATTTCCGCTGCGCTTGATATATTGCTGGCCGGAAAGCTGATAGGTGTTGAAGAGCGCGGGCAGCCCATCATCCCACTCTTCTTGCGGAACGCCTGTTAAGGTTTCATCGCGCAGCACCGTCTGGGGAATATTGACGCTCAGGTTGAGTTTGGAAAAATCAAAACTGGTTTTTGTGCCCGGGACCTGCTCTTCCATCGGCGCGCAGGCTTTTTTTAGCTCGTTATCTTCAGCTTTTGAGTTTACTTTGCTCATATCCACTCCCAGCTTTTGATAGTTACTAAAAGAGAGGCACGGCACCAGCCGTTTCTCTTTATCCAGTTCAAACCGAACGTTACTGGTCATCGTCTCGGCGCCATTGACGTCAATGTGCACCATATAGGTGCCCGGTGGCTGATAACCCTGGCTCAACAGTGTGGTATCGCTAATCGTCGCGTTACCGTTTACTGACTGAAGCAATCCAGGGTCAAAATATTCTCCCGCTACCGCCGTACGAGAAAAGAGTACCGACGCGACAAATGAAGCGAGCCACGTAATCCTTGTGTCGCGCATACTGCCCTGTTATTTACTCGAGAGGCTGTGATAAAGGCTCAGAGGTTGCGCCAGCGTCATTAACCGCATCCCATTCCACGGCGGAGCCGCTCGCAGGCTTATGCTTCAGCGTGTAGGTTTTTGAGCCAAACGCTGGAATGACGGTATTATTCGTGACCACGGAAACAGGTACCGATTCTTTATCAATAACAATCTTGTTCAGTACCAGGTTAAAGGGAGTATCGTTTTTCGCCGTCACGTTATTACCGGAGCGTATCCAGTGTAATTTTTTGACCGCCTCATCCGGCGTGCCCTCTAAGCCTGCGGGACGAAAGAAAAATTTAATGCGGTTATTGATAGCCAGCACCATGCGGCTTTCGATTTTGGTTTCTTCATCATTCAGGCCCGGCACGCCCTTCACATCCAGCCAAAAAAGACTTTCTCTGTCGGTGGGCAATCCTTTACCTAAATAAACGACGCGGATGACGTTATCGCTTTTAGGCGCAAGGCGAAAAAGCGGAGGTGTAACAACAAACGGCAAATCTTTTTTCACAGCGCTGTCGCCCGCGTCAAGCCAGGACTGCACTAAATAGGCGCGATCTTCATCACTGCGAACGGTAACAGAGGCATCACCCTCTTTTTCATTATAAACAAGGCGATCTGCGCTAAGCATCAGTGCTGCATTGGACATTCCTGACCAAAAAGCCGCACTCATCATTACCGTCAGGAATAGTTTTTTCATTGCAAATTCCACAAAAATAAAATGCTCGTTAATGTCATTACACCTGGTGTGGGGCCGCTAATAACTTATTAATAAACCAGGTTTGTTAATAAGAATTAAGATTAGAGGCGTTCTACCTGAACCGTTATAGACGTTTGTACTGACCCGGCCGTAGGGGCTGCTGCGCCTCTTAACTGGATCATGGCGACATAAAATGGATATTTCTGATTTAACGCCGGTACGGTATCAACATTAGGTTTAATGATAGTGCGGTTGGTGCTATAAACCTGTACGCCAACACCTTTTGCAGCGGTATTGCTGGTTGATGCGTTAACAAAGGCGTTGCCGAAGTTTGAATCCGCTGTACCCATGAATTTAATCGCCATCGCGCCGCCTGAAGCGTTAGTGCAACTTCCAACCAGACGAGCTGAATTTGGATACAGAATATTTGATTTAGGTACCGTGACGGACTGAAGCGGTAACGATGGAAGATAGTGTCTGCCTAAATCCAGCTGACTATGTTCCAGCTCAACCGAGCAATCCGCATTGGCGCTGCGAAGCTTTTTCGTTACTTTCCCTACTATTGTTAACGACCTTGTTACATCTACTGCCTGCGCCGCATTGGCTATAAATAAGCCGCACAGCGCAATAGCTAAGACTCGTTTTTTCATTTCAGATGTCCCTTTAAACTTTTTTCCTGCCATTAATGCCATTTCGCCAGTGAGTTTTTTTCTACAATCTTAAAAACCTGGCGGAAATGGATCATAACGATGCACGAATACCTTATCAAATAGGGCGTGAGAGGGAAAAATGCCCTATGAAATGCTATTAATTAACATGGTTTATACTTGTGCTATGAATAGCCGAATATATTTTTAAAATTATTAGGAATAGCGCCCGGTTATTAGCGCTGGAAGGTGGGCTGGTATTTTTAAAAGAAATAATGCGCGTTAGTAATATTTGTTATTTGGATTTTATAAGAAGTGATGAGTTACAAACGATTGATGGCGCGAATACTATTTTGACTTATAAAAAATTGTAAGTTTTTGCTTACGCATTGGAATAGCGTTCTGTTTCCGGCATCCAGCGTTCAATCAGAGCGGCTGCCTGGGCTGGATAACGCTCGTGAATGTGGCGCGCAACGCGCTGTACTTCGGGGATCAGTGCCTGGTCGCGCAGCAGATCGGCTACTTTGAATTCGGCGTTGCCGGTCTGGCGCGTGCCCAACAGCTCGCCCGGGCCGCGGATTTCCAGATCTTTTTGCGCAATCACAAAGCCATCATTACTGTCGCGAAGCACCTGCAAGCGTAGTTGCGCTGTTTTAGAGAGAGGAGATTTGTAGAGTAAAACGCAATGCGAGGCGACAGCGCCGCGGCCTACGCGGCCACGAAGCTGATGAAGCTGCGCAAGGCCCAGCCGCTCCGGGTTTTCAATGATCATCAGGCTGGCGTTAGGCACATCAACTCCCACCTCTATCACCGTTGTTGCTACCAGCAAATGCGTTTCGCCCTGCTTAAACGCCTGCATGACTGCCTGTTTTTCTGCGGGTTTCATGCGGCCATGCACCAGTGCTACCTTGAGTTCCGGCAACGCTGCTTTCAGCTCTTCCCACGTCGCCTCGGCAGCCTGAGCCTCAAGCAGTTCCGACTCTTCAATCAGCGTACAGACCCAGTAAGCCTGGCGGCCTTCTTGAGTGCAGGCGTGCCGCACCCGGTCGATAATATCGCCGCGGCGCGTATCGGGGATGGCGACGGTTGTCACTGGCGTACGGCCGGGCGGCAGTTCGTCTATCACCGAGGTATCGAGATCCGCGTATGCCGTCATCGCCAGCGTTCGCGGGATAGGCGTCGCGGTCATAATAAGCTGATGCGGGTGAAAGCCCTGCTGCTGACCTTTTTCCCACAGCGCGAGGCGCTGATGCACGCCAAAACGATGCTGCTCATCAATAATGACCAGCGCGAGGTTTTTAAACTGCACGTGCTCCTGGAAAATAGCGTGCGTGCCGACGACCATCGCGACCTGACCGCTGGCGATGGCCTCCTGCTGCGCCTGGCGCGCCTTCCCTTTCTGCTTACCGGCAAGCCAGCCAACCTGAATGCCAAGCGGTTCAAACCAGGCGCGGAAATTATTGGCATGTTGTTCGGCGAGAAGCTCGGTGGGCGCCATCATCGCCACCTGCTGGCCATGCGCGATAGCGCGTAATGCGGCAAGAGCGGCCACCAGCGTTTTACCGGAGCCGACGTCTCCCTGCACCAGGCGCATCATGGGAATATCCAGCGCCATGTCATGTTCTATTTCCGCCGTTACGCGCGCCTGGGCCGCGGTGGGCTTAAACGGCAGCGCGCGAAGGAATTGAGCCTTTAAGGTTTCTTTGGCATCAAGCGGCAAGGCACGATAGCGTTGCGCGCCCGCCCGCAGCGCCAGCATGCTCAGGTTATGCGCCAGCAGTTCTTCTAAAATTAAGCGCCGCTGCGCCGGATGCTTGCCGCTTTCGAGATCGGCCAGCTGTAGCGAAGGCGGCGGGCGGTGCAGCGTGCGGATGGCTTCTGGCAGGCTCATTAAGCCTTGCGACAGTTCGGCAGGCAGCAGTTCGGCCACCGGGCAGGTTTCCAGCACTTCCAGCGCCTGGTCTGTCAGCTTGCGAAGCGTGGCCTGGCGAACGCCTTCGGTTGTGGGATAAACCGGCGTCAGCGTTTCCTGCAATTCAGTGGTTTCCAGATCCCCCTGCACACGGTATTCAGGGTGTATCATCTCCGCGCCAAACTGCCCGCGTTTTACCTCGCCGTAGGCCAGTACCCTGCGCCCGTGCGCCAGGTTATTTTTCATACCGGGGTTGAAGTTGAAAAAACGCAGCGTCAATACGCCGGTGCCGTCGCTAAGCTGGCACACCATCATGCGTTTACGGCCAAAGACAACGTTACAGTTCAGCACTTCGGCTTCTACCGTGGCATAAACGCCAGGCAGCAGGTCGCTAATGGTGGAAAGTTGAGTGCGGTCTTCGTAACGGAGCGGGAAATGGAAGAGCAGATCCTGAACGGTATGCAGGCCAAGTTTCGCCAGCCTGGCGCTCTGGCTGGCCCCTACGCCGGTAAGCGAGCTGAGCGGAACCGCATCCAGCAGGCGGCCTTTCATGATTTACTCCGCAGCCTGCATTGTTGCCCACCAGCCCGCATCGGCTTCAATTTCGCCATTCTGATCCACAGAGGGGTAGGGCAAGCCTTTACGCTTCGCCACTCTCGCCAGCACCGGATAACCGCCTTCAAAAAGCAGGCGCTGCTGCTCAGCCAGGGAAAGCGTGCTGTTTTCCCGCTCGTACATGCCGGCATTTTGCCGCTGGCGCTGCGCCTCGTAGAGAATCAATGCGGACGCGACGGAAACGTTGAGCGATTGCACCATGCCGATCATCGGAATGATGATGTCCCGGTCGGCCAGGGCCAGCGCTTCCTGCGTGATGCCGGTTTTTTCCTGACCCATCAGAATGCAGGTCGGGCGGGTATAGTCAATTTCGCGAAAATCGACTGCTTTATCAGAAAGATGGGTGGCGAGAACCTGCATGCCTTGCGCTTTGAGCAGGCTGACCGCATCGCCAATAGTGCGGTGCGTTTTTACTTCCACCCAGCTATTGCTGCCAGCCGCTGAGGAAGCCATTGTACGCATGCGGTTGCCGGGCCAGACGGCATGCACTTCGTGTACGCCAACTGCATCTGCCGTGCGGATAATCGCCGAGACGTTATGAGGTTTATGCACCTGCTCCATGCAAACCGTCAGGTCTGGCTGACGGCGGGCAAGCATTTCACGGATTCGCGCGTAACGCTGTGGATTCATAACGCTAGTTTCTGTTGCGGTTAACTTTGATCACATCCGGCATCACGCGGATTTTACGCATAATATTTGCCAGATGGATGCGGTCGCGCGCGGTCAGGCGAATGAATGCGCTATAAACGCGACCATCTTTCTCTTCGGTGTTCAGGCTCTGGATATTGCTGCCAGCCGTGTTAATCGCCGCTGTCAGATTTGCCAGCGCGCCCTGGTGGTTAAACATATCCACCTTAATTTCGGTGATAAATTCCTGCTCGGTCTCTTTATCCCACTCAACCGCCATGAATTTTTCCGGCTCTTTCTGGTAACCGCGAATGTTTCGGCAGGATTCATGGTGGATCACCAGCCCTTTGCCGGGGCTGACGTGGGCGACAATCGGGTCGCCAGGGATAGGACGGCAGCATTTCGCAAAGGTGATAAGTACGCCGTCTGCGCCTTTAATCGGCAGATGGCTGTGGCTTGTGGAACTGCTTTGCGGCCCGGATGCAGAGGCCTCGCCTTGCAGAAGGTTTTTCGCCACTACCACGCTCATGGCGTTGCCAAGGCCAATTT
Organism: Franconibacter helveticus LMG 23732; assembly: GCF_000463115.2. Taxonomy (GTDB): domain Bacteria; phylum Pseudomonadota; class Gammaproteobacteria; order Enterobacterales; family Enterobacteriaceae; genus Franconibacter; species Franconibacter helveticus. The sequence goes on along the minus strand of NZ_AWFX01000057.1, from coordinate 304,210 downwards.
CCGCCAGCAAATCATCAAGCGTGGCGAGCTTCATGCGCTCCAGCTCGCGCTGAATGTTCTCTTGCGGAATTTCGGCAAGCTTGCGGCTGCCGCCAAGCGCATGGTTAAGCAGGCGACGTCCCAGGCTTACCGAATCGTCGCGCTTGAGGTTTTTCAGCATCTGGCGGATTTTGGCGCGCGCTTTTGAACTCACGACAAAGTTCAGCCAGGCTGCATTAGGCCGGGCGCCCGGCGCGGTGATAATTTCCACCGTCTGCCCGCTGGAGAGCGATTGGGAAAGCGGATAAGGCTGACGGTCAACGCGCGCACCGACGCAGGCATGGCCGATATCGGTATGTACCGCGTAGGCGAAATCAACAGGCGTCGCGCCGGCGGGCAGTTCGACGATACGGCCTTCCGGGGTGAAAACGTAAATTTCATCCGGGAAGAGATCGGATTTAACGCTTTCGATAAATTCAAAGGAGCTGCCTGCGCTCTGCTGTAGCTCCAGCAGGCTTTGCATCCAGCGCTGCGCGCGGATTTGCGCCGTCGTGCTGCTTTCGTTGCGCTCTTTATAAGCCCAGTGCGCCGCGACACCCATTTCCGCCATCTGATCCATATCTTCCGTGCGGATTTGCACTTCCACCGGCACGCCGTGCGGACCAATCATGGAAGTATGCAGGGACTGGTAGCCGTTCGCTTTCGGGATGGCAATGTAATCTTTCATGCGCCCCGGACGCGGCTTATAAAGGCTGTGCATCTGGCCAAGCACGCGATAACAGGTATCCACATCCCTGACGATAACGCGAAACGCGTAAATATCCATGATGGAGTGGAAACGCTGTTCTTTGAGCACCATCTTGCAGTAGATGGAATAGAGGTGCTTTTCACGACCGCTAACGCGGCATGGGATCCCCGCTTCCTGTAAACGCCCTTCAATTTCAGAGAGGATTTTCTGAATCATCTCTTTGCGGTTGCCGCGCGCTGCTTTCACGACCTCTTTAATGACGCGATAGCGGTTGGGGTAAAGCGCTTCAAAACCGAGCTCTTCCAGCTCTGTCTTCAGGTGATGAATACCGAGACGGTGAGCCAGCGGACTGTAAATTTCAAGGGTTTCACGGGCGATACGACGACGCTTATCGGGGCGTAAAGAGCCCAGCGTGCGCATGTTATGCGTGCGGTCGGCAAGTTTGATGAGAATGACGCGGATATCCTGCACCATCGCCATAATCATCTTGCGAAAGTTTTCGGCCTGCGCCTCTTTCTTATCGCGGAATTTAAGCTTATCGAGCTTAGAGACGCCCTCTACCAGTTCAGCTACGCTTTTGCCGAACAGCTGCTCCATGTCCTGATAGGTGGCGGGCGTATCTTCAATCACGTCATGCAGTAGCGCGGCCATGAGCGTTTCATAGTCGAGTTTCATCTCGGCCAGAATGCATGCCACCGCTACCGGATGCGTGATGTAGGGTTCACCGCTTGAACGTGCCTGACCCTCGTGAGCGTCACGTGCAACGAGATAAGCCTGCTGCAGGCGCTTAATCTGGTCCTGCGGCAGGTATTGTTGAATCAGCTGATTCAGGCTTTCAAACAGATACAAGGGCTACCCGCAGAGTTATTAACGACGACCTTCAGCAATCGCGGTGACGGCCTGCAGTTCTGCGGCTTCCTGCTCCTGCTGCTCCTGGCGCTCGCGTACGTCGAGGATCTGGTTATTAATCAGACCTTCTTCAATTTCGCGCAGCGCGATAACGGTAGTTTTATCGTTTTCTTCCGGTACCAGCGGATCTTTGCCGCCTACCTGCATCTGACGAGCGCGACGAGCGGCGACCAGCACCAGATCAAAACGGTTACCAATTTTCTCTACAGCGTCCTGAACAGTTACGCGTGCCATACTAAAAATGCTCCACAGATGAAGAAATGACTGGGCATGATACTGAAAGTGGCTTCAGTCTGCCAATAGTTTGGTGATTAAAGCGTCATGTCGCTGCTTTTGGCGGCTCATACGCAAACGTTCGGCGCGAAGGATGGTTTTCAGATCGGCCAGCGCCATATCGAAATCATCATTCACAATAAGATAATCATATTCAGCGTAATGGCTCATTTCCGCGACCGCCTGCGCCATACGTTTCGCAATAACCTCTTCGCTATCCTGACCGCGGCCGCGCAAACGTCGATCTAACTCTTCTTTTGACGGAGGCAGAATAAAAATGCTGCGCGCTTGCGGCATTTTTTTACGGATTTGCTGAGCGCCTTGCCAGTCGATATCCAGAAAGATATCCACGCCAGTCGCCAGCACTTGCTCAATAGTAGAACGCGAAGTCCCGTAATAATTGCCAAACACTTCCGCATGCTCAAGAAAAGCATCTTCAGCAATCATGTTTCTGAACTCATCATGATTAACGAAGAAGTAATGCTCGCCGTGCACTTCGCCGGGGCGTGGACCACGCGTGGTATGCGAGACCGAAACTTGTGAATCGTAAAGCGGTTGTGTCTTTAAAAAAGCCTGAATAAGACTGGATTTACCCGCGCCGCTGGGGGCGGAAATAATATAAAGCGTGCCTTGAGCCATGAGTCTGTTTACGTCCTGGTGTGCCAAAAGAGGAGGCGTATACGGGCTTATTATACACGTAGCGGCTGTACGACGTAGCCTTTGTCACACTTTTCATCTTTAGCTTCTGTTTTTGCGTACCCGCTTCCAGCTCTGCGCAACTTTTGCGGCTCTGGCGTTATTTCTTTGAAAACAGCTCCATAAACGCTTGTTTCTTTGTAGCGCAGCGGCGCAGCCAGGCTTATGTTTCGGCGAAAGTGCGCAAGGAGATGCGGGATGAGAATCAGAATGTATTGGCTATTGGCCAGCCTGTATGGTTTCGGCGCTCAGGCGGGCTGTCCGGACTGGCCTTTACCTCGGGCAAAGGACGAAATATCTCATCTCCAGGCGCAGCTAACGCGCTGGGATGAAGCCTACTGGCAAAAAGGAGAAAGCCAGACCAGCGACGCGGTGTACGATCGGCTTAACGCGCAATTAACGCAATGGAAGCGCTGTTTTCACCAGGAGGCGGTTCAGAACGCGCCGCCTGCGCTGGCGCGGGGCCGCACTCCTCACCCTGTCGCGCATACCGGGCTGCGAAAGCTAACCGATGCCAGCGAGCTCAGAGAGTGGATGCATCAACGCACGTCAGTATGGGTACAGCCCAAGGTTGACGGTGTGGCGGTGACGCTGGTTTATCGTCATGGCGAATTGCAACAAGCGATAAGGCGGGGTGATGGTTTATATGGGGAAGACTGGACCGGAAAAGCACGACATATTCCCGCTATTCCGCAAAAGGTTGCTGGGGCACTAAAAAATAGCGTATTGCAGGGCGAGATTTTTTTACGTCGTCATGGGCATTTGCAGAAAACAGCAGGCGGCATTAACGCCCGGGCGCTGGTCGCGGGTGCGATGATGCGCCGTGAACCCTCGTCATTACTTAAAGAGCTGGATGTTTTTATCTGGGCCTGGCCGGATGGTCCCATAAATATGAAAGCGAAATGTAGAGGCGCTGGCAGCAGAAGGTTTTAGTCTGACAAAAGCGTGGACGAAACCGGTGAAGACCCGCGCAGAGATCGCGCAGTGGCGGGAACACTGGTTTACTACGCCTCTGCCGTTTGTAACCGATGGTGTGGTTGTGCGCGACGACAGCGAGCCTGCCGGTAAATTCTGGCGGCCGGGGCAAAGCGAGTGGGCTGTGGCCTGGAAATACCCGCCTGTAAAGCAGATGACCACCGTCAAGGGGATCCGCTTCGCAACGGGGCGTACAGGTAAAATTAGCGTTGTCGCAGATCTGGAACCCGTTTTGCTTGATGATAAATGGGTGAGGCATACCAATATTGGCTCAGTTTCACGATGGCATAAATGGGATATCGCCTCAGGCGACAGCGTCGCGGTAAGCCTTGCGGGACAGGGCATTCCCCGGCTCGATGAAGTTATCTGGCGCGTGGCGAAGCGTGATAAACCGAAGCCGCCAGCCAGGCAATCGAACGCAGCAGTAAGCTGTTTTTATGCATCTCATGAATGTGAAGCGCAATTTCTGGCGCGGCTGGTATGGCTAAGCCAGAAATCCGTGCTTGGCCTGAGCGGATTGGGAGAAGCGTCCTGGCAACAATTGCATCAGGCGCAGCGTTTTGAACATCTTTTTTCCTGGCTCGCGCTTGCGCCAGACGCTTTATCGTTAACGCCCGGTTTTTCCTCCCGCAGGGCGAGCCAGCTCTGGCATCGCTTCTCCTTTACGCGCAAGTTGCCTTTTCGGCAATGGCTTAAAGCGCTGGGGTTGCCGTTACCCGCCAGCGCTTTGCAAGCATTACCCGATCAAACCTGGCAAGAGCTAAGCGCACGCAATGAAACCAGCTGGCAGCAATTGCCTGGCGTTGGAGCAGAGCGTGCGCGGCAGCTTGTCAGCTTCATCCACCATCCGCAGGTTAGCGCACTGGCTGAGTGGCTAAGTAAGCAGCAAGTTACGGGTTTCACCAACAAGGCGCTATAAAGAATTTTTGCTCGCTTTTTTAACCGTGATATCAGGCTTAGGGTCATTAAAATGCGCCCTGAGCTGTTGATATTCGAATATATGACGACCGCCATCCATTACAGGGAACGTGTTATCCGGCTGAAAACAGGCATCAAATAATGAGCGGCAGTTTGGTTCGCCCGTCTTAATGCCCATCCAACTCAACATCAGGAAATAATTGTTGGCGGTAGACCAGGGCGTTTCAATTTTGCCTGTCTTACGTGGCTGGCTTTTAAGCGCATTGTCGCTGTACCAGAGGAACTGTGGTACATCATAAGCTTCTTTGCTTGGAAAGCGTGAACCATGCATATAAACAGATTCAAGCTGGGCATTTTTTTCCAGCCCGTGGTCAGAAAAATAGAGGAGTGAGGCGGAGCGATTCGTCAGGCGTTCCATGACCTCCGCCAGAAAATAGTCGGTGAAGCGAATCGCATTGTTATAGCAATCCTCATATTTATTCCCGGTGTGAAAATAATCATGAGATTCAGGATAACGCGTACAGGCCAGTTCATGGCTGCCGTTGATATGGAGAAAAATAACTTTTTTGCCGGGCTGTTTTAGCGCGTCATCAAACCAGGGCAATAACTCATCATCATAATGACCGTCAACCCAGTGCAGATGGTGGCTTGCGGCAGCGATAGCTGCTACGTAATTATTGCTCTTGCCGCTGTTGCCCTGCGCGCTTATCCAGTAGGTGTTAAAGCCTGCTTTATTAGCCGCATTCACGATGTTTTGCGAGAGGTTGTCGACAGTAAAATGTTCAGCATCCGCACGGCTTAATATCATTGGAACCGCCAGTACGGTCGCTGAAGCCGGGGCAATGGCTTTTTCGAAAATAAGCGCATTATTGCCAATCTTCATTTCAGCCGGCGTAGTGCTCAATGGAAAGCCATAAAGCTGCATATTGCTACGGCGGGCAGATTCGCCAATGACCACAACATACGTCTCTATATTCTGATCTTGCCAGGTCAGGTTGGTGTAATTTTCTCCACCCTGACCGACTTTTGCCGCCAGCTGGTTATCGCGGTTAGCAATAATGAAATCCGCAGCGACATAAAATGGAGTGTTCACCAGGATGCGCGCAGCTAAAGGATAATAGACTTCTTTATCTTTTTGCTTTTTAGACCAGCATGAAAAAGAGAACCAGCTAAAAAAGAGAACAAGCAACACAAAAGAGACGATACTTTGTCTGCGGTTTATTTTGTTTGATAATAAATGGATGGCTATTAATGTGAAGCTGAAATGCGCAATCGCGACTGGCATATAATAAAGATAAAGGCTCGCCATGCTTTTTATTTCGCGCATATGCGTGGTTAACACGCTCATAGCAAAGGCGACGTTAAACTCGCTCTCATAAATACTATAAGTACTGAAGTCAATGGCGAAATTAACTGACAGGCAGGCACAAAGCGCCAGCGAAATGATTTTTCCTGGCAGGCTTTTATAAATCGCAGCGGCGCTGGTAATCAGTAAAATATTACACACTGCAATACGTAATACAAACCTGGGCGGTTGTGTAAAAACAACGGGCCAAAGCAACATCAAAAGTGAGAGCGAAGCGCATAGAAAAAACGCGTTACGTTGCTCTTCACGTAACTTAGTAGCAACAATAGTGACAAAAGACATAATCTAAATTTTTTGTAATGGCCGCTGCTGGCCCTGAGTGTAGTGCGCTATTGTCACATACTTTGCGGCGCTTTCAATACGCAGAACCTGCTAAGTATAAGAATTGCGCATTTGTAGGGTAAATTTTAATCAATAAAGCGTCAAATTATAAATTTGTCTGAATAATAACCTTTATAAAGGCGGAAGGAGAAAAAGCGTTTTTGCTAGTGATGGGCAAATCGAAATAAATATTTTTATACGCGCAGGCAATGAGACATTTTCCGCGAAATGAGCGTGTTAAAAATAAAAAACCCGCTAAAGCGGGTTTATGCATCGTTAAAAACCACTATTCAATGTTCTGAATCTGTTCGCGCATCTGCTCAATCAATACCTTCAGCTCGATAGCGGAATTGGTTACATCGGCATTAATAGATTTTGATGCCAGCGTGTTCGATTCACGGTTGAACTCTTGCATCATAAAGTCCAGACGGCGGCCGACGGCTTCTTTTTTCTGCAAAATGTTGTAAGTCTCTTTAATATGCGCATCAAGACGGTCCAACTCTTCGGCAACGTCAATGCGCTGCGCCATCAGCACCAGTTCCTGTTCCAGGCGGTTGTTTTCAAGCTGCACCTGAGCATCTTCAAGTCTGGCGACCAGTCGCTCACGCTGCCATTGCAGGATAGAAGGCATCTGCGCGCGGACTTTAGCGACTTCGGCGCTTACGCCCTCCAGGCGCTGTTCGATAAGCGCTTTCAGAGCCTGTCCTTCTGTTTCGCGAGCGACGATAAAATCATCCAGCGCGCCGTCCAGCGCCGCCAGAATGTCAGCCGCAATAGCATCCAGATCCTGCTCCTGAGCCGCCATCACGCCTGGCCAGCGCAGAATATCGAGCGGGTTAATCTCGCCTTCGTCGCTCTGCATTTTTACCCAGTTCGCGGCGCTGACCAGCTGCTTCGCCAGTTTTTCATTGAGGATAAGCTCGCTTTGCGCGCTGGCGTCTGGTTCAAAACGCAGCGTGCACTCAATTTTTCCTCGCGTCAGGCGATTACGGATGCGCTCGCGAGCTACGGGTTCCAGGCTGCGAAACTGTTCCGGCAGGCGAAGGTAGGTTTCCAGATAGCGCTGGTTTACCGAGCGTAATTCCCAGGCGGCGCTACCCCAGTCACCCTTAATTTCTCGCCGGGCGTAGGCGGTCATGCTGCGGATCATAGTCATACCTGTTTTTAAAAAGAGTGATGCGATTATAGCTACCCCAGGCCTGGCAGGATAGGAATAAGCATCTTAAGTCCGTATAATGCGCAGCCACATCTGTTTCAAGCCGGAGAGAATTTCATGCGTCCATCAGGCCGTAGCGCTACCGAAGTGCGCCCAGTCACCCTGACCCGTCATTACACTAAACACGCTGAAGGCTCCGTGCTGGTTGAGTTTGGCGATACCAAAGTACTTTGCACCGCGACGATTGAAGAAGGCGTGCCGCGTTTTCTTAAAGGCCAGGGGCAAGGGTGGATCACCGCTGAGTACGGCATGTTGCCGCGTTCAACCCATACCCGTAACGCCCGCGAAGCGGCGAAAGGCAAACAGGGTGGCAGAACGCTTGAGATCCAACGCCTTATTGCGCGTTCTCTGCGCGCTGCCGTGGATTTAAAATCGCTGGGCGAATTTACCATCACGCTCGATTGCGATGTGTTGCAGGCTGATGGCGGCACCCGTACCGCTTCCATTACCGGCGCCTGTGTGGCGCTGGCAGACGCGTTAAATGCCATGGTCGCCAGCGGCAAGCTGAAAGCCAATCCGCTAAAAGGGATGGTTGCGGCTGTATCCGTAGGCATTGTGAATGGCGAAGCGGTTTGCGACCTGGAGTATGTGGAAGATTCGGCTGCGGAAACGGACATGAACGTTGTAATGACCGAAGATGGCCGCATTATTGAAGTACAGGGAACAGCTGAAGGCGAGCCGTTTACGCATGAAGAGTTGCTCTCGCTGCTGGCGTTAGCCCGCGGGGGGATTGAATCGATTGTCACGTCGCAGAAGGCGGCGTTAGCAAATTAATTTTTAAGGCGACTGTGAAGTCGCCTTTTTTATGCCTGAAAAATGCTATTTGAGGAGCAAAGCCATGAAACCGTATCAGCGTCAGTTTATTGAATTCGCCCTTAATAAACAGGTTCTGAAGTTTGGCGAATTTACGCTGAAATCCGGGCGCACCAGCCCCTATTTTTTCAACGCCGGGCTGTTTAATACGGGCCGCGATCTGGCATTGCTGGGCCGTTTTTATGCTGAAGCGCTGGTAGACTCCGGTATTGATTTTGACCTGATCTTCGGTCCCGCTTACAAAGGCATCCCGATTGCCACCACTACCGCTGTGGCGCTGGCAGAGCACCACGAACGCGACGTGCCTTACTGCTTTAACCGTAAAGAAGCGAAAGACCATGGCGAGGGCGGCAACCTGGTCGGCAGCCCGTTGCAGGGTCGCATTATGTTAGTGGACGATGTGATTACTGCCGGCACAGCCATCCGCGAATCGATGGAAATTATCCAGGCCAACGGGGCCACGCTGGCAGGCGTATTGATTTCTCTCGACAGGCAGGAGCGGGGGCGCGGTGATATCTCCGCTATTCAGGAAGTGGAGCGCGATTATGGCTGTAAGGTTATCTCAATCATCACCCTGAAAGAGTTAATCGCTTATCTGGAAGAAAAACCTGAGATGGCAGCGCACCTGGCCGCGGTGCGCGAATATCGCGAGCAGTACGGGGTATAAAGATAAAAAGGGCCGAAGGGCCCTTTTTATTTACTGAAGCTGCGCGGCAAGCAACGGCCAGCGGGATTCAAACTCTTCAGTAGGACTATAGCGAAACTCGCTGCGGACAAAACGCGACAACATGCCTTCACAAAATGCCAGTAGCTGGCTTGCCAGCAAAGTTTCGTCCGTTGCATAACCTTCGCCTTCACGCATTCTGCGCTCACGCAGAACCTGCCGCAGTTGCGCTTCGATACGTTCAAAAAGCTGATTAATACGCCCCTGCAAACGATCCTGCTCAAACATCAACGCATGACCGGTAAGAATGCGCGTTAGCCCGGGGTTGCGTTCGCCAAACCCCAGAATCAATTGCACTATCAGCCGCAGGCGCGTGGTGGTGTCTTTTTCATCCTTCAGGATGAGATTGATACGGGTAATAAGGCTGTCTTCGATAAACTCTATGAGGCTATCAAACATCCGGGTTTTGCTGGGAAAGTGACGATAGAGCGCCGCTTCGGAAACGCCAACGGAAGCTGCCAGTTTCGCCGTGGTGATGCGTTGACTGCCATCGCTGGATTCAAGCATCTGGGCCAGAGACTGAAGTATTTCTTCGCGACGATTCCTTTTCGCAGTTTGTTTTTCTGACATGTTCTGAAAGACCCCTGAGAATACATTCTTGCCAGGCGAGCATCCACAAGCGACCACAGGCGTTATGCCTGTGGTAATTTATTCGCTTTATTTCGCTTAGGGTATGCGTTTAACCCGGGGGCTTACTGCCGCCCGGAGTGACCGAAACCGCCTTCACCGCGCTCGGTCTCATCAAAGGCTTCAACAAGGTTGAATTCTGCCTGTATTACCGGCACAAACACCATCTGTGCGATGCGTTCGCCGGGCTCAATAATGAAGCTTTGCTGGCCGCGATTCCAGACGGAAACCATAAGTTGACCCTGATAATCAGAATCAATCAAGCCCACCAGGTTGCCCAGAACCACGCCATGCTTATGGCCAAGCCCTGAGCGTGGCAGGATAACCGCCGCAAGCGACGGGTCGGCGATATGAATCGCAAGGCCGGTCGGCAAAAGCGTCGTGGCGCCCGGCGCCAGTTCTACGGCGTCATCCAGACAGGCGCGCAGGTCAAGGCCAGCAGAGCCAGCGGTAGCGTAAGTCGGCAGCGGAAACTGCTGGCCTACGCGCGGGTCCAGAATTTTAACGTCGATTTTTTTCATCATAACGGGTAACGATTTCGTCCAGTAAGAGATGGCCAAGGCGTTCTTTCCGCTCAAGCGGCAAGATTTTATCGCCCTCCTGCCAGAAAAGATGCAAGGCGTTATTGTCGCTATTAAATCCTTGATTTGATTGTGAAACATCGTTGGCGCAAATCAAATCGAGGTTTTTTTGCTGGCGTTTTTGCCGCGCATATTCTTCCACATTATTCGTTTCGGCGGCAAACCCGACGACAAAAGGACGATTAACCGCAAGCGCAGCAACGCCTGCCACAATGTCAGGGTTCTTAATCATCGTCAGGGTCAGTTCATCTCCCTGCTTTTTGATTTTTTCACTGGCGATTTCTGCCGCGCGGTAATCCGCTACCGCGGCGCAGCCAATAAAAATGTGCTGCTGCTGCGCGCGTTTTTGCACTTCCGCTTCCATTTCCAGCGCCGTGGTTACCTCTACACGCTGCACAAAAGGCGGCGTGGATAAGGCGACCGGGCCTGAGACTAAGGTTACGTTAGCGCCGCGCGCCGCCGCCGCCGCGGCAATAGCGAAGCCCATTTTACCGGAGCTGTCGTTGGTGATGTAGCGTACGGGATCGAGCCGTTCACGGGTGGGGCCGGCGGTAATCATGATATTAAGATGTTGCAGATCTTTGACAGGCGCGAAATGCTGCGCAGCCATTTCCACTATCACTAGCGGATCAAGCATGCGCCCCGGTCCGATATCGCCGCACGCCTGGCTGCCGCTGTCCGGGCCCCATAGTTGCAAGCCGCGCGAAGCCAGTACTTGCAGATTATGTTGCGTCGCAGCGTTGCGGTACATTTGCTGGTTCATCGCAGGCACCACAGCGACAGGAGAAGGCGTGGCAAGACAAATTGTGGTGACCAAATCATTCGCCATACCCGCTGCTACGCGGGCGATAAGGTCAGCGGTAGCGGGAGCCAGGATGACTAAATCCGCCCACTTGCCCAGTTCAATGTGCCCCATCGCCGCTTCGGCGGCAGGGTCCAGCAGACTATCGGAAACGGGATAACCCGATACGGCTTGCAGACTTAACGGCGTGATAAACGCCTTAGCCGCTTCCGTCATGGCGACGCGCACTTCTGCGCCGCGCTCACGCAGGCGACGCACCAGTTCAGGCGCTTTATACGCAGCGATGCCTCCACTGACGCCCAGAACGATTTTTTTTCCGGAAAGCCCAGTCATGATTTTTTTCCGTTAATAACGAATAAGGCGGGCATTTTACCACAATCAAAAAACAGGCGGGGCAGCACAAAAAATCGACTTTGCGAGATGGCGCGCAAGTGCGACAAGCCATGCTTTCCGACAACGGCGTTTATGGCAGGATAAAACCTTAATGTCAGGGAGACAGGCGATGGCGGACGATAAAACAGCGCTGGCGGGGCCTCGTGAAAAATTGCTTATTTATGGCGCGAAGGAGTTAAGCGACGCAGAACTGCTGGCGATTTTTCTGCGCACAGGCAAACGTGGCGTTTATGTCGTCACGCTGGCGGAACAACTGCTCAGGCAGTTTGGCTCGCTGCGCCGTCTTTTGTCTGCAACGCTTGATGAGCTGGGCGCGGTGGGCGGCATCGGCGTCGCGAAATATGCGCAGCTTAGCGCAATAGCTGAATTAGGCAGGCGTTACGCTGCTTCCTGGGTGCAGGCCGAACAACCGCTTTTAAGCCCTGAGATGACGCGGGAATTTCTCATGAGCCAGCTTGGCGATGAACAACGCGAGATCTTTATGGTGATCTTCCTGGATAACCAACACCGCGTCATTAAAAACAGCCGGCTTTTTGCCGGCACGCTGAGCCATGTAGAGGTGCATCCGAGAGAAATAGTGCGGGAGGCGATAAGCCTTAACGCAGCGGCAATCATACTTGCGCATAATCATCCTTCGGGTCATGCCGAGCCCAGCAAGGCAGATAAATTAATTACGGAGCGCATCATAAATTGTTGCCAGTTTATGAATATCAGGGTGCTTGACCACCTGGTTATTGGGCGTGGAGAATGCGTTTCTTTCGCCGAACGTGGGTGGATATAAGCCAGGCGAGGCGATCCATAGCGATCTTTTCTGTTCGGGACTTGAGCAGAAGGCCCCGGCAGCGTATACTACGCCACCTTTGAGAATCTCGGGTTTGGCATTTGGGCCTGGCATACGCGAGTTCACATTGAACCGCCAGACCGGGCTTTAGGCCTGACGAGGCGCCAATACCCTATACGAAGCTCGAGCTAATTTGATTTTTGGAGAATAGACATGTCCCGAGTCTGCCAAGTTACTGGCAAGCGTCCGGTGACCGGTAATAACCGTTCACACGCACTGAACGCGACTAAACGCCGTTTTCTGCCGAACCTGCACTCTCACCGTTTCTGGGTAGAGAGCGAAAAGCGTTTCGTTACTCTGCGCGTATCTGCTAAAGGTATGCGTGTTATTGATAAAAAAGGCATCGACGTTGTTCTTTCTGAACTGCGTGCCCGTGGCGAGAAGTACTAAGGAGCTAAATCATGGCTAAAGGTATTCGCGAGAAAATCAAGCTGGTTTCTTCTGCTGGTACTGGTCACTTCTATACCACCACGAAGAACAAACGTACTAAGCCGGAAAAACTGGAACTGAAGAAATTCGATCCGGTTGTTCGTCAGCACGTTCTTTACAAAGAAGCTAAAATTAAATAATTTTAGCGACTTGTACAAAAACCCCGCTCCGGCGGGGTTTTTTGTTTTCTGACTATCCTCATATTAAGGTTATCCGATAAACAAAAATCACGAGAGAAAGCATGCCTGAATTACCCGAGGTCGAAACCAGCCGCCGCGGTATTGAACCGCATCTGGTTGGCGAAACCATTCTTCACGCTGTAGTGCGCAATAGCCGCCTGCGCTGGCCAGTCTCTGACGAAATCCATGCCTTAAGCGATAAGCCGGTTCTTAGCGTGCAGCGCCGCGCTAAATACCTGCTGCTTGAGTTGCCGGATGGCTGGATAATTATCCATCTGGGCATGTCCGGCAGCCTGCGGGTTCTGCCGCAGGAATTGCCGCCGGAAAAACACGATCATGTCGACCTGGTAATGAGCAACGGCAAAGTGCTGCGTTACACCGATCCGCGTCGTTTTGGCGCCTGGCTGTGGACCAAAGCGCTGGAAGGCCATAACGTGCTCGCGCATTTAGGGCCGGAGCCGCTTAGCGAAGCGTTCAACGGTGAATATCTGCATGCCAGAAGCGTGAAAAAGAAAACCGCGATAAAACCCTGGCTGATGGATAACAAGCTGGTGGTGGGCGTTGGCAACATTTATGCCAGCGAGTCGCTGTTTGCGGCGGGGATCCACCCCGATCGCCTTGCCTCATCGTTATCAAAAAAAGAGTGCGAATTACTGGCGCAGGCGATCAAGGCAGTCTTGTTACGATCGATAGAGCAGGGCGGCACTACGCTGCGGGATTTCCTGCAAAGTGACGGCAAGCCGGGCTATTTCGCACAGCAGTTACAGGTGTATGGCCGCGAAGGTGAACCTTGCCGGGTCTGCGGCACACCGATACTGGCGGGCAAACATGCCCAGCGCAGCACGTACTGGTGTCGCCGCTGCCAGAAATAATCAGCCGAGTTTTTCCAGCAACGCCTGATGCACGTGCGCCGGAAGAAAGTGAGAGACATCGCCCTGGTGGCGCGCCACTTCTTTGACCAGCGAAGACGAGATAAACGACCACTCTTTCGCGGGCATCAGGAAAACGCTTTCCAGCTCCGGCATCAGGTGACGATTCATATGCGCAAGCTGCATTTCATACTCGAAATCGCCTGATGTACGCAGACCGCGCACCAGAATATTTGCGTTTTGCGCCTGCGCGAAGTTCGCCATCAGATCGCTGAAACCCGTCACCTGCACTTTTTCAAGATGCGTTGTCGCCTGCTGCGCCAGCGCCACACGCTCTTCCAGCGTAAACATTGTTTTTTTATGCGGGCTTGCTGCAATCGCCAAAATAACTTCGTCGAACATGCGGGAAGCGCGGGTGAGGATATCGATATGGCCGTTGGTGATAGGGTCAAACGTGCCGGGATAAATAGCGCGAGTGGTCATAGCGGTTTCTTTTCCGTATAGCCGTGGTTTAAGGCCCACAGTTCGGTGTATTTATTAAAAGTATACTGGGCATTGACGACAGCAAGTAGCCAGCCCTGCTTGCCATCCAGTACGCCGCCTCGCAGCAAGAGCGTTTTACAAAAAGCGCCTAACGTATGGCCGAATATGGCCGCTATCGATACCTTTTTACCCCGCTGATGACGTTCCTGCGCCCAGGCCGCAGCGTAAGCCAGCTGTTTACGCTGAAAGCTGGCAAAATCCCGGCAGGTAAGATGCTCCAGATCGCCTTTCAGCGCGACTACTTGCGCGCCAGGCGCTTCCAGCGATTCATGCACCCGATTATCGTTATAGCGGTAACGCTCGCGCGGGTAGAGGCGGGTTACCCGGTCGGGATACCAGCCGCTGTGACGCATAAAGCGCCCCAGGAAAAGATTGCGGCGCGCGATGCTGTAAACCGTATTTGGCTGCGGGTTGTCCAGCGCCTGCCGAATGGCGTTCGCCAGCGCTGGCGTAACCCGCTCATCGGTATCGATCATCAAAATATAATCGCCAGTGGCGTACTGCTGCGCCCGCTGGCGCTGAACGCCGTAGCCTTGCCAGTCGGCCGCGGTAAATACGCGCGCGCCTGCCGCTTCAGCCAGTGCGACGGTATTGTCTTCGCTACCTGAATCCAGTAGCACAATTTCATCCGCCCACTTTACCGAGGCCAGGCAATCTGGCAGCACATCCGCCGCGTTTTTGGCAATCATGACAACCGAGAGACGCGAGGCCATTAGTGACTCCGCTGCGGCAGATAAGGCTGAAGAAGCTGTAAAAGACGCTGCAAAGCGCCCTGGTTCTGATGCAAAACCTCTACAGCGTGACGGCCATACCAGAGCCGATAATCTTCGTCAGTCAGCAGCGTGGAGATCTCTTTTACCAGCGAATCCGCATCGGTTACGGTGATGAGTCCGTCCGCTTCCTGCAATTTTGAGCAGATATCTTTGAAATTAAACGTATGCGGGCCCATCAGCACCGGAATAGCGTGTGCGGCAGGTTCAAGCGGGTTATGACCGCCGCGCTCCACCAGGCTTCCGCCGACAAAAGCGAGGTCTGCAATGCCGTACAGCAGCATCAGTTCGCCCATGGTATCGCCAATCACCACCTGGGTGCTGCCGGAAGGGATTTCGCCAGTGCTGCGCAGCGTGAAGCTAAAACCGGCTTTTTGCACCATTTCCCGCGCGTCTTTAAAGCGCTCCGGGTGGCGAGGCACAAGGATAAGCAGCAGATCCGGAAATATCTCCAGCAGCTTACGGTGAGCGTCAAGAATAATGGTTTCTTCGCCGTCATGCGTGCTGGTGGCGATCCACACTTTACGACGCGGCGCCCACTGGCGGCGCAGCGTAACAGCACGAGCCGCCAGCTCAGGCGTGACGGAAATATCAAATTTCAGGCTGCCTGTGACGGCCAGTTGATTGCGTTTGAGCCCAAGCGCAATAAAACGGCTGCCATCTTCCTCGTTCTGAGCGGCGATGAGCGTGATTTTACTTAGCAAGCGGCGCATAAAGCCGCCCAGCTTTTGATAACCCCGGGCCGAACGTTCCGAAAGACGGGCATTAGCGATAACCAGGGGAATTTTACGCTGGTGAAGCGCAGAGACCATATTCGGCCACAGCTCCGTCTCCATCACGATAACCAGCTTCGGGCTTACCGTGTCCAGAAAACGATTCATCGCGCCAGGCAGATCGTAAGGCAGGTAAACATGATGCACATCCTTACCGAACGCGGAGAGCACGCGCTCTGAACCGGTAGGCGTCATGGTGGTGACGGTAATGGGTAAACGAGGATAACGATGGCGCAACGCGCGCACCAGCGGGATCGCCGCCAGCGTCTCTCCTACGGAAACGGAATGAAGCAGAATGCCGTCTGGCTGAACTTTGCCCTGGCAATAGCCATAGCGTTCTCCCCAGCGCTTGCGGTAGGCCGGGGCTTTGCGGCTGCGAAGCAGCAGACGTAGCCAGACAAAAGGCTGTATAAGGTAGAGTAAAGCGGTATACAACGATTCCAAGCGAATATCCGTTATTTTCTTTATCGGCGGGCAAATTCTAAGCATTTAGCGTAGCTAAAGCTATCCTTTTGGCGTCATGCGCGCGGTTTTGCCCGACACGAATGTTAAGAGAGCGAGTTGTGGCGATTAAGCGGGCAGAACCGATCTGCCCGGCATGAGAAAAGCGACCGTTAAACGGCCTTTAGCGTTTGTTTTCTGGCAGGGAATCAAGGTGATAAGTTATACGCTCCGACAAGCCGCGAATATCGCCGCCCGTGATGAAGTAACTATCATCTTTTTGATTCGGGTTAGTCACGTCAAAGCCCAGCATTTTGTTGATAAGCGTGGCGAGCTGGAAATGGTTTTTCGGCTGCGCTGACGCGATCTCATCAAAGCGATAATCCGCCCCGTTACTGAAATAGATAAACGGTACCTGAGCTATCGGCATTTCTACCACCGAGTGGCCAAACAAACCGCCATCGCCTACGCGCTCGCCGTGGTCGGACGTAATAAACACCAGTACCGGCAGCTTAGATTTCGCCATCACCGTACGAATAGCCGAGGCCAGCTCTTTATCGTACAGGCGGACAGCATCGTCATACTCGTTTTTCTTCTGCGCAATATCGTCAGCGAGTTTTGGCGTTGAAAACTTCGCAAAGCCCGCCGGAATGTTGCGCTCGTAAGGAATATGCGGGGCGCGGCTGTTCAGCACCATAAAAAACGGTTTGGCGTAGTCGATTTTCGCCGTTTCCACAGAAGGCGTCAGCACGCTGTCGGCGCCCACTTCCGGCGCGGGGCGAATCTGCGTGTCTTCCCAGAAATTAATGTTGTGAATGCCGATCCAGTTACTTAAACCTTCCAGCCCCTGGGCGGAGATAAACGCCGTCTGGTAGCCTTGCTTTTGCGCATTGGCGAAAAGGTTGGTTGATTTGGATTTATAGGCAAAGTAGTTGTCCGGCTCGCGCAAGTTATTCACCAGCATCGGAATAGCTACCCGGGTAGAAACCGCATTCGAAACGATAATACGCGACGTGCCCTGATACTGTTTCATCAGCGCAGCCAGCTCCGGCGTCGTCTCGCGTTCATAACCTACCGCGCTGACGTGGTGCGGGTTAAGGCTTTCGCCGATAGCCAGAATAATCGAGTATTTGCCGCTCTGATAGCCTGGTACAGGCGTCACGCTGTAGGGATCGTAGTGAGCGATATTCTGGTTTTCGCCGGAAATGGCTTCAGGTATAAGCCGCACAGAACTGAAGCTCATCGCTGAAAGCCCGTTACGCAGCAGCGAATGGCGCAGGTCAGGGTTGAACTTATACATTTGCCCGTCGATGGCTTTATAGAATTGCCCGGCGAACATCACCACGATAGCCAGCAGGCAAGGCATCGCCAGCCATTTTTTCCATGCTGGCGCGAAGCGGCGGGCGAAGCCGAGCGAGAAAATGACCGCCGCCAGCATAAAGATAAAATAGATGCCAAGCGTGCCGAAGCTGTCGCTGATGCCGCTGGCGATATCTTTCGTCTCGACAAACGCCAGCCACACTTCGCTTGGGCCATAAAACTGGCCATAGAAGGTGTAATAAATCGCCTCGCTTATCTGCACGATAAACGTCACGGCAAGCAGCAGGCGCGTCAGGAAAAAGCGCGCGCTGGCAGCCGCGAGCAGAGAGATGATCGCGTACAGCAGCACATCATCGTGCTTCGGATGATAAACGTGATCTTTCAAAAGGATGCTGATTTCAGACAGGGAAAACAGCAGCATAAACGCGAGCGTCAGGCCCAGCGTGCGCAGCAGATTACTGCGCCCGGAGAGAGGCGTAGTCAACGTAGTAACAGACATGAAATGGCCTTAGAACATTACATTTTTCGGGTAAGCGGGCGGATCGCTTTGCCAAAACCAAAGCGCAGCGCGCGAACGGCTGCCGGGCGCTGATGCAACCCTTTTTGCCAGATAGATTCAAAGAGCGCGAACCAGCGCGCGGCAACCGCTTCACGCGAGTAAACCTGCAACCGTTTTTCTCCCTGCTCCAGCATGCTGCGAAACAGCGTCGGGTCATTTTTAAGACGCATAATCGCGGCGAAAGCTTCATCCGGATTTTTAGCAATTAAGTAATCAAGCTCGCTTTCACGGATGGCGCGGAAAGAGGGCTCGTCGTCGCAGACCATCACCGTTTTGCCAAGCCAGCCGTTAATCAGCTTGCTGGCAGGCTTGCGGGCGAGCTTATGGTCATGGGATTTACGAAAGCTCACGCAGACATCCACGTCGCGATAATCAGTCCAGTTGTTGAAAGAGATACGCAAGTCGATGCCTTCAGCCGCCAGCCTCTGCTTAAATTCTTCGCTGGCGTATTCCGGCGGGAAGCTATCCACGCGGCCAAAATAGGCGACGGTGCGCACGGCGTCATCGGTACGTTCGCGCGGCTGTACGCCCGGCTGCGGCCAGTTAGGAATGAAAAGTCGCCCTTTGCCTGAGGCCACTTCAGGGTTTTGCTCAACCACGTAATCTGCGCCTATGACGGGAGGCCTGTCAGCGCGAGCCACGACGGTAACGCCTTTCCAGGGTTTTACTCGTGAGCCGAAGTGATCGTTATGCATTAGATTAACTGCATCGGAGCGACATTCTGTTCCCCATGAACACTCTATTTTTTGGTTATAATAATAACTTAGAGTTAAAAGGGTTTGAAATGTCCAGACCCCTTTTCCGCCGCAGTAAAAACGTTCAGGAATTGTATCGGGGTTGATTTTGTTTTCAACAAGCTCCTGAAAATCCGGGAAGTACCGGGCGATAAAATCGTCACGGGAAACAACATGGATTTTAATTTTATTCATGATGGCCTGATTAATTAATGAGTTTTTTAAGGCGAAAATAACGACGACCCAGGCGCCAGCGCTGTTTAAAGCCGCGCGCGTTACGCCAAATCATCTCCCAGATACCCCGCTCAAACAGCTCGCGGGTGATTTCACGCTTCTTATCCGGATTTTCGATATTGTTGATGCTGTGCAAAATGCCCAGGCCCTCTTTGGCGATTTGCCAGTGACAGGCCGGGACGCGTTTTACCTGTTCCGGGTAGCGTTCATTGATGGCGTTGAGCAGCTCCAGAATCTTCATATAGTGGCGCGCTGAACGCATGCGCGTATCATCCGTACCGGGCGTATGCGAGACGGAAGCGGAGTGGATCAGGTAGTCATACAGCGCTTCGTCTATATACTGCACGCGCTCCGCCGTCAGCAGTACTTCCGTCGTCCAGGGAATATCCTGATGGCGCAAGCCAGGTTCGAAGGTAAAACCCTGGCGTTTAATAAAATCGTGTCGATAAATATTCAGCCAGGTCACGTGCAGGAATTTGCGCGAATTCAGCGCCATTTGCAGCCAGGTGGGGCCGTCCAGCACCCCGGTTGAGGCAAGGCGGTCTGAGGGAAATATCTTTTTCGCCGGGCGGCCATCGTCATAAATATAGGTGCCGTTGCAGGTGGCGACGTCGAGACGATTTTGCGTGGCGATTTCCAGCAAGCGATTGTACATCCCCGGATAAATCACATCATCAATGTCGGGAAAGGCAAGGTATTCGCCGCTCGCCAGCGCAAGACCGGTGTTACGCGCGACCGACACCCCCTGGTTCTCCTGCGTGACCACGCGAAAGCATGCGAATTCGCTGGCATAGCGGTTAATGATTTCCGCGGAACGGTCGGTTGAGCCATCATCCACGACAATCAGTTCGACGCTGCTGAGGTGCTGGTTTTTGATGCTGTCAAAAAACGCGCTCAGAAACTTCTCCCCGTTATAAACCGCAATAACGAGACTCAGAAGAGGGGTGTCAGACATACTTTCTCCGTGAAAACCGGGCCGTGCGAAAAATGCGTCAGTTTGACCGAATGGGCGTTGGACCGCAACGCTTAATCAGAGTTCGCGCGCCCGCCTCTTTGCTTTGTTTAAAGAAAGAAAAGCGGGCGCGTTTTGAAAAGGGTTAAGGTCTATTTTGCGCCCGGGAGGAACCAGAACGCAGACAGCAGATGCCCATCAGCAGGCCCGTCAGCATCATATATTGCTCCAGGTAATGGTCCTTGAGGTTATGGTCAACCATGGTGCGCGAGAAGAAACCAATTGTGAAAAGCAATAAGAACAGCCCAGGCATGGTTTTGTCGTGGCGGTAATGACGCCAGCCGGTGTACCAGCAGGCAAGCAGCAACGCCAGCCACCCTGCAATGCCCAGCACGCCGTTCTGTAGGCCGAATTCAATCAGGCCGTAGTGGCTGTGTGGAATATTAATGCGGTTATCATGCGTATCACGCCGCAAGATATAGCGAAACGCCTCTTTGCGCGGGCCTATGCCGAAAGGATGTTTCGCCACGATTTCCCATCCCTGATGGAAAAAGCTGGCGCGGCAACCGTTAGAGTGATCCATCGGTTGGCCTTCCTGATTAAGCGGAACGGTGCCCGTGGTCCGGTTATAGCAGTAGCTGGTAAACGGCGCATTCCAGCCCGTCTCGGCATCGCTTTTCAGGCTCTGCCAGCGCGGGTCGGTTTTCCATGAGGCGACGCCCAGGGCGATGGCGGCAATCAGCAATGCAACGAAGATAGCGCCAATCCTGGCGATATTGCCGCGGCGCATTTTGTGCAGGCCCAGCAGAATAAAGGTGGAAAACAGGCTGCCCACCAGTCCTATCGTTCCCCACCGGGTATCGACCAGCGCGGTGCAGGCCAGGTTAGCCAGCAGCATAAAGGCCAGGAAAGGGGTCTTCAGGGTTAAAAAACGCTGGTGGATTAAAGCGCGCGCCAGCAGTTCCGCAATCAGGAAGCCGGTTATCATGTTGATCTGGAAACTCATCCGCGTCCGGTTAAAAACAATCCGCGTTTCGCCCCAGTGGATAACCCCGTCACGCCAGTAAAGCCAGGCCGTATCCAGCAGGTGAACACAAATCACCCCCCAGAAGCAGAGCACAATGGCTGTAAAAAGCCGGTCTGCGGTAACGGAGGGGTACTGGGCCTGAATGACAGGAGACAGCACCAGACCGCAGCAGAAAAGCAGCACCGGGCGCAGCCACTGACCGTCCCAGTAATCCAGCATCTCTTTTATGTCCGGCGCGAAGATAAGGCCGTTAACCAAAATAAACAGCGTCAGCACGAGGAGTATAAGCAGCGCCGGTTTCGCCTGTCGCAGATTGAGCATTGCCCGAATGGGCGGCGTGCGGGCAAATAAACCCAGCGCCAGCAAAATGGCGAGATAAATAAAGCCGTTGCGATGAAAAAGCAGGAGATTGTTAGGAATCGGCCAGACAAAGCAGAGCGCCATTACGCTAAAAAGCAATAACCCTGTCAAAGACTTACGAATATTTATCATAAAATTTATAAAGCTAAAATGTATGCTTGTAATGTGCTGGAAAGAACAATCAGTAAAGCAGCTGAATGCTAAGCCGGATTTAAGAATAACGCTGAAAACGCCGGGAAAATTACCATAATTACCCCCTCTACAGAAGAATAAAGTTTGTAACGTGCTATAAAGCAAACGATATAATCCTGCCCTTTCAGACAGATTCGCGAAGGATAAAAACTATGCACATCGTTCATACCGAGGCGGATGGCGGAAAGGGAGGCCAGCCTCTGCGCATTATTAACGAGTCGCTAGGTATGGTGGAGCGAGACCATCAGGTTACGGTTCTGTGTCCGCAAGACGCTCCGCTGAACGCCCTTGCCCGCAACGCGGGGCTTCATGTCGTTAATCTGCCGCTAAAGCGTAAAAATCTCGCTAATCTGCTGGCGCTGCGCCGCTGGCTCAGCTGTCATCAGGTCGACGTTATCAACAGCCATAACTCGGCGGATACCTGGCTGGTTGCGCTGGCGAACCTCTTTTCACGGCGGACGGTGCCGCTGGTGCGCACGCGCCACGCCTCCGGCAAACCGCGTAATAACTGCAGCACCCGTTGGCTATTCGGCACAGCCTGTTCGCATATCGTTACCACAGGTGAAGCATTGCGCTATCAGCTGGTTGAGATTGGCGTGCCGCTGGCGCACAGCACATCCGTGCCAAGCGGCGTGGACACGGCGCGCTTCCGGCCGGGCGACAAAACCGAAGCGCGTCGCCGCTGCGGGCTGAGCGAAGACGATTTCTGGCTGGGCGTGGTTTCCCACCTTCGTCCGAACAAAGGTCATAGCGTGCTGCTACAGGCGCTGGCGAAAATCGACAATCCCCATATTAAGCTCGCGATTGTCGGCGAAGGCCCGCACCGCGAAACGCTGGAGCAAGAGATAACGGCGCTGGGTCTGGCGGAGCGGGTTGTCATGGCTGGTCATCGCAGCGACCCGGAACACTGGTTTCCGGCATTTGATATTGCGCTGAGTCCTTCGCACGATATGGAAGGCGTGCCGCAGGGGGTACTGCAATCGCTCGCCTCGCGGGTAGCGACTATCGCCACCGATGCGGGCGGAACGGGCGATGCCATCAAAAATAACGAAACGGGCCTGCTCATCCCCCAGCGCGATGCGCAGGCGTTAGTCGGGGCGATTGAGCGCCTTTACCGCGATGGCGTGCTGCGGGAGCGCCTGGCGCGGCAGGGATATGATTATCTTTGCCGCCATCTCACCCGGGAATGCATGCTGGAAGCGATGGAAAAGGTATTTACCGACGCCTGCCGGGCGCGACAGGCGCGATAAGCTAGGCCAGCAGTTCGCGATAAAGCGCGTTTAACTCCTGCGCCATGCGGTCGAGCGTAAAAGGCTCGGCGGTATGGCGCGCCGCCTTGCGATAATCTTCGCCGCGCGCGCGGCCCGCCAGCCATTGTGCGATGGCGTCACGGTATCCTTTCACATCCAGCGCATCGCGTACCCAACCGTTTTTGCCTTCTTCAATCCATTCCGCCGCGCCACACTGGGTGCTGGTCAGCAGCGGCAGGCCGCAGGCCAGCGCTTCCACGCAAACATTCGGGAACGGATCGTAAAGCGTGGGCAGAATAAGCGCATCGGCGCTGCCGTAAACCTGTTTGATGTCGGAAACCGGGCCAAGAAACTTCACGCGATCGGCTACGCCGAGCTTTGACGCCAGCGCTTCAAAGCGCCGGGCATGTTTATCGCGGCCCGCGACCAGCAGCCAGACGTCAGGATGCGCGGCGATAGCCTTCAGCGCTACCGCCACCCCTTTGCGGGTAAAGCCGGAGCCAACGTAGGCCAGCACCGGCGCCCCGGCGGGTATTCCCCAGGCTGCACGCTGCGAAAAGCGCTGTACATCCGGATGAAAAGCGGCGGTATCGACGCCGTTATAGATAACAGTGAGCTTTTCCGCGCCCAGCCCAAAGCGACGGGCAATATCGTCCCGCACCAGCTTCGAGTTGCAAATAACGTTGCGCAGTTGCGGGTGCGTAAACATCTCGCGCTCCGCCTGCAAGATGTAGCGGTGATAAGGGCTAAAGGTTTGTGTCCAGCGGCGCAGCGGCGAAAGAATGCGGTTGTACTGCTCAAGCCAGGCGGCGTGTACGCCATCGCCGGCGCGAAAAAGGGTCGCGCCCGGAATACGCTCGTGGCTTTGCACAATATCAAACCGGGCAAAATGTTTCGCCGCTTCGCGGGCGAACCCCGCTTCCCGCGCCTGACGGTTGCGAAAAGGCGGATTGACGGTCAGCGTTTTCCAGCCTGCGGCGTCTTCCCACTGGCGGGCTATCAGCGTGACGTCCAGTTCGCCGCTTTGCGAAAGCACATTCAGCGCGCGCGAAACAAAGCGCTCCGCCCCGCCGTTGGGGTTGTAAGTCTGGCGAACGATAGCAAGCTTCATGAGCGGTTTTCCAGCAGCAACGTATCAATGGCGCTCAGCACCTGCTGCGGCGTAATGGCCATGATGCAATCGGAGATGCCGCTGCCGCCGCAGCCGTCTTTACCGCACGGCTGGCAGGTGAAGCCTGCCGTAATCACCCGGTGCGGCACGCCCCAGGGCGCCCATTTGATGGCGCCGGTAGGCCCAAAAATCGCCACCGTCGGCGTGCCCACGGCGCTTGCCAGATGCATGGGCATGGAGTCGACGCCGAAATAGACGCGGGCGTGTTTCATCAGCGCGCCAAGCTGCTTGAGATTAAGTTTGCCGCTGAGGTCGAAAACCGGCTGCGTTATCGCGGCGCGCAGCTTGTCCATATACTCCGTCTCTTCACGCGACGGCGCGGCGGAGAGGATAACCGGCAGGCCGCGGCTGGCAAGCGCGTCCACGGTGGCCGCGAGGCTTTTGATATCCCAGGATTTAAACATCCAGCGCGAGGTGGGGTGCACAAGAATATAATCGCCGCCGCTCAGGCCAAACTCCTGCAAGCGCGCCTGCACAAACGCTTGCGCCTCTTCGCCCGGGACAAACAGCGTGCGCTTATCTTCGCTGGTGGCGGGATGAATGCCGATACGGCGCAGCGCATCGAGGTTTACTTCCACCATATGGCGGGTATTGTCCTGAATCGCCGGATAGAGCGTGGTGAACGATTTCACCCAGCGCCAGCGCGCCAGTCCGGTGCGTTTATCGGGGCGAAAGCCCACGGAAATGCGCGGCTTAAGGCGGCGCGCCAGCCGCGCGCCATGCCAGTGCTCGGTCAGGTTGATAAGCACGTCGTAGTCGCGCGCTTTAAGCGTTTTCACTAACCCGCGATAAAGGCTGAATTGCTTAAGTAAGCCCTGCTTACGCCAGTTGCGCCCGATAGTATGCACCTGGTCGATATACGGGTGACTGGTGAGCATCGCCTGGGTGTCGTCATAGACCAGCGCGTCCACCTCTACGCCCGGCCAGGCTTTTTTCAGCACGGTGAACATAGGCGAAGTCAGCAACACATCGCCATGGTGGCGCAGCTTAATAATCAGCACTCGCCGGGGCGGGCGCTCAGGAGTAAAAAAATCAGCCATGGACATTACCGGATTCAGAAGGCTTGTTGGCAAGCAAAGGCGCAAGCGCGGCGAAAACCGCAGCGGCGCGCAAATCGTTAAGTTGGTTCGAGTTTTCAGGTCGGCAGGTGTGCTGGTTTTGTCCGTAGCCGCCAATAAGCCCCGGGTCGGTCGGGCCGTAAAGCGTAACGTTAGGACGGTCCAGCGCCGCCGTCAGGTGGCTTAAGCCCGTATCCACGGACACTACGGCGCGCGCGCCTGCCAGGACATGCGCCACCTGCTCAAGGCTCATGCGCGGCAGCACCTCCACATGGCTATTTCCTTCAGCCAGGCGCCTCGCCCGCGCTTCTTCGTGCGGCGCTCCCCAGGGCAGCTTAATACGCAGCCCCGTCGGCGCCATAAGCGCAATCAACTCGCGCCAGTGGCTTTCCGGCCAGTGTTTATCGTCGCGGGTGGTCGCATGCAAAAACACGGCATAGCGCCCTGCGTCGTCCGGCAGGTTTTGCAGGAAATGTTGTGCGATGGCGTAATCGCCTTTCGTTTGCGGTTTTGCATAACCCAGGCTTTTGGCGAACAGTTCGCGCGTGCGCTCAACGGCGTGCTGCTGTTTTTCAATACGGTGGCGCTTGTTGTAAAAAAGGCTGGCAAGCGGCTCGCGCGCGCTGCGCCAGTCCATGCCGTGCTTTGCGCCACGGGCCAGGCGGGTCACCAGCGCAGCGCTTTTGATAAGCCCCTGGGCGTCGATAACTGCATCATACTTCACCGCCCGAAGCGATTCGCGAAACGCGCGGCGCTCGGCTTTTACCGGCGCAGAGAACCAGTCTTTTCGCCAGCGACGAATAGCCACGGGTAAAACGCGTTCCACCGCCGCATGCCAGGAAGGAATTTGCGCAAAGCCTTCTTCCACCACCCAGTCGAAACGGATGCCGGGAATGGCGAGCATGGCGTCTGTCAGCGCCGGCAGCGTGTGCAGCACATCGCCCATGGAGGACGTTTTAACAATCAGCACCCGCATCCGTTACGCGTCCTCGTCCATCAGCAAGGCGTTCAGCTCTTCAAGCACGCGGTCTGGCGTAATGTCGATAAGGCTCTGGTGATAGCCTTCTGCCGCATCGCCCTTGCGCACTTTGTGGTAGCCGGTAATCAGGCGAATGACTTTCGCCTTATGCGACAGCGGCGGCGTGAAATCGGGGCTGCTGGGGCCATAGAGCGCCACAAGCGGGCGGTTCAGGGCGGCCGCGACGTGCATAAGACCGGAATCGTTCGTTACCACCGCTTTACAGGCGGCGAGTAACACCACCGCCTGCTCAAGCTGGGTTTCGCCCGCCAGATTGCGACACCAGGCCTGCTGCTCCGTGCTTAACGCCGCAAGAATTTCGTTGCCTGCCTCATGATCTTTCGCCGAGCCGAACAGCGCCACCTGATAGCCTTCGTCAATCAGCTGTTTCGCCAGTTCCGCGTAGTGATAATGCGGCCAGCGTTTGGCCGGGCCAAACTCTGCGCCCGGGCAGAAACCGATGATCGAACGCTCTGAAGAGAGGTTAAACGCGGCGCAGGTTTGCGCTTTTTCGCCTTCATTAACCTGAAGTTGCGGCCATAAAAGCGGCTGCGGCAGATCTTTCGCCGACTGCATGACGCCTTTGTCATACGCCAGCGCCACGTAACGTTCCACCATTAGCGGCCAGGCTTGCTTATCCAGCACGCGCGCATCGTTCAGCAGACCGTAGCGCATTTCGCCGCGCCAGCCGGTACGGTGTGGAATGCCTGCAAAAAAAGGAACAAGGGCGGATTTAAACGAGTTGGGCAACACATAAGCGCGGTCATAGCGACGATCCCGCAGGCTCTGGCCGAGCTTACGCCTTTCCGCCAGCGCCAGCGCCCCGTGGCCGAGCGGCATCGGGATCGCTTCGTTGACTTCCGGCATACGCGATAAAAGCGGACGGCACCACGCGGGTGCCATCACATCGATTATCGCCTGGGGATAGCGCGCCCGGAGCGTGCGGTAAAGACTTTGCGACATCATCATGTCGCCCACCCATGACGGGCCGATCACCAGTATTTTCATGCATCAGCCTGCTTATGCGTCGCGGTTCAGCCAGGCCATATATTCCGTTACCCCTTCGGCCACGGTTTTAAACGGCTTGTCGTATCCCGCCGCGCGCAGGTTAGTGAGATCCGCCTGCGTGAATGCCTGGTAGCGGCCTTTCAGTTTGTCCGGGAACGGAATGTATTCGATGCTGCCTTTTTTGTGGAAAGCGAGCGTGGCGTCCGCCACCGCCTGGAAAGATTCCGCGCGGCCGGTGCCGCAGTTGAAAATGCCGGAAACGCCGTTTTGCCAGAACCACAGGTTCACCGCGGCGACATCGCCTACGTAGATGAAGTCGCGCTTAAAGTTGTCGCTGCCTTCAAAAAGTTTCGGGTTCTCGCCGGCATTCAGTTGGGTGTTCAGGTGATAGGCGACGCTCGCCATGCTGCCCTTGTGGTTTTCGCGCGGCCCGTAAACGTTGAAATAGCGGAAGCCGACAATCTGCGAATCCGCTTCAGGCAGGATTTTGCGGACATATTCGTCGAACAGGAATTTAGAATAGCCGTATACGTTCAGCGGCTGTTCAAATTCACGGGACTCTTTGAAATCGCTGGTGCGACCGCCGTAGGTGGCTGCCGAGGAGGCGTACAGAAACGGGATCTGGCGCTCCAGGCAGTAGTGCAGCAGCTCTTTAGAGTACTGATAATTGTTATCCATCATGTACTTGCCATCCCACTCTGTGGTGGAAGAGCAAGCGCCTTCATGGAAAACGGCGTCGATGTCGCCAAACTCTTCGCCTGCCATGACCTGAATCAGGAAGTCTTCTTTATCCATGTAGTCTTCAATGTTCAGGTCAACCAGGTTGGCGAACTTGGTGCCGTCCTTCAGGTTGTCGACCACCAGGATGTCGGTACGGCCGATATCATTCAGAGCCTTGATGATGTTGCTGCCGATAAAGCCGGCGCCGCCGGTAACAATGATCATAATCCTGTCCTTCCAAAGTGAGCCGGACGCAAATCTCCGGCATGAATGGTTCTAATCATACCATCACATCGGTTGCCCTTCAGCCATCCCCTGTTTTATCCGCCCGGACGACCGCCTGCCAAGCGTGATTTATGCTGCAAAACAGAGAATACCTGAATCGTCGTCTCGTCTGTTTGGGAAGCTTTGGGTAATAATATGTGCCGAATTGGCCCCTGCCTGGAGAATCGCAATGCGAGGCAATTTTTACCAACAGTTAGCGACCGAGCTTGAAAACGCACGCTCGGAAGGGTTGTTTAAAGAAGAACGCATTATTACCTCTGCCCAACAGGCAGATATTACGGTGGCGAATGGAAGCCACGTCATTAACTTCTGCGCCAATAACTACCTTGGCCTGGCCAACCACCCGGCGCTTATTGAAGCGGCGAAGGCGGGTATGGACAGCCACGGTTTCGGCATGGCCTCGGTGCGCTTTATTTGCGGCACGCAGGATACCCATAAGCAACTGGAACAAAAGCTGGCTGAATTTCTCGGCATGGAAGACTCCATTCTTTACTCTTCCTGCTTTGACGCCAACGGCGGCCTGTTTGAAACGCTGCTCGGCGCTGAAGACGCCATTATCTCCGACGCGCTGAACCACGCCTCCATTATTGACGGCGTGCGGTTGTGCAAGGCGAAGCGTTTCCGTTACGCCAACAATGATATGCAAGAGCTGGAGGCCTGCCTGAAAGCGGCGCGCGAAGCAGGCGCCCGCCACGTGCTTATCGCCACAGATGGCGTCTTCTCAATGGATGGCGTGATCGCCAATCTGAAAGGCGTTTGCGACCTGGCGGATAAATATGACGCGCTGGTCATGGTGGACGATTCCCACGCCGTCGGTTTTGTTGGCGCAAACGGCCGGGGCACCCATGAATACTGCGACGTAATGGGGCGTGTGGATATTATCACCGGCACGCTCGGCAAGGCGCTGGGCGGCGCATCCGGCGGCTACACCGCCGCGCGCAAAGACGTGGTGGAGTGGCTGCGTCAGCGTTCCCGCCCCTATCTTTTCTCTAATTCGCTGGCGCCGGCTATCGTCGCCGCCTCTATTAAAGTGCTGGAGATGCTGGAATCGGGCGCAGAACTGCGCGATCGCCTGTGGGCCAACGCGCGTCTGTTCCGTGAAAAGATGACGGCGGCGGGCTTTACGCTTGCGGGCGCCGATCACGCCATTATCCCGGTTATGCTTGGCGAGGCGGTCGTTGCGCAAAACTTCGCCCGGGAATTGCAGAAAGAGGGTATTTACGTGACCGGCTTCTTCTACCCGGTGGTGCCGAAAGGGCAGGCGCGTATTCGCACCCAGATGTCGGCGGCCCATTCGCCGGAACAGATTGAGCGCGCGGTGGAAGCTTTCACCCGCATCGGTAAACAGCTTGGCGTGATTGCCTGAGGATGTGAGATGAAAGCATTAGCGAAACTGAAAGCGGAAGAAGGCATCTGGATGACCGACGCGCCGGTGCCAGAGATGGGTCATAACGATCTGCTGATTAAAATTCGCAAATCCGCTATCTGCGGCACTGACGTGCACATTTATAACTGGGATGAATGGTCACAAAAGACTATCCCGGTGCCGATGGTGGTGGGCCATGAATATGTTGGCGAAGTGGTTGGCATCGGCCAGGAAGTCAAAGGCTTTGAAATTGGCGACCGCGTATCCGGCGAAGGGCATATCACCTGCGGCCACTGCCGTAACTGCCGCGGCGGGCGCACGCACCTTTGCCGCAACACCGTTGGCGTGGGCGTTAACCGCCCGGGCTCCTTCGCGGAATATCTGGTGATCCCGGCCTTTAACGCCTTCAAAATTCCGGACAACATCTCTGACGACTTGGCGTCTATTTTCGACCCGTTCGGTAATGCGGTGCATACCGCGCTCTCCTTTGACCTTGTGGGCGAGGATGTGCTGGTTTCTGGCGCAGGCCCGATTGGCATCATGGCGGCCGCCGTGGCGAAACACGTTGGCGCACGCAATGTGGTTATCACTGATGTGAATGAGTACCGTCTTGAGCTGGCGCGCAAGATGGGCGTAACGCGCGCGGTCAACGTCGCTCAGGAAGACCTGAAAGATGTGATGGACGAGCTGGGCATGACCGAAGGGTTTGACGTGGGGCTGGAGATGTCCGGCGCGGCGCCGGCGTTTCGCACCATGCTTGACACCATGAACCACGGCGGGCGTATCGCCATGCTGGGGATTCCGTCCTCGGAGATGACCATCGACTGGAACAAAGTTATCTTCAAAGGCCTGTTTATTAAAGGTATTTACGGCCGTGAGATGTTTGAAACCTGGTATAAGATGGCGGCGCTGATTCAGTCTGGCCTCGACCTGACGCCGCTTATCACGCACCACTATTCCATTGATGATTTCCAAAAAGGCTTCGACGCCATGCGTTCCGGGCAGTCAGGTAAGGTTATCCTTAACTGGAATAACTAAAATGATGACAAAAGCGCCTGCGGGCGCTTTTTTATTCGTTATTATGACCCTTATCACAACCAATCCGCAATCGCACAAATTCAGCATCGCTTTTTAGCAATTTGCTTAATATAGTCTGTTCATGCTTTGTTTAACTTTGTTAAAACTATGCTCAAGCTATCCGTCTGTCTGCTTACCTGTAATTCCGCCCGATTATTACGTGAGGTATTACCTCCGTTAATTATCGTTGCAGATGAAATCGTAGTGCTTGATTCCGGAAGCACGGATGAAACGTTAAAAATATGTCAGGAATATGACATTACTCCCCATACGCATCCTTATGCCATGCATGGCCAGCAGATGAATCACGCTATTGCGCTGGCTAAAAACGACTGGGTATTGTGTATGGACAGCGATGAAATTCTTGATAAAGAAACCGTGGATTTTATTCTCGCGCTTAAGGCGGGCGAGACCCCCGCGCCGGATAAAGCCTGGCGTCTTTCACGGTACTGGCATGTCTTAGGGCAGCCGGTGAGAACTATATATCCTGTATCTTCGCCTGATTTCCCCGTGCGTCTTTTTAACCGACGACAGGCCCGTTTTAACGATCGCCCCGTGGATGATAAAGTTGAGGGAAATATACACGCGGTAAAAATACCGGGCTATGTTCGCCACGACACTTTTTTCTCTCTCCATGAGGTGTTTAACAAGTTGAATGGCTATACCAGCCGGCTGGTAAAATATAAATATGTTAAACCTTCGCTGTTGCGCGGCGTAATAAGCGCTATCGGCGCCTTTTTTAAATGGTATTTATTTAGCGGCGCATGGCGAGAGGGAAAAGTGGGGCTGGTGACCGGGCTCTATGCCGCTTTTTATAGTTTCCTTAAATATTTCAAAGCCTGGTACGCTTACGACAAGAAGCGCACAGATGTAAAAACGGCTTCCGACTCTCACCTTATCCGCTAATAAAAAGGCCCGCGTTGAGCGGGCTTTTTTATTATTTCGTTTTACTCTGTCCCCAGCCCTGCCATTGATGCTGGAAGTAGGTGACCAGGTTGCTCTGACCTACGCTTTCGCTTATCACGCTAAAAAAGCGCGTAGCGTAAACGGGCTGCGGCGGCTGTTTGGGTTTACAAAATTTCACGCCGCGGAAGGGGTTTTTCGCGGCGGCGGGCGCTGGCTGGCCGGGCGGCGTAAGGTTCGGCGTTGACGTGTCCGTTGGCGGTTCGTTGAGTAAGCTGCCTGCGCGCACAAGCGTAATATCCGGCGGCAGGTTATAAACCATCTGCTGCAATACCCGCACGGTCGTCGGGTGGGGATGACCGATAGCGATAGCTGAACCGCTGCGCCGCGCGATGGCGATGGCCCGGTTAAACTGGAAGCGAATATCCGCCTCGTTTTGCGAGTCATCAAGAAAGACTTTGCGTTTGATTACCTTCACGCCAGTGCCTGCGGCGGCGCGCATCGACTGGCTGTTGCCGATAGTCATGCTGTCGAGGAAATAGAGGTTGTAGCGCTTCAGGGCCTGCATCACCTTCTGCATGCCAAAAAGGCTGGAGGTCATGGCGCTGCCCATATGGTTATTCATCCCGACCGCATAAGGCACTTTGTTTACCGCGTCCTGCACGATGCGCTCTATCTCATCGCTGCTCATCTCCGGGCGCAGCGTATCTTTTTCCAGAGGCTGCTTGCTAAGCGGCGCCATTGGCAGATGGATCAGCACCTCGTGACCTGCGTTGTGCGCTTTGGTCGCCATTTCACGGGCATGGGGCGCGTTCGGTAAGACGGCGACGGAAACGGCGGGCGGCAGCGCCAGCACCTGGTTTTCATTATGGGGACGATAACCAAAGTCATCGATCACCAGGGCGAGTTTACCGGCGAAAACCGGGGCGACAAGCGCCAGCATACCGGCAAAAGCAACAACAAGACGACGCAAATAAAGCAAAACTTATCTTCCCAACCATGGTTGTGGATTGACGGCCTGACCCTGGCGACGAATTTCGAAATAGAGCGAAGGCCGGCCCTGGCCGCCGCTGCTGCCAACCAGCGCAACAGGTTGCCCGGCGCGCACCTGCGCGCCTACGCTGACCAGCGCGCTCTGGTTGTAGCCATAAAGGCTCATATCGCCTTTACCATGTTCCACTACAACCACCAGACCGTAGCCCTGGAGCCAGTCGGCAAGAATAACGCGCCCATCCGCCACCGCTTTCACTTCCGTGCCTTCGGACGCGCCAATAACGATGCCTTTCCAACGTAGCTCACCTTGCAGCTGTTCGCCATAGCGATGCAGCAGCGGACCGCGAACCGGCCAGTATGCCTGACCGTTGGGTGAGCCCAGCCCGCCGGTGCGCGCCATAAGTGAGCGCTCGCTCTCAGATGGCTTATAGGTGGTGCCTTTACGGGAAGCTTCCTGCTGGCGGCTGCGTACCTGCTCCGCTTCACGCGCCTCTTTTTCAGCACGCGCACGCGCCGCCGCTTCAGCGCGGGCGAGGCGATCGCGCAGGCGCGATTCATTCTGCCGCAGCTCGCTCAGCTGCGCCTGCCCCTGCTGGATGGAAGACTCGAGGCCGGAAAGGGTTTTTTTGCGCTCGTTGCGCGCTTGCTCAAGCTTTGCCTGCTGTGCCTGCTGTTCGTAAAGCAGCGTTTGCTGCTGGCTCTGCTTTTCTTCCAGCTCCGCCTTTTGCGAGGCAACCTCTTCGCGGGTTTGCTTTAACTGCGCGATGGTTTCTTGCCGCGCCTCGTTAAGATAGCCGAAGTAAGCTTGCAGGCGCTGACCGCGCTGGCTCTCCTCACCGCTCAGGATCATCTGTAAGCCGGAGTGCTGGCCCTGGCGGAAAGAGGCGTCAAGCTGGGCCGCCAGGTTGCGTTCCTGCGAGGCTTTTTGCTGCTCAAGCTTCGCGATGGAGGCGTTCATCTCGTCAATCTGGCGGTTGAGCTGCGTCAGGGTGGTTTGCGTTTCACGCAGCTTGCGGGCTGCGGCGGCAATCGCCTGCTCCTGCTCTTTTAGCTGGGCGAGCAGTTTAGCGCGCTGCTGCTGTTGCTGGCGTACCGCCCGTTCTTTGGCGGCGATGTCCTGCTGAATGGATTTAAGCTGGTCGCGGTCATCCGCGTGGGCGGAGAGCGGGCATAACAATACGCCAGCGCTGAGCGCGCTGGCGTAGATCAAAGACCGCAGCGAATGCCGTTTCGGCTGTGCGGCCCATGTTATTGAAAAAATCGCCTTTCCCCTCATGGGGAGGGATTATTCCACGATGAACAGCGGCTTGCCAGTCATCTCTTGCGGGATTTCCATCCCCATCAGCGTAAGCATGGTCGGCGCGATATCGGAAAGTTTGCCGCCTTCTACCGCTTTCAACTGCTTATCGCCAACGTAAATCAGCGGCACCGGCAGGTTAGTGTGCGCCGTATGCGCCTGACCGGTGGACGGGTCGCGCATCTGCTCGGCGTTGCCGTGATCGGCGGTAATGAGCAACTGGCCGCCTGCGCTGAGCACCGCGTCGGTAATCTGGGCGATGCAGTTATCCAGCGTTTCCACTGCTTTCACGGCCGCCTCGAAAACGCCTGTATGGCCGACCATATCGCCGTTCGGGTAGTTACAGATAATGGCGTCATAGTTGCCGCTCCCGATAGCCGCGACTAACTTTTCCGTCAGCTCGGCCGAACTCATCTCCGGTTGCAGGTCATAAGTGGCGACTTTGGGCGAGTTGATTAACGTGCGATCTTCGCCCGGGAACGGCTCTTCCACGCCGCCGTTAAAGAAGAACGTAACGTGGGCATATTTCTCAGTTTCGGAGATACGCAGCTGCGTTTTGTTATGCTTCGCCATCCATTCGCCAAAGGTATTCGCAAGCGAGGCGGGCGGATAAGCGCAGGCGGTTTTGATGTCTGCCGCATATTCGGTAAGCATGACGAAATCGCTAAATTTGACCACTTTCTTACGGGCGAAACCGTCGAAGTTAGCGTTTACAAACGCGCGGGTGATCTGGCGGGCGCGGTCAGCACGGAAATTCATGAAAATCAACGCGTCGCCGTCTTCCATGGCGGAATCAACATCGCCTGCTTTACGGATCACTGTCGGCTTAACAAATTCATCGTTTTCATCGCGCGCGTAAGCGGCTTGTAAGCCTGCCACTGCGCTTTGCGCCTGAAATTCGCCGTGCGCCTGAGTCAGCAGATCATAAGCCAGCTCAACGCGGTCCCAGCGGTTGTCGCGGTCCATGGCGAAATAACGGCCAATGATGGTCGCCACGCGCCCTTTGCCCAGCGAAGCGAACTTATCTTCAAATGCTTTCAGGGAAGATTCGGCGCTACGCGGCGGCGTGTCGCGGCCATCCAGGAAAGCATGCAGGAAAATCTTTTCCGCGCCGCGCGCGGCGGCAAGCTCCACCATCGCCATGATGTGATCTTCATGGCTGTGTACGCCGCCCGCCGAGAGCAGGCCCATAATATGCACTGCTTTACCGGCGGCGACGGCTTTATCTACCGCGGCGGTCAGCGTCGGGTTGCTGAAAAAGGTACGTTCTTTAATTTCTACATCAAGACGGGTCAAATCCTGATAGACAATACGGCCCGCGCCGAGGTTAACGTGGCCGACTTCGGAGTTGCCCATCTGGCGGTCCGGCAAACCCACTTCCAGCCCGGAAGCATCTATAAGCGTATGCGGACGGGTAGCCCACAGCGCATCCATTACCGGCGTTTTGGCGTTGAAAATAGCATTATCCTGCTGGTCTTCACGGTAGCCGTAGCCATCCAGTATCACCAGCACCATTGGTTTTTTAGAACCTGACATTGCGACAACCTCATGCGCTAAAGACAAAAATTGGCGTAACTTTACTACACCGCGCCGGGGCGAATAGCCGCAGGAGATCAAAGAAAAGGGCAGGGCGAGAGGCGGTTTAAGGCGCTTTTTATCCTTTTTTACGTAACGCGCCGCAGAAAATGCACAACCTCTCTTCCACTGGCTGTAATTGACACAACGCGCAGGTATACTCCTCACCTGATTTTTTTTTCACTCACATCGGGAGTCCGTACCCCCCATGCAAGAAATTATGCAATTCGTTAGCCGTCACCCCATACTTAGTATCGCGTGGATTGCGTTACTGGCGGCGGTGATTTACACCACTTTCAAAGGGCTGACCTCTAAAGTGAAGGTTATCACCCGCGGTGAAGCCACCCGTTTAATCAATAAAGAAGATGCGGTGGTGGTGGATATTCGCCAGCGCGACGATTTCCGCAAAGGTCACATCTCCGGCGCGATTAACGTGCTGCCGAACGACATCAAAGCCGGTAACGTTGGCGAACTGGAAAAGCACAAAGCGAAACCGGTTATCGTAATTGACGCCAGCGGAATGGCGGCCCAGGAACCCGCTTCGTTGCTGAACAAAGCAGGCTTCGAGCAGGTTTACGTGCTGAAAGAGGGCGTAGCGGGCTGGAGCGGCGAAAATCTGCCGCTGGTGCGTGGTAAATAACTTACAAGAGGTAAAGTCATGGCCAACATTGAAATGTACACCAAAGCCACCTGCCCGTTTTGCCATCGTGCAAAGGCGCTGCTGACCAGCAAAGGGGTGACGTTTATCGAGTTGCCCATTGATGGCGATGCCGCGAAGCGTGAAGAGATGATCAAGCGCAGCGGACGCACTACCGTGCCGCAGATTTTCATCGACGCGCAGCATATCGGCGGCTGCGATGACTTGTATGCACTGGACGCACGTGGTGGACTCGATCCGCTTCTGCGCTAATGCGTTTTAGCCGTGACGGCGATTTTAAGGACATAACGTAAAAGGGTTCACTCATGTCAGAACAAAACAACACTGAAATGACCTTTCAGATTCAACGTGTTTATACCAAGGATATCTCTTTCGAAGCACCGAATGCTCCGCACGTGTTTCAGAAAGACTGGCAGCCGGAAGTCAAACTGGACCTGGACACCGCATCCAGCCAGCTTGCTGACGATGTGTTTGAAGTGGTGCTGCGCGTTACGGTAACAGCTACGCTTGGCGAAGAGACCGCTTTCCTGTGTGAAGTGCAGCAGGCGGGTATTTTCTCCGTAGGCGGCATTGAAGGCACGCAGATGGCGCACTGCCTTGGCGCTTACTGCCCGAACATCCTCTTCCCGTACGCCCGCGAATGCATCACCAGCCTGGTTTCCCGCGGTACGTTCCCGCAGCTGAACCTCGCGCCGGTTAACTTCGATGCGCTGTTCATGAATTACTTACAGCAGCAGGCTGGCGAAGGCGAAGGTGCGCAAGACCATCAGGATGCCTGATGAACACCGTTAATGCGTCAATGACAGTGATCGGTGCCGGCTCGTACGGCACCGCTCTCGCCATCACGCTGGCGAGAAACGGCCACCAGGTAGTCTTGTGGGGCCATAACCCGGAGCATATCGCTACGTTGCAGGCAGAACGCTGCAACGCTGCTTTTCTCCCCGATGTGCCTTTCCCTGATACGTTGCACCCCGAAAGCGATTTAGCCGCCGCGCTGGCTGCCAGCCGCAATATTCTGGTGGTCGTGCCAAGCCATGTTTTTGATCAGGTGCTGCGCCAGATTAAACCGTTAATGCGCCCGGACGCTCGCGTTGTCTGGGCGACGAAAGGGCTGGAAGCGGAAACCGGACGTCTGTTGCAGGATGTGGCGCGCGAAGCGCTGGGCGAAGCGATCCCGCTTGCCGTGATTTCCGGGCCGACCTTCGCCAAAGA
The DNA here is from genome assembly GCF_000463115.2 of Franconibacter helveticus LMG 23732. Taxonomy (GTDB): domain Bacteria; phylum Pseudomonadota; class Gammaproteobacteria; order Enterobacterales; family Enterobacteriaceae; genus Franconibacter; species Franconibacter helveticus. The sequence continues at coordinate 267,055 of NZ_AWFX01000057.1, read as the reverse complement.
GCTGGCCGCCGGTTTGCCGACCGCCATTTCCCTTGCTGCTACGGATGAAGCGTTTGCAAATGATTTGCAGGAATTACTGCACTGCGGCAAAAGCTTTCGTGTCTATATCAATCCGGATTTTATCGGCGTGCAGCTGGGCGGCGCGGTAAAAAACGTCATCGCCATCGGCGCAGGCATGTCGGACGGCATCGGTTTTGGCGCGAATGCGCGTACAGCGTTAATAACGCGCGGCCTGGCTGAAATGACACGCCTTGGCGCGGCGTTAGGCGCAGATCCAGGCACCTTTATGGGGATGGCGGGTCTGGGCGACCTCGTGCTCACCTGTACCGACAACCAGTCGCGCAACCGCCGCTTTGGCATGATGCTGGGCCAGGGAATGGATGTGCAGAGCGCGCAGACGCAAATCGGCCAGGTGGTGGAAGGCTACCGCAACACCAAAGAGGTGCGGGAGCTGGCGGCCCGCTTTGGCGTCGAAATGCCAATAACCGAGGAAATTTATCAGGTATTGTATTGCGGAAAAAATGCCCGCGAGGCAGCATTAACGTTGCTTGGTCGCGCGCGCAAGGATGAGCGAAGCAGTCACTGACGGAACGTCCGTAATTATAAAAACGCGCCGGTAACATCGCTTACCGGCCGTTGTTTGTTTGTCTGGAGAAAGCAATGCCGTGTGAAGAACTGGGTCTGGTCTGGAATAATATTAAAGCCGAAGCTCGTGCGCTTGCTGATTGTGAGCCGATGCTGGCCAGTTTTTACCATGCCACCTTGCTCAAGCATGAAAATCTCGGCAGCGCCCTGAGTTATATGCTCGCTAACAAGCTTGCCTCGCCTATTATGCCTGCTATCGCCATTCGTGAAGTTGTGGAAGAAGCCTATGCCGCTGACCCGGAAATGATAGCTTCCGCCGCCTGCGATATTCAGGCTGTCCGTACGCGCGACCCGGCGGTGGATAAATACTCTACGCCGCTGCTTTACCTTAAAGGTTTTCATGCGCTCCAGGCGCACCGCATCGGCCACTGGTTATGGAATCAGGGCCGTCAGGCGCTCGCCATTTTCCTGCAAAATCAGGTTTCGGTCTCTTTTCAGGTCGATATTCATCCGGCGGCGAAAATTGGGCGCGGCATCATGCTCGATCATGCAACCGGAATAGTGATTGGCGAAACGGCGGTAGTGGAAGATGACGTTTCGATTTTGCAATCCGTCACGCTTGGCGGCACCGGCAAAACCAGCGGCGACCGCCACCCGAAAATTCGCGAAGGGGTGATGATTGGCGCAGGTGCGAAAATCCTTGGCAATATTGAGGTAGGGCGCGGTGCGAAAATTGGCGCGGGATCGGTTGTGCTTCAACCTGTACCGCCGCACACCACGGCAGCGGGCGTGCCGGCGCGTATCGTTGGTAAGCCGGAAAGCGATAAGCCATCCATGGATATGGATCAGCACTTCAACGGCATCAACCACGGTTTTGAATACGGCGACGGAATTTAAGCCAGCCTTTCTGAGCGCCTGAGCCAAAGGCGCTCGTTACTCTGTTTCAGCTTCGCAATATCGCGCCAGGATATCCCATCTGGCGCCACGCCTCATAAACCACCACCGAAACCGAGTTCGATAAATTCATGCTCCGGCTGTCCGGCATCATCGGGATACGAATTTTTTGCTCTTTCGGCAAGGCGTCGAGAATAGATGCGGGCAGCCCACGGGTTTCCGGTCCGAACAGCAGATAATCACCGGCCTGATAGCTTACCGCGCTGTGCGCGGGCGTTCCCTTTGTTGTTAAGGCAAAGAGGCGCTGCGGTTTTTCCGCTTCCAGAAAAGCGGCGTAATCGTGGTGGCGCGTTACCGCAGCAAACTCATGATAATCCAGCCCGGCACGACGCAGGCGTTTGTCATCCCAGGTAAATCCCATCGGTTCAATGATGTGCAGCCGAAAGCCTGTATTGGCGCACAGACGAATAATATTACCGGTATTAGGTGGAATTTCAGGTTCAAACAAAACGATATTCAGCATAACACTCCCCTTTACGAGGGGCGCAGAATAGCAGAATTGGCAGGCGGGAAACATACGCAACGGCGAGCGCACCGTTTTCTGCGCTGGAGCGAAACAGCGCCCCTCTCTATGACAAGAGGGGCTGCTGATCAGGAGCGCTGGTGAAGCGGCAGCCAGATAGTCAAACGTAACCCGCCAAGCGGGCTGTCGTCCGCTTTCACCCAGCCGCGATGCTGTTGAATTGCCGTTTCGACAATCGCCAGCCCAAGGCCGGTACCGCCGGATTCGCGATCGCGCGCTTCATCGGTACGGTAGAAAGGACGGAAAATTTGCTCTCTGTCCTCCGGGCTAACGCCCGGGCCGTCATCATCAACATTAATGGTAATGCCCTGTTTATCAACGGAAAACGCCACGGCGATTTTGGTGTGCGAATAACGCAGCGCGTTGCGGACAATGTTTTCCAGCGCGCTTTCAAGCGCGTTCGGGTTGCCATACAGCGGCCAGGGGCCGGGCGGATAGGTCACTTCAAAGGTTTTCCCCATCTGCTCGGCTTCAAACGCGGCGTTATCCAGCACGTCGCCCCACAGCTGATTCGCCTTCATCGTTTCGCTAACCAGCGCGTTTTTCTGTTGATTGCGCGACATGACCAGCAGATCGTTAATCATGCTGTCGAGACGCTGCGCTTCGGTTTCAATGCGCTCAAGCTCTTTACTTTCGCCGCTGCGGCGGCGCAGCAGCGCGGTGCCAAGCTGCAAACGAGTAAGCGGCGTGCGCAACTCGTGAGAGATGTCAGAAAGCAGGCGCTGCTGGGTGGTCATCATGCGCTCCAGCGCAGTCACCATCTGGTTAAAGCTGGCGCCGGCGGCGATAAACTCCTGCGGCCCGGCTTCCAGTTCCGGATGCTGGCGCAGGTTGCCCCGGGCAACTTCATCGGCGGCGTTCTTGAGCTTACGGGCCGGGCGCGCAAGGCTCCAGGCAAGCCATAGCAGCAGCGGCGCGCTGACCAGCATGGTCACAATAAGCAGTAATAACGGCCTGTCGAACAGCAGGTTTATGAAGTCTGACTGCGAGCTGCTGGCCGGGCGAATCAGGTAAAGCTGATAATTATCCTCGCCATCACGCACGGAAAACGGTCCGACTAACTCCACGCGGCCATATTTTTTCTTTTGCGGATGATCTGCGTTATCAGACTGGCCGATAAAGTTGCGAATGATCTGCATTTCATTGCGTTCTGCGCCGATAACGCGGCCCTCGCTGGTTACCAGCAACAAACGCTGGCCCGGCGGCGCCCATTTATCAATCGCACGAAACAAACGACGCCACCACATGAGATCGTTAGGCGGGTCGTTTTCCAGTTCAGCTTCAACATGCTGCTCAATCATCGTGCCCTGACGCTGTTCGCTTTCCAGCAATTCCGTCATTTGACGGGTATCGAGCTTCGGCAACATCAATACCAGCATCAGCACCAGCGCCAGCGTTAACCAGAAAATGGCGAAGATGCGGGCGGTAAGGCTGCCTATCATGAAGTCGCCACCATCAGATAACCGCGTCCGCGCAGCGTTTTAAACCACGGGTGGCCATCTTTGCGATCCGGCAGTTTGCGGCGCAGGTTGGAAATATGCATATCGATAGCGCGGTCAAACGGCGTTAAGCGCTTGCCCAGCACTTCCTGGCTTAAATGCTCGCGGGAAACCACCTGGCCTAAGTGCTGCGCCAGCAGGTAAAGCAGAGTGAATTCAGTGCCGGTAAGCTCAAGCGTCTGGCCGTCAAAGCTGGCCTCCTGGCGGCCCGGGTTGAGACTTAACGCGTCAACTTCCAGCGTGGGCGAACCGCTTTCGCTGTTTTGCTGCTGCTCGCTCCAGTGTGAGCGGCGCAAAATAGCGCGAATACGGGCTACCAGCTCGCGGTCATTAAACGGTTTAGGCAGATAATCATCGGCGCCAAGTTCAAGACCCAGCACGCGGTCAAGCTCGCTGCCTCGCGCGGTAAGCATTATTACGGGAGTCTGGTGAGTCTGGCGCAGCTCTTTAAGGGTATCAATGCCGTTTTTCTTCGGCATCATTACGTCGAGCAAAAGCAGGTCGATGCTGTCATCCAGGAGGTCAAGCGCCTGCTCCCCGTCATGGGCAACGAGTACGTTAAAACCTTCCATGTCGAGCAATTCCTTTAGCAGGGAAGTCAGCTCGCGGTCATCATCAACTAACAAAATTTTATTCATTGTTAAGTACCTCCGAGGCAGAAATTACGTCATCAAGACTCGCTAATCCATGACTTTACGTTGTTTTACACCCCCTGACGCATGTTTGCAGCCCAAATCGTAGACTCATTTTCGTGGAATCGCAGCACACAAGTTTTTCAGGAGTCAGTGATGCGCAATGTTATTACTGCCGTCATGGCCTCAACACTGGCGTTCGGTGCACTGGCCAGCCAGGCTGCTGAAGTCGTAAACGGCGATAACTGGCATCCGACTGAAGCGCTTTCGCAACGTAACAGTGTGCAGAGCCATATGTTCGACGGCATCAATCTCACGGAGCATCAGCGTCAGCAAATGCGGGACTTGATGCAGCAGGCGCGGCATGAACAGCCCCCTGTTAATGTTAGTGAAATGGACACCATGCACAGGCTGGTGACCGCAGAAAATTTTGATGAAAACGCTGTGCGCGCTCAGGCAGAAAAGATGGCGCAGGAACAGGTCGCCCGCCAGGTTGAAATGGCGAAAGTGCGCAACCAAATGTTCCGTCTGTTAACGCCAGAGCAGCAAGCGGTTTTAAACGAGAAGCATCAGCAGCGCATGCGACAGCTTCGCGAAGTGGCCCAGGTGCAATGGCCTGGCGCTTCAAAAAACGTTTTTAGTAGCAGTACCCGTAGTAACCAGTAACAACCCTGTTTTCCTTGCCATAGACACCATCCCTGTCTTCCCCCTCATGACGAGGGGGTTTTTTTTGCCTTTTTTCCGCGTAACCAGCAGCTTTGTCACCGGCTCTTTACAGACCTTCTCGCTCATCTGGCGCGACAGCATAGAATTTAAGCAGAACCGGCGAGGCGGCATTCGTCAGAAGTGGCATACGGCGAGACGCTTTTTTTCATCTTTGCCTGCGAGGCTATCCGTTATACTTGCCGCTTAAGGTGCTGGAGTGGTTATGAATCATACTTATGCGCAACTGGTAAATCGGGCCGCCGTCGCCGCCACGGTTATGGCTTCGCTGCTGCTGATTATCAAAATTTTCGCCTGGTGGTATACCGGCTCGGTCAGTATCCTGGCGGCGCTGGTAGATTCTCTGGTAGATATCGCCGCTTCGCTGACCAACCTGTTGGTCGTGCGGTACTCTCTTCAGCCTGCTGATGAGGAACATACGTTTGGTCACGGCAAAGCGGAATCTCTGGCGGCGCTGGCGCAGAGCATGTTTATTTCCGGCTCGGCCTTATTTCTCTTTCTGACCAGCATTCAACATCTGGCGCAGCCGGAACCGATGAACGAACCGGGCGTGGGTATGGTCGTTACTCTGGCAGCGCTCGTCAGCACGCTGGCGCTGGTAACATTCCAGCGCTGGGTTGTGCGTAAAACCCGCAGCCAGGCCGTACGGGCGGATATGCTTCACTATCAGTCTGATGTTATGATGAACGGCGCGATTCTGGTTGCGCTGGCGCTATCGTGGTATGGCTGGCATCGTGCCGATTCGTTGTTCGCGCTCGGTATTGGCATCTATATTCTGTATAGTGCTTTACGAATGGGTTATGAGGCGGTGCAGTCTTTACTGGATCGCGCTTTACCCGATAACGAACGTCAGGCAATCATTGATATCGTCTCCTCCTGGCCCGGCGTCAGAGGAGCGCACGATCTTCGCACGCGGCAGTCAGGGCCGACCCGCTTTATTCAACTTCATCTGGAAATGGAAGATAATTTGCCGCTGGTTCAGGCGCATCTGGTCGCTGAACAAGTGGAACAGGCGATTCTGGCGCATTTTCCGGGGTCAGATGTGATTATTCATCAGGATCCTTGCTCGGTGGTACCCCAGCCGCAGCAGGGCCAGTTTGAGCTTAAGTAATTGCCGCAGCGGGCTTCTGTGTGTAGCCTTTTTTGGTAAAAGTCAGTCCTCTGTGGCCTGACCTGAATCAATTCAGCAACGAGCGGTTACGTTACTATTTGCAGCATTGGTCGGCCGTTTCGCCAGAGCGCGGCGGTATTCGGCAACAGAATTCATTTAGTATTCTACGTTCAGAGGTAGTCATGATTAAGAAAATCGGTGTGTTGACGAGTGGCGGTGATGCGCCGGGCATGAACGCTGCTATCCGTGGCGTGGTCCGCGCAGCCTTAACTGAAGGGCTGGAAGTATTCGGCATTTACGACGGCTACCTGGGCCTTTATGAAGACCGTATGATCCAACTCGACCGCTACAGCGTTTCCGACATGATCAACCGCGGCGGCACATTCCTGGGCTCAGCGCGTTTCCCGGAATTCCGTGAAGAACACATCCGCGCCGTGGCTATCGAAAACATGAAAAAACGCGGCATCGACGCGCTGGTGGTTATCGGCGGCGATGGTTCCTATATGGGCGCTAAGCGTCTGACTGAAATGGGTTTTCCTTGCATCGGCCTGCCGGGCACCATTGATAACGACGTAGCCGGCACCGACTACACCATCGGCTACTTCACCGCGCTGCATACTGTTGTTGAAGCAATTGACCGTCTGCGCGATACCTCTTCTTCCCACCAGCGTATCTCTATCGTTGAAGTTATGGGCCGCTACTGCGGCGACCTGACGCTGGCGGCGGCCATTGCGGGCGGTTGCGAGTTTATCGTTCTGCCGGAAGTGGAATTCAACCGTGAAGATCTGGTTGCGGAAATCAAAGCCGGCATCGCCAAAGGTAAAAAGCACGCTATCGTCGCCATTACCGAGCACATTTGCGATATCGATGAACTGGCGAAGTATATTGAATCCGAAACCAAACGCGAAACCCGTGCGACCGTGCTGGGTCACATTCAGCGCGGCGGTTCTCCGGTGCCTTACGACCGTATCCTCGCCTCCCGCATGGGCGCGTACGCTATCGAACTGCTGTTGCAGGGCTACGGCGGCCGCTGCGTAGGTATCCAGAACGAGAAGATGGTGCATCACGACATCATCGACGCTATCGAAAATATGAAGCGTCCGTTTAAAGGCGACTGGCTGGAATGCGCCAAGAAGCTTTACTAAGTTAATAAGAAGCCGGGGCAACCCGGCTTTTTTTTGTCTCCATTTATTCCCACAGGTTATAGCCAATCTTTTTTTATTCTTTAATCAGCGCCACGCTTTCTGGCACGCTCTTTTCATCACAACATTATTTTTCAAGAGAGCGTGCGATGAACAAGTGGGGAGTAGGGTTAACATTACTGTTGGCGTCGACGAGCGTACTGGCAAAGGATATCCAGTTATTAAACGTCTCCTATGACCCAACGCGTGAGCTGTATGAAGAATATAACAAGGCCTTCAGCGCGCACTGGAAAAAAGAAACGGGCGATAACGTGACGGTTCGCCAGTCGCACGGCGGCTCCGGCAAGCAAGCCACTTCGGTAATTAACGGCATTGAGGCGGATGTCGTTACGCTGGCGCTCGCTTATGACGTTGACGCCATTGCGGAGCGCGGTCGTATCGATAAAAACTGGATCCAGCGCCTGCCGGACAACTCCGCGCCTTATACTTCCACCATCGTTTTCCTTGTACGCAAGGGCAACCCGAAACAGATCCGCGACTGGAACGACCTTGTGAAGCCGGGCGTCTCGGTCATTACGCCGAACCCGAAGAGTTCCGGCGGCGCTCGCTGGAATTACCTGGCGGCATGGGGCTATGCGCTGCATCAGAACAACGGCGACCAGGCGAAAGCGCAGGATTTCGTCAAAGCGCTGTATAAAAATGTTGAAGTGCTGGATTCCGGCGCGCGCGGCTCGACCAATACCTTTGTTGAGCGCGGCATCGGCGATGTGCTGATTGCCTGGGAAAACGAAGCGTTGCTGGCGGCGAACGAGCTTGGCAAAGATAAGTTTGAAATTGTAACGCCGAGCGAGTCTATTCTCGCGGAGCCGACTGTCTCTGTCGTGGACAAAGTCGTCGACAAGAAAGGCACCAAAGCGGTGGCGGAAGCGTACCTGAAATATCTCTACTCGCCGGAAGGCCAGGAGATTGCGGCGAAGAACTTCTACCGCCCGCGCGACCCGGCGGTCGCGAAAAAATATGAAAACACCTTCCCGAAACTGAAGCTGTTTACCATTGATGATGTGTTCGGCGGCTGGACGAAAGCGCAAAAAGCGCATTTCTCTAACGGCGGCACCTTCGACCAAATCAGCAAGCGTTAAGATCACGGGCCGCAGGGAAGCGGCAATCTTAAAAGGCGGGTAGCGCAGCGCTGGCCGCCTTTTTGCCGATAAATCTCCTCATTTCCCGCCCTTTTTGCGTTACGCTCAGCTTCCCGGAATAAAAAAGGATGAAGCATGAAGCGAACGCTATACGTCATTTTTGCACTCCTGTCGCTGCTGGCTATCACCGCCATCCTGGCCTGGTATGCTTTAAAACCCGATAATCCTGATGCGCTGCGGCATATAGCAATAGAACAATGCGTGCCGCATCAGCAGCGGGAAAACCGCCCGGCGCCCTGCGTGCAGGTGAATCTTGCTGATGGCTATACGGTGCTGAAAGACCGTAACGGGCCGCTACAGTATTTGTTAATGCCGGCTTGGCGTATTAACGGCGTGGAAAGCCCGCTGCTTCTTGAGGCGCAAACACCCAACTTCTTTTGGCATTCGTGGCAGGCGCGGCGTTTTATGAGTGAAAAGCGTGGCGAAAAGGTGCCGGACGAAGCCATATCGCTTGCCATAAATTCCCGGCTGGGACGTTCGCAAAACCATCTGCATGTTCATATCTCCTGCCTGCGACCGGATGTGCGCGCCCGGCTGGATGACAATATCCATCGCATCAGCAGCCAGTGGCAACCCTTTCCAGGCGGATTACGCGGCCATGATTATCTGGCGCGGCGTGTGACAGAGGCGGAGCTTTCCCGGCGCAGCCCCTTTATGATGCTGGCGGAAGAAGTAGAGCAGGCGCGCGGCCATATGGGACGTTATGGGCTGGCGATAGCGAAGCAGAAAGATGGTTCGTTTATCCTGCTGGCGACCGCCCGTAACCTGCTGGATTTTAACCTGGCTTCCGCTGAGGAGATTCAGGATCACGACTGCGGCATCCTTAATTCTCAGGGGTAAGGTGACGTTTACTTAACCGTGCGGCAGTGTAAACTTGCCCGAAATTTCGACAGGAGACAGGTATGTCGCACTGGTTTTCTCATCCTCTGTTTTTGCCTACGCTGGTTATTCTGCTCACTATTATTCTGTGGGCGACCTCCCTGCTGGCGGAGTTTATTACCGCGCTGCTCTTTTTTACGGTAGCGATGGTTTTAAAAATCGCCCCGGCGGAAACCATTTTCAGCGGCTTCGCCTCTTCTGCGTTCTGGCTGGTATTCAGCGGCTTTGTGCTGGGCGTCGCGATTCGCAAAACCGGCCTGGCCGACCGGGCGGCGAGGGCGCTGTCAGCGCAGCTTACCGGCGCCTGGTGGCAAATGGTCGGCAGCGTGGTTTTACTCAGCTACGCGCTGGCATTCGTGATGCCTTCAAACATGGGGCGCATTGCGCTGCTTATGCCGATTGTGGCGGCCATGGCGAAGCGCGCTGGCGTAGAGGAGGGCACGCGCGGCTGGTACGGTCTGGCGCTGGCGGTCGGTTTTGGCACATTCCAGCTTTCCGCGACGATCTTGCCCGCCAACGTGCCTAACCTTGTGATGAGCGGCGCGGCGGAAGGGTCTTACGGCCTGCATCTGAACTATCTGCCCTATCTGCTGCTCCATACCCCGGTGCTGGGCATGCTTAAGGGGCTGATACTGATTGCGCTTATCTGCTGGCTCTTCCCGGGAAAAGCGAAGCCTGCGCAACATTTACCGCCTGCGCCGCCCATGAGCCGCGCGGAAAAACGTCTTGCCTGGCTTCTGCTGGTGGTATTAACGCTTTGGGTAACAGAAAGCTGGCACGGCATAGGTCCGGCGTGGACCGGGCTTGCCGCCGCGGTCGTCACGCTGCTGCCGCGCGTGGGTTTTATTTCGGGAGAGGAATTTTCCAGCGGCGTGAACATGCGCACCTGCATTTATGTGGCCGGTATCCTGGGGCTTGCCACCACGGTCACGCAAACCGGGCTGGGCCGTGCGGTGGGCGAAGCGCTGCTGCATGTCATGCCGCTGGATGCCGATAAGCCCTTCACAAGCTTTGCCGCCCTGACAGGCATTACTACCGTGCTCAACTTTATTATGACCGCGAACGGCGTACCGGCGCTGTACACCACGCTGGCGCAAAGTTTTTCGCAGACGACAGGTTTCCCGCTGCTTTCCGTGATTATGATTCAGGTTTTAGGCTATTCGACGCCGTTGCTGCCTTATCAGGCCTCGCCGATAGTCGTGGCGATGGCGCTTGGCAAAGTACCGGCGCGGGCGGGCATGAAGCTTTGTCTGTGGCTGGCGGTCGCGACGTTTCTGGTGCTGCTGCCGCTTGATTACGGCTGGTTCAGGCTTCTTGGCAAGCTCTGAATGAAAAAGCCCGGGAGCAGGGCTGCCGGGCTTTAAAACGCATGGCGGGGAAA
>NZ_AWFX01000057.1:193250-256417 GCF_000463115.2 Franconibacter helveticus LMG 23732 | reverse complement strand
CAGGCTTCTTGGCAAGCTCTGAATGAAAAAGCCCGGGAGCAGGGCTGCCGGGCTTTAAAACGCATGGCGGGGAACCCCGCCGCAGCGATAATTTTTACGCCTGCTTAGCTTGCGCCGCAGCTTTCACGATCACTGCGAAAGCGTCTGCTTTCAGCGATGCGCCGCCGACCAGCGCGCCGTCGATATCCGGCTGGGTGAACAGCTCGGCGGCGTTAGCGGCGTTTACGGAACCGCCGTACTGAATGATAACCTGCTCAGCGATTTTAGCGTCGGCCTTCGCGATGTGGTCGCGGATGAACTTATGCACCGCCTGCGCCTGCGCCGGGGTAGCGGATTTGCCAGTACCGATAGCCCATACCGGTTCGTAAGCAATCACTACGCCTTCGAAAGCCGCTGCGCCCTGGGTTTTCAGAACGGCGTCAATCTGGCGAGCGCAAACTTCTTCGGTTTTACCCGCTTCGTTTTCCGCTTCGGTTTCACCGATGCACAGTACCGGCACCAGACCCTGCTCTTTCAGCACCGCGAATTTCTTCGCGATGAACTCGTCAGATTCAGCGTGGTAAGTACGACGCTCGGAGTGACCGATAATAATGTACTTCGCGCCGATATCTTTCAGCATTTCCGCGGAAGTTTCGCCAGTGAACGCGCCGGAGAGGTTAACGTCGACGTTCTGCGCGCCAAGAATGATATGGCTGCCCGCAGCGGCCTGCTTCGCCAGGTCCAGGTACATCGCCGGCGGGGCGATAGCCACGTCACAGCCGGTTACGCCTGCCAGCTCTTTACGCAGGTTGCCGATAAGCTCGTTAACCATATGGCGGTTACCGTTGAGTTTCCAGTTACCCATCACTAAAGGATGTCGCATTTTTCTTCTCCACGCGCTAAGCGAATTAAGGAATATTGCTGCCCTTCAGGGCAGCGCGGTCTGTGAAACAGTATAGAGATTCGCATGCGGAAAGGCTTTGCTTTTTGTCATTTATTGTTCCCTTCCAGTGCGTCGGTAAGAGCGAGCTTAATCGGTTCAACAGCGAAAGTTAGCCCCTTTTCGCCGCTGTCTGAGACAACATAGCGAATCGCGCCTTCCGTCTGGCTATAGTAGCGCTGGTTTTTGGCGGCGCTCAGCAAACGGGTCAGCCGCGCCTGGCTTTGCGCAGCGGAAAGCCCCGGCGTAAAGCTTCTTAATACTGCCGCCATATACTGGAGCGCTTTCGCTCGGGCGGCTTTCTGTTCCGGCCCCTGAATCGGCAGCCAGGTGACTTGCATGCTTTTAATTTTTAAGGTGCCGCGCTCAAGCGCCGTGGAGGCGTAAAGGTTTTCGTTAATTTTGGTCGCCGCCCGGGTGAGGTTGGTCTTATCGCGGCTGGATGCAATAGCGCGAAATTCATTCAACGGCAACGCAGGATTCGTAGTATTGAATTGTTCCCGGAAGCGGGAGATGGTGATATCGAAGACGGGCGCGCCTGGCAATAAATAGGGCGCAGCGGGCGCGACGCTTTCCCCGGAGGCCCGCGCTCCGGCATAGTCTGGCGCCAGCGGCAGCAGCAATAATAAGGCATATAACAAAAACTTCATGACACCCACTCCCGGTTGCTCGTCAGTGCGATTAAATCGGGAAGCGGCGAGCTTGTCAAAAAGGCGCTGCGCCAGGGTAAACTACGCGGCACTACGATAAAAGGAAGGTGGCATGACCCTACAGCAATGGTTGTTTTCATTTAAAGGCCGTATTGGCCGACGTGATTTTTGGATATGGGTTGTTTTATGGCTGGTCGCCATGGCGGCGCTGTTTACCCTTGCGGGAAGCAACCTGCTTAATTCGCAAACAGCGGCGTTTATGCTGGTCTGCTTGCTGTGGCCGACAGCGGCGGTCATGGTAAAACGCCTGCACGATCGTGGGAAATCGGGAGCCTGGGCGTTTTTACTTATCCTCGCCTGGATGCTGCTGGCAGGCAACTGGGTCATGTTGACCGGCGTCTGGCAGTGGGCGGTGGGGCGCTTTATTCCCACGCTTATCATTGTGATGATGGTGCTCGACCTGGGGGCGTTTATCGGCACCCAGGGCGAGAACAAGTACGGGAAAGAGACGCTGGATGTAAAATACCGCTGAGCTTACCAGTAATGTTCAGCAGTCATATGGCCCGGCCGGCGGCGTAAATGTTTGGTCATCTGCCGGGTATCTTTCAGCAACTGTTGCGTATCGCGCACCATTTGCGGGTTGCCGCAAAGCATCACATGGCTGGTCTGGGTGTTCATCGGCAGCCCGACCGCCTCTTCCAGCGCGCCGCTCTCAATGAGCGCGGGCACGCGCCCCGTCAGCGAACCGGCTACCTCTTCGCGGCTTACCACCGTCTGGATGCGGACTTTTCCTTCGTATCGCTGCTGCAATTCCAGCATGAGCGGTAAATAGCTTAAATCCTGCGCGTAGCGCACGGCATGCACCAGCACGATATTTTTAAAGCGCTCCAGATCTTTGCCTTCCTGCAAAATCGAAAGGTAAGGGCCGATAGCCGTACCCGTCGCCAGCATCCACAGCGTTTCGCAATCGGGTACCTCTTCCAGCACAAAAAAGCCCGCTGCGTCGCTAACCAGCATGACTTCGTCGCCAGGCTGCATGGCATGCAGGCGCGGGCTTAGTTTGCCTTCCGGCACGGTGACCAGATAAAACTCCAGGTCCGGGCTGCCAGGCGGGTTAACATAGGAATAGGCGCGCTGCACGCGCTCGCCGTCTATTTCCAGCGCCAGCTTGGTGAATTGCCCTGCGGTGAACGGCGCCACAGGCGCGTGAACAACGAGAGAAAAAAGCGCGTCGGTCCAGTGCTCGACTCTGACAACTTTACCGGTGACCCAATCCGCCATCTTGCACTCCTGTCATGACTTTTGTTTTATCTTCGCCAGAGGCGGCGGAGATTTCCAGCCCGGCGGGGCCGGAAAGCTCATTCAGACAAATGATTTAAAGTATATGCGTCTGTACGTTCGGGTCTTTGCGATCCAGATAATGAATCGACTTAATGCGGCGAATGGTGCGGGATTTGCCGCGAATAAGCAGCGTCTCGGTGGTGGCGATATTGCCTTTGCGGCTGATGCCGTCCAGCAGATCGCCTTTGGTTATGCCGGTCGCGGAAAAAATCACGTTGTCGCTGCGCGCCATGTCGTCAAGACGCAACACTTTATCCGCTCTAATGCCCATCTGCCGGCAGCGTTCCAGTTCCTGCTCGCCAATAGCGCGGTTCTCCGGCGTATCGCCTTTAACCTGATGACGCGCCAGCAGGCGCCCCTGCATGTCGCCATCCAGCGCGCGGATCACCGCGGCGGAAACCACCCCTTCCGGCGCGCCGCCAATGCCGTAAAGCACATCCACTTCGCTGTCGGGCATGCAGGTAAGGATAGAGGCCGCGACATCGCCGTCGGGAATGGCGAACACGCGAACGCCAAGCTGCTGCAATTCGGAAATAACCTCATCATGGCGGGGCTTGGCAAGGATCGTGACTGTCAGTTCGCACAGCGGCTTATGCAGCGCGCTGGCGATGTTATAGAGGTTTTGCGCCAGCGGCAGAGCCAGGTCGATAGCGCCTTTCGCGCCAGGACCGACAATCAGCTTTTCCATGTACATATCCGGCGCGTTCAGGAAACTGCCTTTATCGCCTACCGCCAGCACCGCCAGCGCGTTGGCCTGGCCCATCGCCGTCATGCGGGTGCCTTCGATCGGGTCGACGGCGATATCCACCGCGTCGCCGTTGCCGGTGCCGACCTGTTCGCCGATATACAACATCGGCGCTTCGTCTATCTCGCCTTCGCCAATCACGATGCGGCCATCAATATTGACCTGGTTGAGCATAATGCGCATAGCGTGTACGGCGGCGCCGTCAGCGGCGTTTTTATCGCCGCGGCCAAGCCACTTGTAACCCGCCAGGGCGGCGGCTTCCGTTACGCGGGAAAATTCGATTGCCAGCTCTCGTCTCATAACACGTTTTCACAAAGTAAATTGCGACGGAGTTTAGCACAGCGGGGGAAAGACCTGACATCTGGCAGGGCAAGCGCAGGGTGACGAGAAGCCGCGTCACCGCCGGGATTATTTCTTCTGGAAGGCTTTTTTTAAGCTGATTTTAGAAATCAGCTCAGTGAGCGAGAGCACCATGGTGGAGCGCAGCATTTGCTGGTAACGCTGCTTTTGCATCGCCAGCAGTTCCACATCGCCGCCTTCAATCAGGGTCGGGGCGGGCGGCAGCGCGGCGACGCAGTGCAGTTCGCCAAAGGGGCCGAGGATCTCATCATCGGTGAACAGATATTCACTACCGTCATGATTCAGCTCTTCGCGCAGCGCCATCAGCAGTTCGCAGTCTTCATATTCCGCGCGGCTGATAACGCCAAGACCGTAAATAAGCTTAAGACGCACGGAGAGATCGCCAAGCGGGCCATCGCCATCAAGCAACGGCTCGACGGCATATTTCACCGCGTAGTCATCTTTGCGGAACACCTGAAGCACCAGAATGTTCACCGCCTCGGTCAGGAGATCGACGGCGGCAATCAACAGGCTTCTTACGGTTTTGCCAGCATTCAGACGCTCAAGCACTCGGTTTTCAAAGGCCTGTGTTTCTTCCATCGTTGCCTGCATATCTGACAATAAAACGCCGGGCGCAGACTCAGCCGCGCCCGGTACTCATTACGCTTTCGCGTTGTATTCCTGAATGATTTCAGCAACCACGTCGCTGCCTGCGTCGAGGCCGGAAATCTGCACCAGCGTCTCTTTCGCGCCCTGCTTTTCGATAAGCTCCGCCAGCTCCTGCGCCTGCGGATCCTGCTCGCTGCGATAATGCATCGCGGCGGCAATGCCTTTCACCAGGTTATGGTTTGGCAGCGTATATTCCAGCGTGCCGAGCAGCGGTTTGATTAAGCGATCGCCCGCATTCAGCTTACGCAGCGGCTGACGACCCACACGCTCCACATCATCTTTCAGATACGGGTTTTCAAAGCGGCCAAGGATTTTCTCGATGTAGGCGGCGTGCTTCGCATCGTCAAAGCCGTAGCGCTTAATCAGCACCGCGCCGCTTTCTTCCATCGCGCCCCTGACCACCAGCCGGATTTTCTCATCCAGGATAGCGTCGCGAATGGTCTGATGACCGGCCAGTTTTCCGAGGTAGGCGGTTATAGCATGCCCGGTGTTCAGCGTGAAGAGTTTACGCTCGACGAAAGCCATCAGGTTATCGGTCGGCTCCATGCCCGCGATGGTCGGCAGCTCGCCTTTAAACTGCGTTTTATCGACGATCCACTCGCTGAATGTCTCAACGGTCACTTCCAGCGGATCGTTGGTGGCGGAAGCCGCAGGCGGCACAATGCGGTCTACTGCTGAGTCAACGAAGCCCACGTGTTCTTCCACCCAGGCGATATCTTCCTGCGCCAGCGCTTTCAGCACATGATCTTTTAACTGCGTGGTGCCGCGCACCATGTTTTCGCAGGCGATAATGTTCAGCGGCTTGTCGTTGCCCTGCGCTTTGCGCTTTGCCAGCCCTTTGGCGATAGTCGGGGCGATACGCTCCAGCACAACCGGGCCGACAGCAGTAGTAACCAGATCGACCTGCGCGATAAGCCCGACAACCTCGTCGCCTACGCTACTGACCGCGTTTACGCCCGTTACGGTATCGACTTGTTCCTGCTCGCCTACGACATGAACCTGGTAGCTATGACGTTCGTTCAATGCGTCGAGCACAGCCTGGTTAACATCGGCGAAAGTCAGCTCAATGCCTGCGTCCGCCAACAGTTTGCCGATAAAGCCACGTCCGATATTACCTGCGCCAAAATGTAATGCTTTCATTGTCTGAACCTTCTTAAACTTGAGTCGTTCGCCCGAGAGGGCTGGGGAAAGAGGTGTTGCAGAACTCCCTTTCCCTGGCCCTCTCCCGAGGGGGAGAGGGAAGGGTTGCCCTGGTGCAGGCAAAACCTTCAACTTAAAACGGGAGAGGAAAGCCTCTCCCAAAATCATCAGGCCGCTTTTTTCCCGCCCAACAGGTCAAGGACTTCCTGAACGCTGGTGGTGTGCGCCAGACGTTCAATCACGGTTTCATCATCCAGCGCGTTAGTCAGGCTGGTGATAACCTGGATATGTTCATTGTTGCGCGCTGCGATACCGATAACCAGACGGGCGATTTCATCGTCTTCATCGCCGAAACGCACGCCTTCCGGGTACTGGCAGAAGACAACGCCGGTTTTCAGTACGCGGTCTTTCGCTTCCACCGTGCCGTGCGGAACCGCGATAGATTCGCCCAGGTAAGTCGGGGTCAGCTTTTCGCGCTCCAGCATCGCTTCTACATATTCCGGCTGCACATAGCCGCCTTTCACCAGTTGCTCGCCCGCGAAGCGGATAGCCTCTTCTTTTGTGGCGGCGGTACGGCCAAGGAAGATGTTTTCCGCGCCCAGTTTGAACAGGTTGTTGCTGTTATCGTCAAAGCTGTCCTGCAAGCTGGTACGTACTTTCTCTTCATGCTCGGTATGGCGCTGCGCGGCGACCAGGCGCTCGGTCAGGCTGGCGTACAGGCCGCTGTCGAGGAAGTTAGTCAGCGAAATGTGCTGCGCCTGCGGCGCCTGGCGCATAGCGCGCTCAGTCAGATCGCGGTGGGTGATCACCACGTCCACATCGGAAGGCAGGCTGTTAATCGCGCTGTTGGTGACCGAAATATTACTCAGGCCCGCATCCTGCACTTTCTTACGCAGTACGCCCGCACCCATTGCGCTGGAACCCATACCGGCGTCGCAGGCGACGATGATTTTGCGCACGTGGCTCAGGTCATTAGTCACTTCGCCAGCTGACAGCGGCGTGGCGGTCGCTGCGCCTTTAGACTGCGCTTTCATATCCTGCATACGACGGGTCGCTGCTTCCAGATCGTCTTCCTCTTTCACTTTGCTGGTTTTCAGCAGGATAGCGGAGATAACAAAGGAAACCGCCATGGCCGCGACGATAGCCGCCAGGTTCGCGAAGTAAGCGCCTTTCGGGGTCATCGCCAGCACCGCCAGGATAGAACCCGGAGAAGCCGGAGAAACCAGGCCGCCGTTCAGCACGCTCAGGGTAAACACGCCGGTCATGCCGCCGAGAATAACGGCAATCAGCAGACGCGGGTTCATCAGCACGTAAGGGAAGTAAATTTCGTGGATACCGCCCAGGAAGTGGATGATAGCCGCGCCGCCCGCAGACTGTTTAGCGCTGCCGCGACCAAAGAAAATATACGCCAGCAGCACGCCCATGCCCGGACCCGGGTTAGCTTCAATCAGGAAGAAGATAGACTTGCCAAGCTCATGGGACTGCTGAATGCCCAGCGGCGAGAAAATACCGTGGTTGATGGCGTTATTGAGGAACAGGATCTTCGCCGGTTCAACAAAGATAGACGCCAGCGGCAACATGTCGTGAACCACCATGAAGTTCACGCCCGCAGCCAGCGCTTTGGAGAGCACTTCAACCGCCGGGCCGATGCCGAGGAACGCCAGAATCGCCAGGAGCATGCCGATGATGCCGGCAGAGAAGTTGTTCACCAGCATTTCGAAGCCGGACTTGATCTTGCCATCAACCCAGACGTCAAAACGTTTAATCGCCCAGCCGCCCAGCGGACCGGCAATCATCGCGCCAAGGAACATCGGCATATCCGCGCCCACAATCACGCCCATCGTCGTAATTGCGCCGACAACGCCGCCGCGATCGCCGCCAACCAGACGCCCGCCGGTATAACCGATAAGCAGCGGCAGCAGATAAGTAATCATCGGGCCGACCAGCTTCGCCAGCGTCTCGTTCGGCCACCATCCTGTCGGAATAAATAAAGCGGTGATAATACCCCATGCGATAAACGCGCCGATATTGGGCATTACCATATTGCTGAGAAAGCGACCAAAGCTTTGCACTCTGATCTTGATATCGGATGACATAAAACACCCCTTCTTATGGTTACGCGCAGGCCAGCTGCCCGAGGTTTATTGTTAACGTGGCGGCAGAGGTAGCCGGCCGAATGCTCTGGATGACGCGAATCTGGCACCGAAAGAGGGAACTGTCCAGATGGTGGAATGGAGTGTGATCTACATCACATGAAGTTGGGGTGAGCAGGGGGCTAACTAGTGATGTCAGTCACAAAATTAATGTGTAAAAAAAGAACGATGCCGAATTTATGAACATAAAACCTAAGAATATGTGAACTTAATCACCTTTTTGTGTGATGTATTTGTTTTTATTTTGTGATCTTGGTCACATGCGATTTTTCCTTCTTTTCGCCGTCTGTGATCGATCGCAAAGTGTCCGGCTGCGTATCTCAACGCTGTAACTTAATTACAGCGATTATAGCCTGTGACGTCCCGCCTGCTTTTAACGTAACCTGAGCCATACTTAGCCACTGTTGGCGTTAACGCATAAAGGAGCAGGCCATGAAGCTTATCGGCAGTTATACCAGCCCGTTTGTCCGCAAAATTTCGGTCATTCTGCTGGAGAAAGGCATTACTTTCGAATTCGTCAATGAATCGCCTTATGCTGAGCAAAGCGGCGTGGCGCAATATAACCCCTTAGGCAAAGTGCCTGCGCTGGTGACCGACAACGGCGAGCAATGGTTTGATTCGCCGATCATCGCCCAGTATCTGGAACAGCTTAGCGTCGCTCCCGCGCTGTTGCCGGACGACCCGCTCGAGGCCTTAAAAGTGCGCCAGCTGGAAGCGCTGGCGGACGGCATTATGGACGCCGGGCTGGTGCACGTGCGCGAATTGCAGCGTCCGGCGGCGCAGCAATCAGAGACAGAGCTGCTGCGCCAGCGGGAAAAAATCAGCCGCGCGCTGGATGCGCTGGAGCAGTATGCCGCCGACGGCACGCTGAAGGCGGAGAAGCTGACTATCGCGACCATCGCCGTGGCGTGCGCCATTGGCTATCTTAACTTTCGTCGCGTATCGCCTGGCTGGTGCGTCAACCGCCCGCATCTGGTGAAACTGGTAGAAACCTTATTTCAGCGCGAAAGCTTCGCCCGTACTGAACCGCCTAAAACCTGAGAGCTGTCACGCGCTTTCCCCTCCCGGCGTCAACACGCCGGGTTTAGTTTTAAGCGCCGCGGCACCTGAATCTCCCGCTATTTGGTGGTAGATTAGCGCTAAATTCAGCCAACCCTTACTTTCCATGACAAGCGATACCCCTTCACTTTACAGCCAGCTTCCCGCCACTGACCGACTGCTGCGCGATGCGGCGTTTCAACCCGCGCTTGAACGTTACGGCCATCGCCAGGTTGTCGATATGCTGCGCGCCTTGCAGGATGAAGCGCGCCAGGCAATCCGTGAACAGCAGGCACTGCCCGGCTGGTGCGTCGACTGGGCGAAAGAGACGATTTCTCGCCTCGGGAGCCGCGCGCAGAGCGCTTTACGCCCGGTCTATAACCTTTCCGGCACGGTGCTGCATACCAATCTTGGCCGCGCTTTACAGGCGCAGGAAGCGGTTGACGCCGTCGCCCAGGCGATGCGCTCTCCCGTCACGCTGGAATACGATCTCGACGGCGCCGGGCGCGGTCACCGTGACCGGGCGCTGGCTGATCTGCTTTGTCAGCTTACCGGCGCGGAAGACGCCTGCATCGTCAATAACAACGCGGCGGCAGTATTGCTGATGCTGGCGGCTACGGCGGCAGGCCAGGAGGTGGTTGTTTCGCGCGGCGAGCTGGTGGAAATAGGCGGCGCATTCCGCATTCCCGATGTCATGCGCCAGGCGGGATGCAGGCTTGTAGAAGTGGGAACCACTAACCGCACCCACCTGAAAGATTATCATCAGGCCGTAGGCGAAGACACTGCGCTGTTGATGAAGGTGCATACCAGTAATTACCACATCGAAGGCTTCACCAAAGCGGTGGAAGAGAGCGAGCTTGCGAGCCTCGGCGAAGCGCTGGGCATGCCGGTCATCGCCGATCTCGGCAGCGGTTCGCTTATCGACTTAAGCCAGTACGGCCTGCCGAAGGAGCCGGTGGTAAGCGACCTAATTCAGGCAGGCGTAAGCCTGGTGAGTTTTTCCGGCGACAAGCTGACTGGCGGGCCGCAGGCGGGAATTATTGTCGGCAAAAAAGCGCTTATCGAGCGCTTGCAGGCGCATCCGCTCAAGCGTGCGCTGCGCGCCGATAAGATGACGCTGGCGGCCCTTGAGGCGACGCTTCGCCTTTATCTTCAGCCGGAAACGCTGGCGCAGAAGCTGCCTACGCTGCGCCTGCTGACCCGCAGCGCCGGGGCTATTGAAGAACAGGCGCTGCGGCTGCTGCCTGCTTTGCAAACGCGCTACGCGGCGGAATTCACGGTGCAGGTTATGCCTTGCCTGTCGCAAATCGGCAGCGGCTCGCTGCCGGTGGATCGTCTGCCGGGCGCGGCGCTGACCTTTACGCCGGTCGATGGGCGCGGCAGCCGCCTTAATGCGCTGGCGGAGCGCTGGCGGCGGCTGCAAAAACCGGTGATTGGCCGCATTTACGACGGCCGCTTATGGCTTGATTTACGCTGCCTTGAAGACGAGGCGGGACTGATGGAGATGTTGTTGCAATGATTATCGCCACCGCAGGTCATGTGGACCATGGCAAAACAACGCTGCTCGAAAGGCTGACCGGGGTAAACGCCGACCGCCTGCCGGAAGAGAAAAAGCGCGGCATGACTATCGATCTCGGTTATGCCTACTGGCCGCAGCCGGATGGCCGCGTTATCGGGTTTATCGACGTGCCCGGGCATGAAAAGTTTCTCGCTAACATGCTGGCGGGCGTGGGAGGAATCGATCACGCCTTGCTGGTGGTGGCCTGTGATGACGGCGTAATGGCGCAAACCCGCGAACACCTGGCGATTTTGCAGCTTACCGGACAACCCGCGTTGACCGTAGCGCTGACCAAAGCGGACCGGGTGGATGAAGCGCGCATTGAGGCGGTGCGCGAAGAGGTGCTGGCAACGCTGCGCGAAGCTGGCTGGCGGGAAGCCGACATTTTTGTTACCGCCGCCGCGCATGACGCTGGCATTGAGGCGTTGCGCGCGCATTTGCGCCAGTTGCCGGAGCGTGAACGCCGCACCGCGCACCGTTTCCGGCTGGCCATAGACCGCGCTTTCAGCGTGAAAGGCGCCGGTCTGGTGGTGACCGGCACCGCGCTTTCCGGCGAGGTTAAAACGGGCGATACCCTCTGGCTCACCGGCGCGGAAAAGCCGATGCGCGTGCGCGGGCTGCATGCGCAGAACCAGCCTGTTGACCAGGCTTACGCCGGGCAGCGTATCGCGCTGAACATTAGCGGCGATGCGGAAAAAGCGGATATTACGCGCGGCGACTGGTTGCTTTCGCAAAAGCCGCTGGCGGCGGCGGAACGGGTTATTGTCACACTCCAGCGCCACGCCCCGTTGCAGCAGTGGCAGCCGCTGCATATACACCATGCCGCGAGCCATATCACCGGGCGCGTCTCGCTGCTTGAGGGCGATCTGGCGGAGCTGGTGCTGGATTCCCCGCTCTGGCTTGCGGATAACGACCGGCTGGTGCTGCGCGATATCAGCGCCCGCGTTACGCTTGCGGGCGCGCAGGTGGTGGCGCTGGATGCGCCGAAGCGCGGCAAAAGGCAGCCTGAATTTTTAAACTGGCTGGCGAAGCTTGCTCAGGCCACCACCGACGACGGCGCGCTGGCGCTGCACCTTGAGCGCGGCGCTGTTTCGCTGCCGTCGTTCGGCTGGGCGCGACAGCTAACAGACGCCGGGCTGCGTGAGGTCATCGCCACGCAAAAGGTATTGCAGGCGGGGGATTACGCGTTAAGCGAAGGCGTGGCGCAGCGCTGGCGGGAAAAATTACTCGCTACGCTTGCCCGCTACCATGAAAGCCACAGCGAAGAGCCGGGGCCGGGACGCGAGCGGCTGCGCCGTATGGCGCTGCCCTCTGAAGCAGAGCCGCTGGTGCTCGCGCTTATTGAGCAGATGCGCCGCGAAGGCGCGCTGGCCAGCCGCGAAGGGTGGCTGCATCTGCCGGGTCATGAAGCGGGGTTTAACGCCGCTCAGCAAGCCGTCTGGGAAAAAGTAGCGCCGCTGTTTGGCGACGAGCCCTGGTGGGTGCGCGATATGGCGCGCGAAGCGGGTGAAGAAGAGCAGGCGATGCGCCAGCTGTTGCGGCTTGCGGCGCAGCAGGGGTTTATCACCGCGATCGTCAGGGATCGCTATTATCGTCACGATCGGATTGTGGCTTTCGCCGATATGATCCGCGATCTCGATCGGGAAAAAGGCAGCACGGTGGCCGCCGATTTCCGCGACCGCCTCAATGTTGGCCGCAAGCTGGCGATCCAGATACTGGAATACTTTGACCGCATCGGTTTTACCCGCCGCCGCGGCAATGAACATCTGCTGCGCGACAGCGCGCTTTTCCGACGGGTGGAATAACGTAATGGTGTGGAAATAAAAGGAGTTTATTTTCACACTTTATGGCTGTTATTACCGGAAAGGCTATTGATTTATTTATAATTTATTTGAAGCCCTGCTTTTTTCTGTTCCTTTTTCTTAAAAGCAGTTTCTTTGCTTTTTCCCTGCTGGTGATAGGGCTATTTTCGGGGGTGATTACTTCACTATCAGGGAAAACATTATGGCTACCGCGACTTTTTATATCCCCTCAGTCAATATCATTGGTACAAATGGGTTAGATGACGCTCTGGACGCCATGCGCGGCTATGGCTGGCACAACGCGTTAATTGTTACCGACGCTATGCTCAACAAGCTGGGCATGGTGGAAAAGGTGCAGCGAAAGCTGGCGACCCGCGATATCAAAAGCGTTGTTTTTGACGGCACGCATCCTAACCCCACCACCGCGAACGTCGAAGCCGGGCTGGCGTTGTTGAACCAGTACCGCTGCGACTGCGTGATTTCATTGGGCGGCGGTTCGCCGCACGACTGCGCGAAAGGCATTGCGCTGGTGGCGGCAAACGGCGGAAATATTCGCGATTACGAAGGCGTGGACCGTTCAGCGAAACCGCAGGTGCCGATGATAGCCATTAATACCACCGCAGGCACGGCATCGGAGATGACCCGTTTTTGCATCATTACCGACGAAAGCCGGCACGTAAAAATGGCGATTGTCGACAAACACGTTACGCCGGTGCTCTCAGTCAACGATCCGGCGTTAATGGTCGGCATGCCCGCCTCGCTGACAGCGGCGACCGGTATGGATGCGCTTACGCACGCCATTGAAGCTTACGTTTCTACCGCCGCCACCCCCATCACTGACGCCTGCGCGCTGAAGGCAATCGCGATGATTAGCGAGAACCTGACGCATGCGGTTGAGCAAGGCAGCAATATGCTGGCGCGCGAAGCCATGGCTTATGCGCAATTTCTGGCTGGCATGGCTTTTAATAACGCTTCGCTGGGCTATGTACATGCCATGGCGCACCAGCTGGGCGGTTTTTACGATTTGCCGCACGGCGTTTGCAACGCCATTCTGCTGCCGCACGTTCAGCGCTTTAACAGCTCGCTGGCGGCCTCGCGTTTGCGTGACTGCGCACAGGCGCTGGGGTGCGACGTGGCCGGGCTTTCCGCTAAAGAGGGCGCCGCGCTTTGCATTGACGCCATCCAGGCGCTGGCGCGGCAGGTACGCATCCCGGCCGGTTTGCGTGAGCTAAATGTGAAAGAGGAAGATATTCCGGTTCTGGCGACAAACGCATTGAAAGATGCTTGCGGCCTGACGAACCCGATTCAGGCCACACACGAAGAGATCATGGCGATTTTTCACGCCGCCATGTGATATTCCGGCCCCGCCTGCGCGGGGCTATTGTTTACGCACCGCCTGCCAGACTGCGCCGAGTCGGCCCGCCTGGTTGCCCAGTTCGCACGGTTGAATCGGCACGCGCAGCGCGTCCCAGAAAGTGTATTTTTCCAGCGCCCGCTCAAGCATAGGGTAGAGCTTTTGCTGCTGGCACACGCCGCCGCCAATCAGCACCACTTCCGGGTCGAACATAGAAACCACGCTATAAATGCCGCGTGATAAATAGCTTATCCACTTCTCTACCACCTCGCGCAGGTGAACATCGTTTTCCATACGTTCGAAGATCTCTTTGCCATGCAGCGGGGCATCTGCGGGCAGCGCCAGCGCCTGGCGGCTCGCTTCAAGCAACCCGCGCGCCGAGGCGATCTCATGCATGTTTTCGCCATTATCGCCGACTGGCATTACGCCGAATTCGCCAGCGCGAAAGTGGGAGCCGCGCAATAACTGACGCTCCAGAATAATGCCGCCGCCGATGCCGGTGCCGATGGTTATGCAGACTAAGGATTCATACGATTTACCTGCGCCGCGCCACATCTCGCCCAGCGCTGCGCAGTTGGCGTCGTTTTCAATGGTGATGGGCAGGTCTGTCAGCTCGCCGAACATCTCCAGCAGATTTACGCCGTCGAGAAAATCGAGCGCGCCCGCTTTAGGCACTTCGCCGGTATAGGGGTTGATATAGCCGGGAAAGCTAATGCCGATGCCCGCTATCTCCTGCTCCTTTTGATACGTTTCCACCACTTTTTTCCAGGCGTTTTTAAACTCTTCTGCGTCGTAGCTGGTATCAAATTCATCGCTGCTAAGCTCTTCACCCTCTTCGGTAATCAAACCATGTTTGATATGCGAACCGCCTACGTCAAAGCCAATGAAATGCCGCATCATCTTTCCTTATGTGAGCCGTCTCTTTACATTTGAGTATGGTCAGATATCGACGGGTAAAACGTAAAAGAACGTAATCCGTGAGGCGCGTCGTAAAGCGGGGATGCGCTGCCTATAAAACGAGCAGTCACTGTCTACGCTTGAAGGGTACCCTGACCTGGAGAAAATCATGACCAATAATCCTCCGAATACCCGCATTCACCCTGCCGAATACGGCTACCCGCTTAACCTGAAAGCCCGCTATGACAACTTTATCGGCGGCGAATGGGTGGCGCCTGTGGAAGGCGAGTATTACCAGAACCTGACGCCGGTTACCGGGCAGCTACTGTGCGAAGTGGCAAGCTCCGGCAAAAAAGATATCGATCTGGCATTAGACGCCGCCCACGCCGTGAAAGAACAGTGGGGGAAAACCTCCGTACAGGAGCGCGCGGCGATCCTGCTGAAAATCGCCGACCGGATGGAGCAGAACCTCGAACGGCTGGCGACAGCGGAAACCTGGGACAACGGCAAGCCCATCCGTGAAACCAGCGCTGCCGACGTGCCGCTGGCAATCGACCATTTCCGTTACTTCGCTTCCTGTATTCGCGCCCAGGAAGGGGGCATCAGCGAGGTGGACCACGAAACGGTGGCCTACCATTTCCACGAGCCGCTCGGCGTGGTCGGGCAAATCATTCCGTGGAACTTTCCGCTGCTGATGGCAAGCTGGAAAATGGCGCCAGCGCTGGCGGCGGGCAACTGCGTTGTGCTCAAACCTGCCCGCCTGACGCCGCTCTCCGTACTGCTGCTGATGGAAATCGTCGGCGACCTGCTGCCGCCCGGCGTGGTTAACGTGGTTAACGGCGCTGGCGGCGAAATCGGCGAATATCTGGCTACCTCAAAACGCATTGCGAAAGTCGCCTTTACCGG
Source organism: Franconibacter helveticus LMG 23732 (assembly GCF_000463115.2). Taxonomy (GTDB): domain Bacteria; phylum Pseudomonadota; class Gammaproteobacteria; order Enterobacterales; family Enterobacteriaceae; genus Franconibacter; species Franconibacter helveticus. Next base: position 240,906 of record NZ_AWFX01000057.1, on the reverse strand, counting down.
TTCTACCGAAGTGGGCCAGCAAATCATGCAGTACGCCACCCAGAACATTATTCCGGTGACGCTGGAGCTTGGCGGCAAATCCCCCAACATCTTCTTTGCCGATGTGATGGATGAAGAGGATGCGTTCTTTGAAAAAGCGCTGGAAGGATTCGCGCTCTTTGCCTTTAACCAGGGGGAGGTTTGCACCTGTCCGAGCCGCGCGCTGGTGCAGGAATCTATCTACGAGCGCTTTATGGAGCGCGCCATACGCCGCGTGGAAGCTATTCGCAGCGGCAACCCGCTCGATGCCATGACACAAATGGGCGCGCAGGTTTCTAAAGGCCAACTCGACACCATTCTCAACTATATCGATATTGGTAAAAACGAAGGGGCGGATGTGCTGACCGGCGGGCGGCGTAAGGCGCTGGAAGGCGAGCTAAAAGAGGGCTATTACCTTGAGCCGACCATTCTGTTTGGTCAAAACAATATGCGCGTTTTCCAGGAAGAGATCTTCGGGCCGGTGCTTGCGGTTACCACGTTCAGGACCATGGACGAGGCGCTGGAAATCGCTAACGACACCCAGTATGGCCTGGGGGCGGGCGTCTGGAGCCGCAACGGCAACCTGGCTTATAAAATGGGCCGCGGCATTCAGGCGGGACGCGTCTGGACTAACTGCTACCACGCTTACCCGGCTCACGCCGCGTTTGGCGGCTATAAGCAGTCTGGCATCGGGCGCGAAACGCACAAAATGATGCTCGAGTACTACCAGCAAACCAAATGCCTGCTGGTAAGTTACTCCGATAAACCGCTGGGGCTGTTTTAACCCTCTCGCAGGCTGCCCCGGCAGCCTGCTTTTATTCCACGACCTTCACTTCCAGGCGGCGAAAGCGGCTGTAAAGCCACAGCCCTGCGCAGGTCAGCGTGCCGATGATCGCCGTCATCATGACGGAGAAAAAGAACCCCATCACCAGCGAAGCCGGCAGCGCGAGCAGGCCATGGATAGGTTTATTGTTCCAGTTCAGCGTGTCGTAGCCGAAACAGGCCAGCAGGCCGAAAATAAAGCAGAGCAGCATAAGCGAGGTGCCAAGCCCGATTAGTAAAATCCGATAGATGCTGCCGGGTTTAATTTGCTTCACGCTGACGACTGCCGTGATGTCCTTATTCATGGAACGCTCCTGAGGAGGAAAAAAGAACGTCGAGTATCAGCCATCTTCTGATTAAGCGCCAGAATACCCTCTGAAAATTCGTAGGGAGAAAAATGAAAAAGCGCCGCCAGGCGACGCTTTTATTCAGCCAGTAAGGCTTACTGTCCAGCTTCGCGCCAGGCCAGTTCAATCTCTTCAGCCAGGATTTTCACCCCCGCTTCGATTTTTTCCGGCTCCGGCACATAGTTCATGCGCATGCACTGGTGCGTGTGCGGCCAGGGCTTATCAAGACCCGGGAAGAAGTAATCACCCGGCACCATCAGCACGCCGCGCTTTTTCAGACGCTGATAAAGCAGCTCTGTGGTGATGGGTAAATCTTTGAACCACAGCCAGAGGAAAATTGCGCCTTCCGGTTTATGGATAAGACAGCGTTCAGGCGATAAATAGCGGCGAATGGTCGCGATAGTCTCCTGAACGCGCTGTTGGTAAAACGGTTTTATCACCGTTTCAGAAAGCCGCAGCAGGTCCTTACGCTTGATCATTTCACATGCTATAGCCGGGCCAATGCCGCCGGGCGCCAGGCTGATAATGCCGTTCATGTTGCTGATGGCGGAAATCACTTTCTCGTTGGCGACGATGATGCCGCAGCGGCTGCCCGGCAGGCCGAGTTTCGACAGGCTCATGCACAGGATAATATTCGGGTTCCACAGCGGGCGCGCTTCGCTAAAGATAATGCCCGGGAAAGGCACGCCGTAAGCGTTGTCGATAACCAGCGGAATATCATGCTGGTTTGCCAGCGCGTCGAGCTTCATCAGCTCATCGTCGGTAATGACGTTTCCGGTAGGGTTAGTAGGGCGCGAGACGCAAATCATCCCCGTCTCTTCGCCGATATGCAGATGCTCAAAATCGACGTGATATTTAAACTGGCCTTCCGGCAACAGTTCAATGTTCGGGCGCGCCGAGACAAACAGCTCTTCTTCCAGGCCAGCATCGGCGTAGCCGATGTACTCCGGCGCCAGCGGAAACAGCACCTTACGGGTGGTGCCGTCGGCACGACGACCGGCAAACAGATTAAATAAGTAGAAAAATGCGCTCTGGCTGCCGTTTGTCAGCGCAATATTTTGTGGTTCGATATCCCAACCGGATGTTTCACGCAGCATCGCCGCCAGCGCCGCAAGAAGCTCACTCTTGCCTTGCGGACCGTCATAATTGCAAAGCGCGTCAGTCACTTTGCCGCTTTGCAGCATCTCGGTAAGCAATTGCTGAAAGTAGTCATTCATGGCGGGAATTTGCGCCGGGTTACCGCCGCCCAGCATGATAGCGCCAGGTGTGCGTAAACCGTCGTTGAGATCCTCCATCAGGCGCGTGATGCCTGCATGGCGGGTAAATTTGTCGCCGAAAAGGGAAAACGTCATAGCCGTAATGTGTCGCATTTCTTTTAAAAGAGGCTAACGATAACGCTACCAGGATCGCGGTGCAAATCGTCGTCATCGCAGGCGAAACGGATAAACGTCTTACGAAGGCGAAATTTTAAGTCGTAAATATCGCCCCGGCTGGTTTTACCGTTTCGCCAGCCGGAGCGGTATCGTCAGGGGTTGCCCGCCCAGACGACGATAATCTTGTCGCCCTCGTGTTCGCGTAGAAAACCATAGCCCTCATTCACAGAAAGCGTGGTCTGCTTACCCGCGCCGACCGCGGGGTGACGGGCGCGGAACTGGCTTATCCGCTGCCAGTGCTCAAGAAGGGCGGCATTTTTGCCGGAGACGTCCTGCCAGTTCATCTCTGAACGTGTGCCCTGTAAGGGGTCTGAACCCGTCGGGCCGAAAGGGCGCGCCGTTTCGTCGCCGTAAAATATCTGTACGGCGCCGGGGGCAAGCAACAGCAGCTCCGCGGCGCGCGGCCCGCCTTCGCGGAACAGCCGCGTATCGTGCGAAGAGAGATAGCTCAGCACGTTAAATTGCTGAAGTTTTTCCGACATCTGCTGCCACGTCATGTCGATACTGGCAAGGCAATCCGCCGCTTTTGCCGCCTGCTCCTGGTAATCAAAGTTGATCATCGCGTCAAAGCCATGGCGGTAGTAATCGCTCTGCATTACGCCGTGTCCCCATGCTTCGCCGGTCATCCAGAAAGGCGCGTCGTCCAGTTTTTTGTCAGGATTAGCGGCTTTCCAGGCCTGTAGCGCTTCGCTGGCTTGCGTTTTTAGCTGCTGCCAGGCGCCCATCTCGACATGCTTTGCGGTATCCACGCGAAAGCCATCAATGCCGAAATCTTTGACCCAGCGGCTAAGCCAGTGGGTGAGATAGTCCCGCGGCGTGAATTGCGGCAGCTCGCGGGCGGCAGTATCGGGTTTATGGCGGTAGAAATTGGGCAGGCCGGACGGGTCGACCGATTCGGTTTTTAAATCGGGCAGAAAAGCGAGCGACATAGTGAGGTCATCGAAGCCCGGGTTGTCATAATCGCCGATATCGGTACGTATCCACTTTTTGCCCCACCAGTTTTCCCAGGCGGTTTTGTCGCTGAAGTTAATGTAATCATTAAAGCTGTGCCAGCTTTGGCCGGGGCCTGGCCGCCAGTCAGTCCAGCGTTCGCCCAGCGTTTGCTTTATCTCGGCCTCTTTGAGATAGAGCGCGCCGAACTGGTATTCCTGCATATCCGCAAGCGTAGCGTAACCGGTGTGGTTCATCACCACGTCCATCAGAACGCGAATGCCGCGCTTGTGCGCTTCGTCCACCAGGTTACGCAGATCCTCTTCGCTGCCCATATTGGCGTCGAGTTTTGTCCAGTCCTGAGTGTAGTAACCGTGATAGGCGTAATGCGGAAAGTCGCCTTTCGTGCCGCCGCCCACCCAGCCGTGGATCTGCTCCAGCGGCGAGCTTATCCATAAAGCGTTTACGCCAAGCTGTTGAAGGTAATCAAGCTTGCTCGCGAGACCTTTTAAATCGCCGCCGTGAAAAGTGCCGATCTCCTCCATTCCGTCTTTATGGCGGCCATAGCTGTTGTCGTTCTGTGGCTCGCCGTTGACGAAGCGGTCGGTCAGAACAAAATAAACCGTGGCGTTTTGCCAGCTAAAAGGCGCTTTGCCAGCGGTTTGCGCCGGCTCCAGCAGCAACAGTCCGTTACTGTTAGCGGCTGGCGTCAGGGTGACTGCGCCATTCGTCACGGTGGCTGTCAGGCCGCTGTAGAAATCCCTGACCTCGCTGCCTTCAGGAAATACGTTATTCACCTGCACGGTCAAAGGTTTGCCGTCCCATTTCGGGCATTGCCGCACCACCTCTTTAGCGGCCTCGTCCGCTTCCTGCCTGACGTTTAGCATTAGCGTGGGCGTGCCGGAGCGGGTATCAATCTGCACGCGGTAACTGCCGTCGCGAAACAGGCGCCACTGGGGCGGCGCGCCGTCGCAGGGCTTAAGCGAAAGCATCTGATTGAGTTTAATGGTGTCGGCAGGCTGCCAGCACTGTTGGTCAAAAGTGAGGGTGAGGGGTAACGTACCCTTCGCAAGGGTTGCGTCGCTGGTAAAGATACCGGCGGGTTGTTCGTGAAATTCAGGCAGCCCTGGCACCGACCAGCTGGCGCAGGCCAGAGCAGGTGTGATCAGCAGGGCGAGAGGCAAAAGTTTCATTAAGCGGCGTCCTGTGCATTTTTATCCATTTTCGCTTCTGCGGCGTGAAAGTAACTCATCCTTTATTCGTAGTGAAAGGGGTGGAGCCTTTGGGCTGAGACAGAACCTCATGCCTGCGTATTATCGGACAAAAATTTGAGTGATTTTTTTATTAATAATCAGTCAATTATAAAAATCATACGTGACAGGTTTTCAGATTTGGACTATTTCTTTTGATGCCATCGACCGGTATTTTTGATACGATTTAAAATTCGTTTCTTAAATATTTGTGAAAAATAAGGTGTTGGAATGCTTATATCCGACCAGGAGAGCTAATGATATCGACTCGATTACACCGATTCGGGGCCGCGATATTCATGTTGATCACCCTTGGCATATCGGGTGAGGTGCTGGCAAAAGAGCACACAACGAAGAAGACCCACACAGCCCACATAGCAGCAATAAAAGACAGTAAAAAACAGGCGAGCAGTAAACAAGAGTATTCTCGCAATAGTGAAAGCAGTTCACTTCCTGACTTGCGAAAATACCCTTCCGGGACACCAAGGAAAAAGGCGTTTCTCCGGACAGTAATGCCCTATATTACCAGTCAAAACGCAGCCATTACGGCAGACCGCAACTGGCTTATCTCTAAGCAGTATGAAGGTCGCTGGTCGCCGAGCGAACGCGCACGTCTGAAGGACATTGCAAAGCGCTATAAAATCAGCTGGAGCGGCAATACCAAACGTATTCCGTGGAACTCGCTGCTTGAGCGCGTGGATATTATTCCAACCAGCATGGTAGCCACAATGGCGGCGGCGGAAAGCGGCTGGGGCACCTCTAAGCTTGCGCGTAATAACAATAACTTGTTCGGCATGAAGTGTGCGAAACGCCACTGTAATAATGAGCCGGGCAAGGTGAAGGGGTATTCACACTTCACTTCAGTTAAAGAGTCAGTGAATGCTTATGTGGTAAATCTGAATACGCATCCGGCGTATAAATCTTTCCGCAAATCGCGCGCTCAATTGCGTAAGGCGGATCAGGAAATTACCGCCAGCAATATGATCCATAAGCTGAAGGGTTATTCGACAAAAGGTAAGAGCTACAATAATTACCTCTTTGCGATGTATCAGGATAACGCCCGTTTGCTTGCTGCAAACTAAGCAAAAATATCTAAAGCGCCTCCTGCACGGGAGGCGTTTTTTATTGCTCAGATAAGCACTTCGCTGTACCTGTCCCGATAATCTTTCGGCGTAGATTCATACGCTTTTTTAAAGACAGAATAGAAATATTGCAGTGAGGGATAACCGCACATCTGCGAAATTTCATTGATGGTCAGCGAGGTAGAAATAAGCAGGCTGCGCGCTTTATCCAGTTTCTCTGCATGAATAACCGCATGGATGGTTTCCCCCACTTCTTCTTTGAACCGTTTCTCCAGATTTGAGCGAGAAATCCCTACTGCATCCAGCACCTGCTCAACCTTAATGCCTTTACAGGCGTGATTACGGATATAGTGCATCGCCTGAATAACAGCCGGATCGTGCAGGGAGCGATAATCCGTCGACCGGCGCTCGACTACGCGTACTGGCGGAACCAGAACACGCTGAAGAGGCAGCGATTCGTTATCCAGCAAGCGATGCAGCAACTTGGCGGCCTGATAACCCATTTGCCGCGTGCCCTGGGCTACGGAAGAGAGCGCCACGCGCGACAGGTAGCGCGTCAGTTCCTCGTTATCAATGCCGATAACGCACAGTTTTTCCGGTACGGGAATATGCAGGTGCTCGCAGACCTGCAACAAATGGCGAGCGCGCGCATCGGTAACGGCAATAATGCCGGTCTGCGGCGGCAGCGTTTGCAGCCAGTCCGCCAGCCGGTTTTGTGCGTGCTGCCAGTTTTCCGGCGCGGTCTCCAGCCCCTGATAAATCACGCCCCGGTATTTCTCCCGCGCAACCAGCTGGCTGAAGGCATGTTCACGCTCCGCCGCCCAGCGCTTACCGCTTGAAGCAGGCAAGCCATAAAAGGCGAAGCGGTTCACCCCTTTTTCTTTTAAATGCAGAAAGGCGCTTTCTACCAGCGCCTGGTTGTCTGTCGCGATGTAATGCACGGGCGGGTAGCATTCAGGTAAGTGATAAGAGCCGCCGACGCCGACAATCGGCACGTCAACGTCCGCCAGCAGTGTCTCTATTTCACGGTCATCGAAATCGGCGATAACCCCATCGCCCAGCCATTCTTTGATATTGTCGATGCGGGCGCGGAAATCCTCTTCAATAAAGATGTCCCACTCCGATTGCGAAGCCTGCAAATACTCACCTACGCCTTCCACTACCTGACGGTCATACGCTTTATTGGCGTTAAATAACAATGTGATGCGGTGACGCTTTTCAAACATAGTGTTAATTTCCAGGCCCATAACCTGTGTTTGAATACCATATTCCAACAGCCGGCGGCGAACCCCGCGTTGACATTGTGATCTGCCGCCGGGTTTGTTCAGGCGCGACGCTTGGTGGCCGAATCCATCCAGACGGCGAGCAGCAGAATGGCGCCTTTAACAATGTACTGCCAGAAGGTGGGCACATCCATCATGCTCATGCCGTTATCCAGCGAAGCCATGATAAACGCCCCCATTACCGCGCCAGCCACGCTGCCGATGCCGCCTGCCAGGCTGGTGCCGCCAATTACGCAGGCGGCAATGGCGTCCAACTCTGCAATGTTGCCGGCAGAGGGAGAACCTGCGCCCAGACGGGAGCTTAAAATCAGGCCTGCAATCGCCACCATCAGCCCGTTAATAGCAAAGACGGCGAGTTTTGTGCGCTCAACGTTAATGCCGGAAAGACGCGCCGCCTCCAGGTTGCCGCCAATGGCATAGATGCGGCGACCAAAAGCGGTGCGGGTTGCCATAAACAGGCCGCCCAGCAGCAAAAAAGCGAGGATAAGCACCGGCGTCGGCACGCCGCGATAATCATTGAGCAGCCAGATTGCGCCCAGCACAACGATGGCGATGATAGCCTGACGGCCTGCTACGCCGCCTGAAGCGGGTGCGCTGAGGCCCAGCGACTGGCGGCGCATGCGTCCCCGCCATTGCCAGATAATGAACGCACCCAAACCCAGCGCCCCCACCGCAAAACCAACGCCGTCGGGCAAGTAGCTTTGCCCGATTTGCGACATTGCCGCGCTGGTGGGCGAAACGGTAGTGCCGTTGGTTATGCCTATGAGCACGCCGCGAAAAGCCAGCATGCCCGCGAGCGTAACGATAAACGAGGGCACTTTGCGATAGGCGACCCACCAGCCGTTCCAGGCGCCAAGCAGCAGGCCCAGCAGTAGCGTAACCACGACCGTCAGCGGCAGCGGCCAGCCCAGCCAGACGTCAAAAATTGCCGCCGCGCCGCCAAGAAGTCCCATCATAGAGCCGACGGAGAGATCGATTTCCGCAGAGATAATCACAAACACCATTCCCACCGCGAGAATGCCGGTAATAGCGGTCTGACGCAGCAGGTTGGAAACATTACGCGCGCTCAGGTAAGCGCCGTCGGTCATAAAAGTAAAAAAGAGCATGATCGCCACAATCGCGGCAATCATGACGAAAACCTGCAAATTCAGCGCGCGCAAATTGCCGAACGGCGTTGCCAGCGGCGCGGCCAGTTTCATTTCAGACGGGTTGCTTTTCGACATGGCTGTCGCTCCTCAGTGCGGCTTCCATAACCTGCTCCTGGGTCAGGTTATGGTTGATAAGGTTGGCTTTCAGGCGGCCTTCGTGCATTACCAGAACGCGGTCGCTCAGGCCCAGCACTTCCGGCAGTTCAGACGAGATAACGATAACGGCGATGCCCTGCTGTACAAGCTGGTTAATCAGCTTGTAGATTTCGTACTTGGCGCCGATATCAATGCCGCGGGTGGGCTCGTCAAGTATCAGTATTCGGGGGTTCAGCAGCAGGCAACGCGCCAGAATCGCCTTCTGTTGGTTACCGCCGCTTAAGCGGCCAATGGCGAGCATGGGCGAAGCCGTTTTAACTTTTAGCCGCTGCAACGACTGTAAAATACATTGTTGTTCAGCCGCATCGTCCAGCGCGCTAAGCGCGCCTGAAAAGTTATCCAGCGCGGCAAGCGTAATGTTTTGCCCCACCGCCATGACCGGCACGATGCCGTCTTTTTTACGATCTTCCGGCACCATGGCGATGCCGTGGGCAATGGCCTGCTTGCAGTTAGCTATCGTGACTGCTTGACCATCAATAAATACCTTACCCTCGTGACGCCCCGGCCAGACGCCGAACAGACACTGCACCGCTTCGGTACGCCCGGCGCCGACGAGGCCCGCGATGCCAAGGATTTCGCCGCGCCGCAGCGAAAAAGAGAGATTGTTAACCCGCTTGATGTGCCGGTTGACCGGATGCCAGGCGGTCAGGTTTTCCACCCGTAAAATTTCTTCGCCTGCCGTATGCGGCTCGTTAGGGTAAAGCGCCGTCAGCTCGCGGCCCACCATCATGGTGATGATGTCCTCTTCCCGCATCTGTTCGGCTTCGCGCGTGCCGATATGTTGCCCGTCGCGAATCACGCAGACGGTATTGGAAATCGCCTTTACCTCGTTCAGTTTGTGAGAGATGTAAATGCAGGCGATGCCGTGGTTTTGCAGGTCGCGGATAATGCCCAGCAATACGGCGGTTTCCTGTTCAGTAAGCGACGCGGTAGGTTCATCCAGAATCAACAGCCGCACTTGCTTGTTTAACGCTTTGGCAATTTCTACCAGTTGCTGTTGACCAATGCCTAAATCACCGACGCGGGTATCGGGCGAAACAGCAAGGCTGACCTGAGCCAGAAGTTTCTGGCAGCGTAGCGTCATGGTGTCGTAATCCAGCATGCCGCGGTGCGTTATTTCCGCGCCGAGAAAAATGTTTTCCAGCACGGTAAGGTGCTTAACCAGCGCCAGCTCCTGATGAATTATCGCAATGCCTTTGCGCTCGGTATCGCGAATATGGTTCGCCTCCAGTTTTTCTCCCGCGAACCAGATTTCGCCCTCGTAGCTACCATGGGGATAGATGCCGCACAGCACTTTCATCAGCGTCGATTTGCCGGAGCCGTTTTCGCCGCACAACGAAAGCACTTCACCTGGATTTAATGAAAGCGTGACGTTATCCACCGCTTTCACCGCGCCGAACGCTTTAGTGATGTTTTTCATTTCAAGTAAGTAAGGCATAACATCCTCGCCTGACGTTCAGACAACAGCAAAGCGCTTGTGGCGAACCACAGGCGCCGCCAGGTTACAGCTCGCTTTTCTTATGAAAGCCATCTTTAATGACGGTGGTTTCGATATTGCTTTTATCCACTTCGATCGGGGTCAACAGGCGCGCCGGCACCTCTTTCAGACCGTTATTTAGCGTGGCGTCCGACTTGGGTTTCTGGTCATTGCCAAGCTCCACTGCAATTTCCGCAGCGGTATTGGCAAGTTGAGTGATAGGTTTATAAACCGTCATGGTTTGCGTACCGGCGATAATACGTTTCACGCCCGCGAGATCCGCATCCTGACCTGATATAGCCACTTTGCCCGCCAGCCCCTGCGCGCTTAGCGCCTGAATAGCGCCGCCCGCTGTGGCGTCGTTAGAGGCGACCACGGCATCTATTTTGTTATTATTCGCCGTCAGGGCGTTTTCCATAATTTTCAATGCGTTTTCCGGCAGCCAGCCGTCCGCCCATTGATCGCCGACAATTTTTATTTTTCCGTTATCCACATAAGGTTTTAATACTTTCATTTGTCCGGCGCGGAATAACTTGGCGTTATTGTCCACCGGTGAGCCGCCCATCAGAAAATAATTACCCTGGGGCACTTTATCGACCAGGCTTTTAGCCTGTAATTCACCCACTTTTTCATTATCGAAAGAAATATAGAAATCGATGTCGGCGTTATTAATCATGCGGTCGTAGGCGAGAACTTTAATACCCTCGCGTTTGGCTTCCGCCACCACGTTACTTAATACCTGGCCGTTGTAGGGAATAATAACCAGCACGTCCACGCCGCGGTTAATCATGTTTTCAATTTGCGACATTTGCGTCTCTTCGTTGCCGTTCGCCGATTGTACAAAGACCTTAGCCCCCAGCGATTCCGCTTTGCTGACGAAGATGTCGCGGTCTTTTTGCCAGCGCTCAAGGCGCAGGTCGTCAATAGCCATGCCGATTTTGACTTCTTTAGCGATGCCGCTGAAGCTTGAAAACATCAGCGAGGCGCACAGGGTAACGAGCAGGGTTTTCATTTTCATAGCGTTAATACCTGTTATAGGGGTGAAAGGTCGTACAACCGTTAAAGCTAAAGGAAGATAATTACTTTCAGACGCTGGCAATTTTTAGCGCAGAGTTGCAGGTTATCAATTACAGATTTTTATCTTCTTATTATGTTTTTTTGTTTATTTCTGCTTTTATGACGGCGATCGAGTTTCATTTTTCAACACATAGCTCAGTTTCAAAAAAGTGGAATAAGCCTCGAATGTGTTTATTTCATTTTGCATGCTGTTTTGCGAGCCGCCGCACATTTGCGCATTCTCTTAATCGTAGTGTGAAATAACGTAATTGAGCAGAACGAAAGGTAATTCCAGGATAAACCCATCCTCTCTGGAACGGTCCCTGATTACGGAGTCAATTATGCAAACTTATTTCGACCAACTTGAGCGCGTGCGTTACGAAGGCCCGGCCACTACCAACCCGCTGGCGTTTCGCCATTACAATCCCGATGAGAAAGTGATGGGCAAGCGCATGGAAGATCACCTGCGCTTCGCGGCGTGCTACTGGCACACCTTCTGCTGGAACGGCTCGGACATGTTTGGCGTGGGCGCTTTCGAACGCCCCTGGCAGCAGCCGGGCGACGCGCTTGCGCTGGCGAAACGCAAAGCGGACGTCGCGTTTGAATTTTTTCATAAGCTGAACGTGCCCTATTACTGCTTCCACGATGTGGACGTTTCGCCGGAAGGCGCTTCGCTTAAAGAGTACCTGGACAATTTCGCGCAAATGGTCGACGTGCTGGCGGAAAAACAGCAGCAAAGCGGCGTTAAGCTCCTGTGGGGTACGGCAAACTGCTTTACGAACCCGCGTTACGGCGCAGGCGCCGCCACCAACCCTGACCCGGAAGTGTTCTCCTGGGCGGCGACGCAGGTGGTGACGGCGATGAACGCCACCCATCAGCTGGGCGGCGAAAACTATGTGCTGTGGGGCGGGCGCGAAGGCTACGAGACGCTGCTCAACACCGATTTGCGTCAGGAACGCGAACAGATTGGCCGCTTCATGCAGATGGTTGTCGAGCATAAACATAAAATCGGTTTTCGCGGCACGCTGCTTATTGAGCCGAAACCGCAGGAGCCAACCAAGCACCAGTATGATTACGACGTCGCGACGGTTTACGGCTTCCTCAAGCAGTTCGGCCTTGAGAAAGAAATTAAGGTGAACATTGAAGCGAACCACGCCACGCTCGCGGGCCATTCTTTCCATCATGAAATTGCTACCGCTATCGCGCTCGGCATTTTCGGCTCGGTAGACGCCAACCGCGGCGACCCGCAGCTTGGCTGGGATACCGACCAGTTCCCTAACAGCGTCGAAGAAAACGCGCTGGTAATGTATGAGATTCTTAAAGCTGGCGGCTTTACTACCGGCGGGCTGAACTTCGACGCCAAAGTGCGCCGTCAGAGCACCGATAAATATGATCTCTTCTACGGACATATCGGGGCGATGGATACCATGGCGCTGTCGCTCAAAATTGCGGCGCGCATGCTGGAAGGGGGCGAGCTGGATAAACGCGTCGCTAAACGCTATGCGGGCTGGAATGGTGAACTGGGCCAGCAAATCCTGAAGGGACAGCTCACGCTTTCGGAGCTGGCGAAGTACGCTGAACAGCATAATTTTGCGCCGCGTCATCAGAGTGGTCATCAGGAGCTGCTGGAAAACCTGGTCAACCACTATCTGTTTGATAAATAACAGCAGCGCCGCCTCAGCGCGGCGCTTTTTTAAGGAGTCGCCGCTATGTATGTCGGAATCGATCTTGGGACATCGGGGGTAAAAGCGATATTGCTGGACGAGCAAGGAACGCTGTTGGCCTCGCATACGGAACCGCTCAGTGTATCGCGCCCGCACCCGCTCTGGTCTGAACAAGATCCCGAGGCATGGTGGCAGGCAACGGACAGCGCCATGAAAGCGCTGGGCGCCAGGCAGAGCCTGCGCGGCGTTAAGGCGCTCGGCCTGACCGGACAAATGCATGGCGCGACGCTGCTCGATAAGCAGCAGCGCGTTCTTCGCCCGGCGATTTTATGGAACGATGGCCGCAGCGGCGAGGAGTGCGCCCTGCTGGAAGCGAATATTAGCGAGTCCCGGGCGATTACCGGCAACCTGATGATGCCGGGCTTTACCGCACCGAAATTATTGTGGGTGGAGCGCCATGAGCCGGACATTTTCGCTCAGGTAGACAAAGTATTGTTGCCAAAGGATTACCTGCGTTTGCGAATGACCGGCGAGTTCGCCAGCGATATGTCTGACGCAGCGGGCACGCTGTGGCTTGATGTGGCGAAGCGCGACTGGAGCGACGTCATGCTGGAAGCATGTCGTCTTACGCGCGACAACATGCCTGCGCTGTTTGAAGGCAGTGAAATTACTGGCGTGTTGAAAAAGGAGATAGCTGAAGCATGGGCGATGCCTGCGGTTCCGGTGGTGGCAGGCGGCGGCGATAACGCTGCCGGCGCTGTCGGCGTGGGTATGGTGGATTCTGGTCAGGCGATGCTCTCGCTCGGCACGTCGGGCGTTTATTTCGCCGTTAGCGACGGTTTTCGCGCGAAGCCGGAAAGTGCGGTACACAGCTTTTGTCATGCGCTACCCAATCGCTGGCACCTGATGTCGGTGATGCTGAGCGCTGCTTCCTGCCTTGACTGGGCAGCAAAGCTGACCGGGCTTAACAGCGTTCCGGCCTTGCTGGATGCGGCGCAATGCGCGCGTAATGACGCCGGCGTTATCTGGTTTTTACCTTATCTTTCCGGCGAGCGCACGCCGCACAACAACCCGCAGGCGAAAGGGGTATTTTTCGGCCTGACGCATCAGCATGGCCCGGCGGAGCTGGCGCGCGCGGTGCTGGAAGGGGTCGGCTACGCACTGGCGGACGGAATGGATGCGGTGCATGCCTGCGGCATTGAGCCGCAAAGCGTAACGCTTATCGGCGGCGGCGCGCGCAGCAGCTACTGGCGTCAGATGCTGGCGGATATCAGCGGTAAAACGCTTGATTACCGCACCGGCGGCGACGTAGGGCCAGCGCTTGGCGCAGCGCGTCTGGCGCAAATCGCCCTCTCGCCCGGGAGCGCCCTGCAACAGCTTTTGCCGCAGTTGCCGCTTGAGCAGCAGCATCAGCCTGATGATGAGCGCTATCAGCGCTATGCCGGGCGGCGGGAAACCTTCCGCCAGATTTATCAGCAACTGCTGCCGCTGATGTCCTGAGCCTCGTCACGCCGTGAAACGAACGCAGACGTATTATTTTAAGCGCGCCAACAGGCGCGCTTTCTGCTTGTCCTGAACGACCCGGTTTTTGTCCTTTTTTGGTCTGCTCAGCGCCGCCGTCCTTGCGCACAATGGCTACGAACCCCTCTGACCGGAGTCTGAAAATGACACGTAGCGCACTGCTTAATATCGATACCCAATGTTCCTTTTTTCACCGTCATTACTGGCAGGAAACGGATGTGCCGGCATTCCAGCAGGCGTTAAGCCAGCTCATCGCAGGCTGCGAAGCGCGGCAGGTGCCGGTGGTGGATATTTTCCACGTGGACGGTGATGACGTGTTTTCGCTGGCGTCGGGATTTGTGAAGCCGATGCCCTTTTTAACACACCGTCCGGCGGTGGTTTTTCATAAACATGTGCATAACGCTTTTACCGATACCGGGCTGGACCGCTGGCTGCGCGGACAGGATATCAACCACCTCATCATCGCGGGCATTCGCACTGAACAATGCTGTGAAACCACCGCGCGGGTAGCGTCGGACCTTGGCTATAAGGTAACGTTTGTCAGCGAAGCCACGCTCACCTTTCCAATGACCTGGCAGGGGGTGACGCTTGACGCCCAAACGCTGCGTCACCGTACGGAAACGGTGTTGCAGGGCCGCTTTGCTTCCATTCTCACCGTAGCGCAAACGCTGGAGCTGCTTGCATGATGACAGATGTCTGGTTTGTGGTGTTGCCTGGCGTACTCGCTCTGGATATGACCGGCCCGGCGGAGACGCTGCGACTGGCGGGGGAGCGTTTTCGCCTGCATTACATCGGGCCAGACGAACAGGTTGAAACGTCGATTGGGCTGACAATAAGCGGTATTAAGCCGTTGCCGGAGAGGTTGCCTGCGGGCAGCCTGCTGGTGGTGCCCGGCGTAAGCGATTCCGCCCACTGGTTCGCTGCGCCGCAGGCCGAAACGGCGCGCCGCTGGCTGACGCGACAGCAGCCGCAAATCCATAGCCAGCAGCTTACGCTGGTCTGTATCTGCTCGGGCGCGCTGCTGGCCGCCCGCGCCGGGTTAATGCATGGCGTGGAGTGCACGACGCACCATGACGTGCTGGCGCGGCTGAAAGCGGCAGCGCCAGGCGCGCTGGTACGGGATAACCGTATTTTTGTCGAGGACCGGGGGATCTGGACCAGCGCCGGCATTACTTCCGGCATCGATCTCTCTCTGCATCTTATTAACCGGCTCTGCGGCCCGCAGACGGCGCTGGAGGTCGCCCGGGAAATGGTCGTGTGGCTGCGCCGTTCCGGCGACGACCCGCAGCTTTCCCCCTGGCTGCGCTACCGCAACCATCTGCATCCGGCGGTTCATCGCGCTCAGGACTTGCTTTCAGGCGCGCCGCATTCTCCATGGAGCCTGCCCGCCTTAGCGGAAAAAGCGCATGTTAGTCCGCGCCATCTGTCACGTCTGTTTCAGCAGCATCTTGGCATTAGCGTAAGGGATTATCTGGAACATCTGCGCCTCGCCGTGGCGGAACAATGCCTGCTACAGGGGCAACGACTCGAACAGGCGACGCTGGCGGCAGGCTTCTCCTCGCCGCGCCAGTTTTATCGCGCCCGCAGCCGCGCTAGCTGACCAGCCGCCGGGTATCAATGCGCTGCAAAAGCAGCGAAAGCAGCAGCGACCCGATCAACGTTGCGCCGAATATCCATGCCAGGTCCAGCACGGGCCAGGCCGTAAATTCAATATCATGCGTGCGCAGAAAATGAATGATCAGCGCATGAAAACCGTAAATCCCCAGCGAATGGCGCGAAATAAAGCCGAGTACCGGAAGCGGGCGGCTATCGAGCCCGTTTTTCACCAGCACCAGCAGGCTGATGGCGGCGATAAACACCAGCGGACCACAATAGATATAAAAGATATCGGAGAAATTGCCCTGAATGTGCAACTGCTTATGGGTGCCGGTTGAGATCATCACCACGCACAACGCGAACAAAAACGCCGCCGCCGCGCTGACCGCGCCGCTTTTCGTCTCAAGCATGCCAATCGCCCGTCCCAACAGACCATAAAGCACGTAATAAAAAGTATCGCCGCGAATATAGAGATTCACCGGCAGCCACTTCACATCGTGAATAACCTGCGGCACGGTATTCGGGTTAGCAATGACGCCAAGCAGCACCATCAGCCCGAGGATAGTCGTGGCGTTGACCTTTTTGACGGAGATAAGCGGCGAAAGCAGGTAGATAACGGCGATAGCGAAGAAAAACCACAGATGATAGAAAACCGGCTTTTGAAACAAATAGATAAGCGCAAGCCGGGGGCTGATAGGCGTCAGCAGCGAAATATAGATAAACGCCACGGTACTGTAAAACAGCAGACAGAGGGCGATACGCAAAAAGTGGCGCTGTCCGGCGCTGCGCTCCCCAAAAAAGAGGTAGCCGGAAATCATAAAAAAGAGCGGCACGCTGACGCGCGAAGCCGAATTCAGCACGTTGGCTAAATCCCAGCTCCATGCGCTGACCTGGTTTGCATTGGTGATGTACCAGGTGGTGGTGTGGATCATCACTACCATCAGGCAGGCGATGCCGCGCAGGTTATCTATCCAGTTAATTTTTTGCTGCATGCCGTCCTCTGTACCATCTTTATTCTCTGGTGAACTTATCTGCCCGGAACAATCTGAGTTTAACGCTGGCGGGTTGCCTGCGGTTGCGGGGTTTCGCACAATGCGGCCCTTTCTGTGACGGACCACAGCGCAAATGCGGAAAGTTGATACTTTAACACGGAGATAACAAGCAATGGCGAAGCGGTTTTCCTGCATAGTACTGACGACAATAGCTCTGACGACAGGCTGCGCCATGCAGCAAGCGGAACCGCAGCATGCCCAGACGGCGCAAAAAAACCATCTCAGCGCAGCGCGCTCGCTGGATATGGAACAGCTTTGCAAAGGAGAAGCGGCGCATCGTTATAACACCGGTTCGCAGCACGTTAACGTCGTCGGGTTCGATACTTTCCAGGGCAGCTACGAACTGCGCGGCTATACTGCCCGCGAAGAGGGCTTTACCTGCTCGTTCGACGCAGACGGTCATTTTTTACACCTTTCCATGCGTTAGCACCTCACTCTTCCCTCAACGGCCGGGTTTTGTACGCGGATCCGGGCTGTATATCTTGCGGTCAATGGGTATACTGACCGCTTCCCTATAAAACCACTCGTATCGCGTGCGAAATTATATGCAAAAGTTTGATACCAGGACCTTTCAGGGCCTGATCCTGACGCTTCAGGATTACTGGGCTCGCCAGGGCTGTACCATCGTTCAACCTCTGGACATGGAAGTTGGCGCCGGAACCTCTCACCCCATGACCTGCCTGCGGGCGCTCGGGCCGGAACCCATCGCGGCGGCCTACGTACAGCCTTCCCGCCGCCCGACCGACGGCCGTTACGGCGAAAACCCGAACCGCTTACAGCATTACTACCAGTTCCAGGTGATCATCAAGCCATCGCCGGACAATATCCAGGAGCTTTACTTGGGGTCGCTGAAAGAGCTGGGCATGGACCCGACCATTCACGATATCCGCTTTGTGGAAGATAACTGGGAAAACCCGACGCTGGGCGCCTGGGGTCTCGGCTGGGAAGTGTGGCTGAACGGTATGGAAGTGACGCAGTTCACCTACTTCCAGCAGGTGGGCGGCCTGGAGTGCAAGCCGGTTACGGGTGAGATCACCTATGGACTTGAGCGTCTGGCGATGTATATCCAGGGCGTCGACAGCGTTTACGATCTGGTCTGGAGCGACGGCCCGCTGGGTAAAACCACCTATGGCGACGTTTTCCATCAGAACGAAGTAGAACAGTCTACTTATAACTTTGAATACGCGGATGTGGATTTCCTCTTCACCTGCTTTGAGCAGTATGAGAAAGAAGCGCAGCAACTGCTGGCGCTGGAAACGCCGCTGCCGCTGCCAGCCTATGAACGTATTCTGAAAGCCGCGCACAGCTTCAACCTGCTGGATGCCCGTAAGGCTATCTCGGTAACCGAGCGCCAGCGCTACATTCTGCGTATCCGTACGCTGACCAAAGCTGTGGCTGAGGCCTACTACGCTTCCCGCGAAGCGCTGGGCTTCCCGATGTGCAACAGGAATAAATAAGAGGCTGCCATGTCTGAAAAAACTTTTCTGGTGGAGATCGGCACTGAAGAGCTGCCGCCAAAAGCCCTGCGCAGCCTGGCGGAATCCTTTGCTGCGAACTTCACGGCTGAACTGGACGCTGCGGGCCTCGCTCACGGCGAAGTGAAATGGTACGCGGCGCCGCGTCGCCTGGCGGTGAAAGTGGCGAACCTTGCCGCTTCTCAGGCCGATCGCGAAGTGGAAAAACGCGGCCCGGCCATCTCTGCGGCTTTTGACGCCGAAGGCAAGCCGAGCAAAGCGGCGGAAGGTTGGGCGCGCGGTTGCGGCATTACCGTTGACCAGGCGGAACGCCTGACCACCGACAAAGGCGAATGGCTGCTTTATCGCGCCCATGTTAAGGGCGAAAGCGCGCAAACGCTGCTGCCCGCGATGGTGAGCACGGCGCTTTCTAAGCTGCCTATTCCAAAACTGATGCGCTGGGGCGACTCAGACGTGCAGTTTGTGCGTCCGGTGCATACCGTCACCCTGCTGCTGGGCGACGAAGTGGTGCCTGCCACCGTGCTCGGCATTGATTCCGATCGCGTGATTCGCGGCCATCGCTTTATGGGCGAGCCGGAATTTGTGCTGGAAAACGCCGACCAGTACCCGGACGTGCTGCTGGAGCGCGGCAAAGTGATTGCGGATTACGAAGCGCGCAAGGCAAAAATCAAAGCCGATGCGGAAGCGGCGGCGCGCCAGATTGGGGGCAACGCCGACTTAAGCGACAGCCTGCTGGAAGAGGTCGCTTCGCTGGTGGAATGGCCGGTGGTGCTGACGGCGAAATTCGAAGAGAAGTTCCTTGCGGTGCCTGCCGAAGCGCTGGTTTACACCATGAAGGGCGACCAGAAATATTTCCCGGTTTACGGCAACGACGGCAAACTGCTGCCGAACTTCATCTTTGTGGCGAACATTGAGTCGAAAGATCCGCAGCAGATTATCGCCGGTAACGAGAAAGTGGTGCGCCCGCGCCTGGCGGACGCCGAGTTCTTCTTCAATACCGACCGCAAAAAGCGTCTGGAAGACCATCTGCCGCGTCTGGAAACCGTGCTGTTCCAGCAGCAGCTTGGCACTCTGCGCGACAAAACCGACCGTATTCAGGCGCTTTCCGGCTGGATTGCGGCGCAGATTGGCGCAGACGTCAACCACGCGACCCGCGCGGGCCTGCTCTCCAAGTGCGACCTGATGACCAACATGGTGTTCGAGTTCACCGACACCCAGGGCGTGATGGGCATGCACTACGCGCGTCACGACGGCGAAGCCGAAGATGTGGCGGTCGCGCTGAACGAGCAATACCAGCCGCGCTTCGCGGGCGACGACCTGCCGTCTAACCCGGTTGCCTGCGCGGTGGCTATCGCCGATAAAATGGATACCCTGGCGGGTATTTTCGGCATCGGCCAGCACCCGAAAGGGGATAAAGACCCGTTCGCGCTGCGCCGCGCCGCGCTTGGCGTGCTGCGTATTATCGTTGAGAAAAACCTGCCTCTTGATCTGCAAACCCTGACGGAAGAAGCGGTGCGCCTCTATGGCAGCAAGCTGACCAACGCCAACGTTGTGGATGACGTCATCGACTTCATGCTGGGCCGCTTCCGCGCCTGGTATCAGGAGGAGGGGCATGCCGTGGATACCATCCAGGCCGTGCTGGCGCGTCGTCCGACCAAACCGGCGGATTTCGACGCCCGCATGAAAGCGGTGTCTCACTTCCGCACGCTGGAAGAGGCCGCTGCGCTGGCTGCCGCCAACAAGCGCGTTTCCAACATCCTGGCGAAATCGACCGAGCAACTGAACGATATGGTGCACGCTTCGGTGCTGAAAGAGCCGGCGGAAATTAAGCTTGCGGGCAACCTCGTCGTGCTGCGCGATAAGCTGCAACCTTACTTCGCTGAAGGACGTTACCAGGAAGCGCTTATCGAGCTGGCCGCCCTGCGCGAGCCGGTAGATGAGTTCTTCGACAAAGTAATGGTGAATGCCGAAGACAGCCAGGTGCGTATCAACCGCCTGACGCTGCTGTCGAAACTGCGCGAGCTGTTCTTGCAGGTAGCGGATATCTCGCTGCTGCAATAAGCCTGATGAAACCCGCCGCACGGCGGGTTTTTTTATGTGAGGGATAACATGAAAATAGCGTTAACGCTGGCGCTGGCCGGGTTTTTCAGCGAGCCGCTGTATGCTGACGATACCCCGGCGCGCTTTCTGAGCGAGCATTACCAGCCCGCCCCCGTCGGGGAACAGGGCGCGCCGCAGTGGCAGAAAGCCGACACGCCGGGGTTTGTTTATCGGCTTTGTCTTGATAAACCGCTCGACGCGCAGCAGCGTATCCTGGTGATGTGCGGCGAGGGCGATAACGATCACAGCGCGGGCGCCGACAGCGGCTATTTCGATATCTGGTATCTGAACGGCGATAAAGCGGTAAGCCTGACGGGCGAGCAGGGGGCGGGGCGCTACGGCCAGTCCGGCGACGTGCAGGCGGTACGAATGGGCGACCGCTGGGGCGTGGTGACCCAAAGCGGTTATTCGCTTCAGGGTTTCACTCAGGCTTTTGAGCGCTATTACGTCAGGCTTGGCGATAGCATCGCCAGCGTGGCGACCGTCACCACTTACTCAGATAACCTGGGCTATTGCGAACCTGCGCAGGACTGCAAACAGGACGAGCTGAACGTTAATGTGAAGTTTGGCGTGATGCAGCCAGGCAAACTTTTGCCCGATATGAAGCTGACCGCCAAAGGCCGGCTTGAAGGCGAAACGATAAATAAAAGCTGGTCGTTGCCGTTTGATGAAAAAACGCAGCGGTATGCGATTCCAGAAAAACTCAATATTCGTTATTAAAAATGGAAAACCCCGCTTCAGATGGCGGGGTTAATTTTTTACTTTTTTTAAAAACGTTTTAATCAAACAGACCGGATTATTCCATCAGTTGCTGGCTTAGCTTCGGGTTGGCCTGGATCAGGCGCATCAGCTTAAGCTCAGTACTGGAAGGTTTTACGCGTTTTGATTCCCATTCCTGCACCATGGCGACGCTGACGCCCATCATGCGGGCAAGTTCAGCCGTTTTCAGGCCCATGCTCTTACGCAGCTTTTCAAATTCTGAGAAGGCATTAGGTTTCTGCGCCAGGGTAACTTTTTGTGGTGCGTCCTTAAATACAATCTGCTCAAGGCTGCTGAGCAGTTCAGCCATCGGCTCTTTATATTCCATTGAGAACTCCTCGTACATCACACAGCGGGATCGTGAACTTCTAAGAAGCTTCTTAAGGATAGTTCGGAAAATATAAAATGCGCCGTTGCTCGTTAATTAATTTTGCAATTGATGCTTTTTTATGCTTCCTGAGCGATTTATTACGCGCTTCAGGTGATGTTAACTGCCTGAATAATCAGTTAACCCCTTGAGCTAAGTATAAATTTGTAAATCGTTATGCGGGCGGCGGATAACCGCCCGCGAAGGGTGTTTTACGCTTTTTGCGCCGCTTTATTCAGCGCGCTGTCGGCAGAGCGCGCTTCTTTTGGCGCGCGCAGGCTGGCGTAATATTTGATCATCAGCGCGAGGGCGGAAAGCAGCGCCGGGATAGCCAGCAGCATGAAGATGGTGCGAAAAGAGAGCTCCGCCTGCATAAGAAACGCGCCGCTGAACGCGCCCAGAATGCCGCCGAAACGCCCCAGTCCCAGCATCCACGCCACGCCTGTTGCGCGTCCCTGGGTTGGGTAAAAGCCTGCCGCCAGCGCTGGCATGGAAGACTGCGCGCCGTTCATGATGGTGCCCGCGATAAACACCATCACGCCCATCAACAGCAGGCTGCTGGTGGAGAAGCCGACGAGGCACACAAACAGCCCGGTCAGCAGATATCCCACCGCCACCACTTTATTCGGGTTCAGCTTGTCCATCAGCGCGCCGATGATCAGCACCCCGATGCCGCCGCCGAGCGGGAACAGCGCGGTAATGATCGACGCCTGGCTCAAGCTCGCGCCCGTTTCGCGAATCAGCAGCGGCAGCCAGGAGGTCAGCAGGTAGAAAATCAGCAGGCCCATAAAGTAGGTCAGGCAGAGCATCAGCGTGCCGACAAGATAGCGGGGCGAGAAAATAACGCCCAGCGCCGATTTCTCTTTCACCTGGCCTGGCTCGTTTAGCACAATACGGCTCTGTTCCGGCAGGGGCGCAATACGCCGCAAAATGGCGGCAATGTGCGTCTGCGATTTGTTATGCACTACCAGATAGCGCGCCGATTCCGGCAGCAGGAAGATCAGCACCACGGCGAGCATTAACGGCATTACGCCGCCCAGCACCAGCACGCTCTGCCACCCGTAGTGGGGAATAAGCCAGGCGGAGATAAAACCGCCGAGCGACGAGCCAATCGGAAAACCGACGAACATCAGGTTCACCAGCAAGGCGCGCTTGCGCTCCGGCGCGTATTCCGACATCAGCGTGGCGGCGTTCGGCATCGCCGCGCCAAGGCCGAGGCCGGTTAAAAAACGCAGCAGCGCCAGCTGGTTAAGGGAAGTGGCGAAAGCGGTCAGCAGGCTAAAGCCGCCGAACACCAGGATAGAGAGCACCAGCACTTTTTTGCGCCCGATGCGGTCCGCCATCGGTCCGGCGGTGAGCGCGCCAAAAGCCAGCCCCACCAGCGCGGCGCTCATTACCGGGCCTAGCGCCGATTTCTGTACGCCCCACTCCTGCACCAGATCGGAGGCGATAAAGCCGATAATGGCGGTATCGAAACCATCCAGCGCCACGGTAATAAAGCAGAGTACGAGGATCATCCACTGGTAACGCGAAAAGGGATGCTCGTTGATAAACGTCTGAATGTCGGTCGTTGTTTTATTTGTCATACGGCACGTCCTGCTGGAGCGGCGTGGACGACAGAGGTAAGGGTGTCGTCGCCGCCGGAGTTGACCTGTAATGTTCGATTATCGAACAGCCATTCGTTAATCGTTCATTTAATCAAATCATTGCGCCGACGTTCCGGCAATCCTGCGCGCCGCGTAAGCGTGCGATAATCGTACGGTCCGGCGCAAAACTCCCCGATATCGTGATGCACATTGCTGATATTTAAAGAGTATTTAGCGAAGCGAGGCGGTAAAGCGACGAGAAGATTTTGTGATGTGCTTAACGAACTATTAACATCTGCCGCCGGGCCTCCCTGCCCGGCGAAAAACGTTATCAGGCGGCGCGCTCTATCAGCATCAGTAACTGGCCCGCCTGCACCTGGTGCCCCTGCTGGCGCTGAAGCGCATGCACCGTACCGTCAACTGGCGCGGTGACCGGGATTTCCATCTTCATCGACTCCAGAATGCCGATAATTTGCCCTTCGCGCACCTGCTCGCCCGGCTGCACCAGCCATTGCCAGACGCTGCCGGCGACCTGGCTTTCCACGCCGTGACAGCTTTCCGGAATGGCTTCATCGCCGGTTGGCTGTTCGTCCAGCGCGCTGTCGAACGTGAACTGTCCTTCGGCGCGCCAGCGCGCCAGCTCGTCGTCAAACGCCTGCTGGCGGCGCTGCTGGAAGGCATCGATAGACTGCGCCTCGTCCTGCAACATCTGTTGATAAGCGCTCAGGCTGAACTCGCCTTCTTCAACACGCAGCGGATAATCGCCCCACGGGAAACGCTCGCGTATTTCAAGCAATTCGTCATGGCTCACCGGGTAGAAGCGGATCTGGTCGAAGAAGCGCAGCAGCCAGGGCTGGGTGAAGGCCTCGGTCTGCCGGTCGCGGTTCCACATCTGTAAAGTACGGCCGATGAACTGGTAGCCGCCCGGCCCCTCCATGCCATACACGCACAAATAAGCGCCGCCGATACCCACCGAGTTTTCCGCAGTCCAGGTACGCGCCGGGTTGTATTTAGTGGTGACCAGCCGGTGGCGCGGGTCGAGCGGCGTCGCCACCGGCGCGCCAAGATAGACGTCGCCCAGTCCCATCACCAGATAAGAGGCGTCGAAAACGATCTCTTTAACCTGTGCGACGCTCTCCAGGCCGTTGATGCGGCGAATAAACTCAATGTTGCTCGGGCACCAGGGCGCGCCGGGGCGCACCGACTGGGTATAGCGAGTGATGGCCTCGCGGCAGGCTTCGTCATCCCAGGAGAGCGGCAGCCAGACGGTACGCGAAGGCACGCGGGCGTCGTGCAGATCGCCAAGCGACAGATCCGCTTCGATCACTGACTTTAAAAGGATCGCGCGCGGGCAGATCTGCGGATCAAAATGAATTTGCAGCGAACGGATCCCGGGCGTCATCTCCAGGCGGCCCGCTTGCGGTTCGCTTTCCAGCTTTTGCATCAGGGCATGCGCGCGAAAGCGCAGGGCGATATCAAGCTTCAGTTCGCCATATTCCACCAGTAAAAAGCTGTCGCCCGCCGCGCGTACGGTCATGGCAGGCATGCCGTCCCGCGCCGCATCCTGCCAGAGCACCGGCGAGGGGAGGGAAGAGACAGCCGCTGCGGGCGCGACTTCGTTCGTGCTGTCCGCCTCTTCAAGCGTGACCGGCACAAATTCCAGCGTATCGCCCGCTTTCAACTGCCCGAGCTTCCATAAATCTTTTCCAATCACGGTCGCCGGGCAGACAAAGCCGCCGAGCGACGGGCCGTCCGGGCCGAGAATAACCGGCATGTCGCCAGTAAAATCGACGGTGCCGAACGCGTAAGCGTTATCGTGAATGTTAGAAGGATGCATGCCCGCTTCGCCGCCGTCCGGGCGCGCCCATTGCGGCTTCGGGCCAATCAGCCGGATGCCGGTGCGGCTGGAGTTGTAATGCACCTGCCAGCGAGCGGAGAAAAAGGCGCTGATATCGTCATCGGTTAAAAAATCAGGCGCGCCGTGCGGGCCGTAGATCACCCGCAGCTGCCAGTGATTCGTCATCGCGGGGTAGGCGTTGGCTGGCAACGCCGCCAGCGGACGCAACGCTGGCGCGGCAAGATGCAAGACGTCGCCGGCGCGCAGCGCCCGTCCCGCATGGCCGCCGAATTTGCCGAGAGTAAAGGTGCTGCGGCTACCGAGGTAATGCGGACAATCCAGCCCGCCCGCCAGCAGCAGATAGCTGCGACAGCCCGCGCCGCTGATGGCGCCAAGGCGCAGCGTTTCCCCTGCGGCGATATCAATCACTCTCCCCATGGGAAGCGTTTCTTTTTCGCGCATCGCCTCAATGGGCGCGCCGGTTAGCACGATGGAGCATGCCTGGTTGAAGCGCAGCGTCGGTCCGCGCAGCGTTATTTCAAGGCCAGCGGCATCCGGCGCGTTGCCGAGCAGCGCGTTGCCCAGGCGAAACGCCAGGCTGTCGAAGGGGCCGGAAGGCGGCACGCCGACGTGCCAGTAGCCGGTGCGGCCGGGCAAATCCTGAACGGTGGTCAGGGTACCGCCCGTCAGCACGTCGAGCGTGGCGGGTTGCCAGCGCACCTGGCCGAGCGTGGCGGTGATCACTTCGCCTGCCTGCACTTGCGGCAGCGTCAGCAGATGGCGCAGCCAGATAAGGTTGTTTTCGATGCCGTAAAGGCGGCTTTCATCAAGCGCCGTCTGCAACGCCGCCAGCGCCGCCGGACGGTCTTTCGCATGCACGATCACTTTCGCCAGCATCGGGTCGTAAAAAGGCGAAATTTCACAGCCGCTGGAAAGCCAGTGATCGATACGCAACTGCGCCCCGTCCACTGCGTGAGGGAAGGACACTTCGCTTAGCGTGCCCGCGACCGGCTGGAAGTTTTTCGCCGGATCTTCGGCATAAAGGCGCACCTGGATGGCGTGGCCCTGCGGCGTTGTACGAAGCGTTTCCAGCGGCGGCAGCGTCTGTGCGCCCAGCTCCACCATCCAGCGGACAATATCAACGCCGTAAACCATCTCAGTAACGCCATGCTCTACTTGCAGGCGCGTGTTCACTTCTAAAAACCAGAACTGCTGCGACTGGTCGTCATAGACATACTCTACCGTGCCTGCGCTGCGGTAATTCACCGCCTGGCACAGGCGCACCGCTGTTTCCTGTAATGCCTTGCGGGTAGCGTCTGAAAGGCGCGGCGCGGGCGTCTCTTCAATCACTTTCTGATTGCGACGCTGTGCGGAGCAATCACGTTCGCCAAGCGCAATAACCCCGCCTTCGCCATCGCCAAAAACCTGCACTTCAATGTGGCGGGCGCGTGCAATAAATTTCTCTAAAAAGACGCCATCGTCGGCGAAATTGTTGCCTGCAAGGCGTTTAACGCGTTCAAACGCCTCCCGCAACGCCTGCTCGTCGTCGCAGCGCTGCATGCCGATGCCGCCGCCGCCCGCCGTGCTTTTCAGCATTACCGGGTAGCCTGTTTCCTGCGCGGCGGCAACCGCCTGCGAAACGTCGCGTAAAAGCCCGCTGCCCGGCAGCAGCGGCACGTTATTTTGCTCCGCCAGCTCGCGGGCGCGGTGCTTGAGACCAAAAGCGGCCATCTGCTCTGTCGTCGGGCCAAGGAAAATCACTTTTTCGGCGGCGCAGCGTTCGACGAAGCGGGCGTTTTCGCTTAAAAATCCATAGCCCGGATGAATAGCCTGCGCGCCGCTTTCGCGCACGATGGCGAAGAGTTTGTCCTGATCGAGGTAAGTTTCCCGCACGTTGCCTTCGCCAAGCGAGAAAGCCGCATCAGCGAGGCGCACATGTTCGGCGTGTTTATCGGCTTCGGCATAAACCGCGATGGCGGTGATGCCCATTTGCTTAAGGGTGCGGATGATACGGACCGCGATAGCGCCGCGGTTGGCGATAAGAATTCGGCTTAACATAACCGGCTCTCCGGCGGGCAGGTCGTCCTGCGTTAACGTTGCGCTTTGTTGCGGGTCGTCCCGCAGCGCCGGTATTACCAGATAGCGACTTCAACCGGCGTCGGGTTATAACCGTTGCAGGGGTTATTCAACTGGGGACAGTTGGAGATAAGCACCAGTACGTTCATTTTCGCTACCATTTCCACATATTTTCCCGGCGCGGAGATACCGTCCGCAAAGTCCAGCCCGCCTTCGTCCGTGACCGGCACGTTCATAAAGAAGTTAACGTTGTGGGTGATGTCGCGACGCGTCAGGCCGTACTCCGGGTGCTCCGCCACTGCCAGCATCCATGAATCCCGGCAAGCATGCATATGACGCTTCTCCAGGTCGTAGCGCACGGTATTGCTCTCGCACGAGCAGGCGCCGCCCAGCGTATCGTGACGGCCGCAGGTGTCCGCCACAATTTCCAGCATCGGCCGGTCTTCGCTTGAGCGCAGCACGGTACCGGTAGAGAGAAAAACGTTGCGCTGGCCGCGCAGCGTGTCGGTCATGCTGTAGCGCTCTGCGGTGTCGTCGGCATTAAAGAAGAGCGTATCCGCCGCCTGGTTGCCTTCAAGGTCGGTAATGCGCAGCGTCTGGCCTTCGCCAAGGCGATAAAGCCAGTAATCCCCGGCGTTGATGGTGGCGCGGTACAGGGCGTCTGTAATCTGGCGCGGGCTTTCGGTCAGCATCGTCACACTCCTTCGTTCAGGTAGTAGAGGTGGTTATTGCGCAGGCCGCGTTGGTTCTCGGCGCGCGCCAGGCAGATTTCCGGCAGCGGCTGTCGTGTGCCGTCAAGCGTGATGAGCAGCGGCGCGGTGGGGTAGCGGTTTGCTTCACTCAGGGGGTGGGGGCAGGTATGCAGCACCACCAGCGTATCCATTGCGAAGCGCAGCGTAACGCTCGCGCCGGGTTTGCCCTGCTCAACCAGCTTCAGATCTCCGTCGCTGGTTGCCGCTACTCTGGCGAAAAAGTTGATATTGGCAGCGATATCACGCTTTCCGAGGCCATATTTGGCTAACTCCGTCAGGAAGCTGTCATAGCCGTTTTGATGGCGTTCGTTGCGCGCCTGCTGGTAGTTCAGCGCGCCGAACTGTTTCTCCACCTGCGCCGCGTTGCTGACGCCGCAGACGGTGTCGTGCCAGCCAAAGGTATCTTCTTCAATGCCGCACAAAATCCGGCCCATGTCGGAGTAAAGGCAGTGGCCTTTCGTCAGCCGGAAGGTGTGCTGGCATTTGAGCGTGTCCGGCGCGTTGTAGCGCTCAAGCAGGTTTTCCGGGTTGTAGAACAGCACGGCGGCGTTCGCGCCGCCTTGCGCGTCGGTGAGCGTCAGCGCGGCGCCCCGGCGCATCACCAGCGACCAGTGGCTGCCCGCAGGCAGGCGAGTTTCATAAACGGTTTCCATAGCGTCTCCTTGGGTTAACCTTCGCTGATCAAAGCCAGCGGGCGTTGCGTGGGGTCAGAACCGGGAAAAGGGCGCACCACCGCATTAAGCGGCCTGACTTTGCCGGCTGGCGGGCGGTCGAGCGGGATGTCGTAAGTTATGCTGGCGCCGTAAGCGTCCGGCGCCTGCGGGTCATGGCGCACTTTGTCGAAAACCCACAGCCTGGAGCCGAGTGAAAACCCCTCTTTGAGATCGTGGGTTATCATAAAAATGGTCAACCGGTGGCGCTGCCACAGGTCGCTTATCAACTGGTGCATTTCGCCGCGAATGCCCGGGTCGAGCGCGCCGAAAGGCTCGTCCAGCAACAGAATGCGTGGCTGCTTCACCAGCGCCTGCGCCAGCGCCAGACGCTGCTGCATGCCGCCGGAGAGCTGGTGCGGGTATTTGTCCTGCGCCGCCAGCAGCCCGACCTGCTCAAGCATGGCGCGGGCGCGCTCGCGAATAGCGCGGCGTTTGCGCCCCCAGACGCGGCCAAACCAGCGCGCTTCGCTAAACTCATCCGCCAGCATGACGTTGCCCAGCACGGTGAGGTGCGGAAATACCGAATAGCGTTGAAAAACGATGCCGCGCTGGGCGTCCGGCTCCAGCGAAAGCGGTTCGCCGTCGAGCAACAGTTGCCCTTTGCTTTGCGCTTCGGTGCCGAGCAGCATTTTCAGAAAGGTGGTTTTGCCGCAGCCGGAAGCGCCGACGATAGAGACAAATTCCCCTTCTTCGACCTGCACGTTAAGCCGCTCCAGCACGACCTGGTTGCCGTAATGCTTTTCAAGGTTTTTCAGTTCCAGCAAGGGCATAACGGCCTCCTTATTTGGCGTAGTACCAGGGGAAACAGCGACGGCTGAGCGTGCGCAGCAGCCAGTCAAGCAGGAAGGCGAGCAGCGTTATCCAGGCGACATAAGGCAAAATGACATCCATCGCCATGTAGCGGCGCATCAGGAAGATGCGATAGCCCAGCCCTTCGGTGGCGGCGATGGCTTCGGCGGCGATGAGAAAGAGCCAGGCGGCGCCGAGCGACAGACGCAGCGCATCCAGCAGGCGCGGCAGCAGCTGCGGGAGGATCACCCGCACCAGGATTTGGGCGCTGTGGCCGCCAAGCGTCTGCGCTTTCACCAGTTGCTCCTGGGGAATGGCCATCACCTGCATTTGCAGATCGCGAATAAGAAAAGGGGTGATGCCGATAATTATCAGCATCACTTTCGACAGCTCGCCCAGCCCGAAACAGATAAAGAGGATCGGCAGGATAGCGAGCGGCGGCACCAGCGCCACCACGGTTACCAGCGGCGAAAGCACCGCGCGCACCGCGGGCAGGGCGCCGCAGAAGAGGCCAAACAGCAAGGCGGTCGCCGCGCTCAGCAACGCGCCCGTCAGCAGGCGCAGCAGGCTTGCGGCGGTGTCGGTCCACAGCAGGTATTCGCCGGTGCGCGGGCTTGGCGTAAAGGCCATGCGGTCGACGGCGGCGCGCATCGCATCCAGCCCCGGCAGCAGCTTATCGGCGCTGTTAGCCGCCAGACGGGCGTCGGAGGCAATCAGATAAAACAGCGCCAGCGCCAGCAGCGGCAGGGCCCCCAGCAGCACGCGGCTCATCGGCTGCGGCTGGAAGTTAATGACTTTGCGCATCGCCCACCTCCGTTTTTACAGTTTGTTTTCTGCGGCGAGCCGGACAAACTCGTCGCTGAAGCGTAATTTCAGGTTGCCCGCATCGCCCCAGTTGCCGGATGGCGTCGCAATGCCCACCACGTCGGCGGACGGCGCGCCTTCGCCAAGCAGACCGTGGGCGAAGGAGAACTCCGCTACCTTCTGCATGGTGCTTTTAAGCTGCGGGCTGACGGTAAAATCGAGCGCCGACTGCGGGGTGTTAAAGAGATGCGTGGCGGCGAGTTGGGCGTCGAAGCCCGCGAGATCGGTGCCTGCCGCTTCGCCCATCTGCGTGCGGGCGGCTTTTGCCGGCGCCGCGTCGCCCTGCATGGTTTTCAGCGTTTCAAACCAGGCGCCGGTCAGCGCTTTGCCAAGCTCAGGATGTTTCTTCAGGGTGGCGGTGTTCACCACCAGCAGGTCGAGGATTTCGCCAGGAATTTGCGCGGAAGTGAACAGCGTTTTCGCGCCCGCCTGCTTTTGCGCCTGCGCAAGCAGCGGGTTCCAGGTCACGATAGATTTCACATCCGGCGTGCCGAAGGCGGCCACCAGATCGGCGTCCGCGGTGTTCACCACTTTCACATCCCGTTCGCTAAGCCCGGCGGTTTCCAGCGCGCGCGCCAGCAGGTAGTGCGAAACGGAAAGCTCGACGAGGTTAATCTCCTGGCCTTTGAGCGCGGCCACGGAAGGCGCGGTTTTGGACACGATGCCGTCGTTGCCGTTGGAGTAGTCGCCGATAATAAGCGCGGTGCTGTCGACGCCGCCTGCGGCAGGAAGGGTTAGCGCGTCCATGTTAGTCATGGTGCAGCCGTCGAAGCCGCCTGAGGTGTACTGGTTAACCGACTCGATGTAGTCGTTTACCTGCACGAACTGAATGTCGATATTGTATTTGTCGGCCCACTTTTTGATGATGCCGCTCTGCTGGGCGTAGTCCCAGGGCATCCAGCCTGCGTAAATGGACCAGCAAAGTTTGAAGGCGGGTTTTGCTGCGCTGGCTCCCACGCTAA
This sequence comes from Franconibacter helveticus LMG 23732, assembly GCF_000463115.2. Lineage (GTDB taxonomy): Bacteria > Pseudomonadota > Gammaproteobacteria > Enterobacterales > Enterobacteriaceae > Franconibacter > Franconibacter helveticus. The sequence goes on along the minus strand of NZ_AWFX01000057.1, from coordinate 209,791 downwards.
AGAGCGCAAGGGCGATAAGCAGTATTCCTTTCCGGCAGGCGTTAAGCATGGCGTTTCCTCTGAGGTTAACGGGGAAAAAAGCAGGAGGAGGCGCACCTGTGTCGCTTATCCTCCCGGGCTTTTGTCCCGCCGTGTAACCGCCAGAGGGCGGTCGGCCACTCTCGGACCAGCATCTTGCGACCGGAACCCTAGTGACCCATTTAAATTGTCTGGCGACGCGGGCGTTATGCCTGTCACCCCTGCGAAGTGTTTAAAGCAAGCCGCGTGCCAGCTAGCAGCAGGCTTTAAATTCAGCGAGTTAAAGGATTGCGTAGTCGATGCGGCTCAGACGTTTGTGCAACAAAGGAGCAGGCGCACCCGGGGCTGCACTTCAATGGGGCACTTCGATGGGGATGGGGCAACGGACAACGCAGTAAAAATAGAATGCGGATAGTTTCAGATTAAGGCTGAGGAAAATAACGCGCTGCATCTTCTGAAAGTTAACGGAGAGAGGCTGAGTAAGGAATGCGCAGGCGTATAGTGGCGCTGGCGCTTGAGGCTTTTTGCCTCATGCGATCGGCAGAAAAGCGGATGTGCGGTGAGGCAGAAAGAAGAAAGCCCCGAAGGTCAATGTTTATTAACCAACGAGGCCTACTCACGACGCCCAAACACCGTCAGAGTAGCCTCTTACCCGCCGCAAGGCAAGGAGAAGAAAGCGATGAAGCTGCCGCAAAACCCCCGGCTCTGGTACTTATTAATTGTCTGTAGCACGCTGTTAGTCACGCTGTTCCTGACAAGAAATTCATTTTGTGAAATTCGTTATAAGGACGGACCGCTGGAGGTTGTTGCGCTTATGGCCTACGAATCCGGTAAGTAAGCAACCTGAAGGCGGGGGACGATTCCCGCCTTTCAGGCCTGAGGTAGACGGGCGTACCGCGAGCGCCTTTATAAGGGTTGTCAGCGCAGGCTGACAACCCTTTTTACCGGTGAGGAAGCGTCAACCTGATAAAAGCGGCGCAAGCCAGCATCGCGAGGTAATTAAGGGTATCCTGCGAGGCGCGCGTAGACTATTCTTGTCAGCGTTGAAGGCACGCTGGTGGCAGGGTGCGTAATTCGTGGTGAAAGGAGTAAAAAAATGGCGACAGGTAAGTCCTGCTCTCGCTGGTTTGCGCCGCTGGCGGCGTTGTTGATGGTGGTTAGCCTGAGCGGGTGCTTTGATAAAGAGGGCGATCAGCGCAAAGCGTTTATCGATTTCCTGCAAAACACGGTGATGCGTAGCGGCGAGCAGCTGCCAACGCTGACGGCGGACCAGAAAAAACAGTTCGGCCCGTTCGTTTCTGACTACGCCGTGCTTTACGGCTATTCCCAGCAGGTGAACCAGGCGATGGACGCCGGTATCCGCCCGGTAGTGGACAGCGTCAACAGCATCCGCGTACCGCAGGATTACATGACCCAGCGTGAAGCGCTGCGCCAGGCTAACGGTTCGCTCGGCGTGCTGAGCCAGCAGTTGCAGAACGCCAAAATGCAGGCGGACAGTTCGCGCTCAACGCTTAAGCAGGCCGATGATCTGAAACCGGTCTACGACAAAGCCTATGAAAAAGTGGTGACCAACCCGGCGAACGCGCTGCAACCGCTGATCCCGGCGGCGCAGGTGTTCACGCAACAGCTGGTGCAGGTTGGCGATTTCATCGCGCAGCAGGGTACCCAGGTGAGCTTTGTGTCGAACGGCATTCAGTTCCCGACCTCCCAACAGGCAAGTCAGTATAATTCGCTGATTGGCCCGCTCGCTTCGCAGCATCAGGCCTTTACGCAGGCCTGGAGCGCCGCGACCAACGCGATGCAGTGATAAAAAAAACGGCTCTCAGGAGCCGTTTTTTATTGCGCTGCTTTTATTTAACCGCCTGCGGGTTCACGCAGTTTTTCTCAACGTTGCCGTTTAGCGCGTCTATCAGGTTATCGACTGCGCAGGCGGCCATGTTGTACCGCGTTTCGTGCGTCGCGGAGCCGATATGCGGCAGCGCCACCACGTTCGGCATAGAAAGCAGCGGGGAGTCGGCGGGCAGCGGCTCCTGTTCAAACACATCCAGACCGGCGGCGTGAATTTTGCCTGCTTTCAGCGCCTCAATCAGCGCCGGTTCGTCCACTACCGGGCCGCGTCCCGCGTTGATGAGTATGGCGGAAGGCTTCATCAGCGCGATTTTCCCGGCGTTAATCAGATGGTGCGTTTCGTCCGTTAACGGCAGTACGATGCAGACGAAGTCCGATTCGCGCAGCAGCGTATCCAGATCGCACGGGCGGGCGTTAAAGCGCTCTTCCGCTTCCTGGTGCTGACGGCGCGCGTTATAAAGAATCGGCATGCCGAAACCGAAATGGGCGCGCTGCGCCAGCGCCAGACCAATGCGGCCCATGCCGACGATGCCGAGCGTTTTATGGTGCACGTCGATGCCGAACCAGTCCGGCCCGATGCTCTTTGTCCATTCGCCTTTTTTCACGCGTTCCGCCACTTCCAGCGCCCGGCGGGCGGTGGTCAACACCAGCGTCATCAGCGTATCCGCCACCGTTTCGGTGAGCACGGTCGGCGTATGCATGAGCGCAATGCGGCGGGCATTCAGCGCGTCGACGTCAAAGTTGTCATACCCTACGGAAACGGTAGAGGTGGCGCGAAGTTTCGGCATCTTCGCCAGCAGCGCCTCATCGACCTTTTCGCTCGAACCCAGCAGCCCTTCGGCATTGGCGAACGCTTGCGCGTGCTGTTCCACCGTTTCCGGGCTGAGGTTTTTAACCTGAGTGACAGTAAAATGGCTTTCCAGGCGGGCAAGCAGGTCGTCGGGAAGGGATTTATAAAGAATGACGGACGGCTTCATGCAAATCTCCTGCGTTTAACAAAGTAGGAAGGGTAGACGAAAGGGCGGCATTACGCCGCCCTGCGCGTCAGGCGTGGCGAGCGCCGGTCGGCAACTGCTGGCTGACCGCCGGCTTAACGATAAGAGTGAGCCACACTGAGGCGAAAAGCGCCACACCCATAAAAATGTAGGAGGCGGACGGGCTGCCGGTCGCACCGTTGAGATATCCCACCACCCAGGAGCCGACAAACGACCCGAGCGCCCCCATGCTGTTGATTAAGGCCATCGCGCCGCCTGCGACGTTTTTGGGCAGCATTTCCGGGATAATCGCGAAGAACGGACCATAAGGGGCGTACATTGCCGCACCGGCGATCACCAGCAGCGTATAAGAAGCCCAGAAATGGTTCGCGCCCAGCGCCCAGGAGCCGATAAACGCCAGCCCGCCGATGAGCAGCAGCGGCCAGACAAAGAGTTTGCGGTTCTGCATTTTGTCAGAGGCCCAGGAGACGACAATCATGGCGATGGTCGCAGCCAGATAAGGCACCGACGAAAGCCAGCCGACCTCCACCATACCCATGTTTTCACTGCCGCTGCGGATGATGGAAGGCAACCACAGCACAAAGCCGTAAACGCCGATGCTCCAGGCGAAGTATTGCGCGCAAAGCAGAACCACATTGCGTGAACGGAAAGCTTCGCCATAGTTGCGCACGGCTTTAATGCCTTGCTGCTCCTGGTCGAGTTGCGCCTGCAACGCCGCTTTCTCTTCATCCGCAAGCCATTTCACCTGGGCCGGTTTGTCTTTCACCAGCGCCCACCAGCAGAACGCCCAGATAACCGCCGGCACCCCTTCGATGATGAACATTTCCCGCCAGCCGAAGGACTGAATCAGGTAGCCGGAAACCACCGACATCCACAGCACCGTTACCGGGTTGCCGAGGATAAGAAAGGTGTTGGCGCGCGAGCGCTCCGATTTAGTAAACCAGTTGCTGATGTAAATCAGCATGGCGGGCATTACCGCCGCTTCCACCACGCCGAGAATAAAACGGATGGCCGCGAGCATGGGGATATTGCTCACCACGCCGGTGAGCGAGGCGCAGGCGCCCCACAATATCAGGCAGATAAAAATGAGTTTACGCACGCTACGGCGTTCGGCGTAGACCGCGCCTGGGATCTGAAAGAAGAAATAGCCCAGGAAGAAGAGCGCGCCCAGCAGGGAGGAGACCCCTTTGGTGATCCCCAGATCTTCATTAATGCCCGCCGCCGAAGCGAAGCTGAAGTTAGCGCGGTCGAGATAGGCCAGGCTGTACGTGATAAACACGATTGGCATGATATACAGCCAGCGTTTTGATGCATTGGTCGGGCTTTTCATAAACTTCCCTCTATGGTTGAGGTTCGGGCATCTCGCCGGGGTAGGGGCCGGACGGATGCTGTTTATACTGACTATGACGCTGTGGATGAGGTGTGTATTCCCCATCCTGGTCCTCGCCCCAGGGGCGAGGGGAAAACCCGGTGACGTTACGTTCTGTCGTCACCTCTCCTGCATGGGCAAAGCGGTAAGGCTGTTACTCGCCCAATTGTTCGCGGGTCGGCAACCCTTCGCTGTCGCCCGGCACCTGAATGGCCAGCGAGCCGATTTTATTGCCCCGGCGCACCGCCTGCGCCAGCGGTTTGCCTTCCAGTAGCGCGCTTATGACGCCAACCGCAAAGCCATCGCCCGCGCCAACGGTATCGACAACGTTTTCTACTTTCACTGCGGCGACGGCGCCTTGCTCGCCGCTGGCGGTTTTAAACCACGCGCCATCCGCGCCGGTTTTCAACACCACCGCTTTTACGCCGCGCTCCAGATAAAAATCGGCGATGCCTTCCGGCGTCGTCTGGCCGGTGAGAATGACGCCCTCTTTCAGCCCTGGCAGTACCCAGTCCGCCTGGAAAGCGAGCTGGTTAAGTTTTTCCACCATCTCCGCTTCGCTTTTCCACAGCACCGGGCGCAGGTTCGGGTCGAAGGAAATGGTTTTGCCTTCGGCTTTCATCATGCGCACCGTATGGTTAAGCAGCGCCAGCGACGTGTCTGACAGCGCCGCCGCCACGCCGCTGACGTGCAGGTGGCGAGCGCTGTAAAACAACGGCGCGTTGAAATCTTCCGTGGAAAGATGGCTTGCGGCGGAGCCTTTACGGAAATACTCCACGGTGGGATCGGTTCCATCTTCAACTTTTGATTTCAGCTGGAAACCCGTAGGGTAACGGTCATCAATGGTAACGCCCTGCGTGCTGATGCCCTCTTTCGCCAGCTGTTGCAGCACGAAGCGGCCGAAGGAGTCGTTGCCGACCCGGCTGACCCAGCTTACTTTCAGGCCGAGCCGCGCAAGCCCTGTCGCTACGTTCAGCTCCGCGCCCGCGACCCGCTTCATAAAGCGCTCGACTTCCGCCAGCTCGCCGGTCTCTGTAGCCACAAACATCGCCATCGCTTCGCCAATGGTGATGACATCCAGCGTATTCTGCATGGCCCTTACTCCTCGCGTAACAGGTTGACGTAATGACGGGTGACGGCGGTGAGATCGCGTCCTTCCAGCGGGAACTCGATGCCGCGTGGCGCATCGGCGGGTAGCTTATCCAGCAGGGCGCGCCAGCGCGGCTCCGCCTCGTCCAGCGCAATAGCCCGGTAGTGATAGTGGTGCGGCACGGCGGCCTTTACATGAATATAGCTAACGGAAGGGGCCAGAAAGCGCGCGGCATCCTCCGGGGAATCGCCCACCCACAGCCAGTTCGCCATATCAAACGTGAGCTTCACCGGCAGGTTCAGCACCTTGCTGGCCGCCTGGAAGCGCTGCATGGGCTTAAGCTGGCCGCAGTCGGTCTGGTCGTTTTCCACCACCAGCGCGACGCTGGAGAGCGCAAGCAGAGAAAAAAGCGGCTCCGCCTGGCGGTTATGGCGAAAGTGGCCGAGCGAGACTTTCAGCCAGCGGGCGTTAAGTTCGTGCGCTTCGGTCAGCAGGTCGGGAAGGTGCGGATTAAGCTTGCCGTCGGCATCGAACAGCGGCTCAGGCGCAGAGTAGCAGGCGAAAAGGCCTTTCGTTTCGATTGATCGCGCAAGCGCAGGAAGGTTGTTGCGCTCGTCAGCGCTTAACAGTTCGCGGCGAATTTCCACGCCGTCAGCCCCGGCTTCGGCGATGATCGGCAGTACCGCCTGTTGCCCGCCGAGGGCTTTGATCCGGTCGTTACCGTAAGCGGCGGTAACAACGATAATTTCTCTCTCCATTAACTTCTCCGGAGTGGTTACATCTGCATAACATAGTTATTACGCTAGATGGAACCGGTTCCAAAGAGAAGGCCAGGATGTTGAATTTATGATCGCCATCACGAACAGCCGATCAGCGCGCCGTGGAACCCCGGACAATAAGCTCGCCGGAAAAAACCTGCTCCCGCACCGTTTCTTCATGCCCTTCAATGCGTTTTACCACTTGCTCAAGCGCCGCGTAGCCAATCTGCCAGGTCGGCTGCTTTAAGGTGGTGATGCCGACGCCTGCCAGTTCGGCCCATTCCAGCTCGTCAAAGCCAAGCAGGCCGATATCGGCGCCCCAGTGCAGGCCGATGCGCTTGAGGGAACGGGCTACCTGTAATGTCAGCGCGCCGTTGGCGGACATCACCGCCTTGCGTATGCCGCGATACTGCTGGTGAAACTGGCGCAAAATATTATCGAGTCGCTCGGTTTCATGCAGCGGCGTCTCTGCATTTTGCGCCACGACGCCCGGGTAACGCTCAGCGGTATGGCGAAACGCTTTCAGCCGCTCCTGGCGAGTATTTACGGTGCCGAGCGGCTCGCTCAAAAACAGCAGCGCTTCAAAACCCTGCTCGATTAAATGTTCGGTCGCGGTTGTCGCCGCCTGGCTGTTATCAAGCCCCACCACATCGCAGGCGAAGTCGGGAATTTTACGGTCAATCAACACCATCGGCAGCGCCGACTGTTGCAGGCGGCTTAACCCCTCTTCCCGCATGCCTACGGCATTCACCACGATGCCTTCCACCTGATAGCTACGCAGCAGATCCAGATAATGAAGCTCCTGGTCGAGCTCGTTGTTGGTGTTACAGACCAGCGGCGTGAAGCCTTTTTCCCGGCAAGCGGCTTCGATACCACTTAACACGTTAACGGAATAGGGGTTGGTAATGTCGGCGATGATAAGCCCGATAAGCCGCGTACGCCCGCGCTTTAGCCCGCGCGCCATCTGGCTTGGGCGATAGTCCAGGTCGGCGATGGCCTTTTCAATGCGCTCAAGCAGCGGGGGCGAAAGCAAATGTTTTTCGCCGTTGAGGTAGCGGGAGACGCTGGTTTTGCCGGTGTTCGCCGCTTTCGCCACGTCGCTAATAGTGGCGCGGGACGCTTTAGTGGTCATGGAGCTTCCTTTTAAGTGCTGTAACGCCTGCCGGTCAGGTGGCTGTTTTTATTATTAGATTATTTAGGGGGGAGCCGTAAAGCAGGCATCGTTCTCTGTCCGGCGCCACAGCGGGCGGTTTTGCAGATCTATTAATTAATATGTTATAACGTATCAATTAATGACGATGGCCTGCAAAGAAGGACGAAAGAAATGAATAAAACGGCTTTTTTACTGGGGTTGGGGCTGATGCTGCCGGGCGTTCAGGCTTTTGCCCACGGACACCACCATGGCGTCCCGATGACCGAAGTGGAACGAAAGGCGAGCGAAGGAGTATTTGATGATAAAAACGTTAAGGACCGACCGCTGAGCGACTGGGACGGCGTCTGGCAATCGCTTAACCCTTACTTGCTTAACGGCGATTTAGACCCGGTGCTGGCGAAAAAAGCGAAAGAAAGCGGTAAGTCGCTTGAGGAGTATCGCGCTTATTATAAAAAAGGGTATGCCACGGATGTTGAGATGATTGGCATTGAAAACAATGTCATGGAGTTCCATGTAGGGAAAGCCGTGAACGCCTGCCAGTACAGCTATAGCGGCTATAAGATACTGACTTATGCATCCGGTAAAAAAGGGGTGCGTTATCTCTTCGAATGTAAAGACGCCGCCTCTAAAGCGCCAAAATATGTGCAGTTCAGCGACCATACCATTGCGCCGCGCAAATCAGCGCATTTCCATATTTTTATGGGAAACAGTTCGCATGAAGCTTTGCTGAAAGAGATGGATAACTGGCCAACTTATTATCCGTACCAGCTAAGTAAAGAAGAGATTGTCGACGAGATGCTGCACCATTAACGGTTTTTTACGGGAAAAGCGCGCTTTTCCCGTAATTTTCGCCTCACGCCTGTGGCTAAATGAGGCATAAAGCCGGTTACTGCAACGGGCTTAAGGTAATTTCCACGCGGCGGTTCTGCGCTTTACCTTCTTCCGTGCTGTTGCTGGCGATAGGGTTCGCCGGGCCCATGCCGCTGGTGCGGATACGGTTGGCGGCCACGCCCTGGGTGATAAGCGCGCTGGCTACGCTGTCGGCGCGCTGCTGTGACAGACGCATATTGAGATCCTGGCCGCCGGTGCTGTCGGTGTAACCCACCACGTTAACCGCCGTTTTCGGGTACTCTTTCAGCACCATCGCCACGCCGGTCAGGGTGTTGGCGCCCGCCGGTTTCAGGTTTGCCTGGTTGCTGTCGAAGGTTGCATTGTTAGGCATATTCAGGATGATATTGTCGCCGCTGCGGGTCACGCTTACGCCGGTGCCCTGCATTTTGTCGCGAAGCTTCGCTTCCTGAACGTCCATGTAATAACCCACGCCGCCGCCGAGCGCTGCGCCTGCCGCCGCGCCAATCAGCGCGCCTTTGCCGCGATCTTTCTTCGATGAAGAGAGCGCGCCGACGCCTGCGCCGACCAGCGAGCCCAGACCGGCTCCGATGCCCGATTTGCCCGCTTCACGCTCGCCGGTATAGGGGTTAGTCGTACAGCCGGAAACGGCCAGTGCGCCGCTTACCAGAGCGGCAATCATCATTACGCGTTTTTTCATCGCATATCCTTATTCAATTTATTTCTTAGCCGTGCATAACGGCGGTGATTGATTATGCCCGGCGTTTATGTTGAAAATTTCAGGAACTCTTCCGATTTTGTAAGCAATAGTGAGTCGAGTGGCGATAAATTAACCACAATCACGCCACGTTATCTGCAAATGCCAGTCAGGAGCCCGTTTTGGCCAACTCATCCCCTTTAAAACAGATTGTCACGGCCGCCCACTGGGGGCCGATGGTGGTGGAAACTGACGGCGAAACCGTCTTTTCTTCCACCGGCGCGCTGGAAACCCGCCACCCCAATTCTTTGCAAACTGCGGTGCCGGACCAGGTGCACAGCAAAACCCGCGTGCGTTACCCGATGGCGCGTAAAGGCTTTCTCGCTTCGCCGGATAATCCGCAGGGCGTGCGCGGACAGGATGAGTACGTGCGCATTAGCTGGGACGAGGCGTTGCGGCTCATCCATCAGCAGCATCAGCGCATTCGCGCGGACTACGGCCCGGCGGCGATTTTCGCCGGTTCCTATGGCTGGCGCTCCAACGGCGTTCTGCACAAAGCGGCGACGCTGTTGCAGCGCTACATGAGCCTTGCGGGCGGCTACACCGGTCATCTGGGGGATTACTCCACCGGCGCGGCGCAGGCGATCATGCCTTATGTCGTGGGCGGCAACGAAGTTTACCAGCAGCAGACCAGCTGGCCTCTGGTGCTGGAGCACAGCGAGGTTGTCGTGCTGTGGAGCGCCAACCCGATCAATACGCTGAAAATCGCCTGGAACGCTTCTGATGAGCAGGGAATCGGCTATTTCGAACAGTTGAAGAACAGCGGCAAGCGCATTTTGTGCATCGACCCGATGCGCTCGGAAACGGTGGATTTTCTTGGCGACAGCGTGGAGTGGATAGCCCCGCACATGGGCACCGACGTGGCGCTGATGCTCGGCATCGCCCACACGCTGGTGGAAAACGGCTGGCAGGATGAGGCGTTTCTGGCGCGCTGCGCCCACGGCTATGAAATTTTCGCCGATTACCTTACCGGAAAAAGCGACGGCACGGCGAAAACCGCAGAGTGGGCGGCGGAGATTTGCGGCGTGGATGCCGTCACTATTCGCGAACTGGCGCAGCTTTTCCATGAAAACCGCACCATGCTGATGGCGGGTTGGGGAATGCAGCGCCAGCAGTACGGCGAACAAAAGCACTGGATGCTGGTCACGCTTGCCGCCATGCTCGGACAGATCGGCCTGCCGGGCGGCGGCTTTGGCCTTTCCTACCACTTCGCCAACGGCGGCAACCCCACACGGCGCGCAGCGGTGCTGGCTTCCATGCAGGGATCCGTGGCAGGCGGTACGGACGCTGTAGAAAAAATTCCGGTGGCGCGCCTTGTCGAAGCGCTGGAAAACCCCGGCGGCGCTTATCACCACAACGGCGAGCAGCGTACTTTCCCGGATATCCGCTTTATCTGGTGGGCGGGTGGCAGCAACTTTACCCATCATCAGGACACCAACCGGCTGATCAACGCCTGGCAGAAGCCGGAGCTGGTGGTGATTTCCGAGTGTTTCTGGACAGGCGCGGCGAAGCACGCCGATATCGTGCTGCCTGTCACCACCTCGTTTGAGCGCAACGATATGACCATGACCGGCGACTACAGCAACCAGCATCTGGTGCCGATGAAGCAGGTCGTGCCGCCGCAGTATGAAGCGCGTAATGACTTTGATATTTTTGCGCAACTCAGCGAATTATGGGAAGAAGGCGGCCATGCGCGCTTTACCGAAGGCAAAAGCGAGCTGGAATGGCTGGAGACGTTCTATAACATCGCTGGCGAGCGCGGCGCGCAGCAGCAGGTGACACTGCCGCCGTTTGAGGCGTTCTGGCAGGCAAACAAAATTATCGAAATGCCGGAAAATGCGAAGAATGCTGAGTTTATTCGCTTCGCCGCCTTTCGCGAAGACCCGGCGGCAAACCCGCTTAAAACGCCCAGCGGTAAAATTGAAATTTATTCAGAGCGCATCGCCGCTTATGGCTATGCCGATTGCCCGCCGCACCCTGCCTGGCTTGCGCCGGACGAGTGGCAGGGCAACGCGCGGGAAGGGCAGTTGCAGCTGCTGTCAGCGCATCCGGCGCACCGCCTGCATAGCCAGCTTAACTATGCGAAGCTGCGAGAGCGCTACGCGGTGGCGGGGCGCGAACCGCTGACGCTGCATCCGCAGGATGCGAAGGCGCGGGGCATTAAAGACGGCGACCTGGTGCGCGTGTGGAACGAGCGCGGCCAGGTATTAGCGGGCGCGGTCGTCACCGAAGGCATTAAGCCCGGCGTCATCTGCCTGCATCAGGGCGCCTGGCCGGACCTTGATCAATCCGCTGGCGGGATCTGTAAAAACGGCGCGGTCAACGTACTGACGCTGGATATTCCGTCTTCGCGTCTTGGCAATGGCTGCGCAGGCAACACAACGCTTGTGTGGATGGAAAAATACCAGGGGCCTGCGCTTAACGTGACGGCGTTTGATCCGCCCGCCAGCGCATAATCCAGGTTGAGTGTTGCGTTTCTTCCTGCCAGGCGCTTGCAGCAATGCGAAAGCCCTGCGCGTGGTAGAAACGCACCGCGCGCGCGTTTTGCTGGTACACCTCAAGGCTAAGGTCGTCATAATGTTGCTTAGCATGACAGAGCAACGCAGCGCCGATGCCTTCGCCAAGCTTTTCCGGCGCGACGAACAGCGCGCCGATAAAGCGCTCATCCAGCACGCTGATAAACCCCTCGGGTTCGCCGCCCCGTTCCGCAATCCAGGTTCTTGCCCTCGGCAGGTAGAGATCGCGTACGGAAGGCAAGCTTTCCTGCCAGTATTCAGGCGAAATAAACGGGTGCGCCAGGGTGGTGCTGGCGAGCCATAACGGCAGCAGCGCCTCGATATCTTTCATCTCTCCTTCGCGGATCATGCGCGGTAGTCCGGGTGGCAGAAACAGCCGGTGAGATGATCGTTCACCAGCCCGCACGCCTGCATAAATGCATAGCAGGTGGTGGAGCCGACAAACTTAAAGCCGCGTTTTTTCAACGCTTTCGACAGCGCTTCGGAAACAGCAGTGCTGGCGGGAACCTCGGCAAGCGCGGCGTGGCGGTTAATCTGCGGCTCGTTATTCACAAACGACCAGATAAACTTCGAAAACGTTTCGCCTTCGGCTTCCATCGCCAGATAAGCCTTCGCGTTATTGATAATGGCTTCTATTTTTCCGCGATGGCGAATAATGCCCGGCTCCAGCAGCAATTTTTCCACATCCTCAGGCTGCATTAACGCGACGGCTGAAGGATCAAAATCGTGAAAGCATCGACGGTAATGCGCTCTTTTTTTCAGTACCGTTATCCACGAAAGGCCCGCCTGCTGACCCTCCAGGCAGAGCATTTCGAAAAGTTTTTTACTGCTGGTCTGGGGGATCCCCCATTCTTTATCGTGGTAGTCAAGATAAAGGGGATCCTGGGTAACCCAACCGCAACGTTGCATAACGACGTCCTCTGTTTCTGGTGAAGTAAAGTCTTGCTTAACCCTGCTTGACGTAGCGGATAAAGAGACAATAGTTAACTCAGGGTTATACGCAAATCCGTTTATAAAGCGAACAATAATACGCCGGAACCGGCTCTCTTCTGGAGTCGCCTGATGATGACAACTTTACGCAGTGGGCGCCATGCTATTCAACGCATGGCGTGGTTGTCGTGGTGTCTGTTTTTTTCACACGCAGCCCACGCCTGGCAGCAGGAATATATCGGCCAGGACAATTACGCGCCCGGCCCGGAACGGTATACCTGGGATAACGATAAGCGGCCCAGCTATAACGATATTCTCGCCGAACGTATTGAATCCGCGCAGCGCCAGAGCAATGCGGCGGGGCTGACCGTGCTCTCTTACCAGGAGAGCGCGTCGGACCCGGCGACGCTGGGCGTTGGCTGGAATATCACGCTGCCGGCGCAGATTTCCACCGGGCCGGTAGCAAGCTGGCGCTGGGACGGCAGCAATCCGGCTATCTATAACGATTATGGCGACAGCGCCGCAGGCAGCAGCGATAAGCTCTGGCACGCCAGCGTCAGCACATTCGGCTGGCGTGTAGATTCCCGCCTCGGTTATCTGCGGCCCTGGGCGCAAATCAGCTATAACCAGCAGTACGGCGAAAATATCTGGAAAGCGCAGTCCGGCATGCATATGACCGCCTCAAGCAATCAGGACGGCAACTGGATGGATGTGACGGTAGGCGCGGATATGCCCATTAACCGGCATATGGCGGCCTACGCCTCGCTTTCCCAGGCTGACGGCACGGCAGAGGGCGAGGTTTATCTCTACAGCCTTGGCGTGAATGCCCGTTTTTAAACGCGCTTAGCCTGTCTTGCCTTCGCGGCGCGCGGTGAGCCTGATATCCACCCCGCAAGCCGCGGCGTAACGTTTTAGCGTGAGCCAGCTGGCGCGCGTCACGTTACGCTCCAGCCGCGTGATGGCGGGCGGCGTGACGCCCATTCGCGCCGCCACCTGCGCTTTAGTCAGGCCCGCCACCTCTCGCCACTCCGTTAACTGCTCCAGCAGCGCCAGCTCTTCCCCGCTTCATGGTAGGCCGCGATAGCCTCCGGGGTATTAAGCAGGCACGCCATAAAATTCAGGCAAAAGAGAGGGAAACGCCCCGCAACATTTTTCCTGTTACACATGACGCGTAAAGCGGCAGCAAACGGAATGCATTTTTGTTACCCGCGTCACAACATCAATTCACATTTTGTTTACCTGTGTGGCGCGGCCTGTAGGCGAAGTGGGTACTTACATAGACGTTTTCTTTCAGAGCGTGCGGCAGGTTTCAAGGTCATTCATTCCTTCTGACAGGCATTTCATTCCGTCCTGCCTGCATTTCATGCCGTTTTCGATCCGTTATAAAAGCCATTTCGCTATGGTTTGAGGCAGTTAACTTCCTTAATTTTTCTGCGGGATTACTGCCATGAACACTTCACTGAACAACCGCACCCGCTGGCTAACCCTGGTCGGCACCATCGTGACCCAGTTTGCGCTGGGCTCTGTTTATACCTGGAGCCTGTTTAACAGCTCCCTGTCGCAAAAGCTCGATGCGCCCATCAGCCAGGTGGCGTTCTCTTTTGGTCTTTTGAGCCTCGGGCTTGCGCTCTCTTCTTCCGTTGCCGGAAAACTGCAAGAGCGTTTTGGCGTGAAGCGCGTCACCATGGCTTCCGGCGTGCTGCTGGGGCTTGGCCTGTTTCTGACGGCGCATTCCAGTAACCTGCTGATGCTGTGGCTAAGTGCGGGAGTGCTGGTGGGGCTGGCGGACGGCGCAGGCTATTTGCTGACGCTTTCTAACTGCGTGAAGTGGTTCCCGGAGCGTAAAGGGCTTATCTCCGCGTTTTCCATCGGCTCATATGGTCTGGGCAGCCTCGGGTTTAAATTTATCGACAGCCATCTGCTGGCGACGGTCGGCCTTGAGCACACTTTCATGATTTGGGGCGGGCTGGCGATGGTGATGATCCTCTTCGGCGCGACCCTTATGAAAGATGCGCCGGTGCAGAAAGTCGTTAACGCCAATGGCGTGAGCGAGACAGATTTCACCCTAGCGGAATCCATGCGCAAACCGCAGTACTGGATGCTGGCGCTGATGTTCCTGACAGCGTGCATGAGCGGCCTGTATGTTATTGGCGTAGCGAAAGATATCGCTCAGGGGATGGTGCGCCTGGACGCTGCTACCGCCGCCAACGCCGTGACGGTGATTTCCATCGCCAACCTTTCGGGCCGTCTGGTGCTGGGCATTCTCTCCGATAAAATTTCCCGTATCCGCGTTATTACTATCGGCCAGGTGATTTCTCTGGTCGGCATGGCGGCGCTGCTTTTCGCTCCGCTGAATGAAATGACTTTTTTTGCCGCTATCGCCTGCGTAGCGTTTAATTTCGGCGGCACTATTACCGTTTATCCGTCGCTGGTAAGCGAATTCTTCGGCCTGAATAATCTCGCGAAAAACTATGGCGTGATTTATCTCGGTTTCGGCATCGGCAGCATCGTGGGCTCGGTTATCGCCTCGTTGTTTGGCGGCTTTTACGTCACCTTCTGCGTCATTTTCGCTTTGCTGATTGTCTCGCTCGCGCTTTCCACAACGATTCGCCAGCCGCAGCGCGAAGTGCTGGAACACGCACACGCATAACGGCGTCTCCTGGCTTGCTGCCGCCCTTCGGGGCGGCTTTTTTATTTATAGCGGCTGAAAAGTGCGCCGCCCCACAATACGCGCATTACGTCTATCCTTTGGTAACACTCACAACAGAAGGAAAAAGCCATGTCCTTAGAAAAGGTGGTTTACCGCGCAAAAGCGAAAGCGACGGGCGGTCGCGATGGTCGTGCAACCTCTGATGATGGCGTGCTGGATGTTAAGCTCGGCGTACCGAAAGAGATGGGCGGCATGGGTGGGGAAGTGACCAACCCGGAGCAACTCTTCGCGGCAGGGTACTCCGCCTGCTTCCTGGGGGCGCTGAAGCATGTCGCCGCGCAGGATAAGAAAAAAGTGCCGCAGGATGCGTTTATCGAAGGGCAAGTGGGCATCGGCCCGCTGCCGACGGGGTTTGGCATTGAAGCACAGCTGGATATTCATCTGCCGGGCATGGACCGCGACGAAGCGGAAGAACTGGTGCAAAAAGCGCATATCGTCTGCCCTTATTCCAACGCGACCCGTGGAAATATTGATGTGAAGCTTAACGTCATCACCTGATTGCTCACTTATTGAGCAATTACTACAATCTGTTTCCAGCCCGGGTATTTTGTAAATATCCGGGTAATGCCGCGTATTTTTCCTAACTTTTTTCCGCCGCTATGGTCTACTAGCCACGTCTAAGACAAGAATCTTCAGATTCCTTTTTACGTATGAGTTTTCTCTTTAAACGAGGGAAAGCGTTTTTGCACCTGTATTGCCGGGGCGGCTTGCATGAGATATATCCTCTCCATGACGCAGCAGAAAGTCAGTTTTCTGCTTGCGCTCTATATTGGTCTGTTCTTTAACTGTGCGGTTTTTTTCCGCCGCTTTGATGGATATGCGCAGGATTTTACTGCCTTGAAAGGGATTTCCGCCGCGGTTGAGCTGTTTGCGACCGTTTTAGTTACCTTTTTTCTGTTACGTATACTTTCTTTATTCGGCCGGCGCGTATGGCGTATTTTGACGACGCTTATCGTGCTGTTCTCCGCAGCCGCCAGCTACTACATGACCTTCCTGAACGTGGTGATTGGCTACGGCATTATCGCTTCGGTGATGACCACCGATATCGATCTCTCTAAAGAGGTCGTTGGCTGGCAGTTCTTTGCCTGGATGCTTTGCGTCAGCGCCTTGCCGATGATGCTTATCTGGCGCAACCGCTGCCGTTTCACCCTGATGCGCCAGCTGCGCAGTCGTGAACAGCGCATGCGAAGCGCCATTGTCGTGGTGGTGGCCGGGCTGCTGGTCTGGGCGCCGATTCGCCTGCTCGACATGCATCAGAAAACCGTTGAGCGCACCTCGGGCGTGGATATGCCAAGCTACGGCGGCGTGGTGGCAAACTCTTATCTGCCTTCTAACTGGCTCTCTGCCCTGGGGCTGTATGCCTGGGCGCAGGTCGATGAATCAAGCGATAATAAGTCGCTGATCAACCCGGCGAAGAAATTTACTTACGAGGCGCCGAAGGACATCGATGACACCTACATGGTGTTCATTATTGGTGAAACCACGCGCTGGGATCACATGGGCCTGCTGGGCTATTCGCGCGAAACCACGCCAAAGCTTTCTCAGGAG
>NZ_AWFX01000057.1:0-193240 GCF_000463115.2 Franconibacter helveticus LMG 23732 | reverse complement strand
AACCACGCGCTGGGATCACATGGGCCTGCTGGGCTATTCGCGCGAAACCACGCCAAAGCTTTCTCAGGAGAAAACCCTGGCGGCTTTCCGGGGTTACTCGTGCGATACCGCCACTAAGCTCTCCCTGCGTTGCATGTTTGTGCGCGAAGGCGGAGCGGAAGATAACCCGCAGCGCACCCTTAAAGAACAGAACGTGTTTGCCGTGCTCAAACAGCTTGGCTTCAGTTCCGACCTGTATGCGATGCAGAGCGAGATGTGGTTCTACAGCAACACCATGGCCGACAATATTTCTTACCGTGAGCAGATTGGCGCGGAACCGCGTAATCGCGGCAAACAGGTCGACGACATGCTGTTGGTCAACGAGATGCAAAACTCCCTGAGCGAGCATCAAAAAGGCAAACACATCATCATATTGCATACCAAAGGGTCGCATTATAACTATGTGCAGCGCTACCCGCGCAGCTTCGCCCGCTGGCAGCCCGAGTGCATGGGCGTGGACGACAAATGCAGCAAACAAGAGCTGATTAACGCCTACGATAACTCGGTGCTTTACGTCGATAGCTTTATCTCGAAGGTGATTGACCAGGTTCGCGACAAGAAAGCGATTGTTTTCTACGCCGCCGATCATGGCGAGTCGATCAACGAGAAAGAGCATCTGCACGGCACGCCGCGCAACATCGCGCCGCCGGAGCAGTTCCGCGTACCGATGATGGTCTGGATGTCGGACAGTTATCTGGCGGACCCGGATCACGCCCGCGCTTTCGCCGAACTTAAAAAGCAGGCGCAGGATAAAACCGCGCACCGTCACGTAGAGCTTTACGACACCATCATGGGGTGCCTTGGTTACACCTCGCCAGACGGCGGGATAAACCAGAACAACAACTGGTGCCGTGCGCCGTCGACGCAGAAATAGCCAGCGCCGCTGGCTTTTCAGGCGATCGCGAGGCTTTTTTTAATAAGGTATTGACGCTGGGGTAGCACGGCAGTAATATGCGCCCCGCATTCGGTGATTGGCGCAGCCTGGTAGCGCACTTCGTTCGGGACGAAGGGGTCGGAGGTTCGAATCCTCTATCACCGACCAAATTCAAAAAGCCTGCTCAACGAGCAGGCTTTTTTGTATCTGACGCTCAGAGGATGAGAACCTCCGGGGGCAGAGGTTCGACTCGAGCGCAGCGAGAGAACGTTGCTTCAGCAACGGCCCGCAGGGCGCGTCACGCAGTGACGTGTAATCCTCTGGCACCGACCAAATTCAAAAAGCCTGCTCAACGAGCAGGCTTTTTTGTATCTGACGCTCAGAGGATGAGAACCTCCGGGGGCAGAGGTTCGACTCGAGCGCAGCGAGAGAACGTTGCTTCAGCAACGGCCCGCAGGGCGCGTCACGCAGTGACGTGTAATCCTCTGGCACCGACCAAATTCGAAAAGCCTGCTCAACGAGCAGGCTTTTTTGCATCTGACGTTCAGAGGATGAGAACCTCCGGGGGCAGAGGTTCGACTCGAGCGCAGCGAGAGAACGTTGCTTCAGCAACGGCCCGCAGGGCGCGTCACGCAGTGACGTGTAATCCTCTGGCAGCGACCAAATTTGAAAAGCCTGCTCAACGAGCAGGCTTTTTTGCATCTGACGCTCAGAGTTCGCTAAGGTCGCCGTAGCGCAGATCGCCCGCATAATAATCATCCATCGGTTTTTGCGTTTTAAAGAGGGTGCAGGGATAAATAAGAATTTAAGATAAGGAGGGTGTTTATTGTGACTGATAATAACGCTGTGGTTTTTAACCATACCGCGCGCCTCTTTTTTAGCGCTTATTTTGTTTATCGCAATTAGCTTTCTTTTTATTGGCTCTTCTCTGTTTTGTGAGATATTCCATTGAAATTTATTATGGAAAAAGGCGGATACTTTTCCCTCCGCTTATAGATACTCCCAGCATTTTTAGCTGACCGCCTCTGCGTTTACAGCATGAATCGTTCATTACTTCGCCAGTGAGCAACTAATTTTACAGAATTGGTACAAATCATAACCGCTGGATGTTGCAAATTATTAAGATAATTATTCTGGCATCGGGGCGGTAGCATAAATTTCCCTGCTGAAAATAGTGGTCTGAACTTTTTTTAATCTTTGTTTGTCGTTTCTCACCCTGCTTGTAAATCCCGGTGACCTGTATTGACGTTTTCCTAATCTGTTGACAGATTGTAGGGCGTGAGGGGCCCTTTACGGAGAATATGCACTGTTTTCTGGTCAACCTTACGAAAGGAATCCCCATCCTCACAATGCCCAGCGGGCACCCCGATCGGACCGGGTAAAAAACAAAAAAAGGTCTGACGGGCAACACAACACCCATCACATTGGAGCAGAAGAATGAGTATTTCCTTGAAAAAGTCAGGGATGCTGAAGTTTGGTCTGAGCCTGGTAGCCATGACCGTTGCAGCAAGCGTACAGGCAAAAACCCTGGTTTACTGTTCAGAAGGCTCGCCGGAAGGCTTTAACCCACAGCTCTTTACCTCTGGCACCACTTATGACGCAAGCTCAGTGCCGATTTATAACCGCCTGGTAGAATTTAAAACCGGCACCACCGAAATCGTTCCCGGCCTGGCTGAGAAATGGGAAGTCAGCGAGGACGGCAAAACCTATACTTTCCACCTGCGCAAAGGCGTGAAGTGGCAAGACAATAAAGAATTCAAACCGACGCGCGATTTTAACGCCGACGACGTTGTTTTCTCTTTCGACCGTCAGAAAAACGATCAGAACCCGTACCATAAAGTCTCTGGCGGCAGCTACGAATACTTTGAAGGCATGGGCCTGCCGGCGCTGATTTCCGAAGTGAAAAAAGTGGACGATTCCACCGTTCAGTTCGTACTGACTCGCCCGGAAGCGCCGTTCCTGGCTGACCTCGCGATGGACTTCGCGTCGATTCTTTCCAAAGAATACGCCGACAACATGCTCAAAGCCGGCACGCCGGAAAAAGTGGACCTGAACCCGATCGGTACCGGTCCGTTCCAGCTGCTGCAATATCAAAAAGATTCCCGCATTCTCTATAAAGCGTTTGAAGGCTTCTGGGGCACCAAGCCGAAGATCGATCGTCTGGTCTTCTCTATTACGCCGGATGCTTCCGTGCGTTACGCCAAGCTGCAAAAAAATGAATGCCAGGTGATGCCGTACCCGAACCCGGCTGACATCGCCCGCATGAAGCAGGACAAAAACATCAATCTGATGGAGCAGGCGGGCCTGAACGTAGGCTATATGTCCTTCAACACCGAGAAGAAACCGTTTGACGACGTGAAAGTGCGTCAGGCGCTGACCTACGCGGTGAACAAAGAAGCCATCATCAAAGCGGTTTACCAGGGCGCCGGCGTAGCCGCGAAAAACCTGATCCCGCCGACCATGTGGGGCTATAACGACGATGTTAAGGATTACACTTACGACGTTGAGAAAGCCAAAGCGCTGCTGAAAGAAGCGGGCCAGGATAAAGGCTTTACCGTTGAACTGTGGGCGATGCCGGTACAGCGTCCGTACAACCCGAACGCCCGCCGCATGGCGGAGATGATCCAGGCCGACTGGGCGAAGATCGGCGTTCAGGCCAAAATCGTGACCTACGAGTGGGGCGAATACCTCAAGCGTGCGAAAGCGGGCGAACACCAGGCGGTGATGATGGGCTGGACCGGCGACAACGGGGATCCGGATAACTTCTTCGCCACCCTGTTTAGCTGCGACGCGGCGAAAGATGGTTCAAACTACTCCCGCTGGTGCTACAAGCCGTTTGAAGATCTGATTCAACCGGCGCGCGCCACCGAAGACCACAACAAGCGTATCGAGCTTTACAAACAGGCTCAGGTAGTGATGCACGACCAGGCGCCTGCGCTTATCGTCGCGCACTCCACCGTGTATGAGCCGGTGCGTAAAGAAGTCAAAGGCTACGTTGTGGACCCGCTGGGTAAACACCACTTCGAAAACGTCTCTGTCGAATAATAATCAGGGCCATTTCCCTCTCTGTTAAGAGAGGGCCGGGGTGAGGGAAGCGCAAGTTTCTCCTCACCCTCACTCTCTCTGAAGGAGAGAGAATTTACATTTGTGAGCAATGCAGACGCCGCTTCACCAGGCGCGTCATTACAGAGAATCCGGGTTATGTTGCAGTTCATCCTCCGACGTCTGGGGCTTGTTATCCCGACGTTTATCGGTATTACCCTTCTCACTTTTGCCTTCGTCCATATGATCCCCGGCGACCCGGTGATGATCATGGCGGGCGAACGTGGTATTTCCCCCGAGCGTCATGCGCAACTGCTGGCGGAGCTTGGCCTTAATAAACCGCTGTGGCAGCAATACCTCAATTACATCTGGGGCGTATTGCATGGCGATTTAGGCATCTCGCTGAAAAGCCGTCTGCCGGTGTGGGAAGAGTTCGTTCCGCGTTTTAAAGCGACGCTGGAACTGGGTATTTGCGCCATGATTTTCGCCGTGGCAGTCGGTATCCCGGTCGGGGTGCTGGCGGCCGTGAAGCGTGGCTCCATTTTTGACCATACCGCCGTGGGCCTGTCGCTCACCGGTTACTCCATGCCTATCTTCTGGTGGGGCATGATGCTGATTATGCTGGTCTCGGTGCAGTGGAACCTGACGCCGGTCTCCGGGCGGGTCAGCGATATGGTCTTTCTTGACGACACGAATCCCCTGACCGGATTTATGCTCATCGATACCGCCATCTGGGGCGAAGAGGGCAACTTTATCGATGCCCTGGCGCACATGATTCTGCCTGCGATCGTGCTTGGCACCATACCGCTGGCGGTAATTGTGCGCATGACGCGCTCCTCCATGCTGGAGGTGCTGGGCGAAGATTACATCCGCACCGCGCGCGCTAAAGGGTTAACCCGCATGCGCGTGATTATTGTCCATGCGCTGCGCAATGCCATGCTGCCGGTCGTTACGGTTATCGGTTTGCAGGTCGGCACGCTGCTGGCGGGCGCCATCCTCACCGAGACTATCTTCTCCTGGCCGGGTCTGGGCCGCTGGCTTATCGACGCGCTGCAACGCCGCGATTATCCGGTAGTGCAGGGCGGGGTGTTGCTGGTGGCGACGATGATCATTCTCGTCAACCTGCTGGTCGATCTGCTGTACGGCGTGGTGAACCCGCGTATACGTCACAAGAAGTAAGGGGCCATCATGTCTCAAGTTACAGAAAACAAAGCCGTTGCGGCCCCGGTGCCGATGACGCCGATGCAGGAATTCTGGCACTACTTCAAGCGCAACAAAGGCGCGGTAGTAGGCCTGGTCTACGTCGTGGTGATGATTATTATCGCCGTGTTCGCCAACTTTCTCGCGCCGCATAACCCGGCCGACCAGTTCCGCGAC
Organism: Franconibacter helveticus LMG 23732; assembly: GCF_000463115.2. Classification (GTDB taxonomy): domain Bacteria; phylum Pseudomonadota; class Gammaproteobacteria; order Enterobacterales; family Enterobacteriaceae; genus Franconibacter; species Franconibacter helveticus. The sequence goes on along the minus strand of NZ_AWFX01000057.1, from coordinate 187,908 downwards.
GCGCTGCTCGCGCCGCCGGTCTGGCAGGACGGCGGCAGCTGGGCGCATATTCTTGGCACCGACGATGTAGGCCGCGATACGCTTTCGCGCCTGATGTACGGCGCGCGCCTGTCGCTGCTGGTAGGGTGTCTGGTGGTCGTACTGTCGCTGATTATGGGCATCGTGCTTGGGCTTATCGCCGGTTACTTCGGCGGCGTGGTGGATGTCATCATCATGCGCGTCGTCGATATCATGCTGGCGCTGCCGAGCCTGCTGCTCGCGCTGGTGCTGGTGGCGATATTCGGTCCCTCGATAGTCAACGCATCGCTGGCGCTTACCTTCGTGGCGCTCCCCCACTATGTGCGCTTAACCCGCGCCGCCGTACTGGTGGAAGTGAACCGCGACTACGTGACCGCCTCCCGCGTGGCGGGCGCAGGCGCCATCCGCCAGATGTTCGTTAATATTTTCCCCAACTGCCTTGCGCCGCTGATTGTTCAGGCGTCGCTCGGTTTCTCTAACGCCATTCTCGACATGGCCGCCCTTGGCTTTCTTGGCATGGGTGCGCAACCGCCGACGCCGGAGTGGGGCACCATGCTCTCCGACGTGTTGCAGTTTGCGCAGAGCGCCTGGTGGGTCGTGACCTTCCCGGGTCTCGCTATCCTGCTGACGGTGCTGGCATTTAACCTGATGGGCGACGGCTTGCGCGACGCGCTCGACCCCAAACTCAAGCAGTAAAGAGGCACGAGATGGCGTTATTGAATGTAGATAAATTATCGGTGCACTTCGGCGACGAAGATGCGCCGTTCCGCGCCGTAGACCGCATAAGCTACAGCGTGAAGCAGGGCGAAGTCGTGGGCATCGTCGGCGAATCCGGTTCCGGCAAGTCAGTCAGCTCGCTCGCCATTATGGGCCTGATTGATTACCCCGGCCGCGTAATGGCCGAAAACCTGCAATTCAACGGTCAGGACTTAAAGCGCATTTCGGAAAAAGAGCGCCGCAACCTGGTAGGCGCCGAAGTGGCGATGATTTTCCAGGATCCGATGACCAGCCTGAACCCCTGTTACACCGTGGGCTACCAGATTATGGAAGCCATTAAGGTGCATCAGGGCGGCAATAAGAAAACCCGCCGCCAGCGGGCGATCGATCTGTTAAACCAGGTCGGTATTCCGGACCCGGCTTCGCGTCTGGACGTTTACCCGCACCAGCTCTCCGGCGGGATGAGCCAGCGCGTGATGATTGCTATGGCCATCGCCTGCCAGCCGAAACTGCTGATTGCCGATGAACCGACCACCGCGCTGGATGTAACTATCCAGGCGCAAATCATCGAACTGCTGCTGGAGCTACAGCAAAAAGAGAACATGGCGCTGGTGCTTATCACCCATGACCTCGCGCTGGTAGCTGAAGCGGCGCACAAAATCATTGTGATGTACGCAGGCCAGGTGGTGGAGACGGGCGAGGCGAAAGATATCTTCCGCGCGCCGCGCCACCCCTACACCCAGGCGCTGCTGCGCGCGCTGCCGGAATTCGCCCAGGACAAAGCGCGCCTGGCGTCGTTGCCGGGCGTGGTGCCAGGGAAATATGACCGTCCGACAGGCTGTTTGCTGAACCCGCGCTGCCCGTACGCCACAGAACGCTGCCGCGTTGAAGAGCCGGGCCTGAACCTGGTGGACAACGGCCGCCAGTCGAAATGCCACTATCCACTCGATGATGCCGGGAGGCCGACAAATTATGAGCACGCATGAGGCCACCTTACAGTCGCAGCCGCTGTTGCAGGCTATCGATCTGAAAAAACACTATCCGGTGAAGAAAGGTTTCTTCGCGCCGGAACGTCTGGTGAAAGCGCTGGACGGCGTTTCGTTCACCCTTGAGCGCGGCAAAACGCTCGCGGTGGTAGGCGAATCGGGCTGCGGTAAATCCACGCTTGGCCGTTTGCTGACCATGATCGAAACGCCGACTGGCGGCGAGCTTTACTATCAGGGGCAGGATCTGCTCAAGCACGATCCGCAGGCGCAAAAGCTGCGCCGCCAGAAAATCCAGATTGTGTTTCAGAACCCCTACGGTTCGCTGAACCCGCGTAAAAAAGTGGGGCAGATCCTGGAAGAGCCGCTGCTGATCAACAGCGATATGAGCAAAGCGGCGCGCCGCGAGAAAGCGCTGGCGATGATGGCGAAAGTGGGGCTCAAAACCGAGCATTACGACCGCTATCCGCACATGTTTTCCGGCGGCCAGCGCCAGCGTATCGCCATTGCTCGCGGGCTGATGCTTGACCCGGATGTGGTGATTGCCGACGAACCCGTATCCGCGCTGGACGTTTCCGTACGCGCGCAGGTGCTGAACCTGATGATGGATTTGCAACAGGACCTGGGGCTTTCCTATGTCTTTATCTCGCACGACCTCTCCGTGGTGGAGCACATCGCCGATGAAGTGATGGTGATGTATTTGGGGCGTTGCGTGGAAAAAGGCACCAAAGACCAGATCTTCAACAATCCGCGTCATCCGTACACCCAGGCGCTGCTCTCCGCCACGCCGCGCCTGAACCCGGACGACCGTCGCGAACGCATCAAGCTGACCGGCGAGCTGCCAAGCCCGCTCAACCCGCCGCCGGGTTGCGCTTTTAACGCCCGCTGCCGTCGCCGCTTCGGCACCTGTACTCAAATCCAGCCGGCGCTGAAAAGCTACGGCGGGCAACTGGTGGCCTGCTTTGCAGTAGACCAGGACGAAAACGCCGAAAAGCGCTGAGTTCTGAAACAGAAAAAAGCCGACGCATGCGTCGGCTTTTTTATTCCCTCGTTTTAACGCGGGGGCTGTTCTTCGGTCAGCGAAGCGGGCACCGTTTCGCCTGCGGGCAGCAGCGGAAGCCTGCCTGGTTCGGCAGGTGGAGGAAGCAGGCTTTCGCCAATGGCGCTGTTCACTTCCACATGATCGATGCCGCCGTGATCGTCGTGAAACACGGTCTGCACGCGTCCTTTGTTCATTTCCGTCACCAGCTTCGGCGTGATCTGGAAGCTTTCCGCCACGGCGTCATGCTCCAGGTCGGGACGGCGTTTGCGCCGCTCCACGCGAAAACGAAACTGGTTGTATTTCGCCCAAATCAGCAGCGCGACGCCGTTGAGCATCGCCATCAATATGTAGAGGGCGATAGTACCCAGCGTCGCAAGAAACGGGCGCGTGCCGGCGGCAGTTTGCGGCAGCATTAACTCTTTCATCAGGTCGAAATAGATGAGGTAAGAGAACGCCGCCCAGGCAATCACTGTCAGCAGGGCATCGAAGACGCGCGGCGCGAGGCGCTGCTCGGTGAAAATTAATGGCTGCATCATCACTAAATTCTCCCTATGCCGCGGTCGGGGCTGACCCAGCGCGCGCGGGCGCGCTGGCGTTTAAGCATCACTTTCGGGAACGCTACAAGCGTGGTGAACAGGCTCAGCATCCAGTAAACCACCGGGAACCAGATAACCCAGAACAGCGAAGAGGCGATGTTTTTCTCGTAACGCCGTTCAATCAGCAGGCTCACCATAAACTGCAACAGACAGACCACGGCCAGAATCAGCCCGGTAAACTCGGGCGGGAAAAGCCGCTGAATGAGCAGCGAATCGGGCAGCGGGAAAATAAAGCCCAGTACAAACAGCACAATACTGGCGGCATAGGCGAAGGCCCACGTCGTCGAAAGACAGAACTCAGCGAACAGCGGCCACATGCGGCGATATTCCCACGACCAGAGGCGGCGCATATTCACCAGGAACACCTCGGCGCCGCCCTGCGCCCAGCGCAGACGCTGTTTCCACAGCCCTTTCGCCGTTTCCGGCATTAAAATCCAGCACAGCGCGCGGGGTTCAAAGAATATCGACCAGTGACGCAGCTGGAGCTTCCAGCTGATGTCGATATCTTCGGTGATCATATCCGGGCTCCAGTAGCCCACTTCCGCCAGCGCGCGGCGACGGAAGGCGGCAATCACGCCGGAGACGGTAAAGACCTGGCCGTAAATACGCTGCGTGCGTTTAATCAGGCCGATAATCGAGGAGAACTCGCCCACCTGCACGCGGCCTACCAGCGTTGAGCGGGTACGGATGCGCGGGTTGCCTGTCACCGCGCCAACGCGCGGGTGCTGCAACAGCGGCGTGACCATGTAAGCCGCGGTATCGCGGTCCAGCAGCGCGTCGCCGTCGATACAGACCAGGTATTCGCTGCGCGCCGCCGCTGCGCCCGCCTTCAGCGCCACCGCCTTGCCCTGGTTTTCAGCAAGGTGGATCACGCGCAGGCGCGGATACTCTTCCGCCAGCTGGTTAAGCACTTCGGCGGTGTTATCTTTCGAACCATCGTTAATGGCGATAACTTCCGTATTGCTGTAGCGCTGCGCCAGCGCCGCTTCTATCGTTTCCCGCGCGTTCAGCCCTTCGTTGTAGCAAGGGATGAGAATAGAAATGAGCGGGTTGCCCGGCAGCTCAGGCGCCGGCGCGTCGTCGCCCCACTTCCATTTACGCTCGCGGTAGAACCAGAAGTACAGCCCGCCGGTAATCCATAGCGCCGACATAAACAGCGGCCAGAAGAAGACGAAGTTCAGCATCACCTCACCGGTGAAGATAGCCGCGACCCCGAGCGGGATACTGAACACCAGGCACAGAACTAAAAAGGCTATGATGCGATCGGTCATTTTTGCGGGTACCAGTATGAGGAGAATGCCGGTCGAACCTCGGACATCTCAGGTTGATCGTTAATGAAATCATCGGGGTAGTAGCCAAAGTTAAAGGCACCGCTCATCTGGAGCTGCTGCATCCACTCTTTCAGCTGAGCGCCGCTGATTTCCGCGTGATTTTCCTGTTTGCGCCAGTCGCGCGCCTGCAATTCAAAAACCGTTCTGTTCAGCGCGCCCGGGTGTTCCGCCACCGCATGCACCAGCTTGTCGAGCCAGGCATTGCTTTCATTAAGCGGCACGCCTTCCATCAGCGGCATCGCCATCGGCGCGGTCCAGTCGTAGGTTTCGAGGAAGTCGTTGAGGTTCTGGGCAAACCAGGACTCGCTCTTCGGATCCAGTACCGGCATGGCGTAAATGTTGCGCGCCGTTCTGACCTGCGGCCCGCGAATAGACTGCACGGTCCGGGTTAACGATTTGGTGAAGTCGATAAGCTCGCGGCTCTTGAAGCGCGTCCAGCGTTCAAACTCCTGCGGGTTGTTGCGAATATCCGTAATCGACCCTTTGAAGCCCGCCTGGCGATAGGCCGCCATCGCGTCCGGGCTGGCGTCTTCAAAGTCCGTCAGCAGCGCGTCGTCATGGAACAGCACGCCGTTGAAGTTTGAATAGCGGGCCAGATCCTCATAGATTTCGGTGATGCGCTGGCGGGCCACCGGGTTAAAAGGCGACAGGCGCTGATACTGTTTCGGGTCGACTTTCGCCGTGCCGGTTTCCGGGTCCCACGCCTGAACGCGCGGCAGGGATTTATCCAGATCGAAAGCCAGCACCGGCATCCAGGCGTAAACTTTCACGCCGCCTCGCGTTTGTAACTGCCACGCCAGGAAGTTAAAGAGTTCAGAGCGCACCGGCAGCCAGCGGTTTTTGAAGTAAAGCTCTTTGACCGTGCCGTCGCCCGTCGGGTCGGCGTAGGCTTGCAGGAAGACGTGGCTTATCTTCATGTCAAAGACGCGCTGGATAAGCTTGTCGATGTTCTTTTGCTGCTGTTTCGGGTCTTTGTCGTAAACGTAATCCAGGTCAACGTGCATCACGCGCATGCGCGGAGGTTCCTGTATGCCGATAACCGCGTTAGCAAAGTTGTTAATGGACGGGTTGCCTGAGACCAGATAGCGGGGAATGCTGTCGAGATTATTGACGTTGCCAAGCCCCTCGTTGAGGGTAAAGGCCATCTGATAACCATGCTTTTTGATGATATCAAGCGAAATGCCGTTGGCTGCGCCGTAAGGCCAGACCCAGGCGCGCGGCGCTTTGCCGGTCACTTCTTTAAGCTTCGCGGTGATCATGGCGACATCTTTATCGATACGCGCCCGGTACTCTTCATCCGTCTCATACTGGCCGGTTTTTTTGTTGTACATACGGTTCGCCACCGCAGGCTGCGTGCTGCCCTGCGGGTTGGCTACGCCGCCATAGTGAGAAGCCCAGGTATGCGAACCCACTTCCACCAGCGGCGAGCGGCTGACTTCGCGCACCATATCCCAGGTAGCGAATTTTTCGCGGGGGGTCGGCAGGCCGCCGAAGTCCACCTTTTTATTTTCCGGCGTACCGACCCAGATACCGACCGGCGCCCACAGGGCAGGCCAGTTATAGGCTTTGAGCAGTGGCCAGACGCGGGTATAGAAGCTGCTGTAACCGTCATCAAAGGTCAGCAGCACCGCTTTTGGCGGCAGAGGGGCGCCGCCGTTGCGGGCATCCAGGATCTGTTGCACGCTCACCGGCTGGTAGCCGTTGCGTTTCAGCCAGACCATCTGGTCGTTGAGCGCGCTGGTGCGCACTGACATATAACGCTGGTCCGCGCCGTCGTCTTCAATATCGTGATAAGCAATCACCAGAAAACTGTTGCGTGGCCAGGGCTGTGTTGATTCTGGCATTGGTCTGTCCGCAGGTGGCGTAAAGCGAGGGTTTTCGGCATTGCCGCAGGCGGTCATCAGTAACCAGCCAGCGACTAACAAGCCCATACGCAGGAAATGTTTCAACATGAAAAGTCCTTAGAACCTGACGTTTAAATCGAAGGAGACAGAGATGTTTCTTTCACGCTCGCCATCGTAGGGACGACGGTCCCAGGTGAGCATGAACCCGCCATCCACCACGTTATTGAACTGGACGTGTTGTCCGTACCCGAAGGTAGTGATAAGCCCGCTGCCCTGGCCTTTTTGCATATAGCTGCCGACGCCGGCGTAAAACTGCTGCGTCCAGGCGTTGTCGTAATGGTGATAAATCAAGTGTTCGGCAGACAGACCCGGCACCAGCGAGAGATCCCGTTTCGGGTTGTAGTAGGGCACATCTTCTTTGTTGTTAAAGCTGCCGCTGATGCTGGGGGTAAAGTCCAGCGTGAAGCGCGGGCGGGAAAAGAGGCGTTCCTGGCCGCTCAGGCTGTATTCAAAACGGTCGTTGCCGTCTGAAAACCAGGAAGGCGCCACGCTCAACTGATATTCGCGTCTTTCATTCTGATACCAGCGCACAAACGCGTCGCCGCCGTTGGCCGTCACGCCGCTACGCAGCGCGCGCAGCGGAGTATTATGCGAAATACGTTCGGCTGAACCGCCCACGCGCCAGTTATCGTTAAAGTCATGCCAGCCTGACAGACGCGCGCCGATCTTCTGGCCGTCGTTATAGTTACGCCCGGAGATTTCCGCTTCGGCCCAGTTATCGCGCGAACGCCACTCCACGCCGCCTAAGACGTCGCGGTCGTAACCCTTGCCTTCTTCAAACTCGCCGGTAGCGAAGTTAAAGCCCGCAAACAGCCGCACGTTCTCGTTAATGGGCGGGCTGTAAAGGGCGCTCTGGAAGGTGAAGTCATGCTGGCCGCTGATCGGGCTGTCGGAATCAATGCCCTGGCTGCCGGCGATGCGCAGTTCAGACTTATCGTGCACGTCGCGCAGGCGCGCCAGCCGCTGGGAGTTCTGGTCTTCCGGGCTTCGCTTCATAACGTCGTCAATCAGCAGGCGCGCCTGCCGCCATTCATAGAGATCCATCGCCACGTAAGCCTGCTGGCGCTCCAGCTCCAGATTGTTCGGCTCCAGCACTTCGGCGATTTTCAACTCCCGCTCCGCCCGGCGCGGCAGACCGCGTGTTTCCAGCACGGAGGCGTAGCCGATGCGTAAACCCTGGTTGCCCGGGCCTGAACGGGCCAGGCGCTCAGAGAGTTCTTCAGCGGCGGGAAGGTCGTTGGTCATGGCGCGGTACTGCGCCTGCAAGGTCTGGCCGAGCAGCCAGTAATCGTTCGGCTCCGGCGTCGGCGAGCCATAATAACGGCGCAGATAAGGCGTGTTTTTAACCAGTTCGTCTATCTGGGCTTTCGCCGCGTCGTATTCTTCGTTTTCCATGCGGGTATAGAAGAGCGCCTGCGTGTCATCCTGCGAAAGCGACGTGGCGCTGAACGCTTTCGGGTTTTCGCTGGCGAAGACATCGTTCATCAGCGCTTCGGCTCTGTCCGGGCGCTGTTTAGAAAGGTAGGCGGAGGCGACCCAACGTTTGGCGTAGCCGGGCACCGCCTGGCCGTCGGCGCTGATTGCTTCATATTCGCTGATGGTTTCGTCAAGCCTGCCGCGCGCCATCAGGGCGCCCAGACGGTCAATGCGCGCGCGGCGGTAGTCTGCCTTTGCCGCCGGATCGTCGCGCCAGGTCGCGAGCAGACGGTCATAGCGCGAAAGCGCTTTGTCAGCCAGCAGGTAGCGTTCCTGTTCGGTGCGGGTCGGCATGAACGCCGTGCGCACCATTTCCGCCGCCGCGTCGGTTTGCAGGCGTCGGCCCATTTCCGGCGAAATGGCAGCGGCTTCAGACAGCTCCAGCGCGGGCGAAGAGACGCGGTTGGCGGAGAGTGTGCCTGTCAGAAACTGCGTCGTGCCTTTGTTTTGTGGGTTTTCTTCCTGCGCCCGCGTGGCGGCAAACAGTGCATCCCAGCTCTTGCCCTGAGCGCGATAGGCGTAAGCCAGCGCTTCGTAGTTGCCGGAAGTCGGGGCGCGGGCCACCATCTGGCGGGCCTCAGAGACCGCCGCGTTATAATGACGGGCATCGGCCAGCGTCATCACCCAGCCTGCGCGGATATCGTCGTTTTGCGGCTCCAGCGCCAGCGCCGACTCCCAGTGCGCCAGCGACGCCGGATACTGTTTAAGGTTGCGGTAAGAACGGGCGACCGCGACCTCACCGCGCGCCGGGATCTCCAGCGAGCCGTGATAGCGCTGCCAGACTTTCACCACTTCGGTATCCTGGCCTGCCCAGTTCGCCACCTGCAACCAGTCGGCGACCTGATTAGCATTCAGCGGGGTTTGCTGCTCATGCTCGCGCAAGTAGCCGAGCAAAGCTGAGGTGTTCCCGCTACGGGCTTCCTGGACCAGCGTATCGTAAGTCGGGCTGGCTTCTGTCGCCAGCGCAGGAAACGCCATCGCCATACTGGCGGCAAGCAGCGTCTTTAGCCGGAAGCGAAAAACAGCCTTGGTCTGTAGATGCGGGCTACGCATAGCTCTCCTTAATATATCAACCCTGAATATTGAACGACGGACGCCCTGAATTACTGGCAGTAATTCCAGAAAACGGTCGTTAATAGCAGTTTCTAAATAATTGCGTCTGGCGTAACTCATACGAAAGGCTGATTGACGCCGGATGAAAATAAAATAAAAGCCTTGCCGTAATTATTTCCAGAGATGTCCAGAAATTGCGAAAAGTATAACGAGTTTATAACGCAAGTCCAGATTGAATTTATTTGGATCGGCGTCATAGAAATGGCTAAATTAGTGATAAGTCGCTACCTGTCAGTTAATAAAATAACGCCATAATAAAAAAGTGCTAATTTTGTTTAGCATGGGGCGGAAACTAATATTAAAGCATTAATTTTCATTTAATATGCTGATTTTGAATGGAATTATTTTCTTGTGGCTGTGCTCTGGCGACTGTCCGATATAAGCGTTACGGATGATGAGTATAAATGTAAATAAAAGAGGAACAGGCCGCCGATAAATAAAACAGGAAATATCATTATTCCGGGTGAGGCGCGAGGGGTTGGCGCGCAAGTATGATGTCCGGCTTTATCGGTTTGCTGTGCTTGTTTTATGGCGGCAACAATCCGGGGCTATTTTTTTCGCCTTTCACAGATAATCAAACTGACGCAGGGTGCGGTATTAAGTCTTTTGCCTTGAAATATACGCTGGAATATAGCACTAACAGATGAGCTTGTATTTTATTACGCGGTTTTGAATAAAAGATGACATCACAGCGACAATGAATAACAGGCCCGCCTTAGATAAGCTTTCCACTTCGCTGTTTTACGCACGGCGCGCCAGCGCAGTTTGCGGCAAGACATTCAGTTAATACGTATTTATTGCCGGCCGCCTTTCTTCCAGGAGGAATCGTAATAATTTTCGATTACGGCCTTAAGGCTACGCTTCGCGGTCAAAACGCCGCACAATGCAGTATACTCACCGCGCGAAGAAAACATTTATGCTGATTAAGTCAGTTATAGCGGGCAGAGGCATTCTGGAGAGTCAAGTTGCGAGTCAGTCGTTCCTTAACAATTAAACAAATGGCGACGGTATCAGCCGTCTCCGTGGTGTTTATTTTTGTTTTTGTTGTGATCCTGCTGTTTCACTTCGCGCAGTCCAACCGCTATAACGTCGCCATGCAGATGGAGAGCGTAGCGCGCTCAGTACGACAGCCGCTTTCCGCCGCTATCCTGAAAGCCGATATACCCGAGGCGGAAGCCATTTTGCAGCAGATCAAACCCGCAGGCGTGATTAGCCGCGCCGATGTGGTGTTGCCTAATCAGTTCCAGGCGCTGAGGGTACGCTTTACGCCCGATCGCCCCATTCCGATGATGATCTCGCGTATCTTTGAACTGCCGGTGCAGATTTCCCTGCCGCTTTATTCGCTCGAACGGCCAGCCAACCCGCAGCCGTTGGCTTATCTGGTGCTACAGGCGGATTCATGGCGCGTATACCGCTTCATCATGCACCTTATTTCCACTTTGCTTACCGCCTGGCTGTTGCTCTCGCTCATTTTGTCCGTGGCGATCACCTGGTGCGTTAACCGGCTTATCGTGCACCCGGTGCGTAAGATTGCCCGCGAGTTTAACGACCTTGACGCAGCAAAAGTGCTGCCCCACCAGCTTAAGCTCGCGCGGCTGCATAAAGATGATGAGATAGGCATGCTGGTGCGCAGCTATAACCGCAACCAGCAAACCCTGATGCGCTTGCAGGAAGAAACAACGGCGCTCAGTACGCATTCGCCGGTGACCGGCCTGCCGAACCGGGCGCTGCTGATGTCGCTGCTGGAAAATGTCGTCTCGGGCGGCAAAACCACGGCGCTGGTGTTTATCGCCTGCGAAACGTTGCAGGACGCGGCGGCAGTGCTGAGCGAAGAGGAGCGTAACCGTTTACTCCTTACTCTCACGCAAAGAATGCAGTCGGCGCTGTCGCCAAGAATGGTTATTGCCCAGGTCAGCCATTATGACTTTGCGATCATCGCCCATGGAGTAAAAGAGCGGGGGCATGCGTTGACGCTTGCGCAGCAGCTCCTGGCCGCGCTCAGTGAAAATCTGCCTGTCGGCGGGCTGCATTTGCGGCCCACCGCCAGCATTGGCATTGCAATGTTTCATGGCGAGCTAAGCGCAGAGCAGCTTTATCGCCATGCCGTTGCGGCGGCTTTCAGCGCCCGGCGTAAAGGTAAAAACCAGGTTCTCTTTTTCGACCCGGAACAAACGGCGCAGGCGCAGCGGCGTCTTACTGAAGAGAGCGATATTCTTAACGCGCTCGACAACCATCAATACGCCATCTGGCTCCAGCCGCAGGTGGATTTACGCACCGGCAATGTTGTCAGCGCCGAAGTATTGCTCCGTCAACAGCAGGAAGATGGCAGCTGGGCGCTGCCGGAAGGGCTGATAGAGACCATTGAGTCCAGCGGGCTGATGGTGCTGGTAGGCAACTGGGTGCTGGAGGAGTCTTGTCGGCTGCTGGCTGACTGGCAAAGCCGCAATATTATGATGCCGCTGTCGGTAAATCTCTCCGCCCTGCAACTGCTGCATCATGAGATGGTGCCAACGCTGCTTGAATTGCTTGAACGTTACCGCATCGCGCCAGGCTCGCTGGTGCTGGAAGTAACGGAAAGCCGCCGTATCGACGACCCGGATGCCGCCGTTTCTATTTTGCGCCCGCTGCGTAACGCTGGCGTGCGTATCGCGCTGGATGATTTTGGTATGGGTTACGCCAGCCTGCGTCAGCTTCACCACATGAAAGCGGTGCCGGTAGACGTGATGAAAATGGATAAAAAATTCATAGAAGGACTGCCGCAGGAACACGGTATGGCCGATGCGATTATCCAGCTGGCGGAGAGCTTGTCGCTGGAAGTGGTGGCGGAAGGCGTTGAAACGCAAGCGCAGCGCGACTGGCTCGCCAGCGCGGGCGTAAGCCTGGCGCAGGGGTATCTGTTTGGGAAAGCCGCCACGGCGCAGGCGTTTGAACAGCGCTACATTTCCCGCACGCAAGAGCCTGACTGAATTCCTGCGCGTGGAACAACTATGCGAGCCAGCTCATAATTTTTAACATTAATGTTAACAAGCTGGTGTGTTGTTATTTCTGTGGTGTATACCGGGTGTTACTTTTAGCCAACAGGATTGCTGTACAAGCACTTTTCTTGTGGTTATTACCTTCAAGGACACCCTATGAAACTCTCACTCTTCAAGAGCCTCTATTTTCAGGTTTTGACGGCTATCGCCATCGGTATTCTGCTCGGCCATTTTTACCCGGAACTGGGCGCGCAGATGAAGCCGCTGGGCGACGCTTTCGTTAAGCTCATCAAAATGATTATCGCGCCGGTTATTTTCTGTACGGTAGTGACCGGCATCGCTGGCATGGAAAGCATGAAGGCGGTCGGGCGCACCGGTGCGGTGGCGCTGCTCTATTTTGAAATCGTCAGTACGCTGGCGTTAATTATTGGCCTGGTGATAGTCAACGTGGTGCAGCCTGGCGCGGGAATGAACGTCGACCCGGCTACGCTCGACGCCAAAGCCGTGGCGGTTTATGCCGAACAGGCGCAGCAGCAGGGCGTGGTCGCCTTCCTGCTGGATGTGATCCCCGGCAGCGTTATCGGCGCGTTCGCCAGCGGCAATATTTTACAGGTGCTGCTGTTCGCCGTGCTGTTTGGTTTTGCGCTGCATCGCCTTGGCAAAAACGGCCAGCTGATTTTCAACGTGATCGAGAGCTTCTCGCAGGTTATTTTCGGCATCATCAATATGATCATGCGCCTCGCGCCGATTGGCGCTTTCGGGGCGATGGCCTTCACCATCGGCAAATATGGCGTCGGCACGCTGGTGCAGCTTGGCCAACTGATTGTTTGTTTCTATATCACCTGCATTCTGTTTGTGGTGGTGGTGCTGGGCGCCATCGCGCGCGCGACGGGCTTCAATATTTTCAAATTCATCCGCTATATCAAAGAAGAGCTGCTGATTGTGCTGGGCACCTCTTCTTCAGAATCGGCGCTGCCGCGCATGCTCGATAAAATGGAGAAACTCGGCTGTAAGAAGTCGGTGGTGGGGCTGGTTATCCCGACGGGCTACTCCTTTAACCTCGACGGCACCTCTATTTACCTGACGATGGCGGCAGTGTTTATCGCCCAGGCGACAAACAGCCATATGGACATTTTCCATCAGATAACGTTGCTGGTGGTGCTGCTGCTCTCGTCAAAAGGCGCGGCGGGGGTAACCGGCAGCGGATTTATCGTGCTGGCGGCGACCATATCGGCGGTAGGCCACCTGCCGGTAGCGGGGCTGGCGCTGATCCTCGGCATCGACCGCTTTATGTCGGAAGCGCGCGCGCTCACTAACCTGGTCGGCAATGGCGTGGCGACCATCGTGGTGGCTAAGTGGGTTAAACAGCTGGATGAAAAACAGCTTGATGCGACGCTCAACCATAAAAAACGCGACAGCCAACCGCAACAAATCTCCTCCTGATCTCACTCTTCTGCCCGCTGCCGCTTGCCTCGGCCGCGGGCCCCTGCGCATAATTGGCTTTTATTTCACTTTATTGCGTGACGTTTTGATAATTTCGCGGTCAAACGAGAAGTTCTGACGTCACCTTTGATGGCTTGCGTACGCGACGAGCCATCGTTTGAATGATTTTTAACCAGGAATGTTGATCAGGGGTACACATGCAGGGCACTAAAATTCGTCTTTTCGCCGGGAGCGTGCTGATGATAGCCGCGACTGGCTACGTGCAGGCAGAAGCGCTCCAGCCCGACCCGGCCTGGCAACAAGGCACGCTGGCGAACGGTTTCCAGTGGCAGGTGCTGGCGACGCCGCAACGCCCCAGCGACCGCGTGGAAATTCGCCTCTCCGTTAATACCGGTTCGCTTACGGAAAGCACCCAGCAGAGCGGTTTCAGCCGCTTTTTGCCGCGCCTTGCGCTGACCCAAAGCGGCAGTTTACAGCCTACCCAGGCCCGCTCGTTGTGGCAGCAAAGCATCGATCCTAAGCGCCCATTGCCGCCGGTTATCGTCTCTTACGATACCACGCTGTTTAATCTCAGCCTGCCGAACAACCGTAACGATTTACTCAAAGAAGCGCTGACTTACCTCGCCGACGCCGCAGGGCAAACCAAAATCACGCCTGAGAGCATCAACAAAGCGCTTCAGGGCCAGGATATGGTGGTCACATCACCCATCGATACCAAAGAGGGCTGGTGGCGCTACCGCCTGAAAGGTTCGACGCTACTGGGCCACGATCCGGCAGATGACATTCGCCAGCCGGTAGATGCGAACCAGCTGAAAGCGTTTTATCAGAAGTGGTACACACCGGATGCGATGACGCTTATCGTCGTCGGCAACATCGACAGCCGCGCGGTAGCGGAACAGATCAACAAAACCTTCGGCGATTTGAAAGGCAAGCGCGAAACCCCGGCGCCGGTGCCCACGCTTTCCCCGCTGCGCCATGAGCCGGTCAGCATCATGACCGATATGGTGCGCCAGGATCGCCTCTCCATTATGTGGGATACCCCCTGGCAGCCGATTCGCGAATCCGCGGCGCTGCAACGCTACTGGCGCGCCGATCTCGCCCGCGAAGCGTTGTTCTGGCACGTGCAGCAGAATTTAAGCAAAAACAGCATTAAAGATATCGGCATCGGCTTTGACTGCCGCGTGTTGTTCCAGCGCGCCCAGTGCGCCATCAACGTTGAATCGCCGACGGACAAGCTTAACAGCAACCTTGCGCTGGTCGCCCGGGAACTGGCGAACGTGCGTGGTAATGGCCTGTCGGAAGATGAATTTAACGCGCTTATCGCGCAGAAAAAGCTGGAGCTGCAAAAGCTGTTCGCTACGTACGCGCGCACTGACACCGACATTCTTATCAACCAGCGAATGCGTTCTTTGCAAAACCAGGTGGTGGATATCGCGCCGGAGCAGTACCAGAAGCTGCGCCAGAGTTTCCTGAGCAGTCTGACCCTCGACCAGCTAAATCAGGATTTGCGCCAACAGCTTTCGCAGACCATGTCGCTTATCCTGTTGCAGCCTAAGGGCGAGCCGGAGTATGACATGCAGGAGTTGCAGGCGACGTGGGATAAAATTATGACGCCTGTCGCCGCGCCGGTAACAACGGAAGAGACGCACCAGGATGTGACGGATATCCCGCCAGGGCAGTAAAACAAAAAAAGCGCCTCAGGGCGCTTTTTTATTGCCTCAGGCCGGCATCGCCGAGGCGGGAATAATCGCCCCGCGATACTGGATAACGGTGCTGGCGGTCAGGTGTCCGCGTTGCGCCGCCTCCTGCGCGCTGCCGCCGGTCAGACGCACCGCCAGGTAGCCTGCGCTGAAAGAGTCGCCCGCTGCGGTGGTATCAATAACTTTCTCTTTCGGCAGTTTAACCGCCGGCACTTCCAGTACCGCTTCCCCCTGAATTGCCACCAGGCAGGACTCAGCGCCGCGTTTGATAACCACTTCCTGTACGCCCGCCGCATGCGTGCGCGCAATCACCTCTTCTACTGGCTTTTCGCCCCACAGGGCATCTTCGTCATCCAGCGTCAGGAAGGCGATATCGGTGCAGCTCAGCATTTGCTGATAAACCTGCTGCGTCTCTTCGCGGCTCGCCCACAGGCGCGGGCGATAGTTGTTGTCAAAAATGACTTTGCCGCCGTTGGCGCGGCACTTGCGCAGCAAATCAAGCAGCTTCTCGCGGCTTTGCGGGCTGAGTATGGCAAGGCTGATGCCGCTCAGATAGAGGTAATCAAAGCCCGCCAGTTCAGCGCAAATCGCTGGCGCCTGGTCGCTTTCCAGCCAGTAGCGCGCGGCCGCTTCGTTGCGCCAGTAGTAGAAGGTGCGCTCGCCGCTGGCGTCGGTTTCGATGTAATAAAGGCCCGGCAGACGGTTTTCCATCCGCTGCGTCAGGTCGGTCTTCACATATTCTGCCTGCCACGCGTCAATCATCTGCTGGCTGAAGTTATCCTGGCCCAGCGCGGTAACGTAATGCACGGAGAGGGCGGTTGGCGCCACCTGACGCGCGATATAAACCGAAGTGTTAAGCGTATCGCCGCCAAAACCGCGGTTAACCTCCGCGCCTTTTTGCGACAGTTCAATCATGCATTCGCCAATCACGGCAATTTTTTGCAAAGACATAGTGAAGAACCCGTACAAAGAAAATGAAAGTCAGTGTGTGCTTCGCTGATAAATCCGTCAAACATTTTAAAACATCGTTCCGATATTTATTTGAGCCAGATAGGTATTTTGAAAGTCTGCAAAAAAGAGTGATTCATAAACAGGCAGAGATTGAACATAAAGTTCTCACCTGGCGGGCCGATAATTCGTTGGCGAGTCCAGGATAGCTAACACGTTTAACAGGACGATTACGATGAAGTTAACACAGGTCACTCAACGGCTACCTATGCCTGCCGCGAGTATTGAAGATTTCCAGGCGCGGCGTTATTGGTTGCAGTGTGAGCGCGCCTATACCTATCAACCCATTTATAAAACAGATGGTCGCTTGCTGGCAGTGGAGCTGCTGACGGTCGTCACCCATCCCGGCGAGCCGGAGCGGCGTATTCCGCCCGACCGTTATTTTGCCGAGCTGTCCGTACGTCAGCGCATGAGGGTCGTTGAAGAGCAATTGTCAGTGCTGGAAGCGCGCGCGGCTTTTTTCCAGCAAAACCAGGTGCTGGCGTCGGTGAATATCGACGGCCCTACGCTGCTGCTGATGCGCGAGCATAGCGAACTGCTGGAGCGGGCTAACCGGCTGACATGGGTCCGTTTTGAGCTGGTAGAGCATATCCGCCTGCCGGAGAACTCCTCTTTCGCCAGCGTCTGCGAACTTGGGCCGCTGTGGCTGGATGATTTCGGCACCGGCATGGCGAATTTCTCCGCGCTGAGCGAAGTGCGGTACGACTACATTAAAGTGGCGCGCGAACTGTTCATGATGCTGCGCAAAACGCCTGAAGGGCAAAATCTCTTTACGCTGCTGTTGCAACTGATGAACCGCTACTGCGAAGGGGTGATTGTCGAAGGCGTCGAAACAGAAGAGGAGTGGCGCGATGTTCAGGCTTCGCCAGCGCTTGCCGCACAGGGCTATTTTCTCTCCCGCCCGGTCTCTTTTGACTCGCTGGAGCGCGTAATGCTAAGACTTTCCTGATGTTGTTTCCGTCTCCCTAAACTATCTTTACTTAAGGCAAGGTAGAGAGGGAAGGCGCGGAAATGACAAAAACAGGCAAAATTATCAGTGCGGTAGCAGGGATCTTCTTGTTGCTGATTGTGATTTTAATCATCGTTATCGCCACTTTTGACTGGAACCGGTTAAAACCGACCATCAACGAGAAAGTCTCCACTGAACTGAACCGTCCGTTCGCTATTCGCGGCGATCTCGGCGTGGTGTGGGAACGCAGCAAAGAAGAGAAGGGCTGGCGCAGTTGGGTGCCCTGGCCGCATGTACACGCCGAAGACATCATTCTGGGAAACCCGCCTGAGATCCCTGAAGTGACCATGGTGCATTTGCCGCGCGTGGAAGCGACGCTCGCGCCGCTGGCGCTGCTGACCAAAACGGTGTACATCCCCTGGATTAAGCTGGTGCAGCCGGACGCTCGCCTGATACGCCTGTCGGAAAAAAATAACAACTGGACGTTTAACCTCGCCAACAGCGATAAAAAAGAAGAGAACGCGCAGCCTTCCGCCTGGTCTTTCAAACTCGACAACATCCTGTTCGATAAAGGCCACATCTCCATTAACGACAAGCTAAGCCGCGCCGATGTGAACATTACCGTCGATCCGCTGGGCAAGCCGCTGCCTTTCAATGAAGTCACCGGGGCAGAAGAAAAAGACAGCAAAGGCAAAGTGGGCGACTACGTTTTTGGCCTGAAAGCGGAAGGCCGTTACAACGGCCAGTCGGTTAAAGGCACAGGCAAAATCGGCGGCATGCTGGCGCTCAGGAGCGAAGGCACGCCGTTCCCGGTGCAGGCGGATTTACGCTCCGGCAACACCCGCGTGGCCTTTGTCGGTACGGTTAACGACCCAATGAACATGGGCGGCGTCGATCTGAAACTGAAATTCGCCGGCGATTCGCTGGGCGAGCTTTATGAACTTACCGGCGTGTTATTGCCGGATACGCCGCCGTTTGAAACCGATGGCCGCCTGGTGGCGAAAATCGGCGAGAAGACATCGACATACGATTACCGCGGTTTTAATGGCCGCATCGGCGACAGCGATATTCACGGTTCGCTCACTTATACCAAAGGCGAGCCAAGACCGAAGCTGGAAGGCGATCTCGAATCGCGCCAGCTGCGTCTGGCGGATCTGGGGCCGCTTATTGGCGTCGATTCCGGTAAAGATGCCGATAAGAGCAAGCGCTCTGAGCAGCGTAAAGGCGAAAAATCGGCGCAGCCGGCTGACAAAGTGCTGCCTTATGACAAGTTTGAGACCGATAAATGGGATGTGATGGATGCCGATGTGCGCTTTAAAGGCCGCCGCATTGAGCACAGCGCCAGCCTGCCGCTGAGCGATCTCACCACGCATATCATCCTGACAAATGGCGACCTGCGCCTGCGTCCGCTGAAGTTCGGTATGGCGGGCGGCACCATTGCTTCCAATATTCACCTCGACGGCAGGAAATCGCCTATGCGCGGCGAGGCGGATATTCAGGCGCGCCGCCTGAAGCTCAAACAGCTGATGCCGGATGTAGAGCTGATGCAAAAAACCCTGGGCGAGCTTAACGGCGACGCGGATTTTCGCGGTACCGGCAACTCAATCGCCGCGCTGCTCGGCTCAAGCAATGGCAACCTGAAATTGCTGATGAACGACGGGCTTATCAGCCGTAACCTGATGGAAATTCTCGGTCTTAACGTGGGTAACTTCGTGGTCGGCCAGATTTTCGGCGACGAAGAGGTAAGAGTGAACTGCGCGGCGGCGAACCTTGATCTGGTCAACGGCGTCGCCCGTCCGCAGATTTTCGCCTTCGACACGGAAAATGCGTTAATCAACATTACCGGCACCACCAGTTTCGCCAACGAGCGTCTGGACCTTACCATCAACCCGGAAAGCAAAGGGGTGCGTATCGTTACGCTGCGTTCGCCGCTTTACGTGCGCGGCACCTTTAAAAACCCGGACTATGGTGTGAAGGCGGGGCCGCTGATTGCCCGCGGCGCCGTAGCCGCCGCGCTCGCCACGCTGGTAACCCCAGCCGCCGCGCTGCTGGCGCTGATTTCTCCTTCCGAAGGCAGCGAGAACCAGTGCGGCAATATTCTGTCGCAGATGAAGAAGTAAGGGGAGGCGGCGGCCGATAACGTTGTATGCCTTGCCGGCGCCTTGGTAAACCCGCTGCGGACGTAAACAAAAAGGGGCTGCCTTCTGGCAGCCCCTTTTTTGCTAACGCCGCGTAATTACAGCGACTGGTTGCTCGTCTCGTGTGTGGCAATCAGAGCAATCAGCGTTAATGCCGCCATCGCCGCCAGATAGATCCCCACCCAGGTCAGGCCGTAATTCGCCTGCAACCAGGTGGCGATATAGGGCGCTACCGACGCGCCCAGAATCGAGGAGACGTTATAGGAGAAAGACGCGCCGGTATAACGCACCTCGGTCGGGAACAGCTCCGGCAGCAGCGCGCCCATCGGCCCGAAGGTCAGGCCCATCAGGCTTAAACCAATCAGCAGGTAAGCCATAACCAGCGTCTGGCTACCGGAACCAAGCAGCGGCGGGAAGATAAACAGCGCGAACAGCAGAATAAGCGTGGTGATGGTAATCATGCTTTTACGACGCCCAAAACGGTCTGCCAGCAGGCCCGCAATCGGCACCATTACGCCAAAGCCGATTACCGCCATCATCAGCATCCACAGCACGCTGTTGCGCGAAAAGCCCAGGCCGCCCTGCGCTATTGGCGTAGTGCTGAAGGTCATGGAATAGACCGTCATGATGTAAAACAGGGTATAGGTAGCCAGCATAATAAAGGTGCCGAGCACCGTTACGCGCACATGTTTTGTCAGCAGCGTACCCAGCGGGATTTTCACCTGCTTCTTCGCTTTGGCGATTTTGGCGAAAACCGGCGTTTCATGCAGAGAAACGCGCACATAAAGGCCAATCAGCACCAGCACGGCGGAGAAGATAAAAGGTACGCGCCAGCCCCAGCTCATGAACTGCTCGTCAGTCAGCAGCCAGGAGAGCAGAAGGAAAGTGCCGTTAGCGAAAAAGAAGCCGATGGGCGCGCCAAGCTGCGGGAAAGAGCCATACAGCGCGCGTTTACGCGGCGGCGCGTTTTCGGTGGCCAGCAGCGCAGCGCCGCCCCATTCGCCGCCAAGACCCAGGCCCTGGCCGAAGCGCGCCAGCGCCAGCAGCAGCGGCGCGAGCACGCCAATGCTTTCATAGCCAGGCAGCAGGCCAATCAGCACCGTAGAGATGCCCATCGTCAGCAGGGAGGCTACCAGCGTCACCTTACGGCCTACGCGGTCGCCAAAGTGACCAAACAGGGCTGAGCCAATCGGGCGGGCGACAAAGGCGATAGCGAAGGTGGCAAGCGACTGTAGCGTGGCGGCCGTCGGGTCGCCCTGCGGGAAGAAAATGTGCGGGAATACGATCACCGCCGCAGTAGCGTAAATATAAAAGTCGAAGAACTCGATGGCGGTGCCAATGAGCGAGGCGATAACCACTTTTCCGCGAGAGTTTACCGGCGTGGCTTCCTGGTCGTTTTCCAGAGTCGTTGCGAGTGATGCTTGCATAGAATTTTCTTATTTTTTACCGTCGGACAACCATATTAGTCACAGCAAAAGCGACATTTCAACGCGCCGTCCGGGGCGCTGCTGCGCAAAAAACAGGCAAAAAGCGGATAATTTTCGGGCCAGAAGAATATCTTCTATGAAATGCTTCACGGTTTTTAAAAATCAGTGGATAAAACTGGTTTTTGGTTAAATAAAAGTTACAGGGTGGATTTATATGCTGAAGTTAAGCGTGCGGGTGAAAAAAAGTCAGTTTTTTCAACCCGCCAGAGGTTTTACTTAAAGCGTTTGCCCGGCATTTGCGGGTCGTCTTTATATTGCGCGGTGGCTATCCAGGCAGCGCAAAAGAGCGTCAGGCGGGCAAAGAAGTAGAAGAATGCCAGCAGCCCTAACACCGACCCAAACGCGGCGCCGGAAGGCGACGTCACCAGCGAAGGCAGGGTGTAAGTCATGATCACTTTGATCACTTCAAACCCTACTGCGGCAATAAGCGAACCGCGAATCAACGCTTTTTTACGCGGGCGATGACGCGGCAGCCGCCAGAAAATCCAGAAAAAGAGCAGGAAGTTGGCGCAGATAGAAATCGCCAGGCCAATCAGATGCCAGACCGGTTTTAGCCATGGAATGTAATCAAGATAAAGCCAGCGAATAATCGCCTCCTGCGCGGAGCCTGCAATGGACGTGATGGAAAGCGTGATCACCAGCGCCACCAGCAGCCCTATCAGCGAAATAAAATCGCGCAGGTATTTCAGCCACCATTTTTCCTCATCCTGCGAGCCGCGCTCCCAGACGTCGCGTGACTGCGCGCGGATCGCTTCACGCAGGTTGCCCATCCAGCTTACGCCGGAATAGAGCGCCACCCCGAGTCCGACAATACCGACCGTGGTACGCTGCTGCACAGCGGCGTTAATACTGCTTTGCAGCGTTTTGGCGAGCGTCGGATCGCTCACGTTCATGAAGATCTTGCCGAAAATGTCCTGTAACAGCGTGGGGTGAGAAGCCAGGATAAACCCCGCCGCCGCAAAAGAGACCATCAGGATAGGGATCATCGATAAGAAAGAGAAATAGGTGATTGCCGCGCCAAACTGGCTGCCCAGCCGGTCGTTAAACCGTTCTGTCGCGCGAATAAGGTGGGCGATCATGGGCCGGCGCTCCAGCTTTTCCACCGTCTCGGTCACGGCGGCGACAGGGCCGTCGCCTTTATCTTTCGGCTCCGCTTTTTTCTCCTCCGGCGTGCGGGTATCAAGCTGCGGGACGGGTTTGTAATCCAGGTCTTCCGTTGGACGTTTTGCAGGCTTCTCCGGTGTCGTCATCAGAAGCAATTCCTTATTGTGTTAATCGACATAACCAAAAGTATAGCCTGACGCTAATCAACGTAACTTTTCATTACTCCGCTGAGCCATTCCATAAAAAGATGCACCCGGCGCGACAGGTTGCGCCGGTGAGGATAAATCAGCGAAACGGGCATCGGCGCGCCGCGATATTGCGGTAAAACTTCAATCAGTGCGCCGCTGCGCAGCGCTTCTGTGACCCCGATGCGGGGCACCTGAATAATGCCAAGCCCGGCGAGGCAGGCGGCGTGGTAAGTTTCGGTACTGTTGACGGTCAGCACGCCGCCCGTTTTAACCCACCGGGTTTCGTTATCGCTCCAGACTTCAAACCCCTGCGGGCGGGCGCCAAGGTTAGCGGCATAATGCACCAGCGCATGCGTGGCAAGATCTTCCAGGGTTTGCGGATAGCCGAAACGCGCGAGATAGTCCGGGCTTGCGCAATTCACCTGCGTCAGTTTGCCGAGCGGGCGCGCCACCAGCCCCGATTCTTTTAGTTGGCCGACCCGCACCACACAGTCAAAGCCTTCGCGCACAACGTCCACCAGCCGGTCGCTGCTGCTAAGCTCTATTTCAATGCCGGGGTACTGCTGTAAAAAAGCGGGCAGACGAGGGATAACCTGATTTTTCGCCACGCCTACTGGCATATCGACGCGAAGCCTTCCGCTTACGCTCGCCGGATCCTGAACAAAAAGGCCGTCAAGTTCATCCAGATTAGCCAGCAGATCGCGGGCGCGTTCGTAGTAAACCAGACCATCCTGAGTGAGCTGAACGCGCCGGGTTGTCCGGTGCAGAAGCCTTGCGCCAAGCGCGGCCTCCAGCGCCTGAACCTGGCGGGAAACGCTGCCCCGGGGCAAGCCTAGCGTTTCGGCGGCGCGGGAAAAGCTTTCCAGTTCCGCGACCCGCACGAAGAGTTGCATTGCGTGAATTTTATCCATGGGAACGGCTCATTGTTGTTGTTATTGAAACAGTGAAACGCAATCCAGCATATTTATTGTTTTTTTATCAGCTAATAAGCTTTCTCTCAATCACTGCAACGGCAAAGAAGGGGGTTTTATGACGCAACGTATCGCAATCGTAACGGGCGGCAGCCGCGGTTTAGGCAAAAACGCGGCGCTGAAGCTGGCTGAACGCGGAATCAGTATTATCCTGACCTACAACAGCCAGCGTCAGGAAGCGGAAAAAGTTGTCAGCGAAATTGAGTTAAAAGGGGTAAAAGCGGTGGCATTGCAGCTGAATGTCGCCGAAAGCCGCACCTTCCCTGATTTCGTTAAAGAGGTGAAAGCGCAGCTTAAAGATGTCTGGCAGCGTGATAGTTTCGACTATTTATTAAACAACGCCGGAACGGGCATTGATGTGCTGTTTGCTGAGACCAGCGAGGCGCAGTTTGATGAGATGATGCGCATCCATCTTAAAGGGCCGTTTTTCCTTACGCAGCAACTGCTGCCGCTGATAAAAAATGGCGGGCGCATTCTCAATGTTTCCAGCGGGCTGGCGCGTTTTGCGCTGCCGGGTAAAGCGGCTTACGCCATGATGAAAGGGGGAATGGAAGTTCTGACCCGTTATCAGGCTAAAGAGCTGGGCGAACGGGGGATCTCGGTCAACATCATCGCCCCAGGCGCCATTGAGACCGACTTCGGCGGCGGCGTGGTACGTGATAACGAACAGATGAACCGCGCTATCGCCTCGCAAACGGCACTGGGGCGGGTGGGCTTGCCGGATGACATCGGCGACGCTATCGCCGCGCTGCTTAGCGATGAGCTTCGCTGGATGAACGCGCAGAGAATTGAAGTTTCCGGCGGCATGTTCTTATAAAGCACGCAAAAAAACGGGTGGCGCAGCGCCACCCGTTTTTCGTTATCGGCTCCCGCAAGGGGAACGCCAGCTTTTGTCCCTTAAGGACAGATGCTTCATTTTACTCTTTGATAAGGCGATCAATGCGCGCGACAGGCGGCTGCTGTTTCTTATCCAGCGTACCGTTAATGGTGATCAGCTGGTCGGGTTCAACCTGACGGTCTTCAAACACGGCCATAGGGATCATCACGTCAATCTGATCCGATTTATCGCGAAATACATACATGTCGTTGCCTTTTTTCTGGATCAGGTTGCCCTGAAACGAAACGGAAGCGCCGTCATGCATCTCTTTGGCTTCTTTGATTGACATGGTTTTGTGCGTTTCCGCGCCGCGATAGCCGCTGTCGATTTTATGCGGCGGCGGCGGCGCATCGCCCGTTTTCAGCCCCGGCTGATCATCAGCGACGGCAGGCAGCGTAAACAGGGTAGTAAATGCAGCGATGATAAGTGCCTTTTTCATACTTCTCCTTAGCATTGGCTCAGGGTCACATGTTTTAAGCCTGGCACAAGGAGAAGAAAACGCCGTTAACAATATTCCTGGTTTAACAGGCCGAACACCCAGTCATCCTGCCAGCGGCCCTGAAGGAAATAATTCTCCCGCAGCGTACCTTCCAGCTGGAAACCGACTTTTTCCAGCAGCCTGCGCGAAGCGACATTGCCCTCTGTTACCGTGGCGACAAGCTTGCGGATACCGCACTGTTTAAAGGCGAGATCGCATACTGCGCGCAACGACTCATAGCCATAACCCAGGCCGTGGTGACGCTTCGCCAGCAGGTAACCCACTTCGGCTTTATCCTCTTCACGGCGGATAAAACCGGTTACGCCTACCGGCTCGCCGCTGGCCTTGTCGCTTATCAGCAGACCGAGCCAGTGGCGGCTTTCCGGCGACCATACCGGCAGACGCGTAGAAAACGCGGCGTAAATTTCCTCTTCGCTCCCCTGATCGGCCATGTAGCGCATCACGGTTTCATCGCGTTGCAGGGAAAGGAAAAACGGCCAGTCGTCCTGGTTGAGTTGACGATAAGCGAGACGGGCAGTGGTGAAAGTCAGCATCGTGTTAATCCACAATAAACAGCGTGGCGCCGGCTGTGGTGGAAGAGCGGTGCGCTTCGGCGTTATCCGCCACCTGATAACTTATGCCTGGCGTCATCACGAAACGGCGGCCATCTTCCAGTTCCGTATGCAGTTCGCCGCTAAGGCAGAGCAGGATATGCCCTTTATGACACCAGTGATCGGCCAGATAACCCGCCGTATATTCCACCATGCGCACGCGCACTGCGCCGAACTGCTGGGTTCGCCAGAGCGCCTTGCCGGTAATGCCAGGGTGCTCGGTAACGGGAAGGGTTGCCCAGTCGGTAATGCCAAAGGGAATATTATCAAGCTGCATGAATTATCCTTTTAGTTATCTGAAGCGGCAGGCGGTCTTGTACTCTCGCATCAAAAAATCATTTCTGCATTAGTTTATTAACGCAGCAGCGCGGGCGATTAATGAAGGTCGATATCTTCCCGCCGCAGGCCGATATCCCTGAGCTTGTCGTCATCAAGACGGCTTAGCAGGCGACGCGTCTGATGGCGCCGCCAGGCGCTGCGGATAAAGCGCGCCAGCAAAACAAAACCGTAGAAAGGACGTAACGGGCGGTTTTCGTGAAATTCCATGATCAAGCTCCTCTTTGGCTGGAGCTTTCATGGTCGGCTTTTGCACCGGCGTAATACAGACGCACAAAATCCTTTTCTTTACCATACAGAAGCGGCATAACAGAGACTGAATGGCAAAAATGCGCCAGATCTGTATTGGTTTCTGGCGCTGTATGACAACCAACAGGGATACAGTATGACGCGCTATCAGCACCTCGCCGACCTCCTGGGGCAACGTATACAGCAGGGGCTTTACCAGCAAGGCGAGCGGCTGCCTTCCGTCAGAACCCTGAGCCAGGAACATGGCGTTAGCATCAGCACGGTCCAGCAGGCTTATCATCTGCTGGAAGAGCGGCGGCTTATCGTGCCGCAACCGCGTTCCGGCTATTTTGTCGCGCCGCAAAAAGCCGAACCGCCTATGCCGAAGCTTTCCCGACCGGTACAGCGCCCGGTTGAGGTGCCGCAATGGAGCGAAGTGCTGGCGTTGCTGGAGGTTCGCAAGGATAAAAGTATCTTCCCCTTTGGCGGCGGTTCGCCAGACCTCACCCTTCCCACGCTGAAACCGCTGTGGCGTGAGTTAAACCGCCCGGTACCCCCGCACCGCGTGGAAGCGCTTTTTAGCTATGACGACCTGGCGGGAAAACTCGAACTGCGCGAGCAAATAGCGCGGCTGATGCTCGACGGCGGCACGCAAATCAGCAGCGAGGAGATTATCGCCACCAATGGCTGCCATGGCTCGCTGTTTCTCGCCATTAGCTCGCTTTGCCAGGCGGGCGACATTGTGGCGGTAGAATCGCCTTCTTTTCACGGCACCGTACAGACGCTGCGCGGGCTTGGCCTGCGCGTGATAGAAATTCCTACCGATGCGCAAACGGGTATGAGCGTGGAGGCGCTTGAACTGGCGCTTGAGCAATGGCCCATCAAAGCGGTGCTGCTGGTGCCGACGTGCAATAACCCGCTGGGGTTTAACATGCCGCTGGCGCGTAAGCGCGCGGTGCTCTGCCTCGCTGAGCGCTATGACATTGCGCTGATAGAAGATGACGTTTATGGCGACATGGCGTGGGAGTATCCGCGTCCGCCGACGATTAAATCACTGGATATTGATGGGCGCGTACTGTTGTGCAGTTCGTTTTCCAAAACCCTGTCGCCCGGGCTGCGCACAGGCTGGATTGCGCCGGGGCGTTACTACGATCGCGTTCTGCACCGTAAATACATAGCGACCAGCACCTCCACGCCCGTTACACAGCTGGCTATCGCCGCGTTTATTCGCGAAGGCCACTACCATCGTCATTTGCGCCGCATTCGCCAGCATTACCAGCGTAATTATGAAACGTTAAGCTGCAAGGTGCGTCATTACTTTCCTGATGGTATTTGCGTTAGCCGTCCGCAGGGCGGTTTCCTCATGTGGGTGGAGCTGCCGGAAGAGGTGGATTTAACGCGTCATGCAGAGGAGCTGCAACGGTTGCGCATCCACCTCGCCCCGGGCAGCCTTTTTTCGGCTTCCGGCAAATATCGAAATTGCCTGCGGCTGAATTATGCGCTTCCCTACGGGCCGCGAAGCGAGGAGGCGTTGCGCACCATGGGCGAATTTCTTCACCGGGTCATGCAGGCGGACTAACTGGCCGACGCTATCGCCGTCACTTTAATTTCCGCAATTTTCAGCTATTTTAGTTAACAGCCTGTAAAACAGGAAAAATCGGCAATAACAATAAGCCTGAAAAAGGCGAGCGAATTCCGTTAGCGAAACGGCAACTATTGCTCCGCAAGAGGACGCGGTATGACTCGTTCCACACAGCAATCTGTACGCGAAACTTTCGAAGCCGCGCTTGGCGTTATTCGTCAGGCGTCGGTGGGTATTCTGACTCTGCTTGATATCAAGGTCGCGGAAGGCAAGGATCCGCAGTGGTTTTCACAACAGCTTGAGCAGGCGCGCCTTAACGCCGGGAGCTGGGCAATGGTAGGACGCAAACTCAATCTGGACGATGTTGAGATGTCCCGCTTCACTTTGCGCCTGCGCCATTTGCAGCAGGTCGCGCCGCAATATGAAAGCGGTCAGCCAGTAAGCCAGAACCAGCTGTTTGCCGCGCTGCGCTTTGTGGCGTGTCTGGAGCGGTTGCGCGAAAACCAGCCGAAGCTTGATTACTCCACTGAGCTTCCAGTGACTAATGAAGCCGCGCAGCAGCAGGCGATGCAGCAGCTACGCGCGCTGGAATTGACCCTGAAAGGCCTGGTGACGCAGGCCTGGCCGGATCAACAACAGTTAATTAATCACCTGAAGCAGCGGACTGGCGCGGATAAAGTGCGCCGCTGGTTGAAGCTTGGCAAGCAGGGCGACGTGCTGAGCGGCATGTTATTCAGCGAACTCGCCTTGCTGGTCATCGATAAAAAAGAGTATGCGCAGCATTACGAACGTATTTTCAATTCCGCCGACTCGCTAACGCTCTTTGTCGAACCGCGTAAAACGCTGCAAACATTTCTGGATGATATTCGCGTTATCCGCAATGCCGCTGTGCAGCAGCAGCCGTTAACCACCGTCCAGATGACCACGCTCGACGCGTTCTGTTCGGCGATTGCCGGGCCGGTTCAGGAGGCCTTTGCAAAAGGACGCGTTAACGTTAACCCGCAGGCGCTTATGGCGCTGGAAACAGCAAAACTTTCGGCGTTTTTTGACGACGCGGCGCAGAAAAATCGCGCCGTCGGCGGCGATATCTTCGACCTTCGCGATACCATTGAGCGCCCCGGCGCACAGCGGCAGGATATTCAGCGCGACCCGCGGCAGCTCGCCGCCACCGTGCTGTGGGGCGTTACGGGCGTGGCGTTTATCGCAGTGGCGTTAGGCGCGCTTTATCTGGCCAGCGATCAGGTTAACCCGCCTCAGACCGCGCAGAGCGTTAACCAGGCCGCGTCAGAAAGCGCCGACGCCCCGATACCGGTGCAAATCAACGAAACGCCGCGCGACAAACTCAGCCGCAGAGGAATACGCTGGGATGAAAGCCATTTCCGCGCCGCCATCGACCGCAACGAGGCGGATGTCGTACAACTCTTTCTTGATGGCGGCATGAACTGGCAGGTGGCATGGACAGAGCAGGCGCTGGCGGCAAGACAGGATGAAGCCCTGAGCCTGCTGTTGCGCCACCGGGCGCAAATGAATGAAGTAAAACCCTGTCGGCGCATGATCGCCACGATGGGGCACGCGCTGGCGCAGGGCGACGTTTTTACCCCCATGCGCAAACAGTTTTTAAAAAGCTTTTGCATAACGCCCGGCGTCATAAAGCGGCAAAAATACGATCTCGACCAGGCGGTGCTGCGCGAGCAGGCTAACCCGGGCGCCCAGACAAAGAAATGGGCTGCCATTCAGCGCGCAATCTATCAGGAAATTAAATCAGGCGCTTAAGTTGATTCTTAAGGAGTCATCTTTTCAGGCTGCCGGAGCGTTACCCTGGCAGCAGGTCTCTTTACCTTATCGCTGCTAGCGGAAATGACGCGGGCAGGGAGAAATAACGCAAAACTTTTTAAACGTGCATTGGTCTTCCGTGAGATATTTTTCACAACCGGCGTGTTTTTTCAGGCTTTCCCAAAGGCTACTGCAATAGAAATTGGCACGGTAAATCTGGATGCGGCTGACCTGTTCCCTTTCATAAACCCAGGCAATGCCTGCATGTATATAGAGAAACTTTTCAGGCTTTATACGGGCGCTATACAAGTGCCACAGAATGAATTTGTTTTTATGGTCGGAAACCACCAGCGAAAAGGCCATGCCGGTTTCCGGGCTAACAAGTGTTTCGAGTACAGTCCATTTCAAACCTTAATCTCCCTCCATTTGATTAAGCTACTTTATTAAATTAGCCGGGGTGACTATTTCAGGCAATATTTAAGTTAAGTAAAATCTGAAGTTTTTATTAATCCTATGAAAAATAAGTAAATAGTTATAAAAATTATCCTGCTTATTGTTTCGTGAGTTTTTAGTGTGGCGGGGAGAGGAAAGTCAAAGAAAAGTCAGGCAAGAACAAAACAAGTAATAAATATAAGCATCACTAATATAAAATAAGATGAAAAGTTACAGAAAAATTTTAGTTATTTTCTTCTTTCAGCTCAGTGGCCCCAGGTTGCGGTGCTTTTTCCAGCCGACTCGCTGAGCTGCGCCCGGCTCCTCGCTGTTATTTGATTGCCATGCCGCAGTAAAAACGTGATGAATCATCGCCTTCACTTCCGCATCGAAATAACCACGCTGATTGTGAATAAATAAAACGAAATGTTGCAAAATATATTGCTTTGTTTAGTTGAATAATTATCATAACGATAAACATTCTCATGCACGGCGAGCGGCCTGAAGCGCTGCTCTTAGCCCCTGTGCAGTTTCGCCTGACGATATGGAAATAAAAACAATGAACATTCGGCATCTTTGCCTTCTACCTCCCTGCTTTTTCACGCTTTTAAGCCCTGTAACGTATGCCGCGGACGAGCACAGCGACCGCATCGTTGTCTCTGCCAGCCGCGCGCATCGCAGCGTTACTGAACTGGCGCAAACCAACTGGGTTATTGAAGGGGAAGAATTACAGCAGCAGGTGCAGGGCGGCAAAGAGTTTAAAGATGTGCTGGCGCAACTGATCCCCGGCATGGATGTGAGCAGCCAGGGGCGCACAAACTACGGGATGAATATGCGCGGCCGCTCAATGATGGTGATGGTAGATGGCGTACGCCTTAACTCTTCGCGTACCGATAGTCGCCAGCTGGATGCCATCGACCCTTTTAACATTGAACGCGTTGAAGTGATTTCCGGCGCGACCTCGCTCTATGGCGGCGGAAGCACCGGCGGGCTGATTAATATCGTCACTAAAAAAGGGCAGCCGGAGCCTCAGGTTGAGCTTACTGTAGGCGGCAAGAGCGGGTTTAACAGCCATAACGACCATGATGAAAATGTCGCGGCGGCGGTGAGCGGCGGCAATGAGCACGCCGTCGGTCGTCTTTCCGTGGCCTACCAGCGCTTTGGCGGCTGGTATGACGGTCACGGGGACGAAGTCATTATCGATAACACCCAGACCGGGCTGCAATACTCTGACCGGCTGGATGTCATGGGCACCGGCACGCTGGACATTGACGAGCACCAGCAGCTCCAGCTCACGACGCAGTTTTATAAAAGCCAGTCTGACGGCGAACATGGCCTCTTTCTTGGTGAGAATTTTTCTGCCGTCACCGGCCAGGGCCAGGCGCGCAACGGCAGCAACCTTGATTCAGACCGTATTCCCGGCACCGAACGTCATCTTATCAACCTTCAGTATTCCAACACCGATTTCTGGGGGCAGGACCTGGTTGCGCAGGTGTTTTACCGTGATGAGAAGCTCGCCTTTTACCCCTTCCCGACGCTTGGCAGAACAGGCGTGACCAGTATCGGCGCTTCGGAGCAAAACACCCATTTCTGGGGCGGCAAGCTGACGCTTAACAGTAATCCGTTCGAGGCGCTGGATCTCACCTGGGGCGTGGACGCAGAACACGAAACCTTCGACGCTAACCAACAATTCTTCGACCTGGCGAAAGCGAGCCAGTCGGGCGGGATGCGGCTTGATAGCGCCTATAACGTAGGGCGTTACCCGGGTTATTCCGTCACAAACCTCGCGCCTTTCCTTCAGGCTAATTACGACATCAATCCTCTCTTTACCCTGAGCGGCGGCGTGCGTTATCAGTACACCGAAAATAAAGTGGATGATTTTATCGGTTATGCCCAGCAGCAAGGCATCGCAACCGGGCTTGCCCGCTCGGCGGATGCCGTGCCCGGCGGCAAAACGGACTACAACAATTTCCTGTTTAACGCCGGGCTGCTGGCGCATGTGACCGAACGCCAGCAGGCATGGCTGAACTTTTCCCAAGGCTTTGAAATCCCGGATCTGGCGAAGTATTACGGTTCCGGCACTTATCAGTTACGCAACGGCCACTATAACCTGTTAAACAGCGTCAACGTGAACGACTCCAGGCTGGATGGTATTAAGGTAAATGCCTGGGAACTTGGCTGGCGTTACACGGGCGATGCGCTTCGCACCCAGCTTGCCGCCTATTATTCGCTTTCAGATAAAACCATTTCCATTAACAAGACGGACATGACTATTAATCTGGACGATGACAAACGCCGTATTTACGGCCTTGAAGGCGCCGTGGACTATTTTGTGCCGGAGACGGACTGGAGCGCTGGCGTCACCTTTAACCTCATCCGTTCAGAAACGCGCGTGGCGGGGAAATGGGAAAAATTAACGGTAGATTCCGCCAGCCCGTCGAAAGCCACGGCTTACATCGGCTGGGCGCCCGGCGACTGGACGTTACGCCTGCAATCTCAACAAGCGTTTGATCTTTCTGACGAAGCGGGAAATAAAATCGACGGCTACAACACCATTGATTTTCTCAGCAGCTATGCGCTGCCGCTGGGCAAGCTGAGCTTTAGCGTAGAAAACCTGCTGGATAAAAACTACACCACCGTCTGGGGCCAGCGTGCGCCGAAGCTCTACAGCCCGACCTACGGCAGCCCGGATCTGTATGCTTACCAGGGCCGTGGCCGGACCTTTGGTCTGAACTATTCGCTGCTGTTCTGATAGCCCTGGATTTCACACCCATAAAAAAGGCTAAGAGCGCTGCTCTTAGCCTGATTCAAAACCGCGTTCACGCTTAACGCATGGTAACGAACTCTTCCGCAGCGGTCGGGTGAATGGCGACGGTGTTATCGAAATCTTTCTTCGTTGCGCCCATCTTCAGCGCCACGGCAAAGCCCTGCAACATCTCGTCCATGCCAAAGCCGATGCCGTGAATACCGACGATTTTCTCCTCTTCGCCCACGCAGACCAGCTTCATACGGCACGGCTGGCGGTGAGAGGTGACGGCGGTATACATGGCGGTAAAGGACGATTTATAAACCTTCACGTTTTCATCGCCATACTGCTCGCGCGCCTGCGGCTCGGTAAGCCCAACGGTGCCGATGGGCGGATGGCTGAACACCACGGTCGGAATGTTGCTGTAGTCCAGATGCTCTTGCGGCTTGTTGTTAAACAGGCGTTCGGAAAGACGACGGCCTGCGGCCACGGCCACCGGGGTTAATTCCACCGCGCCTGTGTTGTCGCCCACGGCGTAAATGCCCGGCACGCTGGTGTTCTGGAACTTATCAACAACGATATAGCCTTTTTCGTCGGTTTTAACGCCCGTTACCGCGAGGTTGAAATTATCGTTCGACGGCTCGCGGCCAATCGCCCAGATCAAACAATCCACGGTCTGCGAATGGCCCTCTTCCAGTTCCAGCGTCAGGCTGCCGTCGCTGTTTTTGATTACCGCTTTCGGCGTGGCGTGGGTGTGCAGATGCGGGCCTTCCGCCTGCATAATTTCAACCAGCGTTTCGGAAATCATAGGGTCGAAGGTGCGCAGCGGCGCGTGTTTGCGTACAAACAGGTGCGTTTCGGCGCCCAGCGCGTTAACGACGCCCGCAATTTCCACGGCAATATACCCGGCGCCCACCACGGCGACGCGTTTCGGCATCTCCGCCAGTTCAAAGAAGCCGTCTGAATCAATGCCATATTCCGCGCCCGGAATGTTTGGCTGCACCGGACGACCGCCGGTGGCGATCAGGATGTGATCGGCCGTGATCGTCTCGCCATTTACCTCAACCGTGTGCGCATCGACAAAACGGGCGAAGCCGTTTATCACATCCACATTGTTTTTACCCAGCACATTCTCATAAGAGGTATGAATGCGATCGATATAAGCAGTGCGGCTGTTAACCAGCTTCTGCCAGTCGAAATGGTTGACGGTGGTATCAAAGCCGTAATCGGGACCGTAGAGATGAATAGCCTCCGCGATTTGCGCCGCGTGCCACATGACCTTTTTCGGCACGCAGCCGACGTTAACGCAGGTGCCGCCGAGCGCTTTCGCTTCGATTAGCGCGCATTTCTGGCCATACATGGCCGCCCGGTTAATGGATGCGATGCCGCCGCTGCCGCCGCCGATAGCGAGGTAGTCATAGTGTCTGCTCATGGCCGTTTCCTTGAATTGCGTCGAAAAAGTTAGCTAAGTGTACGCCTTGCGCGTCTGGCTTGCGCCTATGGTTGCAATAAGCAACCTTTTTTATTCAGGCACTACCCAATTCAGCGTGGTGTGGCCTGTGCCTGTCGGCACCAGCGTTTTGTGCAGCCACGGCAGCACGTTCGCCATTTGCTGCTCAAGCTTCCACGGCGGGTTGATAACGATCATGCCGGAAGCGGTCATGCCGCGCTGATCGCTGTCCGGGCGCACCGCCAGCTCAATTTGCAGAATGCGGCGGATGCCGGTCGCTTCCAGGTCGTTGAACATGCGCTTTATCTGCTGGCGCAGCACAACCGGATACCACAGCGCGTAAACGCCCGTCGCGAAGCGCTTGTAGCCTTCGTTGATGCCGCTCACGACCGCCTGGTAATCGGTCTTAATTTCATAAGGCGGATCGATAAGGATTAACCCACGGCGGGAAACCGGCGGCAGTTTGGCTTTTAACTGCTGGTAGCCGTCGGCGCGCTCCACGCGGGCGCGTTCATCTTTTTGAAATTCGCCGCGCAACAGCGGGAAGTCGCTCGGATGCAGCTCCGTTAATTGCAGGCTGTCCTGCGGACGTAAAAGCTGGCGGGCAATCAGCGGCGAACCCGGGTAATAGCGCAATTGTCCGCTGCGGTTGAAGTGCTGCACCACGTTGATATAAGGCTCCAGCTCCGCGGGCAGATCGTCCTGTTGCCAGATACGGGCGATGCCTTCCAGATATTCGCCGGTGCGTTCGGCATGCTCGCCGCTGAGCTGATAGCGACCGGCGCCCGCATGAGTATCCAGATAAAGGAAAGGTTTTTCTTTCTCTTTGAGCGACTCAATGATGAGGCTCTGGACGGTGTGTTTGAGGACGTCGGCATGGTTGCCGGCGTGAAAACTGTGGCGATAACTGAGCATGCGGGATGAATTCCGGAATAAAAGAGGTCAGGCGATAGTTTATCGCAGATCGCAACGGATTACCGCTGCCGCCGTCCGCTCCTGATATATCAGCGCGAAAAGAGCGTCAGTTCGCGCATGCAGGCGTTGGGATTAGCGCGTTTTTCACTCGCTTCTTTCTGCCATGTCCGCAAGCCGTTTTTGACTCAGGTTGCGCTGCCGGAAGGGGTGGATGAAAAAATGATAATGAGCACCGCTAACGGCAGCGCTAAAACTATTTTCATCACGCCTCTGTGAAGTAAAAGAAGTATTAAGGCGGGAAGAAGGTGATGCATCCGGCTGCGCCTG
Organism: Franconibacter helveticus LMG 23732; assembly: GCF_000463115.2. Classification (GTDB taxonomy): domain Bacteria; phylum Pseudomonadota; class Gammaproteobacteria; order Enterobacterales; family Enterobacteriaceae; genus Franconibacter; species Franconibacter helveticus. Next base: position 153,010 of record NZ_AWFX01000057.1, on the reverse strand, counting down.
GCAAGGCTTTCGCGGCGTGGTGGCGCATCGCAGCAATAAGCACCTGCGAACACCTGGCGCCATTGAAATTAACTACACTAAACCCCATGCTACAGACAACGTACCGGGCGCCGCACGATGCGCTTCTCTTACCTTTTTAACCAGGACTGCGCTTATGACAAATCCTTTACTGACTCCTTTTGAGCTGCCGCCTTTCTCTGCGATTAAGCCTGAACATGTCGTGCCCGCCGTTACCCAGGCGCTGGCGGACTGTCGCGCCAAAGTGGAAAGCGTGGTAGCGCAGGGCGCGCCTTATACCTGGGACAACCTTTGCCAGCCGCTGGCGGAAGTGGACGACCGGCTGGGACGCCTTTTCTCGCCGGTAAGCCACCTTAATTCTGTCCAGAACAGCCCGGAGCTGCGCGAAGCTTACGAACAAACGTTGCCGCTGCTCTCTGAATACAGCACCTGGGTGGGCCAGCACGAAGGGCTTTATCAGGCCTACCGCAATTTGCGCGACGGGGAGCATTACCAGGCGCTCGACACCGCGCAGAAAAAAGCGGTGGATAACGCCCTGCGAGATTTTGAGCTTTCCGGCATTGGCCTGCCGAAAGAGAAGCAAAAACGCTATGGCGAAATCGCCGCGCGCCTTTCTGAGCTGGGCTCGACCTACAGCAATAACGTGCTGGACGCCACTATGGGCTGGTCGAAGCTGATCACCGATGAAGCCGAGCTGGCTGGCATGCCGGAGAGCGCGCTGGCGGCGGCAAAAGCGCAGGCGCAAGCCAAAGAGCAGGAGGGCTTCCTGCTGACGCTCGACATTCCAAGCTACCTGCCGGTGATGACCTATTGCGATAACCAGCCGCTGCGTGAAGAGATGTACCGCGCTTACAGCACCCGCGCCTCCGACCAGGGGCCAAACGCCGGTAAATGGGATAACAGCCCAGTCATGGCGGAAATTCTCGCGCTGCGTCACGAGCTTGCAGAGCTGCTGGGCTTTGAGAACTACGCGCAAAAATCCCTCGCCACCAAAATGGCGGAAAACCCGCAGCAGGTGCTCGATTTCCTCACCGATCTCGCTAAACGCGCCCGCCCGCAGGGTGAGAAAGAGCTGGCGCAGCTGCGCGCCTTCGCGAAAGAGCACTTTGGCGTGGAAGATCTCCAGCCGTGGGATATCGCTTACTACAGCGAAAAACAGAAGCAGCACCTTTACAGCATCAGCGACGAACAGCTGCGCCCTTACTTCCCGGAACAGAAAGCGGTCAGCGGCCTGTTTGAGGTGGTGAAACGCATTTACGGCATCACGGCAAAAGAGCGTAAAGATATCGACGTCTGGCATCCGGACGTGCGTTTCTTCGAGCTGTATGACGAGAACAACGAACTGCGCGGCAGCTTTTATCTCGACCTCTACGCGCGTGAAAACAAACGCGGCGGGGCATGGATGGACGACTGCGTCGGCCAGATGCGCAAAGCAGACGGTTCGTTGCAAAAGCCGGTGGCTTACCTGACCTGTAACTTCAACCGCCCGGTGAACGGTAAACCTGCGCTCTTCACCCACGATGAGGTGATCACACTGTTCCACGAGTTCGGTCACGGCCTGCACCACATGCTGACCCGCGTCGAAACCCCAGGGGTGGCGGGCATCAGCGGCGTGCCGTGGGATGCCGTCGAGCTGCCGAGCCAGTTTATGGAAAACTGGTGCTGGGAGCCGGAGGCGCTGGCGTTTATTTCCGGTCACTTTGAGACCGGCGAGCCGCTGCCGCAGGCGCTGCTCGACAAAATGCTGGCGGCGAAAAACTACCAGGCGGCGATGTTTATTCTGCGCCAGCTGGAGTTCGGCCTGTTCGATTTCCGCCTGCATGCCGAGTTCAGCCCGGAGCAGGGCGCGAAAGTGCTGGAAACGCTCGCCGAAATCAAAAAGCAGGTGGCCGTGCTGCCGGGCCCATCATGGGGCCGATTCCCGCACGCTTTCAGCCATATCTTCGCTGGCGGCTACGCGGCGGGTTACTACAGCTATCTGTGGGCTGACGTACTGGCGGCGGACGCCTTCTCTCGCTTTGAAGAGGAAGGGATTTTCAACCGCGAAACCGGCCAGTCATTCCTGGATAACATCCTGACCCGTGGCGGCTCTGAAGAGCCAATGGAGCTGTTCAAACGATTCCGCGGCCGCGAGCCGCAGCTCGACGCGATGCTGGAACACTACGGTATTAAAGGCTAACCGTCGCGTGAACATTTGTTTAATTGATGAATCAGGCGCCGGAGACGGCGCCTTATCTGTTCTTGCGGCTCGTTGGGGTTTACGGCATGACGCGGATAACCTGATGGCGCTGGCGATGACGCCAGACCATCTGGAGCTGCGCAAGCGCGACGAACCCAAGCTTGGCGGCATTTTTGTCGATTTCGTCTCCGGGGCGATGGCGCACCGGCGCAAATTTGGCGGCGGACGCGGCGAGGCCGTGGCGAAAGCGGTGGGCGTAAAGGGCGATTATCTGCCTGACGTTGTGGACGCTACCGCAGGCCTGGGCCGCGACGCTTTTGTGCTCGCCTCTGTTGGCTGCCGGGTGCGTATGCTCGAACGTAACCCGGTGGTGGCGGCGCTGCTGGATGACGGCCTGCGTCGGGGTTATGAGGATGCGGAAATCGGCGTCTGGTTGCGCGAGCGTCTCTCGCTTATTCACGCGTCCAGCCTCACTTCGCTTGAAACTCTTACGCCGCGCCCGCAGGTGGTTTATCTCGACCCGATGTTTCCTCATAAGCAAAAAAGCGCGCTGGTGAAAAAAGAGATGCGGGTGTTTCAGTCGCTGGTGGGGCCGGATGAAGACGCCGACGGCCTGCTGGCGCCTGCGCGCAGGCTTGCGACTAAACGTGTGGTGGTAAAGCGCCCCGACTATGCGCCGCCGCTGGCTGATGTCGCCACGCCGAACGCGGTGGTAACAAAAGGGCACCGGTTCGATATCTATCCCGGTACGCCGCAATAAAAGAAAAGCCCCGCTGTGCGGGGCTTTTTTATAAGCGAGGGCTTATTCGTCCTCTTCATCGCGCAGCGGTACGATAAGCATGTCGATATGCACCGTGTTGATGAGCTGGCGCGCTGAAGACATCAGCTTGCTCCAGAAATCCTGGTGATGGCCGCAAACCACCAGGTCGACGTCATATTTTTTAATTGCATCGACCAGCACCTGGCCTAAGTCGCCGCTGCCGCTCAGGGTCTCGGTGATCGGGTAGCCTGCGTTGGTGGAGAGTTCCGTCAGGGCGTTGTGGGTCTCCTCAGAGATACGCTTTTGCATATCGCCAAGGTTCACGTCGATAAGGCCGGTGTAAAGATCGGAGTAATTCACATCGACATGAATCAGAGAAATTTTCGCGTTATAAGGACGCGCCATGGATACCGCTTTTTCAACCAGCACTTTGCTTTCCGGCGACAGGTCGACTGCGATAAGAATATGTTGATAAGCCATAGTGTTACTCCTTCCATAAGATGTCGATGACCAGTGGACTGAACGGCGGTTTCGCTGTGCCGTTCGCGTGCCGGCGTCCTGCGTATTACCCTTGCGGGAGCTGACTCCAGCGTAAGGACTTCAATTATAGAGGCTATTTTTACCTTATAGCGCTCTGGCTTATCCGTCAATTGACGCCGGTCACCCTTATTCAAATGAAAAATAGTTCGACTGGCATTGATAAGGATTAACGTTGTGGAAAAAAAATGAACGGATCTCCTACACTATTTAATGAGCCGTTCGGGTGAATAAATGTGAGCCCGGGCGGGTTTTACTGCATCCATTTACTGAAATGTCAGACTGGGTATCCGGGGCGTTCGCTCCGTAAGCATTTGCCGGGGGTGGGGGTATGGTCAGCACTGTCGCGCTGTTCTGGGCTTTGTGTGTGGTTTGCGTCGTCAATATGGCGCGCTACTTCTCGTCGTTACGCGCGTTGCTGGTGGTGCTGCGCGGTTGCGATCCTTTGCTCTACCAGTATGTCGACGGCGGCGGGTTTTTTACCGCCCACGGCCAGCCCAGCAAACAAATCCGCCTTGTCTGGTACATCTACTGGCAACGCTATCTTGACCATCACGACGATGAGTTTATCCGCCGCTGCGAGCGGGTGCGCCGGCAATTCATTCTGACCAGCGCGCTGTGCGGCCTGGTGGTAGTGAGCCTGGTGGCCCTGCTTATCTGGCATTGAAGAGGCAAACGGCGGGAACCGCTCCCGCCAGCCTTCCCGTACTGCGTTATGGCGTCAGCGTAAACGGCATGCGCGCATAAAAAAAGCGGGTCAGTTGCCTGACCCGCTTTTTATTTTTACGTCAAACGCTTACACGAAGTGCAGCGCTATCCAGTACAACACGCCGGAAAGGGCGATCGACGCGGGCAGGGTGAACACCCAGGCCATCAGAATGTTGGTGACGGTTTTACGCTGCAAACCGCCGCCATCCACAATCATGGTGCCTGCGACCGAAGAAGAGAGGACGTGCGTGGTTGAAACCGGCATACCGGTGTAGCTCGCGATGCCGATAGAGACCGCCGCCGTCATCTGCGCCGACATGCCCTGCGCGTAGGTCATGCCTTTCTTACCGATTTTTTCGCCGATAGTGGTCGCCACGCGACGCCAGCCAATCATCGTACCAATGCCCAGCGCCAGCGCCACGGCCATGATAATCCAGACCGGCGCGTACTCAATGGTACTGAGCATGTCGCCTTTCAGCTTGTTTAGCAGACGCTTATCATCAGCACTGGTTTCCGGCAGCTTAGCGACTTTATCCGTGGTATCGGAGATGCAGAGCATAATGCGGCGCAGCTGGCTGCGCTGGTCAACCGTCAGCTTGTCATAGCTTTCGATGTTGCCAAGCATCGCTTTAGCGCGATCGAGCGCGATAATGGCGCGGCTGGCGTCGCAATGAAACTCTTTCGGGTTGGCCGTCGGGTTCACTTGCTCAGGCGTTGGGATCAACGGGTCGACCCCGGCAACCTGACGAATCGCCGTCGGGTGCTGCTGGAAGTAAGTCTCAACGTTGTTAACGGCGTCACGGGTGCGGGTGATGTCGTAGCCGGAGGCGTTCATGTTGACCACGAAGCCTGCCGGCGCGACGCCAATCAGCACCAGCATAATCAGGCCGATGCCTTTCTGACCGTCGTTAGCGCCGTGAGAAAAACTCACGCCGATAGCCGAGAGGATAAGCGCGATACGCGTCCAGAACGGCGGCTTTTTCTTGCCGTCTTTCTTTTCACGCTCGGCCGGCGTCAGGTGGATACGGGCGCGTTTTTTCGTGCCGCTCCAGTAGCGGCGCAGCAAAAACACCAGCCCGCCCGCAAAGACCAGACCGACAATCGGCGACACAATCAGCGAGCCGAAAATGTTAATCACTTTCGGGATGTTGAGGGCATCCACCACTGACGTGCCGGTCATCAATGCATTGGTGAGACCTATGCCGATGATTGCGCCAATCAGGGTATGCGAACTGGAAGCCGGCAGGCCGAAATACCACGTGCCCAGGTTCCAGATGATGGCTGCCAGCAGCATGGAAAAGACCATTGCCAGACCGTGCGCGGAGCCAACGTTAAGCAGCAGATCGGTAGGCAGCATATGCACAATCGCATACGCCACGCTCAACCCGCCTAATAACACGCCAAGGAAGTTGAAGATTGCCGCCATTGCTACCGCGAGTTGCGATCGCATAGCGCGAGTGTAGATAACGGTTGCTACTGCGTTTGCCGTATCATGGAAGCCATTAATGGCTTCATAAAACAGTACAAATCCCAGAGCAAGTAATAACAAGAGGCCAGTATGCAGATCCAGCCCGGCAAACAAATGTAGCATAGGACGTTACGCCATTTTGAGGACATGAACGCGGCGCATTATCTAAGACAACCGCGGCGCGGGCAAAGTGAAATATAGCTTTTTTTAAGGATCGGCGTGCCGCTCTCTGGCAGGTAAAATAATTTTACTTTTAAATTCAATCAGATAAATTTTGACACAAGTGTGACGCTGGTGCGACCAGCGTCGAATATTTACAATTCGCGGCCCAGTCAGAAAGAGGAAAGGTAAGTGGAACAGTTTGATGCCGTCATTATCGGGGCGGGCGCAGCGGGGCTTTTCTGTGCGGCCCAGGCCGGGCAGGCGGGCTGCCGGGTGTTGTTGCTGGATAATGGTAAAAAGCCGGGACGTAAGATCCTGATGTCAGGCGGCGGGCGCTGCAACTTCACCAACCTCTATGTTGAACCGTCGGCCTATCTGAGCGAGAACCCGCACTTTTGCAAATCGGCGCTGGCACGCTATACCCAGTGGGATTTTATCGATCTGGTAGGCAAGCACGGCATCGCCTGGCATGAGAAAACCCTCGGGCAACTTTTTTGCGACGACTCCGCGCAGCAGATAGTCGATATGCTGATGAAAGAATGCGAGAAAGGCAACGTTACGCTGCGCCTGCGCACGGAAGTGCTCAGCATTGAACGTGACGACAGCGGCTATACGTTGCAGCTTAACGGCGCGCACATTAAAACGCCCAGGCTGGTTATCGCCACTGGCGGGCTTTCCATGCCGGGGCTTGGCGCGACGCCGTTTGGTTATAAAGTCGCAGAGCAGTTCGGTCTGAAAGTCCTGCCGACCCGCGCGGGCCTTGTGCCCTTCACGCTGCATAAGCCGCTGCTTGAACAGGTGCAGACGCTGTCCGGCGTGGCGGTGCCCGCTGTGGTTAGCGCAGAAAACGGCGTCACCTTCCGTGAAAATATTCTTTTTACCCACCGTGGGCTTTCCGGGCCGGCGGTGCTGCAAATCTCAAGCTACTGGCTGCCGGGCGAATGGGTTTCGGTGAATTTGCTGCCCGATACTGACCTTTGCGCGTTTCTTAACGCGCAGCGCGAAGCGCACCCGAATCAGAGCCTGAAAAACACGCTCGCGATGCTGCTGCCAAAGCGGTTAGTGGAATGTTTACAGGAACTCAAACAGATACCGGAAACGACGCTAAAGCAGCTTAATGGTCGTGAGCAGCAGGCGCTGGAAGAGAGCCTGCAAAACTGGCGCGTGCAGCCTAACGGCACCGAAGGCTACCGCACCGCAGAGGTAACGCTGGGCGGCGTGGATACGCATGCGCTCTCTTCACGGACAATGGAAGCGCGCGACGTGCCGGGACTCTATTTTATTGGCGAAGTCATGGATGTCACCGGCTGGTTGGGCGGCTATAACTTCCAGTGGGCGTGGGCCAGCGCCTGGGCCTGCGCGCAGGCGCTGGCGGAAAACCGCATCTGACCAGGCAGAAACGCGTCGGCAAGCGCCAGTTACCGACGCGTTTTTATTTTATTTATCTCGCGCGTAGAGAATACAAAACGTTTCCTGTCGCTGGTGCTTTTTTATGATTTCAACGCGGTTACTCATTCATTTCATAATATGTTTGTTTTTTATTGTTGCTTCGCTTGCCGCCTTTTTAAATATAATTTTTCGCCATTTAACGAAGCGGATTATTTATTTTTTTATCATTTTTAGGTTTATTTTTCCTGACGCCGCTTCGTTTTTGTTTTTTTATACATCCTCCCGTTTAGCCCGCTTCGCAAGACCGTGAATTAAACAGACGGAGCGCAGAAATAAAGAGTATGTAACACGGCGCCTGCTCTCCTTTTATGCATAATCTTGCAGAAAGGGTGACGTTACCTATACTTTTTACAGATAGCTTCCCGTAAGAAACTATTTATTCTTTAATTATAAATAAATGTAACCGGACGATATTTCGCCCGCTTCTTTCTTTTCGCCTGCGCGATATAAATCCTTAGCGCAGTTATCGAGTCCGCTTCGTTTAATAAGGCATATCGGGTTTGCCGAAGGGTTTTCCGGCAACCCTAAGGCGTGTTGCGCCCGTCAGTTTTCAGCTTTTTTCATGCTGCTGAACCCGCCTCTTACGTGGGTTCGGTAGGGAGGCTTTGTCTGTAAAAAGAGAAGGGAGGGGACGAGTGGCGATATTCTCGACGTTCTGGCAGGCCGGTTACGAAGGGGCGGATCATGTCAACCCGCAAGGGATACCGCTCTCCCTGAATGCGGCGACGGATCATTTCAGCCGCGTGCATGAGGATTATGCGGCGCTAAAGCCTTTTTCTATCGCCACTGTGCGTGAAAGCGTTGGCTGGCGGCTCTCGCAAACGCCGCACGGTTATGATTTCACAAGCGTCGCGGCTCGCATGGAGGCCGCCCGCACACAGGGTATTCAGGTGTGCTGGACGCTGTGCCACTACGGCTGGCCGGATGGGCTTAGCCTTTTTTCCGCTGATTTTATTCCCCGCTTCGCCCATTTTTGCGGCGCGCTGGCGCGCTTTCTTGCTCCTTACTATGACCAGCCGCCGGTTTACTCGCCCGTTAATGAAATCTCTTTTATGAGCTGGGGGATTGAGGTAGGGCTTTTCCCCTGTCCGGACCGCCCGCAAAACGACGCCGCCGATGCCGCCAAACGGCAACTGGTGCGCGCCGCCATCGCCGCCTGCGACGCCATATGGGAGGCGGACAGCCGCGCCCGCATCCTGCACTGCGACCCGATTATTCATATCGTTCCCCGCGACGCTGATCCGCTGGCTGAGGCGGCGGCGCAGGCGCTTTCCAATGCGCAATTCCAGGCATGGGACATGCTGGCGGGCCGGCTTGCGCCGGAGCTTGGCGGCGCGCCGCGTTATCTCGACCTCATCGGCGCCAACTATTACCACGGCAACCAGTGGGAAGACACGAGCGGACGCCGCCTGCCATGGCATCTGGGAGACGAACGGCGTAAGCCGCTTAGTGAAATGCTTTGTGAACTTCATCAACGTTACCAGCGCCCTGTCCTGCTGGCGGAAACCAGCCATGTCGGCAGCGGGCGCAGCGCCTGGGTTCGCCATATTGTGGCGCAGGTAGCGCAGGCCCAGCTTTCAGGCGCCGAGCTTTGCGGCATCTGCCTTTACCCGATTGTAGACCGACCTATGTGGGAAGACCCCACGCACTGGACGCAAAGCGGCTTGTGGGATCTTAACCGTGACGGGGCGGAACCGACTGCTCGTCAGCTACATGCCCCTTACGCCGCCGCGCTCCTTCAGGCGCAGCGCACGCTACGCCATTTTCAATCGTTTATTCACCCGGCTAACCGGGACGAGGAGAAGGGTATGCATCAGAAAACACTGCTTGTATTCAGCCATTTACGCTGGGGTTTTGTGTTCCAGCGTCCTCAGCACCTGTTAAGCCGCCTGGCGCAGCATTATCAGGTCTATTTTATTGAGGAACCGGTGTTTGACGCTGGCCCTGCCGGGTTATCCCAGACCGCCCCCGCCCCTAACGTGACGGTTATTCAGCCGCATACGCCCGTTGAGGCGCACGGTTTTCATGACGATCAAATTGCCGTGTTGCAGCCGCTGCTGAGCGAATTGCTTGGTGAAGGCGAGCAGCCGGTCGTCTGGTTCTATACGCCGATGGCGCTGCCGCTGTTGACCGCTTTTAACCCTGCCGTGGTGATTTACGACTGCATGGACGAGCTTTCCGCTTTTCATCAGGCGCCGCGCCAGCTACAGCAGCGCGAGTCGGCGCTGCTCGGGCGGGCCGATCTGGTCTTTACCGGCGGCTCCAGTCTTTATGAAGCGAAGAAAAGCCGCCACAGCAGCGTTCACTGTTTTCCGAGCAGCGTAGACGCCGCGCATTTTGAACAGGCGCTCGATCGCGGCAACGGCCACCCGCTACAGGAAGCGGTGCCGGGGCCGCGCCTCGGTTATTACGGCGTTATTGACGAACGTATGGATCTGGGGCTTATCGCCGCGCTCGCCGACAGCCATCCGCACTGGCACATTGTCATGGTCGGTCCGGTTGTGAAAATCGATCCGCAAAGTCTGCCGCAGCGCGCCAATATCCACTGGTTCGGCCAGCAGCCTTACGAGGCGCTGCCGCATTTTCTTGCCGACTGGGATGTCTGCCTGATGCCCTTTGCCATTAATGCTTCAACCAAATACATCAGCCCGACCAAAGTGCTGGAGTACATGGCGGCGCAACTGCCGGTGGTCAGTACCGCTATTGCCGATGTCGAGCGGCATTACGCGGGGCTGGTGGCGATAGCCCGAAGCGAGGAGGAATTTGTCCGCGCCTGCGAGCAGGCGCTGGCGATGACGCCCCAGGCGAAAAGCGAAATGGCGCGACAGATGGCCGATGTCGTTGCGGCAACCTCCTGGGACGATACCGCAAAACGCATGCACGCGTTGATTGAACATGCCCGCAGCGCCGCGCAGGCGCCAGCAGCGCACGCGTCGCCTGGCGGCGAGCCGCAAACCCGTGAAAGCGCGGTGGTGCGGCTGAAAACCGCCGGGGTTGATGACGACATCGTGCCCTGTCTGGTTATCGGCGCCGGGCCGACAGGGCTGAGCGCCGGTTACCATTATGGCGAAGGGGCCGTTTTGCTGGAGAAAAATGCGGCGCCGGGCGGCTGGTGCCGCTCGATAACCGACAATGGCTTCACCTTCGACTACGCCGGGCACATCATGTTTTCTGACGATCCTTATGTGCTGGAGATGTACAAGTTGCTGCTTGGCAACAACCTGCACTGGCAGATGCGCGAAGCCTGGGTCTACAGCGATGGCGTACATACCCGCTACCCCTTCCAGGCGGCGCTGTTCGGCCTGCCGCCGGAAGTGATAAAAGAGTGCATTCTGGGCGCTATCGAAGCGCGCTACGGCGCCACGCAGAAAAGCGCCCTCGCTGCGGTGAGCGGGCCTAAGCTCGCCGAAACGGTCGCCCAGCGGCGGGATTGCTGCGCCGACGGCGCGGTGCCCGATGGCGAGGTCTGCCGCGCGGCGAATGAAAGCGCAGGCGAGGAAAACTTCGAGCGCTTTATTCTGAAAACCTGGGGTCGCGGCATCGCCAAATATTTCGCTATCCCTTACAACAAAAAGCTCTGGACAGTGCCGCTCGACGAAATGGAAACCTCCTGGCTTGGCGGGCGCGTGCCGCTGCCGGATCTCGGCCAGATTATCGAAGGGGCGCTGGCGCCGCTCGCCAAACCGATGGGGCCGAACGCCCGCTTCGGCTATCCGCTGCGCGGCGGTTTCCAGGCGCTGATGTCCGGTTTTTTGCCGCACCTTAAATGCAAGCTTGAAACCAATACCTCACTGGTCAAAGTGCAGCCGCGCGATCACATCGCCGTGCTGTCAGATGGCCGTCGCTACCGCTACGAACAGCTTATCAACACAATGCCGTTGCCTGAGCTTATCAAGCTGATTGGCGACGAAGCGCCGGAAGCGGTGCAGGAAGCGGCGAAAGGCCTGCGGCACGTCTCAATACGTTGCGTGAACCTGGGCGTGGGCCGGGCGGATCTCACGGACAAGCACTGGATCTACTACCCCGGCGACACGATCTTTCATCGTATCTTTGTGCAGGGCAACGCCAGCCCGTTCTGCAACCCGCCGGGCGGCTGCGGCCTGACATGTGAAATCAGCTACTCGCCGGACAAACCGCTGCCGGCGGAAGGCGACGCGCTTATCGCCCGCTGCGTTGAGGATTGTATTGCGGTAGGGATGATAAAACCGGATGACCCGATCCTGACCGCCAACACGGTCGATATTCCTTACGCCTATGTGGTTTACGACCACGCCCGCAAAGCGAATGTCGCGCTGATCCGCGAGTGGCTGCTGGGGTATGACATTCATCTCTCCGGACGCTACAGCGAGTGGGAGTATTACAATTCCGACCATGCGTTCCTGGCGGGCAAAAGGGCGGCGGAATTTGTCAAAACGCGCGTGAAAACCCGCGGCACGCTGGCCTGAGTAACAAAAAGCGGGCTTGTCGCCCGCTTAACCTGATGCTTTTACTACCCCGGCAATCGGCTTTTGGGCCGGCCGGGGCCGAGCAGAATAGCCAGCTTGCTGCCGCCGACGGTGGTTTCCATCCAGATTTTACAGACGCTGGTCAGCGGCACGGAAAGCAACATGCCCACCGGGCCAAGCAGCCAGCCCCAGAACAGCAACGAGAGAAACACGACCAGCGTCGACATCCCCAGGCGATGGCCCATCATGCGCGGTTCCACCATATTCCCCAGCACCATATGCACCGCCAGGAAGAGCAGCCCCACCATCACGCACTCGTAAAAGCCATTAAACAACAGCGCCTGCGCCATGGGCGGAATAGCGGAAAGCACGGAACCGATATTGGGAATGTAATTAAGCAGAAAGCCGAGCACGCCCCACATCAGCGCGAACTGCACGCCAAGCAGCGTCAGGCCGAGCCAGATAATGGCCCCGGTCCACAGGCTGATTAACGTTTTCAGCGCCAGGTAGTGAGTCACGCCTTTCAGCGCGCGGTGCAGGCCTGCAATATGAATTTGCGGGTTAGAGAGGGCGAAGCGCAGCTTATAGGGCAGGTGGCGCACTTCAAAAAGCATAAACACGACCGTCATCACCAGCAGTACGATGCTCGCCATCGCCCCGGAAAGCTGGGTCATCAGGGTGGTGGCATAGCCCATCATTTTTTCTGAGTCCATGCGCTGCAACATGCGCTCCGGCGAGAGGTGCAAATTCATAAACGGCACCATACGTTCCAGATGCATTATCTTGCGCGAGAATTCATTGGCGTATTTAGGCAGCAGCGCGACGAACTCATTGAGCGAAGCGGCCAGCAGACCGAGCAGCAGCGTCAGCACAAACAGCATCGCAATGACCACGATCGTGATGGCGAAAGAGCGTTTAAAGCCCCGGCGCACAAACCAGGTCACCAGCGGGTTAAGCACAATCGCGAAAAACAGGGCAAGCAACAGCGGGACGATAATATCGGCGGCGGCGTGAATACCGGCCAGAATAATGACCAGCGCCGCCAGCTTTTGCAGCATATGCAGACCAGCCTTCTGCGTGGTAGCAACATCGCTGCTGCTGCCCGACTTTCTGAGCATAATGAAATCCTTTTAAATAGACGCCCGTACTGTGGGGTTGTTTACAGTGTAGCCTTTCGCGGCAAGCGCGCCGGAGTAGAGCGTTCTGAAAGTGAAGGCTGATTTTACTGCGCCGACGTGTTTATACTGACGCACTGTTGTTAATTTCCGGTGATTTCCATGCCCGAGCGCGCCGCTGAACCGGCTATAAGCGGATTACGCCTTAATCTGCGCATCGTTTCTGTTGTTATCTTCAACTTCGCCAGCTTTTTAACCATCGGCCTGCCGCTTGCGGTGCTGCCCGGCTACGTGCATGACGTGATGGGGTTCAGCGCCTTCTGGGCGGGGCTGGTTATCAGCCTGCAATACTTCGCCACCCTGTTAAGCCGCCCGCACGCCGGGCGCGCCGCCGACACGCTCGGCCCCAAACAGGTGGTGATTCTGGGGCTGTGCGGCTGTTTCTTAAGCGGGCTTTGCTACTGGCTGGCGGGGGAAACGCAGGCCTGGCCGCTGGCGAGCCTGGCGCTGCTTTGCCTCGGGCGGCTTATTCTGGGCGTCGGGCAAAGCCTGGCGGGCACCGGGGCGACGCTCTGGGGCGTGGGCGTCGTCGGCTCGGCGCACATCGGTAAAGTTATTTCGTGGAACGGCGTGGTGACGTACGGGGCGATGGCGGTCGGCGCGCCGCTGGGGGCGCTCTGCTATGAATGGGGCGGGTTGCGGCTGCTGGCGGGCGTCATTATGGGCGTTTCGCTGCTGGCGGCGCTGCTGGCGCTGCCACGGCCCAGAGTCACCGCCAGCAAGGGCAAGCCGTTGCCGTTTCGCGCCGTGCTCGGGCGCGTCTGGCCTTACGGCATGGCGCTGGCGCTCTCTTCAACAGGCTTCGGCGTGATCGCCACTTTTATTACGCTCTTTTATCAGGCCAAAGGCTGGGACGGCGCGGCGTTCGCGCTGACCTTGTTTAGCGCTGCATTCGTCGGCGGACGTCTGCTGTTCCCGAATGGCATTAACCGCCTGGGCGGGCTGAACGTGGCGATGATCTGCTTTGTGGTGGAAGCGCTGGGCCTGCTGCTGGTGGGGCTTGCCGCTACGCCGCTGATGGCGAAGGCGGGCACTTTGCTGGCGGGCGGCGGCTTCTCGCTGGTCTTTCCGGCGCTGGGGGTGGTAGCGGTGAAAGCGGTGCCGCAGCATAACCAGGGCAGCGCGCTCGCCACTTACACGGTATTTATGGACCTTTCGCTCGGCATGACCGGGCCGCTGGCGGGCGTGATGATGGCTTACGCAGGGGTGCCGATGATTTATCTGGCTTCGGCGGCGCTGGTGTGCGTGGCGCTATGGCTGGCGTGGCGGCTAAAAAAACGGCCTCTGGCGCAGGCGACAGAGGCCGGTGAAACGCGGGAGTAATTATTTCACAACCAGCGTGTTGATAATGTTTTCCGCCGCGCTCTGCGCCTGCTGCTGGTTGTCGGCAGGCAGGGTGATTTGCAGGGTCAGCAGTTTGTTATCCACATGGCCCAGCACCACAGAAGAGTAAGCGGTCTGGCCTTTGGCGGAGATAATGCTGTCGAGCTGCTGAAGCTTCTGGCCTTTGATATCAACCGCTTTGTTGGTCACGACCTGCAAGTTAGGGTCGCGGCTACGCTGCTGATCTTCCAGGCGTTTGGCCAGCACGTCGAGCGGCTCCTGGGTGTTATCCCCAAGAATGACAATGACCGCTTTCTCGCCGGTCGTGTCTGAGTAAACGTGCATGTTGTTCGCCTGGGTGCCAAGCTTGCCGCTCTGGTCTGACATATCCGCCGGCAGGGAGAAGCTCAGCTTGCCATCCAGCAGGGTTACCGGCTGGCCGCTGGCGGCGCTGCTTTCAGCCGCGCTGCCGGAGGCAGGCGCTTTGCTGTCGTTGTTGTCACAGGCCGCCAGCCCCATCACCAGCAGGCCAATACCGACATATTTTACCAGGTTGCGCATTGACTTATTCCTTTACGTAAACGGTCATAACGACCCATCCCTGCATCTTAACACAAGAACTTCCGCCAGCCTTTAGCCGTGCTGTAACGCAGAGAAATCGGATTTATCTGCCAGCTTTTTCAACAGCATATTCAGCAGCACGCCATACATCGGCAGGAAGAAAATAATGCTGATGAGCACCTTGAAGCAGTAGTCCACCGCGGCGATTTCCATCCAGTGCTCGGCCATAAAAGGATCCGGGCTGCGCCAGAAGGCGATAAAGAAAAACGAAAGCGTGTCGCTGATATTGCCAAGCAGCAGGGAAGCGCCGGGGGCAAGCCACCACTGGCGGCTCTGGCGCAGGCGGTTAAAGACATGCACATCCAGGATCTGGCCCAGCGCATATGCCATAAAGCTCGCCGTGGCGATACGGGCGACGAACAGGTTGAAGTGCGCCAGCGCGCCGAAACCTTGCCAGCTTCCCATATAGAACAGCGACGAAATGACATAAGAGATGAGCAGCGCCGGAACCATCACCGCGAAAATGATGCGGCGAGCCAGCGACGCGCCGAAAATGCGCACGGTCAGGTCGGTTGCCAGAAAGATAAACGGGAAGCTGAACGCGCCCCAGGTGGTATGAAAACCGAAAATGGAGACCGGCAGTTGCACCAGATAGTTGCTGGAGGTGATCACCAGCAAATGAAACAGCGATAGCCAGACAAGCGCGCGGCGGCGCTGGCTTGAAGTAAAGGGTGTCATATTGTGACCTTTTTGTTAGTTGGGGTGAGGGAACCCATTTCCATCGCTTTCAGGCAGACGCGGCGCGTTTGCGCAAAAGCCGCCGCATAATACTGCTTTGCGTCGTCAATGCAATGGTTAATTTTAACGCAATCGTTAAGCTTGCTTGCGCCCGCAGCGTCTGCGCGTAAACTAAGGCGGTTTTTGACTGACCCGAGAAAAAAATGACCGATCTGTTCGCCAATCCCGATCACACGCTGGATGCTCAGGGGCTGCGTTGCCCGGAACCGGTAATGATGGTGCGTAAAACTGTTCGCCATATGCAGGCGGGCGAAACGCTGCTGATTATTGCCGACGACCCGGCCACAACGCGCGATATTCCAGGCTTCTGCCGTTTTATGGAACATGAGTTGCTCGCCTCGCAGACGGAAACGCTGCCTTACCGCTATTTGTTGCGCAAAAGCCACTGACAGTTTGCGGGCAGCCTTCACGAAACGGCTGCCCTGAACTTGCGTCACATTCTTTTTAAAACCTCGTTTCAAAGCTTTCACTTTTGTGAGGCGCTTCACCTCCGGTTATCAAGGCTTAAGCTAGTTTTAAGCGGCAAATCAAAACAGCGTTTTATATCTTGCCTCTTACTCTGCTGGAGCTGACCGATGAAAAAGACCTTATTACCAGGCCTGGCCGGCCTGTGCCTGTCCACCGCGTCTCTGTTGTTTGCCACTGCCGCGTCAGCACAGGTGATTAAAGCTGCCGACGTGCATCCGCAAGGGTATCCAAACGTCGTCGCTGTCCAGCACATGGGCGATAAACTCAAAGAACAGACCAATGGCGACCTGGAAATCAAAGTTTTCCCGGGCGGCGTGCTGGGCGATGAAAAGCAGATGATTGAGCAGGCGCAGATGGGCGCTATCGACATGATCCGCGTTTCTATGGCGCCGGTGGCCGCCATCCTGCCGGAAATCGAGGTTTTCACGTTGCCTTACGTGTTCCGCGATGAAGACCATATGCACAAGGTTATCGACGGCGACATCGGCAAGCAGATTGGCGAAAAACTTACCAGCAACCCGAAATCCCGCCTGGTGTTCTTAGGCTGGATGGATTCCGGCACCCGTAACCTCATCACCAAAAACCCGGTGGTGAAACCAGAAGATTTGAAAGGGATGAAAATTCGCGTGCAGGGCAGCCCGGTGGCGCTCGCCACGCTGAAAGGCATGGGCGCGAGCGCGGTGGCGATGGGCGTAAGCGAAGTGTACAGCGGCCTGCAAACCGGCGTGATTGACGGCGCGGAGAACAACCCGCCCACCTATATCGCCCATAACTACCTGCCGGTTGCCAAAAACTACACCCTGAGCGGCCACTTTATCATCCCGGAAATGCTCCTTTATTCCAAAGCGAAGTGGGACAAGCTCAAACCAGAGCAGCAGCAGACCATCCTGAAACTCGCCCGTGAAGCGCAGATGGAGCAGCGCGAACTCTGGAACGCCTACAACAAACAGGCGCTCGACAAAATGAAAGCGGGCGGCGTGCAGTTCCACGACATCGACAAAGACTATTTTGTGAAAGCGACGGAGCCTGTGCGTAAGCAGTACGGTGAAAAGCATCAGGATCTGATGAAAGCGATAGCTGACGTACAGTAACCCAGTGCGCCGGGAGACCGGCGCTTTACCTTCTCCCGGAGGCGTTATGTCCCGCTTTTATCTCTCCTGTATGGACAAGCTTTACCTGTTCGCCATGGCCGTCGCCGGGCTGGCGCTGGTCGTGATGACCGTTATCATCCCGATTAACGTTTTTTCCCGCTATGTGCTTAACCGCGCGGAATCGTGGCCGGAGCCGGTCGCCATTATCTGCATGGTCACCTTTACCTTTATCGGCGCAGCCGTGGGCTACCGCGCCGGTTCGCACATTGCGGTAAACATGCTGACCGATCGTCTGTCGCCGTTCTGGCAGGGGATAATGGCGCGGCTTGTGGACGTGCTGATGCTCGTTATCTCCGTCGTCATGTTTTACTACAGCTATTTTCTTTGCCTCGAACTGTGGGAACAGCCGGTCGCGGAATTCCCCGTCGTCACCTCGGGTGAAACTTATCTGCCGCTGCCCATAGGCGCAGCGATTTTAATTTTGTTCGTTATTGAACGTCTGCTGTTCGGTTCTCAGGAGAACCGTCCGGTAGTGCTGATTGGCAACCACAGTTAACGGGGCGACAAATGGACGCATTTATTTTACTGGCCACCCTGGCGGTGCTGCTGGCGATCGGCATGCCGGTGGCTTTCGCCGTGGGATTCAGCGCGGTAGCGGGAGCACTATGGATTGACCTGCCGCTGGAAGCGTTGATGATTCAAATCACCAGCGGGGTAAACAAGTTTACGTTGCTGGCAATTCCCTTCTTTATTCTTGCCGGCGCCATTATGGCGGAAGGGGGCATCGCTCGCCGTCTGGTGAACTTTGCCTACCTGTTTGTGGGCTTTGTGCGCGGCGGGTTGTCGCTGGTGAACATTGTCGCTTCCACCTTTTTCGGCGCTATTTCCGGCTCGTCGGTGGCGGATACCGCCTCCATCGGCAGCGTGATGATCCCGGAGATGGAAAAGAAAGGCTACCCGCGCGACTACGCTGCGGCGGTGACCGCGAGCGGCTCGGTGCAGGCGATTCTTATTCCGCCAAGCCACAACTCGGTGATTTACTCGCTGGCGGCAGGCGGCACGGTTTCCATCGCTACGCTGTTTATCGCGGGCGTGCTGCCTGGGCTGCTGCTGGGCGTAAGCCTGATGACGCTCTGCCTGGCGTTCGCCCGCAAGCGCGGCTACCCGAAAGGGGAGCGCATTCCGATGAAGCAGGCGCTGAAGATTTTCGTCGACGCGCTCTGGGGGCTCATGACCGTCGTCATTATCCTCGGCGGTATTCTGACCGGGGTATTTACCGCCACGGAATCGGCGGCGGTTGCCTGCGTCTGGGCCTTCTTCGTCACCATGTTTATCTACCGCGACTACAAGTGGAATGAACTGCCGAAGCTGCTGTGCCGTACCGTAAAAACCGTGACGATTGTGATGATCCTGATTGGCTTTGCCGCGGCGTTCGGCGCAGTCATGACCTACATGCAGTTGCCGACGCGCATTACGGAGTTCTTTACGTCGCTCTCTGATAACAAGTACGTCATCCTGATGTATCTCAACATCATGCTGCTGCTGATAGGCACGCTGATGGACATGGCGCCGATTATCCTGATCCTCACCCCGGTGCTGCTGCCGGTCACTAACGCGCTGGGTATCGATCCGGTGCATTTTGGGATGATCATGATGGTGAACCTTGGGATCGGGCTGATTACGCCGCCGGTAGGCTCTGTGCTGTTCGTGGCGAGCGCGGTGAGCAAGCAGAAAATTGAAGCGGTGGTTCGCTCCATGCTGCCCTTCTACGGCGTACTGTTGATAGTACTGGCGATGGTGACCTACATTCCGGCGATATCGCTGTGGTTGCCGAGGATATTGGGCATGATGTAAGACAGCTCCCTCTCCCCGCCCGGGGAGAGGGAATGCGCCGCCTCAACGCCCCTTTCTTAACAGCCGAAGGGCGTTAGCCGTCACCAGCACCGTCGCGCCCGTATCCGCCAGTACCGCCAGCCACAGGCCGGTCATGCCGAGCAGCGTGGTAACCAGAAACACTCCTTTTAATCCCAGCGCGATGGCGACATTCTGCCGAATGTTGCGGTGCGTGGCGCGGGCAAGGCTTATGATCGCCGGCAGCTCTGTCAGGCGGCTGTGGGTGAGCGCCGCGTCGGCGGTTTCCAGCGCCACATCGGTGCCGTTGCCCATGGCAATGCCGATAGCAGCGGCTTTCATGGCGGGCGCATCGTTGATGCCGTCGCCCACCATCGCCAGCGGCGCGCGACGGTTAAGCTCGTTGACCGCCGCAACCTTGTCGCCCGGCAGAAGGCTGGCGCGGTAGTCCATGCCAAGCTCCCCGGCCACGGCTGCCGCCGCGCGCGGGTTATCGCCCGTCAGCATCACGCTCTGGACGCCCAGCTTGCGCAGGCGCTCTACCGCGTCACGGGCATCGGGGCGGAGCGTGTCGCGCAGCGCCAGCGTGCCGAGCAGCTCGCCTTCGCAGACCGCCGCCACTACCGTTTGCCCCTGCGCCTCCAGCTCGCTGATGCGCTGCCGCCAGCGTTCCGGTAGCGCTATTTCCAGCTTGTCCGGCGCGCTAAGACGCACGATCCGACCTTCCACTTCCGCTTCCAGACCCGTGCCCGCCAGCGTGCGCTGTGCTTTCGCGCGCAGCGGCGCTACGCCGCGCCGGTTCGCTTCCTCAATAATCGCCTGCGCCAGCGGATGCGTACTGCCTTGCTCAACAGCGGCGGCAAATGCCAGCAGCGCTGACTCTTCCAGCCCTTCTTCGGCGATTATCGCGGTCACCTGCGGCTTGCCCGCCGTCAGCGTGCCTGTTTTATCAAACGCCACCTGCTGAATGCGGCCCACGATTTCCAGCGCTGCGCCGCCTTTTATCAGCGCGCCGCGTCGCGAAGCGGCGGCAAGCCCGGAGGTTATCGCCGCAGGCGTGGAGATGACCAGCGCGCAGGGACAGCCTATCAGCAGCAGCGCCAGCCCTTTGTAGATCCATTCCTGCCAGGCGGCGGCCAAAAAGAGCGGTGGAATGGTCATTACCAGCAGCGCCAGCAGCATAATCGCAGGCGTATAAACCCGGCTGAAGCGGTCAATAAAGCGCTCAATGGGGGCGCGGCGCGCTTCCGCTTCCTCAATCAGGCGCAAAATGCGGTCAATGGCGCTGTCGCCCGGTTCGCTCACCACTTCAAGCTGCACCAGACGATCCACGCTGGTGGCGCCCGCCGCGACTTTCTCTCCCTGCTGGCGTTCAACGGGCAGCGATTCGCCCGTCAGGGCGCTTTCATCAAAACTTGCGCAGGGGGAAAGCAGCCTGCCGTCAGCGGGCAGACGTCCACCCGCCGCCACTTCTATTACGTCGCCGGGCCGAAGTGTTTCCAGCGCCACGCTCTCTCGCTGCCCGTCACGCAGACGAACGGCGGTTTCCGGACGGAGCGCGACCAGCGCGCTCACCCCTTTTCGCGCGCGGTTCGCCGCCCAGCCTTCAAGCTGTTCTCCGATGAGAAACAGCAGCAGCACCATAGCCGCTTCGGCCGTCGCCCCGATGATAAGCGCGCCGATAGCCGCCACGCTCATCAGCGTTTCGATAGCGAACCAGCTACCGCTGCGCATCAGCCTTATCGCCTGTCGCGTAACGGGCCACAGGCCAACAAGCGTAGTGGCCGTGAAAGCCAGCGTGCCGAAAGAAGGGTTAATGTGCGCCAGGCCCCAACTGATAAGCATCAGCACCGCCAGTGCCAGAACGGGCAGCCAGTCGCGCCAGCCTGAGGATGCAACAGCAGGGGAACGGCTATCCAGCAGCGTATAGCCCGCCGCGTTAACGGCGCGCTCCACCGCTTCGCGGGCTTCATCCGGCGCGTTGACCAGCAGCTTTTGCGTGGCGAACAAGACCTGCGCCTGGCTCACGCCAGGCACCTGGCGCGCGGCGTTTTCAACCTTGCGGGCGCAGGCGGCGCAGTCCATTCCCTCCACGCGCCAGCTCAGACGAGCGGCGATTTCCGGCGCCGCCTGCGGCGATTCGCACGCGGCGCTTTCGCAGCAGGCGTCGCTTTGCGACAGAGGGCTTAGCTTCAGCTTTGCAAACTGCGGCGTTTTAGCAGGGCCGGGAGAAGAAGGGGTCATGGCAGCCTCCGGTAACGATAATTTTCTCATTACCGGAGGATACACTCTGGAGTCGACTCCAGAGTCAAGCGGGGAAGGCGGCTTTTACAAATAGAGCGAACGCACAATCATAAAGTGACCGGCAAAGTAGCAGGCGGCGGCGATGGCGCTGTCTGCGGTAAAGCGCTTGCGGTAGTGGCTGCCAAGCCAGACGATAATCCCGAGCAGCAGCAGCGAAGCGCCGACAAAGCCGGAAAAACTGGTGTCGGTTGGGCGGAAGAAGTAAAGCTCGCCTGCCAGCCAGACCATGACCAGCGTCATGCCGATAAATGTGCAAACAGGCCAGCGCAGCGTATCAAGGCGCGTCCAGATGGTGGCAATAAGCGCCGCGCCGACCACCAGCAGCGCCACCGGCAGCGGCCAGAAAAAAGAGATCGACATCTGGCTTGCGAAATAGATGGTGTAAAGCAGGTGAGAGAGGAAAAACGCGCCGGTGGCGTAAAGAAGTTGCGCCCGCGGCAGCAGCGTCAGCGCGTCGCCCGCAAGCGTCGCCACAAGGCCCGCAAGCACAAGGTAGCTTACCGGTTCGGCCAGCGGCGCTTGCCAGGCGAGCAGCAACAGCAAAAGCAGCGTAAGCGGCTTAAAGAGCCAGCGTTGCCATGCCGGACCACGGTAAGAAGCATCGACATACAGCCAGCCGGAAAGCAAAACAGCAATAAATGACCAAAGCATGATAAGTCCCTGAATCAGTTATGGTAACGGGTGCGCCTGGCGCACGGCTCTCTCTTTCAGTCTAGTGGTCGAAGGGGCGGGATGACAACGTCAGGCGCTACGGGGTATTCTTAAAATGTACCCGGAACACAGGCTGCCGACATGAGTAAACCACCGCTTTTTTTCATCGTTATCATTGCGTTAATTGTTGTCGCCGCTTCATTTCGCTTTGTGCAGCAGCGGCGGGAAAATGCGGCCAATGATGCGGCGCCAGTGGTGGAAAAGCGCGCAGAAGTCACGAATAAACGTGAAAAAGCGGCGAACGAGCAGCGCTCACGGCAGCGTGAAGTGGCGCCGCCCGCGCAGACCATGCGTTACGAGGCAAGCTTTCGGCCAGAAAACAGCGCGGTGGCGATAACCTTCCGGCTTGAGGCGGCGCAATACCATGCGCTAACGGTTGGGGAAACCGGCACGCTTAGCTACCAGGGGACGCGCTTTATCCGCTTCGTCCCCGATCCGGCCCGTTAACGCGGGCGCTTTTGTTGCTTCTGCCAGGCGAGCAGTTCAAACACGCCGAAGATAAAAATCCGAATTTGCTGCGCGCGGCTAAGCGGCGGCCCCTCTTTCGGCTGGGTGGCTTTCAGCAGGCTTAACTGCAACCCGTGCATCAGCACCATAAAAATCAGCGCCACGTTGACGAAGATGTTGAGCGGCCGTGGGAAGGGCTGAACCAGGTTCAGAATAAGAAAAGCCCAGACGAAGAGCATCAGCAGGCGCCCAAGATTAATCAGCATCTTCTTCTCCTTGAGAATCAATCGAATAGAGGCGGTAAGCGACCTGGCCCGCAACTTTTTCACGATGCAGCCGCCAGCTTGCCGGCACGGGCGGCAGACCGTTTTCCACTTCGCTTTCAACATAGACCATCGCGCCGCGGGCAAGCCAGTTCTGCGTCTGGAGCAGCGTTAGCGTCTCTTCCAGTAAACCTTTGCGAAAAGGCGGATCGACAAAAACGATGTCGTAGGGCTCGCCGGGCTGGTTAAGGTAGTTAAGTGTGTTAGTGTTCACTACCTGTGCGTTACCCGCTTTTAGCGTGGCGAGATTTTTTTGTAGCTGCTGCGCTACGCCGCGCTCCATTTCAAGCAACGTGGCTTTCGCCGCATAGCGTGAAAGCGCTTCAAGCCCGAGCGCGCCGCTGCCGGCGAAGCAGTCGAGGCAGCGAGCGTCCACCATATAAGGGGCGAGCCAGTTAAACAGGGTTTCGCGCACCCTGTCGGTGGTGGGGCGAAGGCCCGGGCTGTCGGGGACCGGAAGTTTCCGGCCGCGCCACTGCCCGCCAATAATGCGGATCTGTCCGCTGCCGGAGGAGGTAGGTTTCTTCATTATGCTCACTGCGCTCAACAATCTGGCCTGCTATTCTAGCGGCGCAGAGGGGCGGGCGAAACCTCAATCCCCTCGCGTGCCGCCCCGCAGGGAAAGTGGTAGACTAACGTATTCATTTGTAATTTTTTCAGTACCCGCGCGGTGACGACGGGACTGCGCCATGACTTAACCGCGAGGAGTGTATTCGCCAATGGCAAAAGAGAAAAAACGTGGCTTTTTTTCCTGGCTTGGTTTTGGCCAGAAAGACGAGGCGCCAGCGCAGGAAGAACAACAGGTAACAGAACAGCCGGTAGAAGAAAAACCGGCGGAAGCGGCGTCGCAGGAAGCGTTGCGCGAAGAGGCGGCGCAGGCCGAACCGCACACGCTCGCGGAGTCTGAAACTTTCGCTCAGGAAGTGGTTGAGGTAAGCGAACAGGTCATCGAAGAGCAGGAGAAGGCGGCTGAGGAAGCGCCGCAAGCCGCCATCGCTCACGAAGAGCCGCAGCAGCAAGCGCCAGCCGTTGAGCCAGAGCAACAGCCTGAACCCGAGCCGGAAACGACGGCTGAAATCGAGCATGAAACCCTGCCGCTGCCGGAAGCGTTTACCGCCGAGGCGGATCCGCAAGCCTGGCAGCCGGAACAGGAGCAGGAAGAGGTTATCGACGAAGAAGAGCTCGCGGCGCTCGCGCTGGCGGCGCAGCCGGAAGCGGTGATCGACGAGGTGGAAGCGGCGGTTGAAGACGCCGTTGTCGAGACGGAAACCGCAGAGGAAACCGCAGAGGAAACCGAAGCCGTCGCGCCCGTGGTCGAGCAGGAAAAACCAACCAAAGAAGGGTTTTTCGCGCGGCTTAAGCGTAGCCTGGTAAAAACTAAAGAAAATCTCGGTTCCGGATTTATCAGTCTGTTCCGCGGCAAAAAAATCGACGACGATCTCTTCGAGGAACTGGAAGAGCAGCTGTTGATTGCCGACGTAGGCGTTGATACCACGCGCCGTATTATCAGCAATCTGACGGAAGGCGCCAGCCGTAAACAGCTGCGCGACGCCGAAGCGCTCTACGGCCTGCTGAAAGAAGAGATGGGCGAAATTCTCGCGAAAGTGGATGAGCCGCTTAATATTGAAGGCAAGAGTCCGTTCGTTATTTTGATGGTGGGCGTAAACGGCGTGGGTAAAACCACCACCATCGGCAAGCTGGCGCGCCAGTTCGAGCAGCAGGGCAAAACGGTGATGCTGGCGGCGGGCGACACGTTCCGCGCAGCGGCGGTAGAGCAGCTTCAGGTTTGGGGACAGCGCAACAATATCCCGGTTATCGCTCAGCATACCGGCGCAGATTCCGCTTCGGTTATTTTTGACGCCATTCAGGCGGCGAAAGCGCGCAATGTCGATGTGCTGATTGCCGACACCGCAGGGCGTTTGCAGAATAAAGCGCACCTGATGGAAGAGCTGAAGAAAATTGTGCGCGTGATGAAAAAGCTCGATGTGGACGCGCCGCATGAAGTGATGCTCACCATCGACGCCAGCACCGGCCAGAACGCGGTAAGCCAGGCGAAGCTGTTCCATGAAGCGGTTGGGCTGACCGGCATTACGCTGACCAAGCTCGACGGTACTGCCAAAGGGGGCGTTATCTTCTCCGTGGCGGACCAGTTCAACATTCCGATCCGCTATATCGGCGTCGGTGAACGTATTGAAGATTTGCGTCCGTTTAACGCGGGCGATTTTATTGAGGCACTTTTTGCCCGAGAGGATTAACAATGATTCGCTTTGAACACGTCAGCAAAGCCTATCTCGGTGGGAGACAAGCGTTGCAGGGGGTTACTTTTCACCTGCAACCGGGCGAGATGGCGTTTCTGACCGGCCATTCCGGCGCCGGGAAAAGCACCCTGCTCAAGCTGATTTGCGGCATTGAGCGGCCCAGCGCCGGCAAGATCTTTTTCAGCGGCCATGAAATTAGCCGCCTGAAAAACCGTGAAGTGCCGTTCCTGCGCCGCCAGATTGGCATGATCTTTCAGGATCACCACCTGCTGATGGACAGAACCGTTTACGACAACGTAGCGATCCCGCTGATCATCGCCGGCGCCAGCGGCGAAGATATTCGCCGTCGCGTGTCGGCGGCGCTGGATAAAGTCGGGCTGTTGGACAAAGCGAAAAACTTTCCGATTCAACTTTCCGGCGGCGAGCAGCAGCGCGTCGGCATCGCCCGCGCGGTAGTGAATAAACCGGCGGTGCTGCTGGCGGACGAACCGACCGGCAACCTGGATGACGCGCTCTCGGAAGGGATTTTGCGTCTGTTTGAGGAGTTTAATCGCGTAGGGGTGACAGTCTTAATGGCGACGCACGACACCGGGCTTATCTCCCGTCGTTCGTACCGCGTGTTGTCTCTGAGCGACGGGCATTTGCATGGAGGCCTGGCTGGTGAATAAACGCGACGCGCTTAATCAGATTCGCCGCTTCAGCAACAAGCTGAACGATTATAACCAACAGCGGCGCGGGGGCGAGCCGGGTAAGTCCTCGCCAAAGCGGGCGAAAGCGACGAGCGGCAAACCGCCTTCCCGTAAGGGCGGCATTAACGAACAGGTGCGTTACGCCTGGCAAGGGGCGCTGGCGGACCTGAAAAGCAAGCCGTTCGCCACCTTCCTCACGGTAATGGTTATCGCCATTTCGCTGACGCTGCCAAGCGTCTGCTATATGGTTTATAAAAACGTGAATCAGGCGGCTTCGCAGTATTATCCTTCGCCGCAAATCACCGTTTATTTCGATAAGACGCTGGATGACGACGCCGCGCAGCAGGTGGTCGGGCAGCTTCAGGCCGAACAGGGCGTGGAGAAGGTGAATTATCTGTCGCGGGAAGAGGCGCTCGGCGAATTCCGCAACTGGTCGGGTTTTGGCGGCGCGCTGGATATGCTGGAAGAGAACCCGCTGCCGGCGGTGGCGGTGGTGGTGCCGAAACTCGATTTCCAGGGCACCGAGGCGCTGACGACGCTGCGCGATCGCATTTCCCGCGTTCACGGCATTGATGAAGTGCGTATGGACGACAGCTGGTTCGCCCGGCTGGCGGCGCTGACAAGCCTCGTGGGCCGCGTCTCAGCGATGATCGGCGTGCTGATGGTCGCTGCGGTCTTCCTTGTTATTGGCAACAGTGTGCGGCTGAGCATTTTTGCCCGGCGCGATACCATTAACGTGCAGAAACTGATTGGCGCGACGGATGGATTTATCCTGCGTCCGTTCCTGTATGGCGGCGCTTTACTTGGCTTTTCGGGCGCTTTACTTTCACTGATTCTTTCAGAAATTTTGGTGATGCGGCTTTCAAGCGCCGTCACGGAAGTGGCGAAAGTTTTCGGTACCAGCTTTGAAATCAACGGCTTATCTTTTGATGAATGCCTGTTGTTACTCCTGGTCTGCTCGATGATTGGCTGGCTGGCCGCCTGGCTTGCTACTGTGCAACATTTACGTCACTTTACCCCTGAATAAAAAATATTTGTTATAATCATCCCCTGCTACGAGTTCCCGTTGCAGGGGATGCAGTAACGCTATCATCGCTGTGCCCCTTGCCGCTTAAATTCATTGCTCTGTCACAGAATGTGTGTAATTTATTCACAGCTCTACATGGAACTTGTGGATAAACTCACTGTCTTATTGATGAGTGAATGGTAGTCTCGTTGCTCACAACGCCGGTGCGTCTGTTGCCTGAAGGGGACACACCAACGCCGGTAAGATGTCGAATGAGAGGATTTGAATGACCAAAGAAATGCAAAATTTAGCTTTAGCCCCGGTGGGTAACCTGGAGTCGTATATCCGGGCCGCCAACGCCTGGCCGATGTTGTCGGCAGACGAAGAGCGGGCGCTGGCTGAAAAGCTGCATTACCAGGGCGATCTGGAAGCAGCTAAAAAGCTGATTCTGTCCCACCTGCGCTTTGTTGTTCATATCGCTCGTAACTATGCGGGCTATGGCCTGCCGCAGGCGGACCTGATTCAGGAAGGTAACATCGGCCTGATGAAAGCCGTGCGCCGCTTCAACCCGGAAGTGGGCGTGCGTCTGGTTTCGTTCGCCGTGCACTGGATCAAAGCTGAAATTCACGAATATGTGCTGCGCAACTGGCGCATCGTGAAAGTCGCCACCACTAAAGCGCAGCGCAAACTGTTCTTTAACCTGCGTAAAACCAAGCAGCGTCTGGGCTGGTTTAACCAGGACGAAGTTGAGATGGTGGCTCGCGAGCTGGGCGTTTCCAGCAAAGACGTGCGTGAGATGGAGTCGCGTATGGCGGCGCAGGACATGACCTTTGATATGTCCTCCGACGATGACGCCAGCGACGGCCAGCCGATGGCCCCGGTGCTTTATTTGCAGGACAAATCGTCTAACTTCGCCGACGGCATTGAAGACGATAACTGGGATGAGCACGCCGCAGACAAACTCACCTACGCGATGCAGGGTCTGGACGAGCGTAGCCAGCAAATTATTCGCGCCCGCTGGCTGGATGAAGACAACAAGAGCACGTTGCAGGAACTGGCCGACCGCTACGGCGTTTCCGCCGAGCGCGTGCGTCAGCTTGAAAAGAACGCGATGAAAAAACTGCGCGCCGCTATCGAAGCGTAACCCGCAGCAGTCCCCTTAACGCCCCGCTGAGCCTCTGGCCGTGGGGCGTTTTGTATTTATGGCCGGGCAACCGCCTGCGGGCATATTTCGCTGATGCACTGCATCAATACCTTAAACGCGCCTTCCATTTTCTCTTCCGACACGCAGGCGAACCCCATCAGCAGCCCACGTCGGCGGTTATCCGTCAGGTAATAGCTGGAGAGCGGGCGCACCAGAATATCGCGGGCATTGGCGAGCTTTGCAATCGTCATGTCGTCTGCGTCATGGGGCAGGTTCAGCACCAGATGCAGCCCGGCGTTGTCGCTAAAATCCGACAGCGCCTGCGGCCCCAGATAGCGGGTAATAAGCCCCGTCAGAAATGCCCGGCGCCGTCCGTAGAGCAGCCGCATACGACGGATATGGGCGCTGTAATGGCCCGCTTCGATAAACTCCGCCAGCGCCGCCTGAATGAGTGAATGCCCGCCGCGATAAAGCTCTGCGTGCGCTGATTTCATCTCCTGCGCCAGCGCGCGGGGCAGCACAACGTAGCCCAGCCGCAGCCCCGGATAAAGCGTTTTGCTGAAGGTGCCGATGTAAATGACCGGCGGGTCGGGCAGTAAACTTTGTAACGCCGGAATGGGCTGGCCGGAGAAGCGAAACTCGCTGTCATAATCGTCCTCCACAATCCAGCTGCCGCTCTGGCGCGCCAGCGCCAGCAGCCGCTGACGACGCTCCAGACTCATCACCGCGCCGAGCGGGTACTGGTGGGAAGGGGTAACGAAAATCAGACGCGGCGCGGTTGTCGCGCGTTCCGGCGGCACCATGCCGGAAGCATCCACCGGCACCGGGCAAATCTTCACTTCATTCATTTGCAAAACATTGCGTATGCCCCAGTAGGATGGCTCTTCCACCCAGGCTTCATCGCCGCTGTCGCATAACATTCTCGCCACCAGATCGATGGCCTGATGAATGCCTTCGGTGATCAACACCTGCTCCGGCGAACAGTGCACCGAGCGAGCCACGCGTAAATAATTGGCCAGCGCGTGTTGCAGCTCCGGCGTGCCGCCCTGGCTGCTGTAGGTCAGGCGCTGGGGCGTAGGGCGGCGGCTGATCCTCGCCTGCATTTTGCTGAACAGCTGGTGGGGAAAAGCACTCACATCCGGCACGCCGGGGATGAAAGCGCCCCACTGGCGCGGGCTGGCGCTAATATGCTCCAGCAGCCATTTTCCTCGTGAGGAGTAGCCAATGCGCGACGCGTCAATATGCTCCCCTTGCGCCACCGAAGGCGCAGATAAAAGCTTATCAGGCACCACATCGGCGACGAATGTGCCGCTGCCCTGGCGTGATGAAACATATCCTTCCGCCAGCAATTGTTCATAAACTGTTAAAATTGTGTTGCGGGAAAGGCCAAGCTCGCGGGCAAAGTCCCGGGAAGGGGGAAGGCGGCAGCGAGGCGGCAGGCTGCCATCCCGTATCGACAGGCGAATCGCGTTGTAAAGGCGCTTGTGCAACAACGCGTCCTGTTGCTCGCCGAGCCGGACGGCTAAGAGATCGGCCACTAAAGAACGCAATTGGATCCCTCAATTAAACCAGACTGGTACTCGATTATAGGGCCATAGCCTGGGTAAATAAACGTCACTGTTTCAAGTTTGTTGCTAAAAAGTGACGTTTATCAGCAGGAGAACGAGGGTGAAAAATTCAGATTTGAATCAACGTCGTCAGAGCGCCACCCCACGCGGTGTCGGCGTCATGTGCGGTTTTTATGCCGAAAAAGCCGAAAACGCGACCCTGTGGGACGTGGAAGGCAATGAAGTTATCGACTTTGCCGCCGGCATCGCCGTGCTGAATACCGGCCATCGCCATCCAAAGATTGTGGCGGCGATAGAAAAGCAGCTCCAGGCTTTTACTCACACCGCTTACCAGATTGTTCCTTATGAAAGTTATGTCGCGCTGGCGGAGCGCATTAACGAGCGCGCGCCGGTAAACGGCCCGGCGAAAACCGCGTTTTTCACCACTGGCGCTGAAGCCGTAGAAAACGCCGTCAAAATCGCCCGCGCTTATACGCGTCGACCGGGCCTGATTACCTTCGGCGGCGGCTTCCACGGCCGTACCTTTATGACCATGGCGCTGACCGGCAAAGTGGCCCCTTATAAAATCGGCTTCGGCCCGTTCCCAGGCTCCGTTTACCACGGCCAGTATCCGAACGAACTGCACGGCGTTTCGGTTGACGACGCCATGGCGAGCCTTGAGCGTATTTTCAAAGCGGACATCGCTCCGGACCAGGTCGCCGCCATCGTGCTTGAGCCGGTACAAGGGGAGGGCGGCTTCAACGTGGCGCCGCCTGCCTTTATGCAGGCGCTGCGCGCGCTGTGCGACGAGCACGGCATTCTGCTGATTGCTGACGAAGTGCAGACCGGCTTCGCCCGCACCGGCAAGCTGTTCGCTATGGAACACCACAGCGTGAAGGCGGACCTCATCACCATGGCGAAAAGCCTGGCGGGCGGCATGCCGCTTTCCGGCGTGGTGGGTCGCGCCGAGGTGATGGACGCGCCCGCGCCGGGCGGCCTTGGCGGCACTTACGCCGGCAACCCGCTGGCGGTGGCGGCGGCCCATGCGGTACTGGATATCATTGACCAGGAAAACCTCTGCCAGCGCGCAAACGACCTTGGCCTGCATCTGGTGGAAGTGCTGAAGCAGGCGCGCGAGCGCTGCCCGGCCATCGCCGACATCCGCGCGCAAGGCTCAATGGTGGCGGTGGAATTTAACGATCCGCAAACCGGCAAGCCTTCGCCAGAATTTACCCGCGAAGTGCAAAACCGCGCCCAACAGGAAGGCTTGCTGCTGCTGAGCTGCGGCGTTTACGGCAACGTTATTCGCTTCCTCTATCCGCTTACGATCCCTGAAGCGCAGTTCAGCAAAGCGCTCGATATTCTCTCCCGCGCCCTGACGCGCTAAGGGAGCCGGACACCCCGAGGGCGCCTGCGTTATGGCCTGTCATCGTTCGCAGGCCATAGCAGCGCGCCTTTGGGTTCTTACAGGCAGGGACCGCGCTTTTAAGCCGGACGCTTAACTATCCAGAAGACAAATAAGTAGATCACCGTGAACACAACCGCTGCCGGTGGTTTTTGCCGCCGGATATTTAAGGAAGAATTATGTCTGATAACTCCACCACCTCCTCCGGCTCGCTCTGGCGCGCCCGCGAACGGACCGCCGCACCGGCGAAATCGCTAAGCTTCGTCGAAGGCGTGGCGATGATAGTCGGCACCAATATTGGCGCGGGCGTACTTTCCATCGCTTACGCCTCCAGCAAAGCGGGATTTTTGCCGCTGCTCTTCTGGCTGGCGCTGGTCGGCACGCTCACCACCATCACCATGCTGTATGTCGCGGAAGCGACGCTGCGCACCCGTTCGCACCTGCAACTCAGCGGGCTGGCGGCGCGCTACGTTGGCCGGTTCGGCGCCTGGATGATGTTTGCTTCCGTCTGCGTAAACAGCGTCGGCGCGCTCACCGCCTACATGACCGGCAGCGGCAAGCTGCTTCACTCGTTGTTTGGTCTTTCTCCCGCCATGGGTAGCCTGCTCTTTTTTATTCCGGCGGCGGGCGTGCTGTGGCTGGGGCTGAAGGCGATTGGCCGCGGCGAGAAATTTATCAGCATCGGCATGGTGGTGATGATAAGCGTGCTGGTCGTCGCCACGCTGCTCAAGGATTCAACCCAGGTTCGTTATTTGCTGGATGGCGACTGGCGCTACATGGTGCCGGTCTTTAACGTCACCGCCTTTTGCTTTGCGGCGCAATACATTGTGCCGGAAATGGCGCGCGGCTTCGCCGACAAACCGGAAAAGCTGCCGAAAGCGATTATCGTCGGCATGGGGCTGACCTTCGCGCTGCTTACTCTCGTGCCGCTTTCCGTAATTGCGCTTAACGGGCTGGAGAATATCTCGGAAGTGGCGACCATCTCATGGGGGCGGGCGCTGGGCGAGTGGGCATTTTTCTCGGCCAATATTTTCGCGCTTTGCGCCATGCTCACCTCTTACTGGGGGCTTGGCGGCAGCTTTCTGACGAATATCTTCGATAAGTTCCGCCTCGGCGATGACGCGCAGCCGCTCAAACGGTTCGGCGTGTTGCTTATTGTGGCGCTGCCTCCCTTCGCGCTGGCCTACAGCGGCATGGTCTCTTTTGTGAACGCGCTCTATTTCGCCGGCGTGTTCAGTGGGGTGATCCTCTCCATCATGCCCATTCTCATTCTTAAAGGCGCACGTAAACGTGGCGATATAACGCCGCGCTGGCAATGCAGCTGGAGCACCCATCCGCTTATCCAGGCGACTATCGTTCTGCTCTACCTGGCGAGCGCGCTTTACGCTGTGCTTTCCGCCCTCGGTTATCTGCCCGCAGGCTGGTAAATCCGCACTATCACGCCGCCCAACTGGCGCGGCGTATATTTTTTCGCCATCCTCCGCCATTATTGACGTGAAAAATAGTGATTCCAAATTCAGAAAAATGGGGTATGTTTTTAGCAGAGTATGCTGCCAGGACACGGGTGGTATTCGCCATATATGGCATTAAATGCTGAACTCTATTGTAAAGCTAAAATAAAGTGTCAAAACAAAACAACAACACAACTGCAAAAACCATAACAATGGGGAAGCTCAGGATGAAAATGATGGGTAAAGCCTTACTGGCGGGATGTATCGCTCTGGCAATGAGCAGCGCGGCGATGGCGGAAGATATCAAAGTCGCGGTGGTCGGAGCGATGTCCGGTCCGGTAGCGCAATACGGCGACCAGGAATTTACCGGCGCCGAGCAGGCGATTAAAGACATTAACGCCAAAGGCGGCATCAAAGGCAATAAACTGGTTGCGGTGAAATATGACGACGCCTGCGACCCGAAACAGGCGGTAGCTGTTGCGAACAAAGTGGTTAACGACGGCATTAAATATGTTATCGGCCACCTCTGCTCTTCCTCCACGCAGCCTGCTTCTGACATTTACGAAGACGAAGGCATTCTGATGATCACCCCGGCGGCCACGGCGCCGGAGCTGACCGCGCGCGGTTATCAGCTGATCCTGCGCACCACCGGCCTGGATTCCGACCAGGGGCCGACCGCAGCAAAATACATTCTTGAGAAAGTGAAGCCGCAGCGCATCGCCATCATTCATGATAAACAGCAGTATGGCGAAGGGCTGGCCCGCGCGGTGCAGGACAACCTCAAGAAAGGCAAAGCGAACGTGGTTTTCTTTGACGGCATCACCGCAGGCGAGAAAGATTTCTCCACGCTGGTGGCGCGCCTGAAGAAAGAGAACATCGACTTTGTTTACTATGGCGGCTACCACCCGGAGATGGGGCAGATCCTGCGCCAGTCTCGTGCAGCGGGCCTGAAAACCCAGTTTATGGGGCCGGAAGGGGTCGCGAACGTTTCGCTTTCTAACATTGCAGGCGAATCCGCTGAAGGCATGTTAGTCACCAAGCCGAAAAACTACGATCAGGTGCCGGCGAACAAACCGGTTGTGGACGCCATCAAAGCGAACAAACAGGATGCGAGCGGCGCGTTCGTCTGGACTACCTACGCCGCGCTGCAATCGCTGGCGGCTGGCCTGAACCAGAGCGACGACCCGGCGGCTATCGCCAAATACCTGAAAGGCAATTCGGTGGAAACCGTGATGGGCCCGCTCTCCTGGGATGAGAAAGGCGACCTGAAAGGCTTTGAATTCGGCGTGTTCACCTGGCATGCCAACGGCACGGCGACCGACGCTAAATAATCACACTCGCTTCAGCCCTCTCCCTGACAGGGAGAGGGTATCAACCTTTATCGCCCTGAAGGGCAACGCGCGAAACCTTAACTCAGGCGCTTCAGCCAGCCATCCTGCTGCGCGTCAAAACCCAGCGTCTGCATGAAAGCGTTCATGACTTTGTAATCTTCCACGCCAATATCCATTACCCACCAGTCGGTAATCGATGGATTATCGCGGATTGTCTCTTCGATCAAATAATGCCCGACGCCGCGGCGGCGCGTTACTTCACGTACACGCAAAGAGTCCATCGCGCCCTCCGTGCCGCGCAGCGTAACGCGAACCGCGCCGAGTAAACGGTCATTGAAACGCGCGGCATAAATCCGGTGAGATTCATCCACGCGCAGCGAGTCGGCCGGGTATTCAGGCCAGATTTTCGCGAGGTCGAGATAATCCTGCTCGCTAAAGTTTTCCAGACGAATAATGGTGAGTTTCATGACGGTATTTCCGCAAACAGAAATAAAGCTAAGTTTATCCAATTTCTCTGCCTGGTGGCTTTCACTTTCTGATTCATTCACTAGCTGATTACTTTTTGTGTTCATAAGAAAGCAGTGGTAACCATTGCGGATCGAATTTTCACCAGCAGATAACGCTAAAAAGCAGCGTTTTATATGGCTCTTAATATCGATATTTTATGCTGAAAGCTGCGCTTTTTTTTGTTTATCTCCGCGATAATACAGAATATTATCTCTGCTTAATCGCCTGAAAAATAGAGGATTTAGTTAGTATCCTACGGAATTACTACGCTAACCCATTAAAGAAACAGGCAAAAATAGCGTTGTCTATAAATTCGACAGAATAATTTTTAACCATAATAAAACCAATTAGTCACTCACGTCACAAATGGGGTATTTGAGGATGAACAGGAACGCGAAGTCATTTATCGCGGGGATAGTTGCACTGGCGGTATCGCAAGCGGCTTTAGCGCAGGAAATTAAAGTCGCTGTAGTGGGTGCAATGTCCGGGCCGGTAGCGCAGTGGGGCGATATGGAGTTCAACGGCGCGCGTCAGGCGATTAAAGACATCAATGCCAAAGGCGGCATCAAGGGCGACAAGCTGGTGGGCGTGGAATATGACGACGCCTGCGATCCCAAACAGGCCGTGGCGGTAGCGAATAAAATCGTCAACGACAATATCCGTTATGTTATTGGTCACCTCTGTTCTTCTTCCACGCAGCCTGCGTCGGATATCTATGAAGATGAAGGCATTCTGATGATAACGCCGGGCGCCACCAATCCCGAGCTGACGCAACGCGGCTACCAGATGATTATGCGCACGGCGGGCCTCGACTCCGCGCAGGGGCCCACCGCCGCGAAATACATTCTGGAGACGGTAAAGCCGCAGCGCATCGCCATCATTCATGACAAGCAGCAGTACGGCGAAGGGCTGGCCCGCTCGGTGCAGGACGGCCTGAAAAAAGGCGGCGCCAACGTGGTCTTTTTTGACGGCATTACCGCAGGCGAGAAAGATTTCTCGGCGCTGCTGTCGCGCCTGAAAAAAGAGAACATCGACTTCGTTTATTACGGCGGCTACTACCCGGAAATGGGCCAGATGCTGCGCCAGGCGCGCGCTACGGGCCTGAAAACCCAGTTTATGGGGCCGGAAGGGGTAGGCAACGCTTCGCTTTCCAACATTGCGGGCAATGCCGGCGAGGGGATGCTGGTCACTATGCCGAAACGCTATGACCAGGAGCCTGCCAACCAGAACGTGGTGGCGGCGCTGAAGGCGGAGAAAAAAGATCCGAGCGGACCTTACGTCTGGATAACCTACGCCGCCGTACAGTCGCTTGCTACCGCGCTTGAACGCGCCGGCAGCCGCGAGCCGGCGGATTTGATTAAAGACTTAAAAGCGAACGGTGCGAATACCGTGATTGGGCCGCTGAACTGGGATGAAAAAGGCGATCTGAAAGGATTTGAGTTTGGTGTCTTCCAGTGGCACGCCGACGGATCGTCCACAGTGGCGAAATAAGGCGAGGCGCTTGTGCATCCCCCTGCGGGGCAACCCCGCAGGATTAAAGAAGGTTACGTTATGTCCGAGCAGTTCCTCTATTTTCTCCAGCAGATGTTTAACGGCGTCACGCTGGGCAGCACCTATGCGCTGATAGCCATCGGCTACACCATGGTTTATGGCATTATCGGCATGATCAACTTCGCCCATGGCGAGGTTTATATGATTGGCAGCTATGTGTCGTTCATGATCATCGCCGCGCTGATGATGATGGGCATCGACACCAGCTGGCTGCTTATCAGCGCCGCGTTTGTGGGGGCGATTGTTATCGCCAGCGCCTACGGCTGGAGCATTGAGCGCGTGGCCTACCGCCCGGTGCGCAGCTCCAAGCGCCTGATTGCGCTTATCTCCGCCATTGGTATGTCTATCTTCCTGCAAAACTACGTTAGCCTGACAGAAGGCTCGCGCGACATTGCGCTGCCGAGCCTCTTCAACGGCCAGTGGACGATCGGCAGCAGCGAGAATTTCTCTGCAAGCATTACCACCATGCAGCTGGTTATCTGGGTGGTGACGGTGCTGGCGATGCTGGCGCTGACGCTGTTTATCCGCTACTCGCGCATGGGCCGCGCCTGCCGCGCCTGCGCCGAAGACCTGAAAATGGCGAGCCTGCTTGGCATTAACACCGACCGCGTGATTGCGCTGACCTTTGTGATTGGCGCGGCGATGGCGGCGGTAGCGGGCGTGCTGCTCGGGCAGTTCTATGGCGTAATCAACCCCTACATCGGTTTTATGGCCGGCATGAAAGCGTTCACCGCCGCCGTGCTGGGCGGCATCGGCAGCATTCCGGGGGCGATGATCGGCGGGCTGATTCTTGGCGTAACCGAAGCGCTCTGCTCCGCTTATCTCAGCACTGAATATAAAGACGTGGTCTCTTTCGCGCTGTTAATCGGCGTATTGCTGGTGATGCCGACCGGCATCCTGGGCCGCCCGGAGGTGGAAAAAGTATGAAACCGATGCATGTTGTCGCGGCCATTCTTTCCGCCGCCATGTTCTTCGTGCTGGCGTCCGTTTTCATGGGCGTGCAGTTAGGGCTCGACGGCACCCGTCTGGTAGTGGGTTCCGCCGCCGATGTGCGCTGGGAGTGGATCTTTATCGGCACCGCCGTGGTCTTCTTCTTCCAGCTGCTGCGCCCGTTCTTTCAGCAGAGTATGAAAAAGGTCTCCGGGCCGAAGTTTATTCTGCCCGCCATTGATGGTTCCACGGTAAAGCAGAAGCTGTTCCTGCTGCTTCTGCTGCTGGTGGCGGTAGCCTGGCCGTTTATGGTTTCCCGCGGTACGGTAGACATCGCCACCCTGACCATGATTTACATCATTCTCGGCCTTGGCCTGAACGTGGTGGTAGGGCTTTCCGGCCTGCTGGTGCTGGGTTACGGCGGCTTTTACGCCATCGGCGCTTACACCTTCGCGCTGTTGAATCACTACTACGGTCTGGGCTTCTGGACCTGCCTGCCGCTCGCAGGGCTGGTGGCAGCGGCGGCGGGCTTCCTGCTCGGCTTCCCGGTGCTGCGTTTGCGCGGCGACTATCTGGCGATTGTGACGCTGGGCTTTGGCGAAATCGTGCGTATTCTGCTGCTCAACAATACCGAGATTACCGGCGGCCCGAACGGCATCAGCCAGATCCCGAAACCGACCTTCTTCGGGCTGGAGTTCAGCCGCACCGCGCGCGAAGGAGGCTGGGACACCTTCAGCAACTTCTTCGGCGTGAAGTACGACCCGTCCGACCGCGTCATCTGGCTTTACATGGTGGCGCTGCTGCTGGTGGTGTTCTCGCTGTTTGTCATCAACCGTCTGCTGCGCATGCCGCTGGGCCGCGCCTGGGAGGCGTTGCGTGAAGATGAAATCGCTTGCCGTTCGCTGGGCCTGAACCCCACGCGCATCAAGCTGACCGCCTTTACTATCAGCGCCGCGTTCGCCGGTTTCGCCGGAACGCTGTTTGCCGCGCGTCAGGGCTTCGTCAGCCCGGAATCCTTCACCTTTGCGGAGTCCGCTTTCGTGCTGGCGATTGTGGTGCTGGGCGGCATGGGCTCGCAGTTCGCGGTCATTCTGGCTGCCATTCTGCTGGTGGTTTCCCGTGAGCTGATGCGTGATTTGAATGAATACAGCATGCTGGTGCTGGGCGGCCTGATGGTGCTGATGATGATCTGGCGCCCGCAGGGGTTGTTGCCGATGACGCGCCCGCAGCTGAAACTGAAAAGCAGTAAAGGAGAGCAGGCATGAGTCAGCCATTATTATCCGTCAGCGGCCTGATGATGCGCTTTGGCGGCCTGCTTGCCGTTAACAACGTCTCGCTGGAGCTGCGTCCTCAGGAGATAGTTTCGCTGATTGGCCCGAACGGCGCCGGAAAGACCACCGTCTTTAACTGCCTCACCGGTTTTTACAAACCCACCGGCGGCACCATTTTACTGCGTGACCAGCATCTGGAAGGGCTGCCGGGGCAGCAAATCGCCCGCCTGGGCGTGGTGCGTACCTTCCAGCACGTCCGCCTGTTTCGTGAAATGACGGTGATTGAAAACCTGCTGGTGGCGCAACACCAGCAGCTCAAATCGGGTCTTTTTTCCGGCCTGCTGAAAACCCCGGCGTTTCGTCGCGCCCACAGCGAAGCGCTGGATCGCGCCGCCACCTGGCTTGAACGCATTAACCTGTTGCAGCACGCCAACCGCCAGGCGGGCAACCTTGCCTATGGCGACCAGCGCCGTCTGGAGATCGCCCGCTGCATGGTCACGCAGCCGGAAATTTTAATGCTCGACGAACCGGCCGCAGGTCTTAACCCGAAAGAGACCAAAGAGCTGGACGAGCTTATTGTCGAGCTGCGCAACCATCACAACACCACCATTCTGCTGATTGAGCACGATATGAAGCTGGTGATGGGTATTTCAGACCGTATCTATGTGGTCAATCAGGGGACGCCGCTTGCCAACGGCACGCCGGAGCAGATCCGCAACAACCCTGACGTTATTCGCGCTTATCTCGGTGAGGCATAAGATGGAAAATGTGATGTTGTCTTTTGACCGGGTGAGCGCCCACTACGGTAAAATCCAGGCGCTGCACGAGGTAAGCCTGCACATTAAGCAGGGCGAAATCGTCACGCTTATCGGCGCCAACGGCGCCGGGAAAACCACGCTGCTCGGCACGCTTTGCGGCGATCCGCGCGCCAGCACCGGCAAAATCGTCTTTGATGGTAAAGACATTACTGACTGGCAGACGGCGCGCATTATGCGCGAGGCGGTGGCGATTGTGCCGGAAGGTCGTCGCGTCTTTTCCCGCATGACGGTGGAAGAGAACCTGGCGATGGGCGGCTTTTTTGCCGACCGCTCGCAGTACAACGAGCGCATCCAGCGCGTTTACGAACTTTTCCCCCGCCTGCATGAACGGCGCATCCAGCGCGCCGGCACCATGTCCG
This sequence comes from Franconibacter helveticus LMG 23732, assembly GCF_000463115.2. GTDB lineage: Bacteria > Pseudomonadota > Gammaproteobacteria > Enterobacterales > Enterobacteriaceae > Franconibacter > Franconibacter helveticus. The sequence continues at coordinate 113,965 of NZ_AWFX01000057.1, read as the reverse complement.
GCGGCGAGCAGCAGATGCTGGCGATTGGCCGCGCGCTGATGAGCCAGCCGCGCCTGCTGCTGCTGGACGAGCCGTCGCTCGGCCTTGCGCCTATTATCATTCAGCAGATTTTCGACACCATCGAACAGCTGCGCAAAGAGGGCATGACCATCTTCCTGGTGGAACAGAACGCTAACCAGGCGTTAAAGCTCGCCGACCGCGGCTATGTGCTGGAAAACGGCCATGTGGTGCTGGAGGATACCGGCGAAGCGCTGCTGGCCAACGAGGCGGTGCGCAGCGCCTATCTTGGCGGGTAACGCACTTTTCCGTAAAAGGAGCCGCAAGGCTCCTTTTTTATTTCGCCTGTGCTATTTTGCGGCTGGTTAATTATTGAGCGCCAGATAAAGGCAAGGAGCCAGTATGCGTAAGTTAAAACTTTCTCTTTTGGTATTCACAGTCATCAGCCCGCTGGCCGCCCTCAGCGCTGCACCCGCCGTTCAGGAAAAGCTTAACCCGCGCGACCCGGCTATCTGGCAGGAAAAAACGCCGACGCCCACCGCCCGCGATATGGACGAACAGTGTCGTCGCGTACGTTATGCGCCCTGCGATTACGAGCAGCGAACCCAGACCGAGGCCGAGCGGGAAGCGGAGCGCAGGGAGATCAACCGCGCCTATAACCAAATCAAAAATGGCGAATGGAAAAAGGCCAGACCGCGTTAGTGCAGATAGCCCGCGCGGAAAGGGAAAGCGGGGCACAGATTTCTTTTTCATAACGTTCAATTGTACAATTAACTTGTACGTAAAAAGGAGCGACTTATGTTTACCATGAATTACAGCGAAGTCCGGCAAAATCTTGCCGCCGCGCTTGAAACGGCGTCATCCGGCACGCCGGTAACTATTGTCCGGCGCGGTCATAAACCGGCGGTGATTATTAGCGCCGAAGAGTTTGAGCGTTACCAGTCTGCAAAAATGGATGCTGAGTTTGACGCCATCATGGGCATTCACGGGAAAGAAATAAGGGAGCTGGCGGACAAATGACGCTGCAATTTATCTCAGCGGAAGAGATAGTGCTTTTCCATGACAAACTGTTGAGCGTTACTCCCGGTGTGGCGGGAATGGCTGACTCTGGCCGGGCAGAGGCGCTTCTTTATCGTGTTTTGAATAAATACGAATACGAAGGGATAACTGATATCTGGCTACTGGCTGCGATGCATCTGCTCGCTATTTCACGTGGCCATATCTTCAACGACGGCAATAAGCGTACGGCGCTGTTCATTACGTTGCTTTTTCTTAAGCGTAACGGCATAACGCTTCCCGCTAACCCCGCTTATGTTCAGATGACGGTTGACGCGGCCGCCGGACTTTTATCTCTTGAGGAAATTGCTCAACGCCTGCGCGGGTAGTCTTATTCCCGCCATATTACCTTCACGTTTCCATCATCCCGCCGCGTCCTTGTTGTCATTATTCTGTAAATAAAAAGTTATTTTTCTGTCATACGCGCATGTCATGTTACCTCGCGAGCATAAAGCGCGTGATTTCGCGCATCTCAAAAGACGCATAATCAGAGAGATAACAGACATGACAGCTTCGTTACGACGTACAGCAATTTGTGTGGCTCTGGGATGGGCGCTGAGCGGCCCGGCAATGGCCGCAACCACCATTCCATTCTGGCATTCCATGGAAGGCGAACTGGGTAAAGAAGTGGATTCGCTGGCGCAGCGTTTCAACCAGGCGCACCCGGAATACAAAATCGCGCCGGTTTACAAAGGCAACTATGAGCAGAGCCTGGCGGCGGGCATTGCGGCTTTCCGCACCGGCAACGCCCCGGCGATTTTACAGGTTTATGAGGTGGGCACCGCCACCATGATGGCGTCCAAAGCCATTAAGCCTGTGTACGAAGTCTTTAACGATGCTGGCATTAAGTTTGATGAAAGCCAGTTTGTGCCGACCGTAGCCGGTTATTACACCGACGCGAAAAGCGGGCACTTGCTTTCTCAGCCGTTCAACAGCTCCACTCCGGTGCTCTATTACAACAAAGACGCCTTTAAAAAAGCGGGCTTAGACCCGGAGCAACCGCCAAAAACCTGGCAGGATCTCGCCGCCTATACCGCGAAGCTGAAAGCGGCAGGCATGAAGTGCGGCTACGCCAGCGGCTGGCAGGGCTGGATCCAGATTGAAAACTTCAGCGCCTGGCATGGTCTGCCGGTCGCCACCAAAAACAACGGCTTTGACGGCGCTGACGCGGTGCTGGAGTTCAACAAGCCGGAGCAGGTGAAGCATATCGCCATGCTGGAAGCGCTGAACAAAAAAGGCGATTTCAGCTACTTCGGGCGCAAAGACGAGTCTACCGAAAAGTTCTATAACGGCGATTGCGCGATCACCACCGCCTCTTCCGGTTCGCTTGCCGATATCCGCCACTACGCCAAATTCAACTACGGCGTGGGCATGATGCCTTACGACGCCGAAGTGAAAGGCGCGCCGCAGAACGCCATTATCGGCGGTGCGAGCCTGTGGGTAATGCAGGGCAAAGACAAAGAGATGTACAAGGGCGTGGCGGAGTTCCTGAACTTCCTCGCACAGCCGGAAATCGCCGCCGAATGGCACCAGAAAACCGGCTACCTGCCCATCACTACGGCTGCTTACGACCTGACGCGCGAGCAGGGCTTCTATGACAAGAACCCGGGCGCGGATATCGCCACTCGCCAGATGCTGAACAAGCCGCCTCTGCCGTTCACTAAAGGGCTGCGCCTTGGCAACATGCCGCAGATCCGCACCATTGTTGACGAAGAGCTGGAGAGCGTGTGGACCGGTAAGAAAACGCCACAGCAGGCGCTGGATTCCGCCGTCGAGCGCGGCAACCAGCTGCTGCGCCGCTTCGAGCAGTCAACGAAATCCTGATAACGCGTCCCCTTCATCCTACCCTCTTCCCGCCGGGGGAGAGGGAACCGGCTGGCTTTAGCGTTATGAAAGCTCTGCGGAAATGAAAAAACCGCCGCTTAATAAAGATAAACGGTTTTCTTCCTCGCTCCGTCGGGAGAGGGCCGGGACGAGGGGATCAAGCGCAGGCGCGTCGTTGAATAAAGCGCGCCTGGCGGGTAGCGCCTTTTCCTTTTCATTTAAATCGCCGGGCGGCCTGTCCGCCGCCCGCTGCTGTTAACGAGTCACGCTATGTCTTCATCCCGTCCGGTGTTTCGCTCAGGCTGGCTGCCCTATGTGCTGCTGGCGCCGCAGCTTATCATCACCGTCATCTTTTTTATCTGGCCTGCCGGCGAGGCGCTCTGGTACTCCGTGCAGAGCGTTGATCCGTTCGGTCTGTCCAGCCAGTTTGTCGGGCTGGCGAATTTTACCCAGCTGTTCCATGACAGCTATTACCTGGATTCTTTCTGGACGACGATTAAATTCAGCACGCTGGTGACCGTCAGCGGCCTGCTGGTGTCGCTCTTTTTCGCCGCGCTGGTGGATTACGTAGTGCGCGGCAGCCGCTTCTACCAGACGCTGATGCTGCTGCCTTATGCCGTGGCGCCCGCCATCGCCGCCGTGCTGTGGATCTTCCTGTTTAACCCTGGGCGCGGGTTGATTACCCATGTGCTGGAGCATTTCGGTTATTACTGGAACCACGCGCAAAACAGCGGCCAGGCGATGTTTCTGGTGGTCTTTGCTTCGGTCTGGAAGCAAATCAGCTACAACTTCCTCTTTTTCTTCGCTGCGCTGCAATCTATCCCACGCTCGCTGGTGGAGGCCGCCGCCATTGACGGCGCAGGCCCTGTTCGCCGCTTCTTTAAGCTGGCGCTGCCGCTGATTGCGCCGGTGAGTTTTTTCCTGCTGGTGGTTAACCTCGTTTACGCCTTCTTTGACACCTTCCCGGTTATCGACGCCGCCACGGCGGGCGGGCCGGTGCAGGCGACCACCACGCTTATCTACAAAATTTATCGCGAAGGCTTCGCCGGGCTGGATCTCTCCGCTTCCGCCGCGCAGTCCGTCGTGCTGATGCTGCTGGTTATCGTGCTGACGGTTGTGCAGTTTCGCTATGTGGAAAAAAAGGTGCGCTACCAATGATTGAGAACCGTCGCGGGCTGGACATCTTTTGTCATGTGATGCTGATTATCGGCATCACCATCATCCTCTTCCCGCTCTACGTCGCCTTTGTGGCGGCCACGCTTGATAACCAGGCGGTGTTCGCCACGCCCATGACGCTGATCCCGGGCGGCCATCTGTGGGAGAACATGAGCAATATCTGGCGCAACGGCGTGGGCGCCAACAGCGCGCCCTTCTGGCTGATGCTGCTTAACAGCTTCATCATGGCCTTCAGCATTACGGTGGGCAAAATCGCGGTTTCTATTCTCTCCGCCTTCGCCATCGTCTGGTTCCGCTTTCCGTTGCGCAATCTTTTCTTCTGGATGATTTTCATCACCCTGATGCTGCCGGTAGAGGTGCGTATTTTCCCCACGGTCGAGGTGATTGCGAACCTGAAAATGCTCGACAGCTACACCGGGCTGACGCTGCCGCTGATGGCCTCGGCCACCGCCACCTTTCTGTTCCGTCAGTTCTTTATGACGCTGCCGGACGAACTGCTGGAAGCGGCGCGCATTGACGGCGCCTCGCCGATGCGCTTTTTCCGCGACATCGTGCTGCCGCTGTCAAAAACCAATCTGGCGGCGCTCTTCGTCATCACCTTTATCTACGGCTGGAACCAGTACCTCTGGCCGTTGCTTATCGTCAGCGACCCGGAGCTTGGCACCGCGGTGGCGGGCATTAAGGGGATGATTTCCCTTGGCGAGGGAAGCACCCAGTGGAACCAGGTGATGGCGGCGATGTTGCTGACCCTGATCCCGCCGGTGGTGATTGTTTTGGCAATGCAGCGCGCCTTTGTTCGCGGGCTGGTGGATAGCGAGAAATAAGATGGCAGGATTAAAACTACAGGCCGTGACCAAAAGCTGGGACAACGGCAAAACGCAGGTAATCCAGCCGCTGACGGTAGACGTGGCGGATGGCGAATTTATCGTGATGGTCGGCCCTTCCGGCTGCGGAAAATCGACGCTGTTGCGCATGGTGGCGGGGCTTGAGCGCGTCACCAGCGGTGATATCTGGATCGATCGCCAGCGCGTGACGGAGATGGAGCCGAAAGCGCGCGGCATTGCGATGGTGTTTCAAAACTATGCGCTCTATCCGCACATGAATGTGGAAGAGAACATGGCCTGGGGGCTAAAAATTCGCGGCATGGGTAAAAGCCACATCGCCGAGCGGGTAAAAGAGGCGGCGCGCATTCTGGAGCTTGACGGGTTGCTCAAACGCCGTCCGCGCGAGCTTTCCGGCGGCCAGCGCCAGCGCGTGGCGATGGGCCGCGCCATTGTGCGCGACCCGGCGGTGTTCCTGTTCGACGAGCCGCTTTCCAACCTCGACGCCAAACTGCGTGTACAGATGCGCCTTGAGTTGCAACAGCTGCATCGCCGCCTGAAAACCACCAGCCTGTACGTTACTCACGATCAGGTAGAAGCGATGACGCTCGCCCAGCGCGTGATGGTGATGAACAAAGGGGTGGCGGAGCAAATCGGCACGCCGGTAGAGGTTTACGAAAAGCCCGCCAGCCGCTTTGTGGCAAGCTTCATCGGCTCGCCAGCCATGAACCTGCTGGAAGGGCGGGTGAATGACGGCGGCACGCATTTTGACCTGAACGACGGCATGTCGCTGCCGCTCGGGCATCTGCATAAAACGCTCGCCGGACGTAAAGTGACGCTGGGTATCCGCCCGGAACATATTGCGCTAAGCTCACAAACCGCAGGCGGCGTGCCTTTGCCGCTCGATACGCTTGAGATGCTCGGCGCAGATAATCTGGCGCACGGGCGCTGGGGAGCGCAAAACGTGGTGGTGCGCCTGGCGCATCAGGAGCGCCCGCAGCCAGGCAGCACGCTGTGGCTGCGCCTGCCAGAGAATCATCTGCACTTTTTTGACGGTGAAACAGGACAACGACTATGAGCAACTGGCCTTACCCGAAAATCGTCGCCCATCGCGGCGGCGGCAAGCTGGCGCCGGAAAATACGCTGGCGGCGATGGATGTCGGGGCGCGCTTAGGTCACACCATGATTGAGTTCGACGCCAAACTCTCAGCCGACGGACATATCTTCCTGCTGCATGACGACACGCTTGAGCGCACCAGCAATGGCTGGGGCGTGGCGGGAAAATTAACCTGGGATGAACTGTTAAGGGTGGATGCGGGCGGCTGGTACAGCGGCGAGTTTAAAGGCGAGAGGCTGCCGCTGCTTTCCGAAGTGGCGCAGCGTTGCCGCCAGCACGCGATGATGGCGAATATTGAAATCAAGCCGACAACCGGCGTCGATGCCCGGACAGGAAAAGCAGTAGCGCTGGCTGCCCGCGAGCTGTGGCAGGGCATGACCGCGCCGCTGCTCTCTTCTTTTTCCATTGCCGCGCTGGAAGCGGCGCAGCAGGCGGCGCCTGAACTGCCTCGCGGTTTGCTGCTTGATGCCTGGCGCGATGACTGGCGCGCGCTGGCGGCAAGGCTCGACTGCGTCTCGCTGCATCTTAACCATAAGCTGCTGGACGAAGCGCGGGTGGCGCAGATTAAGTCCGCCGGGCTGCGCATTCTGGTCTATACCGTGAATGCGCCGGAGCGCGCCGCGCTGCTGCTTAGCTGGGGCGTAGACTGCATCTGCACCGACCGGATTGATGTTATCGGGCCGAACTTTGGCGCTTAAGGCCCGATAGTTTTCAGCGGCACGTTAGGCTGCGGCGTTATACCCGTGCTGTTAGTGTTCAGCGTGCCGTTATTTTCCTGCAACATATCGCCATTGCTTCTTTGCGGCAGCATATGGCTTTCCTGCGTCACTGTTGCGCTGTTGTTCAGCATTCTTTGCTCGCCGCCGCTGCTCAACATGCTGCCGCCGGTATTCGGCAAGACCTGTTGCGTTTGCGGGTTCAACTCGCCCGGCTGCGACTGCCGCATGCGCTGCGTGTTGTTGTTGATCTGCGCTTCAAGATGCTGTTGTTGCAGGCGGCTTTGCGATTGCACCTGTTGATTGAGCATGCTTTGCCGCTGGTTTTGATTTATCTGCATCTGCGTTTGCAGCCGCTGCTGGGCCGGGATCTGATAGCCTGGCAGGTTCGGGTTATTGGTGACATTCAGGGGCTGCGCCAGCGCGCAGCAGGGCAGCAAAGCCGCCATCAGCAATGTTCGTTTCATTCTCACTTCCTCCGTTTCGGGGGCATTCTTTTAGTGTATCTCCTTTATCGCACCACGATGATTTTTTAAGCATTGTGAACCAGGCTTAAGCGGGGGCTGGCCCCGTTCTGAGCAGGAGAGCAGCAATGACGATGAGGTGGAACATGGCACGCTGGGCCGTTATCCCGGCGCTGGTGGCAGGGTTATGTTTACCGGTGACGGCCGCGCCGCCGCCCACGGCGGCCCCTGCGCCGGTTTCCTACGGCGTTGAGCAGGATATTTTTCACCCGGTTCGCGCCCAGCACGGCATGGTGGCGTCCGTGGACGCGACTGCCACGCAAGTGGGGGTGGATATCCTGAAGCAGGGCGGCAATGCGGTGGATGCCGCCGTAGCGGTGGGCTTCGCGCTGGCGGTCACTCACCCGCAGGCGGGTAACCTGGGCGGCGGCGGTTTTATGATGCTGCGCACCAAAGAGGGCAAGGTCACCGCCATCGATTTCCGGGAAATGGCGCCTGCCAGAGCGACGCGGGATATGTTCCTTGACGAGCAGGGCAACGCCGACAGCAACAAATCGCTGACCTCGCATCTGGCGACCGGGACGCCGGGAAGCGTGGCGGGTTTCTCCATGGCGCTGGAAAAGTACGGCACCATGCCGCTTAACAAGGTGATCCAGCCTGCCATCCGGCTCGCGCGGGACGGGATAACCATCAACGAGGCGCTGGCGTCAGACCTGAAAACCTACGGCGCCGATATTCTGCCGCAACATGAAAACAGCAAAGCAATTTTCTGGAAGCCCGACGGCACGCCGCTGCAACAGGGTGAGAAGCTGGTGCAGACCAATCTGGCGAAAAGCCTGGAGATGATTGCCGAAACCGGCCCTGATGCTTTCTATAAAGGCCCGATTGCCGATCAGATAGCGCAGGAGATGGCGAACAACGGCGGGTTAATCACCAAAGAGGATCTGGCGAACTACAAAGCGGTTGAGCGTACGCCCATCAGCGGCGATTACCGCGGCTACCAAATCTTCTCTATGCCGCCGCCCTCGTCAGGCGGGATCCACATCGTGCAGATCCTCAATATTCTTGAAAACTTTGACCTGCATAAATACGGTTTCGGCAGCGCCGACAGCATGCAGCTGATGGCGGAAGCAGAAAAATACGCTTATGCCGATCGTTCGGAGTACCTTGGCGACCCTGACTTCGTGAAAGTGCCGTGGGAAGCGCTGACCAGTAAGGATTACGCAAAGTCGCTGGCCCAGCAGATAGACATCAATAAGGCGAAGCCGTCGAAGGAAATCAAGCCGGGCAATATCTCGCCTTATGAAAGCAACCAGACCACGCATTTCTCGGTTGTGGATAAAGACGGCAACGCGGTCGCGGTCACTTACACGCTTAACACCGATTTCGGCAGCGGCATTGTGGCGGGCAACACCGGCATTCTGCTGAATAACGAAATGGACGATTTCTCCGCCAAGCCGGGCGTACCGAACGTTTACGGGCTGGTGGGGGGCGATGCTAACGCCGTGGGGCCGAAGAAGCGTCCGCTTTCGTCTATGTCGCCGACCATCGTGGTGAAAGAGGGTAAAACCTGGCTTGTGACCGGAAGCCCGGGCGGCAGCCGCATTATCACCACCGTTTTGCAGATGATAGTCAACACGGTGGATTACGGGATGAACGTGGCGGAAGCGACCAGCGCGCCGCGTTTCCATCACCAGTGGCTGCCGGATGAGCTGTGGCTTGAGAAAGGGTTTAGCCCGGACACGCAGAGGCTGTTAAAAGAGAAAGGGCAGAACGTGGCGGTGAAAGAGGTCATGGGCAGCACCCAGAGCATTATGGTCGGCCCGGACGGCATGCTTTATGGCGCTTCGGATCCGCGCACGCTGGATGACCTGACCGCAGGGTATTAAGCCATGCCTGCATAGCGGACAAACGGGTAGCGGGGATAACGCTACCCGTTTTCTTAGCCGTGCGGGTTTTCCCGGTAGTGAAACGCAGGCAGCCCGAGCCTGAAACGCAGCGCCAGCAGCCGCGCCGTAAAGCCAAAAAGCAGCGTCGCCATCACCACCGCGTCGTGGCTGGCTACCACGTGTTGCAGCGCCAGGTAAAGCACGGCGGAAGCAAAAGAGACGCTGGCGTAAATCTCTTTTTGAAAGACCAGCGGTATGCGCTTGCAGAACAGGTCGCGAAGCACGCCGCCAAAAACGCCGGTAATAACGGCCGAAACCGACGCGATAACCGGGCTGTGTCCCATATCCAGCGCCACCTGCGCGCCGATTATCGAAAACACCACCAGGCCCAGCGCATCCAGCAGCAGAAACAGGCGGCGCAAATAGGGCATAACGGGAGCGACAAAGGTAGTAAGCACCGCCGCCGTGGAGACAATAATGAGATACTCCGGATGCGCCACCCAGCCCAGTGGATAATGGCCCAGCAGGATATCTCTGATAGAGCCGCCGCCAATCGCCGTTACCGCCGCGATGATAATAACGCCAAAGGTATCCATGCGGCGACGGCCAGCCGCCAGCGCGCCTGTCATGGCTTCGGCGGTAATGCCGATAAGATAAAGTACATGCAATAACATCGTTTCCTCCCGTCAGGCGCGCAGAGTAACGAGTTGTGATGAAGCTCACGACTGAGAATTTCTTAAGTGAAGCGAGAAGGATTAGTTTTTCCCGGGGTATTTTAAATTTTAATCGTTACTAAACATTATCTTAGATAAATTGACTTCTGTTTTATCTATTACTTATTTCTATCACTAAACGCCGGGTTCCTGCCCGTTTTGCTGTTAAACCAAGGGCGATATAGCGGGATCGCGTTGGCGTAACTTATACCGTTTTACCCTTTTGATAGTTTTACGCTATTAAAACAGGCAAATTTTCAGAATATGATCCGGATCATTGAAAAGGCGGCCCGGGGTTCTGACAGCCTTTATCTATTATAGAAACAACTGTATTTTAGAAAAATTATATAAATAACTTATTGTATTTACGCATTCTAAAATGAAACTGATAGCAATTTATCTTAGCGCGATAGCGGCGTCGGGCACCGCATTGCTGCTTTACAATTTGCATGCGCTCAACCCGGCGGAAAAACTCTCTGACCTGGCTTTATGCGAGGCGGAGGGACAGGCATATTTTATTAATCGCGATCCGCAGGCTTACCGGCATATTTTGCAGGAAATTGAAAAACGCAAGCGTGAACAGTTATTTACCATTAACACTCGCTCCTGCGGCCTGTTCGGGCTTGCCAGCGCGGTTAATAAACAGCAAAGCCGCACGCAGCAAATTGAACTGGCGTTAAATGGCATGCGGGAGTTGGCAAACGCCCTGAGTAAACAGCAGCAGAAGAGAGCAAATCAGGCCTACTATGGCGTAACCAACAAATAAAAAAGGAGCCGAGGCTCCCTTATTTTTTAGTTATTTACCGGAATAACCGCGCCTTTGTATTTGGTGCGGATCCAGTCCTGAATTTCTTTGGAATGCAGCACGTTCACCAGCGCGACGATATCTTTTTTCTTCTCGTCGCCGCGATGAACGGTAATGATGTTGGCGTACGGGTTATTTTCACCGCTTTCCACCGCAATCGGATCTTTTACCGGATCAAGACCCGCGTCGATGGCGTAGTTGGCGTTAATCACCACCGCGTCGCCTTCATCATTGGCGTACATTTGCGGCAGCAGCGAGCCTTCCACGTTCGGGAGGAATTGCAGTTTTTTCGGGTTTTCCACCACGTCGCTGATGCGCGCCGCCACTTTATCCACGCCCGGCTTCAGTTTAATGACGCCCTCTTTTTCAAAGATAGAGAGAATACGGCCTTCTTCCGCCACGGCGTCACGCATAATCACTTTGCCGCCCTGGGGCAGATCTTTCAGCGATTTGTATTTTTTTGAATAAATACCGATCGGCTCAATATGGATGGCGCCTGCGCTGACGAAATCATAGGTTTTATCGTCGGCGTGATCTTTAAGCACGCTGTTCAGGTACGGGATATGCTGGAAATAGTTGGCGTCGATATCATGGCTCGCCAGCGCGGTATTCGGCAGGATGTAATCCTGGAAAGGACGAATTTCGAGATCGATGCCCTGTTTTGCCAGAATAGGTTTGGCCTGCTCCAGAATTTCCGCATGCGGAACGTTAGACGCGCCGACGGTTAAGGTATCAGCCCAGGCGGAGAAACTTAATGTGGCGGCGGCAATCAGTGTCAGAACTTTTTTCATGGGATTTATTCTCTGTTGTGTGTTTAGCGTTTGTCTAAATACTTCGTCAGCGCGTCGCCTGCGAACTGAATAATAAAGACGATGACGAGGATAGTTACTGTTGCCACCAGAGTGACATCGTTGTGGTTACGCTGGAATCCTTCCAGATAAGCCAGGTTGCCTAAACCGCCTGCGCCAATGACCCCGGCCATCGCGCTGTAGCTCACCAGCGCGATAAGCGTAACGGTAATACCGGAGACCAGCGCCGGCGACGATTCAGGAATTAACACCCGGAAAATCAGCGTGCTCAGACGGGCGCCCATAGAGCGCGTGGCTTCAATAACGCCTTTGTCCACTTCACGCAGGGCGATTTCGACCAGGCGCGCATAGAAGGGCGCCGCGCCGACAATCAACGCCGGCAGCGCGGCATTCGCGCCTAAAATGGTGCCAATGATCGTTTTGGTAAACGGTATCAGCAGCACAATCAAAATAATAAAAGGAATAGAACGGAAGACGTTTACCACAATGGAAATAACGCTGTAGAGGGTGCGGTTCTGGAATAAACTGCCTTTCGCCGTTAAAAATAACGCTAGCCCCAGAATCAATCCGAGAATAAACGTCGCGATACCCGACAGCGCCGTCATATAAAGCGTTTCCTGCGTGGCCGCAAACAGCTGCTCCCATTTGAGATGGGGAAAAAATGAATCAGCCACGTTGAATTACCTCACTCTGAATTTCATGCTGGCGTAAGTCGTTGAGAATATTTTCAAGCTGCTCCTGGGTGGCGTTGACATGCAGCCAGAGCTGGCCGAACACGCCCTGGGCGGTTTGCGTCATCCGCCCGTGGAGAATATTAAACGGCACGCCGTAGCGCAGCGTCAGCTCGCCGACGACCGGCTGGTGCGTGCTGGTGCCAACAAAGGTGAGCTTAATAATGGTGCCGCTCAGGTTATCGGCCAGCTCCGGCTGGAAGGCGTCATCGTCGTCATGCTGGCTGATCTGGCGAACAAACTGCCGCGTGATTTCTTTTTGCGGATGGGTAAAGACCTGTAGCACGTCGCCTTCTTCCACCACTTTTCCGTTTTCCATCACTGCCACGCGGTCGCAAATTTTTCGCACCACATGCATTTCATGGGTGATAAGCACGATGGTCAGGTTGAAGCGCGTATTAATGTCTTTCAGCAGATCGAGAATTTGATCGGTGGTTTGCGGGTCGAGCGCTGACGTCGCTTCGTCGCACAGCAGGACATCGGGATTATTGGCCAGCGCCCGCGCAATGCCCACGCGCTGCTTCTGGCCGCCGCTCAGACGGGAGGGATAGGCGTTTTCACGGCCTTTCAGACCGACCAGCTCCACCAGTTCCGCCACGCGCTTTTTAATATCCGCTTTGGGCACGCCGGCAATCTGCATGGAAAAAGCGATGTTTTCGCTGACGGTTCTCGACCACAGCAGGTTGAAGTGCTGGAACACCATGCTGATTTTCAGGCGCGCGCGGCGCAGCGCTTCGCCTTTGGCTGCTGAAATATCGTGATCGGCGATGACCACGCTGCCGGAAGTCGGTTTCTCAAGGCCGTTGAGCAGGCGTATCAGCGTGCTTTTCCCCGCGCCGCTGTAGCCGATAATGCCGTAAATCTGACCGCGCGCGATGGTAAGGTTCACGTCGTCAACGGCGGTCAGGCTCTCTTTTCCCGTCTGAAAAATTTTGGATATGTTTTTTAGAACAATCATTAACTTTATTTATCCTGCAAACTGTCATGCACGCTGAAAGGGCAAAGAGGGCGGATGAAGTTTTTTGCCTGGGGTGTTTTTCAGACAAATATATAGAGAGGGTTTATAGCTTTAAAATGACCAAAAAATATTTCATATGAATTTTGGCTATATGAAAAACAGTCAGGGCATAACGCGGCAGAATAAAAAAGGAAACGAGCGCGACGCCTGGAACAAACGGCGCCGCGCAGGAGGAGAGCGGAAGATAAAAGGGGCTTTTAGCGCGCTTTCATTCGCGCCATAAAAAAGGCATCAATATACTCGCCGTTGCGCAGCGCATACTGCTTGCCAGTGCCTTCGGTTTCAAAACCAAACTTGCGGTAGACCGCCAGCGCCGGCGCGTTATCGACAAATACCGTGAGTTCAATGCGCTCGATGCGCAGCCAGTTGTCGCAGAGGTTCACCATCTCCGCCATCAGCGCAGAAGCGACGCCGCGGTTGCGGTACGCCGGATGCACGCTCATGCCGAACGTAGCTACATGACTGCGGCGCGGGTTTTGCTCCACGGTAAGCGCAAGGTGGCCCGCCACGACATCATCAATGCAGCCCACCAGCTGACGCCGCCCCGCAGGCGGCTGGCTCATGCGCGCCTGCCACATTTCAAAAGACGGATGAGGAATTTGCAGCGTATCGTGGTAGACCTCCGCCATGGCGTTGAGCTGGCGCAGAGATTCGGTATCCCGGGCTTCGGCGTGACGGACAACCACGTGTAATGACATGCTGTTTTCTCCCTCGGTTAAATGTACTTTCACCTTCCGCCGTTTCGCTTATGGGGTCAACTGCCATTTTTTGCTAAAAATCGCTGGACACATGCGAATGATAATGATTATTATTGTCATGCGTTCAGGGCGTTCCCCAACGGAGTCACCTGAAAGCACGACATTGCTCACATTGCTTCCAGTATTTCTTAGCCAGCCGGGTGCTGGCTTTTTTTTTGCCTGAGCGCCACGGGGTGGGTTAACGCTCAGGCCTGCTTTTTGCCCTTTGCAGGCTGCGGGCCGACCATCGCTTCGCTTTCCGCCGCGTCGGGTTGTTCTACAGAAAAATCAATAATATTGGTCAGCGTTTCAGCCGGGAGCTGGTGTTCAGCCTGGCCGACCAGCGCGCCGCCTTTTTTAACGGCAAGCGTGGCGTAAGTGATGGCGCCGTGAATCTTTCCGTGTTCGTAGATATCAATGGAATCGGACCAGCATTCGCCCTTGACGGTGCCATCGACAATCAGTTCCCTGCTCGTAATATTCCCTTCCACCAGCCCGCTGCGCATAATTTTAATGATGCCGTCGCGGGAATCGATATTGCCGCGTACCGTGCCGTAAATATATACCTGCCCGGCGGCAGTAATATTGCCCTCAAAGTGCACGTCGGCGGCGACCAGGGTGTTGTTCTGTTTTTCTTCGCGCAGCGGCTCTTTTTCAACCGGGTGCGGCGTTTTCACGATTGTATTTTGCGGCGCCTCTGCCGTCGTTTTCATTTTTCCAAACATGGTAAAAACCTGCTGTTGTAAAGGATGAAGCATAAAAGCCAGTAAGGTCACGCCGGCGAGCGGCAGCGCCCAGTTCAGGAGGTGACAGAACCAGGCCGCGAGCGCGAGCGACCAGAAGCAGATTCCTGCATTTAAAAAGAGAAAACGCCGATCCATGGTGGCTTGCCGCGGCTCCGTTGCCCGTCTGTAAAAAGAGACATGCCCGGACTTTCCGGGGCGCGCATACTACCACGCGCCCTTAATGCTTCAGGCCTAAACGAATTCCTGATTTAAGGCCTTCGCAGGCATTTCCTAATGGAATCAACGAACCAGGAATAGTGAGGTTTTTGCATTCGGAAAAGCGCGCTGACTGGCGGATGTCGGCCCTGGGGGTTAAGGTAAGTTGAGTGTCTGCAATAAGGAAAAGAGTATGACCCTCAACTGCGCTTTTATTGGCTTTGGCAAAAGCACTACCCGCTATCACCTGCCTTATGTGCTTATCCGCAAAGATAAATTTCACGTGGCCCATATTTTTCGCCGCCATGAAAAACCGGAACTGGAACAACAGCCGCAGTATCAGCACATTCACTTCACCAGCAACCTTGACGACGTGCTGGGCGATGAATCGGTGAAGCTGGTGATTGTCTGCACCCACGCGGACAGCCACTTTGACTACGCGAAGCGCGCGCTGGAGGCGGGCAAAAATGTGCTGGTGGAAAAACCTTTCACGCCGACGCTTGCCGAGGCGCGGGAGCTGTTCGAGCTGGCGCGAAGCAAAGGGCTGACCGTAACCCCTTACCAGAACCGCCGCTTCGACTCCTGCTTCCTCACCACGAAAAAAGTGATCGAGAGCGGCAAGCTCGGGCAGATTGTCGAAATCGAAAGCCACTTCGACTACTACCGCCCGACGGCGGAAACCAAACCGGGCCTGCCTCAGGACGGCATGTTTTATGGCCTTGGCGTCCACACCATGGACCAGATAATTTCGCTGTTTGGCCGCCCGGACCATGTCAGCTATGACATCCGCAGCCTGCGTAATAAAGCCAATCCGGATGATACTTTTGAAGCGCAGCTGTTTTACGGCGACCTGAAAGCCATCGTTAAAACCAGCCATTTCGTCAAAATTGATTACCCGAAGTTTATCGTGCACGGCACCCAGGGCTCTTTCCTGCGTTATGGCATCGACCAGCAGGAGACCAGCCTGAAAGCGGGCGTGATGCCGGGCGAAGCCGGTTTTGCCGCTAACGAAGGCGAAGGGGTGCTTGAGTATGTAAATGGTGCGGGCGAAACCGTGCGCGAACAGGTGCAGGCCGAGCCAGGCGACTATGGCCGCGTCTATGATTCCCTCTATGAAACGCTGGTAAACGGCGCGCCAAATTACGTCAGAGAATCTGAAGTGATGACCAACCTTGAAATCCTTGAACGCGGTTTCGAGCAGGCATCACCCTCGACCGTAACCCTTGCCAGATAAGGCTTTCTGGCTCCTCTGTACTTGTTCATATTTTTTGAACAGAGGAGTCAATTTTCACCCTCTATGATCGATGCCGTTTCCGGTCCACACTTAGCGCATCTGATGAGGAGGGCACAACATGATCTACTTACGTAACGCAAATGAACGCGGTCACGCTAACCACGGTTGGCTGGACTCCTGGCACACTTTTTCTTTCGCCAATTACTACGATCCGAACTTTATGGGCTTCTCCGCGCTGCGGGTGATTAACGATGACGTGGTGGCGCCTGGCCAGGGCTTCGGCACCCACCCGCACAAGGACATGGAGATCCTGACCTATGTGCTGGAAGGGGCGGTAGAGCACGAAGACAGCATGGGCAACAAAGAGCAGGTGCCGGCAGGCGAGTTTCAAATCATGAGCGCCGGGACCGGGGTACGTCACTCCGAGTACAACCCGAGCAGCACCGAGCGTCTGCGTTTGTACCAGATTTGGATCATCCCTGAAAAAACCGGTATTGAGCCGCGCTACGAACAGCGCCGCTTCGATGCCGCCCAGGGCCGCCAGCTGGTGCTTTCCCCGGATGCCCGCGACGGCTCGCTGAAAGTCTACCAGGATATGGAGCTTTCCCGCTGGGCGATGGCGAAAGATGAGCAGGCGGATTACTCGATTGCCGCCGGGCGCCGCGTCTGGATCCAGGTAGTGAAAGGCGAAGTGACGGTCAACGGCACCAAAGCGACCACCAGCGACGGCCTCGCTATCTGGGATGAGCAAACGCTCTCTCTGCATGCCGACAGCGAAAGCGAAATTCTGCTCTTCGATCTGCCGCCGGTTTAATAACTTAACGCACTTCTCAACCTTCCCTGAAACTGGGGAAGGTTGAGCGTCGTCCGTGCTAGACTGAGCGGCAATTTTCACCTCACGCTTATTCAGGACGATGAAAAAGAAAAGACCGGTTCTTCAGGACGTAGCCGATCGCGTCGGCGTTACCAAAATGACCATCAGCCGCTACCTGCGCAATCCTGAGCAGGTTTCGGTGGCGCTACGGGGAAAAATTGCCGCGGCGCTGGATGATCTTGGCTACATTCCCAACCGGGCGCCGGATATCCTTTCTAACGCCACCAGCCGGGCGGTGGGCGTCCTGCTTCCCTCTTTAACCAACCAGGTATTCGCAGAAGTGCTGCGCGGTATCGAAAGCGTGATTGATGCGCACGGCTACCAGACCATGCTTGCCCACTATGGCTATAAGCCAGAGCTGGAAGAGGAGCGGCTGGAGTCGATGCTCTCCTGGAATATCGACGGCCTTATCCTGACTGAGCGAACCCACACCCCGCGCACGCTAAAAATGATTGAAGTGGCCGGCATTCCGGTGGTTGAGCTGATGGACAGCGTATCGCCATGCCTGGATATCGCCGTGGGGTTTGATAACTTCGACGCGGCGCGGCAGATGACGGCGGCAATCATTGCCCGCGGCCACCGGCACGTTGCTTATCTCGGCGCCCGCCTTGATGAGCGCACCATCCTGAAGCAAAAAGGGTATGAGCAGGCGATGCGTGATGCGGGCCTCACGCCGTATAGCGTGATGGTGGAGCAATCCTCTTCTTATTCCACCGGTATTGAACTGCTGCGCCAGGCGCGCCGGGAGTACCCTCAGCTCGACAGTATTTTCTGCACCAATGACGACCTTGCCATCGGCGCGGCGTTCGAATGCCAGCGCATGGGGCTGCGCATCCCGCAAGATATGGCGATTGCCGGTTTTCACGGTCACGACATCGGCCAGGTGATGGAGCCGCGCCTTGCCAGCGTGCTGACGCCGCGCGAGCGGATGGGGCGCATCGGCGCCGAGCGTTTACTGGCGCGCATTCGCGGCGAAACGGTAACGCCAGCGCTGCTTGATCTGGGTTTTACCCTGTCCACAGGCGGATCGATTTGATCGCGCAAATTTGATGTAGTTCACACTTATCCGCTTTCAAAAGCTATGGTTATTGCTAATTAAAAGTGTGGGTCGGACAATGTTACCGATAACTGTTACCCGTAACAAATTGCCCGTAACGATTTGTGTAATGCTGTGCCACCAGGAGCGACGCAATGAGCACAACCAATAACGATCACCATATTTTTGTCCTGATGGGCGTATCCGGCAGCGGGAAATCCGCCGTCGCCGCAGAAGTGGCGCACCGTCTGAACGCCGCGTTTCTGGACGGCGATTTCCTGCACCCGCGCCGCAATATCATGAAAATGGCGGCGGGCGATCCGCTGAACGACGATGACCGTAAGCCGTGGTTGCAAGCGCTTAACGACGCCGCTTTCGCCATGCAACGCACAAACAAAGTGTCGCTGATTGTCTGCTCCGCGCTGAAAAAGCGCTATCGCGATATCCTGCGCGACGGCAATCCGAACCTCTCTTTCATTTATCTGAAAGGCGACTTTGACGTTATCGAAAGCCGCCTGCGCGCACGGAAAGGCCATTTCTTCAAACCCCAGATGCTGGTAACGCAGTTTGAAGCGCTGGAAGAGCCGCAAAATGACGAAAGCGATGTGCTTATCGTTGATATCGACCAGACGCTGGACGAGGTGGTGAAAAGCACCATTGCGGTAATCAATCAAAAATAAAAGGCTATAAAAGTTGTGAATACATTAACCCTCGTGTTAACGGCTGTAGGGTCGGTTCTCCTTTTGCTGTTTTTGGTCATGAAGGCAAGGATGCATGCGTTTGTGGCGTTAATGGTGGTTTCTATTGGCGCCGGGCTGTTCTCTGGCATGCCGCTCGATAAAATCGCGACGACGATGGAAAAAGGCATGGGCGGCACGCTCGGCTTTCTGGCGGTCGTTGTAGCGCTTGGCGCGATGTTCGGCAAAATCCTGCATGAAACCGGCGCCGTGGACCAGATTGCCCTGAAGATGCTGAAATCCTTCGGCCACAGCCGGGCGCATTACGCCATCGGCCTTGCCGGGCTGATTTGCGCATTGCCGCTTTTCTTTGAGGTGGCGATTGTGCTGCTTATCAGCATTGCGTTTTCAATGGCGCGCCACACCGGCGCAAACCTTGTACGGCTGGTTATCCCGCTTTTTGCTGGCGTGGCTGCCGCGGCGGCGTTTTTGCTGCCGGGGCCTGCGCCGATGCTGCTTGCTTCGCAAATGCATGCTGATTTTGGCTGGATGATTTTAATTGGCCTGTGCGCCGCCATTCCGGGCATGCTGATTGCCGGGCCGCTGTTCGGCAACTTCATTAGCCGCTATGTGGAACTGCACATCCCGGACGACATTAACGAGCCGCACTTTGGCGACAGTAAGCTGCCATCGTTCGGCTTCAGCCTGGCGCTGATCCTGCTGCCGCTGGTGCTGGTGGGCATGAAAACCATCGCCGCTCGCTTTACAGAACAAGGCTCCCGCCTGTACGAGTGGCTGGAATTTATCGGGCATCCTTTTACCGCCATTCTTGTGGCCTGCCTGGTGGCGATATACGGCCTGGCGATGCGTCGCGGCATGCCGAAAGATAAGGTGATGGAAATTTGCGGCCAGGCGTTGCAGCCAGCGGGCATTATTCTGCTGGTGATTGGCGCAGGCGGCGTCTTCAAACAGGTGCTGGTGGACTCCGGCGTCGGCCCGGCGTTGGGTTCAGCGTTAACCGGCATGGGGCTTCCCATCGCCATTACCTGCTTTGTGCTGGCGGCGGCGGTGCGCATTATTCAGGGCTCCGCGACAGTTGCCTGCCTGACGGCGGTGGGCCTGGTGATGCCGGTTATCGAGCACCTGAACTATTCCGGCGCGCAGCTTGCCGCGCTTTCCATCTGTATTGGCGGCGGTTCGATTGTGGTGAGCCACGTTAACGACGCCGGGTTCTGGCTCTTTGGCAAATTTACCGGCGCGACGGAAGGGCAGACGCTGAAAACCTGGACGATGATGGAAACCATCCTCGGCACGACGGGCGCGATAGTCGGTATGATTGCCTTTACGCTGCTGTCCTGAAAAAAAGGGCTTCCCTGCGGAAGCCCTTTTCTTATCCCTTCATCCACGCCCGGATGCCGTCCAGGAACATCTGGGTGGCGAGCATCACCAGCACCAGCCCCATCAACCGCTCCAGCGCGTTTACCCCTTTTTCGCCAAGCAGCCGTAAAAAGAGCGACGACTGCAATAAAATCACGAAGGTGCCGCCCCAGGCGAGCAGCAGGGCGATAACCAGATGCCCCATCTGGTTCGGGTACTGATGCGAAAGCAGCATTAAGGTCGCAAGCAGCGTCGGCCCGGCGACCAGCGGAATGGCGAGCGGCACGATAAAGGGTTCTTCGCCCGCCGGCAGACCGCTACTGTTGCCCTCATGGCTTGGGAAAATCATCTTAATCGCGATTAAGAAAAGAATAATGCCGCCGGAAATAGAGACGGTTTCCGCCCGCAGGTTCAAAAACGCCAGGATCTTCTCGCCCGCAAACAGAAAGATGAGCATCAGCAGCAGCGCGATAAACAACTCCCTGACCATAATAGCCCGTCGGCGTTTCGGCTCGGTGTGTTTGAGCACCGACATAAAAATCGGCAGATTGCCCAACGGATCCATAATCAGAATCAACAAAACGGCGGCGGAGATGATTTCATTCATGAACTATTTTCCTGATATGCCCTTGAGCAAGGCGCTCTAATAAGCGGCTTTTCTAATGGTCACGCGATCATTGATTAATTTCACTTGCGACTTTAGCTGCATTTTGTAAGGTGAAGCATGTTCCGGTGAGCTCACTGGATGCACAATACGCACACACCTCTGCAGGAATAACTCGCTATGAAAAATGTTGGTTTTATCGGCTGGCGCGGTATGGTCGGCTCCGTTCTCATGCAACGCATGGTTGAGGAGCGCGATTTCGACGCCATTCGCCCCGTCTTCTTTTCCACCTCCCAGCTTGGGCAGGCTGCGCCCTCGTTTGGCGGCAAGGCCGGTGGCACGCTCCAGGATGCTTATGACCTGGAAGCGCTGAAGGCGCTCGATATTATCGTTACCTGCCAGGGCGGCGATTATACCAACGAAATCTATCCAAAGCTTCGTGAAAGCGGCTGGCAGGGCTACTGGATTGACGCTGCCTCTTCGCTTCGCATGAAAGATGACGCGATCATTATTCTTGACCCGGTTAACCAGCACGTTATTACCGAAGGCTTAAACAAAGGGGTGAAAACCTTTGTCGGCGGCAACTGCACCGTCAGCCTGATGCTGATGTCGCTGGGCGGCCTGTTCGCCAACGACCTTATCGAGTGGGTTTCTGTCGCTACTTACCAGGCGGCGTCCGGCGGCGGCGCTCGCCATATGCGCGAACTGCTGACGCAGATGGGCCTGCTGCATAACTATGTCGCCGAAGAGCTGGCAAACCCGGCGTCCGCCATTCTGGATATCGAACGCAAAGTCACGCAGCTTACCCGCAGCGGCGACCTGCCGGTAGATAATTTCGGCGTGTCGCTGGCGGGCGGGCTTATTCCGTGGATCGACAAACAGCTCGACAACGGTCAGAGCCGCGAAGAGTGGAAAGGCCAGGCAGAGACTAACAAAATTCTCAACACCGCTAATGCGATTCCGGTGGATGGCCTTTGCGTACGCATCGGCGCGCTGCGCTGCCACAGCCAGGCATTTACCCTTAAATTGAAAAAGGATATTTCAATTGCAACGGTTGAAGAGATGCTCGCAGTGCATAATCCGTGGGCGAAAGTGGTGCCGAATGACCGTGAAATCACCATGCGCGAACTGACTCCGGCTGCCGTTACCGGCACCCTGACCACTCCGGTCGGACGCCTGCGCAAGCTCAATATGGGCCCGGAATACCTCTCTGCGTTCACGGTGGGCGACCAGCTTCTCTGGGGCGCTGCGGAGCCGCTGCGACGCATGCTGCGTCAGTTAGCGTAAAGGTTGTTGTTAAGGGAGCGATTAACGCTCCTTTTTTGTGCCTGTATGAAAAGGATTAACGCAGATGATCACCATTTTTAGCAGGAGTAAAATTAAGCGTTGGCTATGCTTAGGGTAAGGCGGAATTAACGCGCCAAACCTCAAGGTAGAACGGAGCAGAAAAGGGCCCTTTGTCTCTGTCCGTTCAGGTCAATAAAAAAGTGTCGCTACCGGACGCGAAGGCGTAAGGCTGGAGAGGTGCGGCACAAAAAAACAGGATGAATGCCATGTCTGATCGTGTAGATAGAGACGTGATTAATGCGCTTATTGCAGGCCACTTTGCGGATCCTTTTTCCGTACTCGGCATGCATAAAACTGAAGCCGGACTGGAAGTCCGCGCGCTCCTTCCCGACGCCACCGAAGTGTGGGTCATCGAACCTAAAACCGGGCGCAAAGTCGGCAAGCTTGAATGCCTTGATTCCCGTGGCTTTTTTAACGCCGTACTGCCGCGTCGCAAGAATCCGTTTCGCTACCAGCTGGCGGTTATCTGGCACGGCCAGCAAAACCTGATCGATGACCCTTATCGGTTTGGGCCGCTGTTGCAGGATTTAGATGTCTGGCTGCTTTCTGAAGGCACCCATCTTCGCCCTTACGAAACGCTGGGCGCGCATGCGGAAACGATGGACGGCGTCACCGGCACTCGCTTTTCTGTCTGGGCGCCGAACGCCCGTCGCGTGTCCGTGGTAGGGCAATTCAACTACTGGGACGGACGTCGCCACCCCATGCGCCTGCGCAAAGAGAGCGGCATTTGGGAGCTTTTCATCCCTGGCGCCCATAACGGCCAGCTTTATAAGTTCGAGCTTATCGATAAAGAAGGCAACCTGCGGATTAAAGCAGACCCGTATGCCTTTGAAGCGCAAATGCGTCCCGAAACCGCCTCGCTGATTTGCGGCCTGCCGGACAAAACCCCCATTACGCCCGCGCGCCAGAAAGCGAATCAGTTCGACGCGCCGATCTCCATTTATGAAGTGCACCTCGGCTCATGGCGTCGCCATCCTGAGAGCAATTTCTGGCTGAGCTACCGCGATCTGGCAGAACAGCTGGTGCCTTATGTAAAAGGCATGGGCTTTACCCATATCGAACTGCTGCCGGTTAACGAACACCCCTTTGACGGCAGCTGGGGCTATCAGCCCACCGGGCTTTATGCGCCAACCCGCCGCTTCGGCACCCGTGAAGACTTCAAATACTTTATTAACGCCGCGCATGCCGCTGGCCTGAACGTTATCCTCGACTGGGTGCCGGGCCATTTTCCTTCCGATGATTTCGCCCTTGCTAACTTCGACGGCACCGCGCTCTATGAGCACAGCGACCCGCGCGAAGGCTATCACCAGGACTGGAACACGCTGATTTACAACTATGGCCGCCGCGAGGTAAGCAATTTTCTGGTCGGCAACGCCCTTTACTGGATGGAGCGGTTCGGCATTGACGCGCTGCGCGTAGACGCGGTGGCCTCAATGATTTATCGCGACTACAGCCGCGCGCCGGGCGAGTGGATCCCCAACGAGCACGGCGGGCGCGAAAACCTTGAGGCGATTGAGTTCCTGCGCAGCACCAACCGCATTATCGGCGAACAGGTTCCCGGCGCGGTCTCTATGGCGGAAGAGTCCACGGATTTCGGCGGCGTTACGCGCCCGTCTTCTTCCGGCGGCCTGGGCTTCTGGTTTAAATGGAATATGGGCTGGATGCACGACACGCTCGACTACATGAAGCTCGACCCCATTTATCGCCAGTATCACCACGACAAAATGTCTTTCGGCATGGTCTACAACTACTCGGAAAACTTCGTGTTGCCGCTGTCGCACGATGAAGTGGTGCATGGCAAAAAATCCATTCTCGACCGCATGCCGGGCGACGCCTGGCAGAAGTTCGCCAACCTTCGCGCCTATTACGCCTGGATGTGGGCTTTCCCGGGCAAAAAACTGCTGTTTATGGGCAATGAATTCGCCCAGGGGCGCGAATGGAACCACGACACCAGCCTTGACTGGCACCTGCTGGAAGGGGGCGATAACTGGCACCACGGCGTACAGCGCCTGGTCCGCGATCTGAACTTTACCTATCGCCACCATAAAGCGCTGCATGAGCTCGACTTCGACCCGTATGGCTTCGAATGGCTGGTAGTGGAAGACAGCGCGAACTCGGTTTTTGTCTTTGTGCGCCGCGATAAACAGGGCAATGAAATCATCGTCGCCAGCAACTTTACGCCGGTAGTGCGCCACAATTACCGCTTCGGCGTTAACCAGCCAGGACGCTGGCGTGAAGAGCTGAACACGGACTCCATTCACTATCACGGCAGCAACGCCGGGAACGGCGGGGCGGTGCAAAGCGAGGCGATCCCAAGCCACGGACGCGAGCATTCCCTTTCTCTTACGCTGCCGCCGCTGGCCACTATCTGGCTGGTGCGGGAGGGAGAAGCTGAATGACGCAGCTCCAGGCCGGGAGCCCAACGCCGCCTGGCGCGCACTATGATGGAAGCGGAATAAATTTCACGCTTTTTTCCGCCCATGCGGAAAAGGTGGAGCTGTGCGTTTTCGACGACGAAGACAACGAGCAGCGCTACGATTTACCCGCGCGAAGCGGCGACATCTGGCACGGCTACCTGCCGAAAGGACGGCCCGGCCTGCGCTACGGTTTTCGCGTGCATGGCCCCTGGAGTCCGGCGCAGGGGCACCGCTTTAACCCGGCGAAGCTGTTGCTTGACCCCTGCGCGCACGCGGTGGCAGGCCCGGTTGTTGATAGCCCGTTGCTGCATGGCGGTTATCACGAACCCGATCGCCACGACAGCGCGGCGGTTATGCCCAAAGCGGTGGTGGTGCGCGACAGCTACGACTGGGCAGACGACGCCCCGCCGCAAACGCCCTGGGGCGAGACGGTTATCTATGAAGCGCATGTTCGCGGGCTGACGCTGCTGCACCCGGCTATTCCGCAGGAGATACGCGGCACGTACGCGGCGCTTGGCCACCCGGTAATGATTAATCATCTTAAACAGTTGGGCATTACCGCGCTGGAGCTGATGCCGGTTCAGCACTTTTGCAGCGAGCCGCGTTTGCAGCGTATGGGTCTTAGCAACTACTGGGGCTATAACCCGCTGGCGCTCTGGAGCGTTGAGCCTCATTACACGCAAAGCGGCGACCCGCAGGCCGCGCGCAATGAATTTCGTGATGCGGTGAAGGCGCTGCATCAGGCTGGCATTGAGGTCATTCTGGACATTGTGCTGAACCACAGCGCGGAGCTTGATCTCGACGGCCCCACCTTCTCCCTGCGCGGAATTGATAACCGTAGCTATTATTGGTTACAGGAGAACGGGGATTACCAGAACTGGACCGGCTGCGGCAACACGCTGAATCTCAGCCATCCGGGCGTGGTGGACTATGCGCTCGGCTGTCTGCGCTACTGGGTGGAAACCTTTCACGTCGACGGTTTTCGTTTTGATCTGGCCTCGGTCATGGGACGTACGCCTGAGTTTCGCCAGGATGCGCCGCTGTTTGCCGCCCTTAAAAACGATCCGCTGTTATCCCGCGTGAAGCTTATCGCCGAACCGTGGGATATCGGCCCTGGCGGTTATCAGGTGGGTAATTTTCCGGCGCCGTTCGCCGAGTGGAATGACAGCTTTCGCGACGCCATGCGCTGCTTCTGGCTGCACCGGGCGCTGTCGCTTGGCGATTTCGCCAACCGCTTCGCCGGCTCAAGCGATACGTTCCGGCGCGGCGAGCGCCTTCCCGGCGCCAGCATTAACCTTGTGACCGCGCATGACGGCTTTACGCTTCGCGACTGCGTCTGCTTTAACCAGAAGCATAACGAAGCGAACGGCGAAGAGAATCGCGACGGTACGAACCATAATCACAGCAATAACCACGGCCATGAAGGGCCGGGTGGCGGCCAGGATGTTATCGACAGAAGGCGTGCCAGCGTGCACGCCCTACTGACCTCTTTGCTGCTTTCTCAGGGAACGCCGATGCTGCTGGCGGGCGATGAATTCGGCCACAGCCAGCATGGCAACAATAACGCCTACTGCCAGGACAATGAACTGACCTGGCTTAACTGGAAAGAGGCGAACCAGGGGCTGATTACTTTTACGGCTGCGCTGACGCACCTGCGCCGTTCCATTCCGGCCCTGACCCGGAATGAATGGTGGGACGAAGGGGACGAAAACGTCCGCTGGTTGAACCACGCGGCGCAGCCTTTACAGGCCGACGCCTGGCAAAACGGGGTGTGCCGTATGCAAATCCTGCTTTCCGGACGCTGGCTTATTGCGATTAACGCCACCGAAGAAGTTGGCGAAATCACGTTACCCGAAGGGGAATGGCGTGCTATCCCCCCATTTGCCGGAGAGGATAATCCGGTTGTAATGGCTGTATGGCATGGGCCCGCGCACGGTGTGTGCGTATTCCAGAAGTCATAAATAAGGAGTCAGTCATGGTAAGGTTTGAGAAGAACGATCCTCTGATGTTGGCAAGACAGCTGCCCTTAAAATCTGTCGCACTGATCCTGGCTGGTGGGCGTGGCACACGTCTGAAAGACCTCACCACAACCCGCGCCAAGCCTGCCGTGCACTTTGGCGGCAAGTTTCGCATTATCGATTTCGCCTTATCTAACTGCATTAACTCAGGGATCCGGCGAATCGGGGTCATTACTCAGTATCAGTCTCATACCCTTGTGCAGCATATTCAGCGCGGCTGGTCTTTCTTTAGCGAAGAGATGAACGAGTTCGTCGATTTGCTGCCGGCCCAGCAGCGCGTGCACGGGGAAAACTGGTATCGCGGCACGGCGGATGCGGTGACGCAAAACCTCGATATTATCCGCCGCTACAAAGCGGAATATGTCGTTATCCTCGCGGGCGACCATATCTACAAGCAAGACTACTCGCGCATGCTTATCGACCATGTCGAGAAAGGCGCGCGCTGTACGGTGGCCTGCTTGCCGGTGCCGAAAGCGGAAGCGACCGCGTTTGGCGTAATGGCGGTGGATGAAAACGACAGGGTCATCGATTTTGTCGAGAAACCCGCCAACCCGCCAACCATGCCCGGCGATGACACGAAGTCGCTCGCCAGCATGGGGATTTATATTTTCAACGCCGATTATCTTTACGATCTGCTGGAAGAGGACGACAAGGACGAGAAGTCCAGCCATGACTTCGGTAAAGATATCATCCCGAAAGTGACCCGTTCGGGCGAGGCTTTCGCGCATCCGTTCCCGCTTTCGTGCGTGCAGTCTGACCCGGACGCCGAGCCGTACTGGCGCGATGTGGGGACGCTCGAAGCTTACTGGAAGGCGAACCTCGACCTTGCGTCGGTCACACCTGAACTGGACATGTACGATCAGAACTGGCCGATCCGCACCCATATGGAATCGCTGCCGCCAGCGAAGTTTGTGCAGGACCGCTCCGGCAGCCACGGTATGACGCTCAACTCGCTGGTTTCCGGCGGTTGCATTATTTCCGGCTCCGTTGTCGTGCAATCCGTGCTTTTCCCGAGAGTGCGCATAAACTCATTCTGTAACATCGACTCGGCGGTGCTGTTGCCCGATGTCTGGGTAGGCCGTTCCTGTCGCCTGCGTCGCTGTGTTATCGACCGGGCCTGTGTTATCCCTGAAGGCATGGTGATAGGTGAAAACGCTGAGGAAGACGCTCGCCGTTTCTACCGTTCCGAAGAGGGCATTGTGTTAGTGACGCGTGAAATGCTGGCCCGTTTAGCGGGTTGATTCGCGCAGGGAGGTAACCGCGCGCGGAAGGCTCCGCGCGTTGTGTTTTTCACGTTCGGCGCGCCTTTTGCGCTGAATCTTTGAACGGGAGCGATAATGCAGGTCTTACATGTATGTTCAGAAATATTCCCTCTGCTGAAAACCGGCGGACTGGCAGACGTTATCGGCGCATTACCTGCTGCGCAAATTGCCGGTGGGGTAGATACTCGCGTGCTGTTGCCCGCTTTTCCTGATATTCGCCGCGGCATCGTCGATGCCCGTATTGTGGCGCGCAGAGACACCTTTGCGGGTGAAATTACGCTTTTGTATGGACACTTCAACGGGGTCGGCATTTACCTGATTGATGCCCCGGAGCTTTACGATCGTCCCGGCAGCCCGTATCACGACACTAATCTTTACGCCTATACCGACAACGTGATTCGGTTCGCGCTGCTGGGCTGGGTAGGCAGCGAAATGGCCTGCGGGCTCGACCCGTACTGGCATCCTGACGTGGTGCATGCGCACGACTGGCACGCGGGCCTGGTGCCTGCTTACCTGGAGTTGCGCGGGCGTCCGGCGAAGTCGGTTTTCACCGTGCATAACCTGGCCTATCAGGGCATGTTTTACGCCCAGCATATGGACGATATTCAACTGCCGTGGTCTTTCTATGATGTGGAAGGGCTGGAATTCAACGGCCAGATCTCTTTCCTGAAAGCAGGACTGTATTACGCTGACCATATCACAGCGGTAAGCCCTACTTACGCGCGCGAAATCACCGAGCCGCAGTACGCTTACGGGCTGGAAGGGCTGTTGCGTCAGCGTCATCGCGAAGGACGGCTTTCAGGCATTCTTAACGGCGTGGATGAAAACATTTGGGACCCGGCGCACGATCTGCTGCTCGCTTCGCGCTATACCCGCGATACGCTGGAGGAGAAGGCGGAAAACAAACGCCAGTTGCAGATTGCGATGGGCCTGAAAGTGAACGACAAAGTGCCCCTGTTCGCCGTGGTCAGTCGCCTGACCAGCCAGAAAGGGCTGGATTTGGTGCTGGAGGCGCTGCCGGGGCTGCTGGAGCAGGGCGGTCAGTTGGCGCTGCTCGGCGCGGGCGATCCGGTGTTGCAGGAGGGCTTTCTCGCCGCCGCCGCGGAGCATCCGGGGCAGGTTGGCGTGCAAATCGGCTATCACGAGGCGTTCTCGCACCGCATTATGGGCGGCGCGGATGTCATTCTGGTGCCGAGCCGTTTCGAGCCGTGCGGTCTGACGCAGCTTTATGGCCTGAAGTATGGAACCCTGCCGCTCGTGCGGCGCACAGGCGGTCTGGCGGATACGGTTTCCGACAGCTCGCTTGAGAACTTAGCAGATGGAATTGCCAGTGGATTCGTGTTTGAGGACAGTAATGCCTGGTCGCTGTTGCGGGCGATTCGGCGTGCTTTCGTGTTGTGGTCCCGTCCGTCACTCTGGCGCTTCGTTCAGCGTCAGGCGATGGGCATGGATTTTAGCTGGCAGGTAGCGGCGCAGTCCTACCGCGATCTATATCAACGCTTGTTGTAATCATCCAGGAATCACGTAAATGAACGCACCCTTTAGCTATGCGTCGCCCACGCTGAGTGTTGAGGCGCTGAAACATTCCATCGCCTATAAGCTGATGTTCACCATCGGCAAAGATCCCGCCATCGCCAACAAACACGAATGGCTGAACGCCACACTGTTTGCGGTGCGCGACCGCATGGTTGAACGCTGGCTACGCTCTTACCGGGCGCAGCTGTCGCAGGAAGTGCGCCAGGTTTACTATCTGTCGATGGAGTTCCTGATTGGCCGCACCCTTTCTAACTCGCTGCTTTCGCTCGGCATTTATGAAGATGTGAAAAATGCGCTGGAAGAAATGGGCCTCGATCTGGAAGAGCTTATCGACGAAGAGAACGACCCGGGGCTTGGCAACGGCGGCCTGGGGCGCCTCGCCGCCTGCTTCCTCGACTCGCTGGCCACGCTTGGCCTGCCGGGCCGCGGCTACGGTATTCGCTATGACTATGGCATGTTCAAGCAGAACATCGTCAATGGCGAGCAAAAAGAGTCGCCCGACTACTGGCTGGAATATGGCAACCCGTGGGAGTTTGAGCGTCACA
Organism: Franconibacter helveticus LMG 23732; assembly: GCF_000463115.2. GTDB lineage: Bacteria > Pseudomonadota > Gammaproteobacteria > Enterobacterales > Enterobacteriaceae > Franconibacter > Franconibacter helveticus. Next base: position 84,224 of record NZ_AWFX01000057.1, on the reverse strand, counting down.
ACACACGCTATAAGGTGCGCTTCGGCGGTCGTATCCAGCAGGAGGGTAAACGCACCCGCTGGGTAGAGACCGAAGAGATCCTGGCGGTCGCTTATGACCAGATTATTCCCGGCTACGATACCGACGCCACCAACACGCTGCGCCTGTGGAGCGCCCAGGCAAGTAGCGAAATCAACCTTGGTAAATTTAACCAGGGCGATTACTTCGCGGCGGTGGAAGACAAAAACCATTCGGAAAACGTATCGCGCGTGCTGTATCCGGACGACTCCACGTATTCCGGGCGCGAACTGCGCCTGCGCCAGGAATATTTCCTGGTGTCGGCCACGATTCAGGATATCCTGAGCCGCCATTACCAGCTGCACAAAACCTACGCCAACCTGGCGGAAAAAGTCGCCATTCACCTTAACGATACCCACCCCGTGCTCTCCATTCCGGAACTGATGCGGGTGCTGATTGACGAACATAAGTTTGGCTGGGACGAGGCGTTCGAGACAACCTGTCAGGTTTTCTCTTACACCAACCACACGCTGATGAGCGAAGCGCTGGAGACCTGGCCGGTCGACATGCTGGGTAAAATCCTGCCGCGCCATCTGCAAATCATTTTTGAGATCAACGACTACTTCCTGAAAACCTTGCAGGAACAATATCCGGCGGACACCAACCTGCTCAGCCGCGTGTCGATTATCGATGAGTCCAGCGGCCGTCGCGTGCGCATGGCCTGGCTTGCGGTGGTGGTGAGCCATAAAGTGAATGGCGTATCGGAGCTGCACTCTAACCTGATGGTGCAGTCGCTGTTCGCCGATTTCGCGAAAATCTTCCCGATGCGCTTTACCAATGTGACAAACGGCGTAACGCCGCGCCGCTGGCTGGCGCTGGCTAACCCGGCGTTGTCGGACGTGCTGGATAAAAACATCGGCCGCACCTGGCGCACCGATCTCAGCCAGCTAAACGAGCTGGAGCAGCATATCGATTTCCCGGCGGTGAACCAGCAGGTGCGTAACGCCAAGCTTGCCAACAAGCGGCGGCTCGCCGTCTGGATAGCGCAACAGCTTAATGTGGTCGTTAACCCGAAAGCGCTTTTCGACGTGCAGATTAAGCGTATTCACGAATACAAACGCCAGCTGATGAACGTGCTGCATGTCATCACTCGCTACAACCGCATTAAAGCGGACCCGGAAGCCAACTGGGTGCCGCGCGTGAATATCTTCGCCGGAAAAGCGGCGTCGGCCTATTACATGGCCAAACACATCATTCACCTGATTAACGATGTGGCGCAGGTCATTAATAACGATCCGCAGGTGAAGGACAGGCTGAAAGTAGTCTTTATTCCTAACTACAGCGTAAGCCTGGCGCAGCTGATTATTCCGGCGGCGGATCTCTCTGAGCAAATCTCGCTTGCCGGGACGGAGGCTTCCGGCACCAGCAACATGAAATTCGCCCTCAACGGCGCGCTGACTATCGGCACGCTGGATGGCGCCAATGTCGAGATGCTGGAGCACGTGGGCGAAGAGAATATCTTTATCTTCGGCAATACCGCCGATGAGGTGGAAGCGCTTCGCCGCCAGGGCTACAACCCGCGCGACTATTACGATAAAGACGAAGAGTTGCGCCAGGTGCTGACGCAAATCGGCACCGGCGTCTTCAGCCCTAACGATCCGGGCCGCTACCGCGATCTGGTGGATTCGCTGATTAACTTTGGCGATCACTACCAGGTGCTGGCGGACTATCGCAGCTATGTCGACTGCCAGGATAAAGTGGACGAGCTTTACAACCAGCCGGAAGAGTGGACCACGCGCGCAATGCATAACATTGCCAACATGGGCTATTTCTCTTCCGACCGCACCATTCAGGAGTACGCGGAAAATATCTGGAATATTAAACCCGTGCGCCTGTAAGCGCGCAAAATAAAGCGTGTCCGTGAATAAGCCAGAGCCTCCGCTCTGGCTTTTTTTATCCTTCCTGAGGCGAGGCGGGAAGGTCGCAGCGGCCGTTGATCGTCGCGATACAATCGCGGCCCGCGCGTTTCGCCTGATAAAGCGCTTCATCCGCCATGTTTTTTAGTTTGTCGACGCTGGCCGACTCCCCGGAGACGGTGCCCACCCCCGCGCTTATCGTCAAAAACTTCTTCTCAAGCTTCGTCGCCGGATGCGGCAGCGCCGCGTTGCGCACCGCCATCACCGCGCGCAGGGCGACCTGTTCCGCCGCGTATTCACTGGCGCCGGGCAGGATAATGGCGAACTCTTCGCCGCCGTAACGGGAAACGCGATCGGTATTACGCAGCGGCAAATAGCGCAGGATCTCGCCTACCGCCGCCAGGCACTGGTCGCCCGCTACATGGCCCAGGGTGTCGTTATAAGCCTTAAAGAAATCAATATCACAAAGAATGAGCGAAACCGGCACGCCGGTTCTGCTGGAGCGCGCTACGCATTGTTCAAGATAGATATCGAACTGGCGGCGGTTGCCAAGGCCGGTTAAGCCATCCACCAGCGCCAGATCCTGCAAAATATGGTTGGAGCGGGTCAGCTCGTCTCGCAGGACGATAAGCTCGCGCTGATAGCGCAGGCTGGCGCGGATCTGGCGCAGCACCAGTACGCCGAACACAAACACCGCGCACAGCAGTACGCCGTTAAGCGCCAGCACCGGCAGGTTATTGCGCCACCATACCGAGCGCAGCGAGCTTCGGTCATAGCCTGCGGAAACCACCAGCGGGTAGCGCGCAAGGCTTGCGTAGCCAAATATGCGCGTTACGCCGTCCAGCGCCGAGCGCCAGGTGCCGCCGCCCACCGGGCTTATCTTCAGCATGCGGGTAAAAAGCGGGCTGGAGGCCAGGGTTTTATTAATAAACGCGTCGGAAAAAGGGCGCACGTAAAGCACGGTGCTGTCGGCGAGCGTCAGCCCCAGCGTGTCGCTTGGCCCCATTTCGTAATAGCCGTAAAACTGACGAAAATAGTCGACCCGAATCGTGGCCAGCGCCACGCCGCGAAAACGTCCTTCGCTGTTATTGAGCCGTACGGAAACCGGAATAACCAAATCGCCCGTCGAGCGGCTGCGAATCACCCGGCCAATATGCAGCCTGTCGTCATTATGCCGGCTGTGCCAGATAAAATAATCGCGGTCAGCGTTGTTAGCCTGCGCCGGAACATAGCCGCTGGAGGTGGCGAGCCAGTTGCCCTGCGTATCGTAGACGAACAGGCCGTGCAGCTGCGGAAGCTGGCGCTGCTGCTGCGCCAGCAAGCCGCGAATGCCGCGCCAGGCGACGGGGTTATCGAAAATGTCGTCCGCCCGCCGCGATATCTCATCCAGCGTTAATTGCACCTGTAAAAAGGTATCTTCCGCCTGGCGCGCCAGCGAAACAGACTGATTTCTCGCCTGGCGTTCTGTCTCTTCGACGCTGTGCTGCCACGACTGCCAGAGTGACCAGCCGCTGATGATGGATACTGCAAGCGTAATCAGCAGCAGGAAGGTCAGCATCACTGTATCTGGCGAGCGTATAGTTTTCGACTGCAAAATCTTCTCCCTCTCTTTAAGCGGGAAAGTATAAGTGCAGGGGGCTTTTTTTATACATAATCGTCGCGATAAGCGAGAGCGGCAGCAGGCGATGAAGCGCCCGGACAGGCTGTCCGGACGCCGTTTTCAGATAAAACTCAGGAGGCGAGAGAGAGGGTTACGCGGTTTTTGCCCTGGTGCTGTTCAAGCCACTGCGCCACGCGGGATTGTTCTTCCGCTGTCAGCCACATGCCAAGCTTGGTGCGACGCCACAGCGCGTCGTCCAGACGGCGCACCCATTCGTGCTCGACCAGATAGCGCAGCTCGGCTTCGTACAGCTCATGACCGAAATGTTCGCCCAGCGCGTTGAGGTCGGTCGCGCCATTGAGGATAAGCTCACTATTGCTGCCGTAGGTACGCGCCAGACGGCGGGCCAGCGATTCGCTGATAAACCCATAGCGGCGGCGCAGCTGCGCCGCCCAAGCGTCGCGGTCACCATTTATTTCGCCGCCCGGCAATACGCAGCCCTTCGTCCAGGCTTCGCCCATGGACGGGTACCAGGGTTTGAGTTTCTCCAGCGCGTGCTCAGCAAGCTTACGGTAAGTGGTGAGCTTGCCGCCAAACACGGAAAGCAGCGGCGCCTTGCCGTTTTCATCGCGGATATCCAGCGTGTAGTCGCGGGTGATGGCCTGCGGCGAATCGGACTCGTCATCGCACAGCGGACGCACGCCGGAGTAAGTCCAGACCACATCGTCGCGCCCCAGCTGTTTTTTGAAGTGCGCGTTGTAAACCTTCAGCAGGTAACTGATTTCACTTTCATCAATAGCCACCTGTTTCGGGTCGCCTTTGTATTCCACGTCGGTGGTGCCGATGATAGAAAACTCATCCATCCAGGGGATCACAAAGACAATGCGCTTATCTTCGTTTTGCAGAATGTAGGCTTGTTTTTGAGTATGTACGCGCGGCACCACGATATGGCTGCCTTTGATCAGGCGAATGCCATAAGGGGAGGGCAGCTCCAGGCCATTATCGAAGAAGTTCTTCACCCACGGGCCGGTTGCGTTTACCAGGCCTTTGGCGCGCCAGGTAAAGGTTTCGCCCGTATCAATATCTTCGCCCTGCACAATCCACTCGCCGTTTTCACGTTTTGCAGACGTGGCGCGCGTGCGGGTCAGCACTTCGCCGCCTTTTTTCTGCACCATCTGCGCGTTTGCCAGCACCATGCGCGCATCATCCACCCAGCAGTCGGAATATTCGAATCCGCGCTTGATCTCAGGTTTTAAGACCGAATCCGCGCCAAAACGCAAACCGGCGGAGCCGGGCAGGCTGGTGCGCTTGCCCAGATGATCGTACATAAACAGGCCGACGCGGATCATCCACGCCGGGCGCAGATGCGGGCGATGCGGCAGGCGAAAGCGCATCGGGAAGGCGATGTGCGGGGCCATTTTCAGCAGCACTTCGCGCTCGGCGAGCGCTTCGCTCACCAGACGGAATTCGTAGTGTTCCAGGTAGCGCAGTCCGCCGTGAATAAGTTTGGAACTGGCTGAGGAGGTCGCACAGGCCAGATCCTGCGCTTCCAGCATCAGTACGGAAAGTCCGCGCCCGGCGGCGTCTGCCGCGATACCGGCACCGTTGATGCCCCCGCCTATCACAATCAGATCTTTGGTTTCCATACTGCCCTCATTCACTTTCGTTAAAGCTCAAAAATGTTCGATATCGCTCATAATAGCAAACGAACGCGCTTTTGGTAACAGTAAAAAAACAATTCAATGTGATGTGAATAACAATATGGCGTCCTGATGCGGATCCCACGTAAACTTAAGGTTCAGCCTTTGTCCCGAACCAACAATGAGAAGCACCATGGATCAATTTGAATGTATTAATGTGGAAGAAGCGCACCAGAAGCTGCATCAGGGAAGCGCGGTGCTGGTCGATATCCGCGATCCGCAGAGCTATGAACTCGGCCATACGCCGGGCGCGTTTCACCTGACCAACGCTACGCTGGTCAACTTTATGCAGAACACCGATTTCGACACGCCGGTCATGGTGATGTGCTACCACGGCAACAGCAGCAAAGGCGCCGCGCAATATTTGCTGCAACAGGGCTATGACCAGGTTTACAGCGTTGACGGCGGTTTCGACGCCTGGCACCGTCATTTTCCGGCAGAAGTGGCGCGCGGCGAGGAGTAATTGTCGGTCGTCGCCCTTTTACCCGGTATACTCATCGCTTCTTCCGATAACGAAAGAGTTTGCGATGTTAATTACCTCTTTTGCTAATCCGCGCATGGCGCAGGCGTTTGTTGATTACATGGCGACGCAGGGCGTCACGCTGACCGTGAAGCCGCAGCAGGAATATGAAGTCTGGCTTACCGACGAAAGCCAGGCGGAGCGAGTGCAGGCTGAACTGGCGCGCTTTCAGCAAAACCCCTACGACCCGCGCTATCTGGCCGCCAGCTGGCAGACCGGGCAGACGGGCAACCCGTTGCCGTATCGCCGTTTTCCTTTTTTCGCCACCGTGCGGCAGAACGCCGGGCCGCTAACTCTGCTGGTCATGGCGGCCTGCATCGTGGTTTATCTGCTGATGCAGGCGGCAGGAGACCAGACCATAATGGTGTGGCTGGCCTGGCCGTTCGATCCTTCGCTGAAATATGAGGCCTGGCGCTACTTTAGCCACGCTTTGCTGCATTTCTCTATCCTGCATATTACTTTCAACCTGCTATGGTGGTGGTATCTGGGCGGGCCGGTGGAAAAGCGCCTCGGCAGCGGTAAACTCTTTACGCTGTTTCTTATCGCGTCGTTGCTGAGCGGTTTTATCCAGCATCACTACAGCGGCGCGTGGTTTGGCGGCCTTTCCGGCGTGGTTTACGCACTGATGGGCTATGTCTGGCTGCGCGGCGAGCGCGACCCGCAAAGCGGGCTGCATATGCCGCGCGGGCTGCTTGCTTTTGCCCTGATCTGGCTGATTGCGGGCTGGTTTGATCTTTTCGGCCTGTCGATAGCCAACGCCGCCCACGTTACCGGGTTGCTGGTGGGGCTGGCGATGGCGCTGATGGATACCCTTCATGCGCGAAAACGAACATAAATCCGGGGATACTTCAGGAGAAGAGTGTGAAGCAAACACAACGTCATGATGCGATTATCGAACTGGTGAAAAAGCAGGGCTATGTCAGCACTGAGGAGCTGGTGGAGCAGTTTGCTGTCAGCCCGCAGACAATTCGCCGCGACTTAAACGATCTGGCCGATCAAAACATGATCCTGCGCCACCACGGCGGCGCGGCGCTGCCTTCCAGTTCGGTCAATACCCCCTGGCACGACCGCAAAGCGACGCAGACGGCGGAAAAAGAGCGTATCGCCCACCGTGTAGCGAGCCAAATACCCAACGGCGCCACGCTGTTTATTGATATTGGCACCACCCCTGAAGCGGTAGCCCATGCGCTGCTCGACCACAGCAACCTGCGGATTGTGACCAACAACCTTAACGTGGCGAACACGCTGATGGTGAAAGAGGACTTCCGTATTATCCTCGCAGGCGGCGAACTGCGCAGCCGCGACGGCGGCATTATTGGCGAAGCGACGCTCGACTTTATTTCTCAGTTCCGGCTCGACTTCGGCATTCTCGGCATCAGCGGCATCGACAGCGACGGCTCGCTGCTGGAGTTTGACTACCATGAGGTGCGCACCAAGCGCGCCATTATTGAAAACTCCCGCCACGTAATGCTGGTCGTCGATCACTCGAAATTCGGCCGTAACGCGATGGTCAACCTCGGCAGCATTAATCTTGTGGATGCGGTATACACCGACGTGATGCCGCCTGCGGGAGTCATGAAAGTGATTAGCGAGAACAATGTGCAACTGGAGTTGTGCTGAAGATGAAGTAAGCGCGCCGCGCTGATACAGAGTGGGTCAGCGCAGCGCCACCCGCCTTTTCGCTACGCCGCAGGGCTACCTTTAAACGCCATACCCCATCATCTTCAACAATTGCTGCGCATGCTGTACCGCGTCCTGACGGTGCGCTACGCCAAGCTTCTGATAAAGATTGCGGATATGCGTTTTGATGGTGGTGGCCGCCACCGCCAGCTCGCCGGCTATCTGGTCATTGCTGTAGCCCGAGTAAATCAGCCCCAGCACTTGCCATTCACGCTGGGTGAGCGGGCTGGTGCGGATAAGCTCCGGCACTTCCGGATGCGTAAGCAGCCGGTTCACGAAATTTTCGTCGAAATGGGCGAACTTGTGGCGATGGTGCTGGTTAATTTCGCGCAGAATGCGCTGCGCGCGATGCTGCTCCAGCTCCGGCAGCGTATTGAGCTGGATCAGCTGGCGAAGCTGCTGCGCCATCGCTTCGCCTTCAATCACAAAGTGGCTGATGAAGCCGGTGCGGTTAGCAAGCGTCAGCGCCTCCATCAGCACCCGCTGGGCGTCGCTCTTGCGTCCCGCCTGCCAGTAAAGCTGGTTAAGCAGCAGCAGGTTGCGGTTAGTGTCGCTCATCAGCCGCAGGCTGCGCGCGTTTTCGTTTAACTCCTCCAGCACCATTTCCGCCGGGTCGTAATCGCCCAGCAAAATTTGCACGCGGGCGATATTGCGCCACTGGCTTTGCAGGAAATGGTTATTCGCGAAAGCGGGTTTCGGCGTCTGGCGCAGCCAGTTAGCGGCGGATTTTTTATCGCCCGTCATTTGCCAGTAAATCACGCGGACTTTATCAGCATTGGAAACCCAGTCGGAGTGATAAGGCCCGTTGCCGAGCAGGTTTTCCAGACGGTTCAGGTGACTGCGGGCATTGTCCAGATCCCCGCGCGCCAGAGAGCACTGCACCAGTAACGCCAGACACTGCAACTGTTGCTGGGGCTGATAGCCTGAAAGCACTTCCATGCCCATGCGCGCTGACGCTTCGGCTTCATCAAGGCGCGACCAGGCCCACAGCAGCTGCGCGCGAATGCGCAGCAAAAATTCATGCAGCGGCAATTGCTCAAGGTGCTGTTCGCGGATAAGCGTGAACGCTTTGTCCTGCGTTTCCCATGCGGCCTGCAAAAAGCCCTGGGCGAAAAGGATTTCGCTTTGTTGAATAAGACTCCAGAGCGCGTAATGCCAGACATCGTGGCGGCGCGCCATCTGCTCTGTTTGCTGCATTGTGGAGAGCGACTTAGTCAGTTCGCCTTTGCAATGCAGCACTTCGCCATGCACCGAGGTTGCCACGATGCGGCTGTAAAAGCTTGCCAGCGGCAGAGTATCAAGGGCGATCATCGCGAGCCTTTCTGCCTCTTCCGGGTCGCCGTCGTTGATGGCCACCTGGGCGCGCAGAGCGTTAAATTCGCCATGCAGCGTCTCGTCCATCGCCTCCTGCATCTCTTGCTCAGCGCGCGCCAGCAAGGTGTTCACTTCGCTGTAGCGGTGCTGGCTTTGCATCAGCCAGGCTTGCAGCAGAACCAGTTTTGGATTGGCGAGCAGGCTCTCCCACGGCAGCGCTTTTAGCGACTCTTCCAGCAAGGCCAGCTCGCTGTGGTTAAACAACCCCCAGGCATGATTAAGCAGAATATCGCGCAGCATGCGGGAATCGCCGGCGGCCAGCGCGTGGTGGATCGCTTCGCTTGGAAAGCCCTGCGCCATCCAGCTTTCCGCCGCCGCGCGGTGGATATCCGGCAACTCTGTGGCCAGCTCCCACTGGCAGCGCTGGCGTAGAAAGCTGCCGAACAGCGGATGATAGCTGAACCATTCGCCGGAGTCGTCCATGCGCTGTAAAAACAGCCCCTGGCGTTCAATCTCTTCAAGCCGCATCTGGCCGTTTTCTTCACCCGTTACGCGCACTATCAGCGCGTCGTTCATAGAGCGCAACAAGGAGCTTTTAAGCAAAAACTGACGCGTATTAACGTCGACATTATCGAGAACTTCATCCACCAGGTAATCGGAAAGATGAGAGGCGTTAATGCCCGCCAGCCGACGCGCTGAATGGTGCGCGGAGCTGGCGCTCTGGCGCGCGGAAAGCGCAATAAGCTGCAAAGCGGTTGCCCAGCCCGCCACGTCATCGCACAGGCGGCTGCTTTCGGCAGGCTCGATAGGCGAGTTCAGACGACAGTCGAAAAACTGTTTTGCTTCCTGATGGGTAAAGGCGAGTTGCTGGCTGCCGATCTCCAGCAGTTGATCGCGCACCCGCAGGTTCGCAATGCCAAGCTGGGGCAGGTTGCGCGAAAGGACGACCAGCGTCAGGTTTTCCGGCTGATGGCGCAGGAAAAAGCGCATCGCTTCATGTATGACCGGGTTAGAAATGAGATGGTAATCATCAATGACCAGGTACAGCGGGCGATCCCATTGCGCCAGCTCGATAAAAAGCTGCGAGAAAAGCGATGAAAGGCTGGCGTACTGACGCTTTTGCGCCATGACCTCGCTGCTGACACAGTGTCCGCCTGTCGCCTGTTGCACGGCGGCGATAAGGTAGCTGGCGAAACGTTCTTGCTGATTATCGCCTTCATCAAGCGAATACCAGCCCAGCTCGTTTTTGCCTGCGGCCCATTGCGAAACCAGCGTCGTTTTACCGTACCCGGCCGGACTTGTTATCAGCGCCAGACGATAATTATTGGCGCCTGATAATTTCGCCAGCAGACGGTCGCGGACTACGGTGTGCTCCAGACGAACCGGGCGACTTAATTTAGACGGTATCAACATAGTGGTCACTTCACTGTGCAGGAATCAGGAGGAATAGGGATTTTTTTTGTGCCTCGTAATTAATGCTGATTATAAGGTCGTTCAGAACGCGGTTTATTGCAAGTTATGTCCGTATTCCGTGAGCCTAAAGTTGCTCTCTGTCACACTTCTATTTATTAAACGCGTCATTTTCATTCGCTGGCAGGAAAGCGGCGGCTGGCGCGGGCTGGCGCCCGATCGTGCGGCTGAAAAATCGCGAGCTGATAAAATGTTTACGCAGCTAAATTACTATTATTTGCGTATTTACTGATGCAAAAATAAGCAATAATCAGCCAGGTGAACGCAGACGCGTATTTATTTTAATTAATGAGTAATTATTTCCGATGATTAATTACTTTTCAGAACGTTATTTCATAAAAATAAAGATGACATTTTTTAGGTCTATTTTTGCCGTTTACAACCCTAAAAATGGGCGCGGGCGCCCGGTTAAAAAAGCGATTATTTCCGACATTACTGAAGTGATGGCGGGCACGCCTTTTCGCAGGAAACGCCCGCTTTGAGTGCCGTCGATCACACTTTTTGCTACTCCCCGCTACTCCTCCCCGTCTAATACCTGGCAGGATGAGGAAGTCAGCCAGGGGGCGCGGCACACTATTAAAAAATGATGTTTATTTTGCTACAGGATCCGATTCCCTATGTCACAGCCCACTTTTAATGAAGAACAATTTCAGGCAGCCCTGACGCGTCAATGGCAGCATTTTGGTTTAACCTGCGCAAAAGAAATGACCACGCGCCAGTGGTGGCACGCAGTCAGCGGCGCGCTGGCGGAAATGCTTGCCGCTCAGCCAGCAGTAAGCCATTCATCCGGGCAACGCCACGTTAACTATATCTCCATGGAGTTTCTGATTGGCCGGCTTACCGGCAACAATCTGCTCAACCTCGGCTGGTATCAGCCGGTAACGGAAATGCTTCAGCATCATGGCGTTAACCTGAGCGACTTGCTGGAAGAAGAGACAGACCCGGCGCTCGGCAACGGTGGCCTGGGGCGTCTTGCCGCCTGTTTCCTGGACTCCATGGCGACAGTCGGCCAGGCTGCTACAGGTTATGGCCTGAACTACCAGTACGGCCTGTTCCGCCAGTCTTTTGACGACGGTAAACAGATGGAAGCGCCGGACGACTGGCATCGCGGCAGCTATCCGTGGTTTCGCCACAACGAGCAGCTGGATGTGCGGGTGGGCATTGGCGGCAAGGTGGTGAAAGAGGGGAAAACGCTGCGCTGGGTGCCCGGTTTTACCATTACCGGACAAGCGTGGGATTTACCGGTCATCGGCTATCGTAACGGCGTGGCTCAGCCGCTGCGTCTGTGGCAGGCGACGCACGCGCAGCCGTTTGATCTTACCCGTTTTAACGACGGCGATTTCCTGAAAGCCGAGCAGCAGGGCATCGACGCCGACAAACTCACAAAAGTGCTTTATCCGAACGACAACCATCTGGCGGGTAAAAAGCTGCGCCTGATGCAGCAATATTTCCAGTGCGCCTGTTCGGTCGCGGATATCCTGCGCCGTCATCATCTGGCGGGACGCAAGCTGCACGAGCTTGCAGACTACGAAGTCATTCAACTTAACGATACTCACCCGACTATCGCTATCCCTGAATTGCTGCGCGTGTTGATAGACGAACACCAGCTGAGCTGGGACGACGCCTGGGCCATCACCAGCAAAACGTTCGCCTATACCAACCACACCCTGATGCCGGAAGCGCTGGAATGCTGGGATGAACGTCTGGTGCGCGCGCTGCTGCCGCGCCATATGCAGATAATCAAAGAGATTAACGCACGCTTTAAGAAGCAGGTGCAGCAAACCTGGCCGAATGACGACGCGGTATGGGGAAAACTGGCGGTGGTGCACCATAACCAGGTGCGCATGGCGAACCTGTGCGTGGTCAGCGGCTTTGCGGTTAACGGCGTGGCGGCGCTGCACTCTGAACTGGTGGTAAAAGATCTCTTCCCGGAATATCACCAGCTCTGGCCGAACAAATTCCACAACGTGACCAATGGCATCACCCCTCGCCGCTGGATCAAGCAGTGCAACCCGGCGCTGGCGGCGCTGATTGATAAGACGCTGAAAAAAGAGTGGGTGAACGACCTCGACGCGCTGTCGGACCTGGAAAAATATGCCGACGACGCAGCCTTTCGCAAGGCGTACCGCGCGATCAAGCAAGAAAACAAAGTTCGTCTGGCGGCGTTTGTTAAGGCCCGCACCGGCATTGAAATCAACCCGAACGCGCTGTTCGACGTGCAGATTAAGCGCCTGCATGAATACAAACGTCAGCACCTCAACCTGCTGCACATTCTTGCGCTTTATAAAGAGATCCGCGAAAACCCGCAGGCGGACCGCGTGCCGCGCGTTTTCCTGTTTGGCGCGAAAGCCGCGCCGGGGTATTACCTGGCGAAAAACATCATCTTCGCTATTAATAAAGTGGCGCAGGCGATCAACAACGACCCGCTCGTTGGCGATAAGCTGAAAGTGGTTTTCCTGCCAGACTATAACGTCTCGGTCGCTGAGATGATGATCCCGGCGGCGGATCTTTCCGAGCAGATTTCTACCGCCGGTAAAGAAGCTTCCGGCACCGGCAATATGAAGCTTGCGCTAAACGGCGCGCTGACGGTAGGCACGCTCGATGGCGCTAATGTGGAAATCGCCGAGCAGGTGGGCGCAGAGAATATCTTTATCTTCGGCCATACCGTGGATGAGGTAAAAGCCATTAAAGCCAAAGGCTATGACCCGGTGAAGTGGCGCAAGAAAGACAAGCTGCTGGATGCGGTGCTCAAAGAGCTGGAGAAGGGCATTTACAGCGGCGGCGACAAACAGGCTTTCGATCTGATGCTGCGAAGCCTCGATAAAAACGGCGGCGACCCGTATCTGGTGATGGCGGACTTTAACGCCTATGTTGAGGCGCAGCGGGCGGTGGATGTGCTTTATCGTGATGAGGAAGCCTGGACACGCGCGGCTATACTCAACACGGCGCGTTGCGGCATGTTCAGCTCGGACCGGTCGATTCGCGATTATCAACAACGTATCTGGCAGGCGAAACGCTAAGGATAATTCATGGAGAGCAAGCGCCTGAATAATGCCGCCCTGGAGGCGGGCATTGCAGCGAACTACATCAACGCGCACGGCAAGCCGCAGGCTATTGGCGCTGAAACCAAACAGCGTCTGCTGGACGCAATGAACCTGACCGCCGCTGGCGCGACAAAGCCGGCGGCGACGCCAGTGCCGAATGTGAAAGTCTTCACCCGCGGCAGCCGGATGCAGTTCTCTCTGGAAGGCAAAGGCGACTACCAGTGGCAGCTTGTCACCGAGACGGGGCAGCAACACAGCGGCGAGGCGAAAGGCGGCGAAACGCTTTCTCTGCCTGCGCGTTTGCCGCTGGGCTATCACACCCTGACGCTAACGCGGCAGAAGAAGCGCTGGGAATGTCGGGTCATCATCGCGCCTAAGCGCTGTTTTGAGCCGCAGCCGTTGCTGGAGGGGAAAAAACTCTGGGGCGCCTGCGTGCAGCTTTACACGCTGCGCTCGGAGAAAAACTGGGGCATCGGCGATTTCGGCGATCTGAAAAACATGCTGGCGGAAGTGGCCGATCGCGGCGGGGCGTTTATTGGCCTTAACCCGATCCATGCGCTTTATCCGGCGAACCCGGAAAGCGCCAGCCCCTATAGCCCTTCCTCGCGTCGCTGGCTGAATGTGATTTATATCGACGTGAACGCGGTGGAGGATTTCCACTTAAGCGAAGAGGCGCAGGCCTGGTGGCGGCTTGCTACCACGCAGCAAACGCTCAAGGCGGCGCGCGACGCGCAGTGGGTGGATTATTCCTCCGTTACGGCGCTGAAAATCACGGCGCTGCGCATGGCGTGGAAGCGTTTCTCCACCCGCAGCCTGGACGACGAGCAAGCCGCTGCGTTTCGCGGTTTCGTGGCGGAACAGGGCGAGAGCCTCTACTGGCAGGCAGCTTTTGACGCGCTGCATGAAGCCCAGGTCAAAGAAGATGAAATGCGCTGGGGCTGGCCGGTCTGGCCGGAAGCCTGTCGCGATATCAACAGCGCCGAAGTTAAAGCATTTTGCGAAACGCAGGCCGACGCGGTGGATTTTTACCTCTGGCTGCAATGGCTGGCTTACACGCAGTTCGCCGAATGCTGGCAGACCAGCCAGCAGCGCGAGATGCCGATTGGTCTCTACCGCGACCTGGCCGTCGGCGTGGCGGAAGGGGGGGCGGAAACCTGGCGCGACCGCGAGCTTTATTGCCTGAAAGCCTCTGTTGGCGCGCCGCCGGATATCCTCGGGCCGCTCGGACAAAACTGGGGCCTGCCGCCGATGGACCCGCATGTCATCGCCGCGCGCGCTTATCAGCCCTATATCGACCTGCTGCGGGCGAATATGACGAACTGCGGCGCGCTGCGTATCGACCACGTCATGTCGATGCTGCGGCTGTGGTGGATCCCGTATGGCGAAACGGCAGACAAAGGCGCCTACGTGCATTATCCGGTAGATGACCTGCTGGCTATCCTGGCGCTGGAAAGCCAGCGTCACCGCTGCATGGTTATCGGTGAAGATCTGGGCACCGTACCGGTGGAGATTGTCGGCAAGCTGCGCAGCACCGGGGTCTACTCCTATAAAGTGCTCTATTTCGAGAATGACCATGAGAAGCAGTTCCGCGCGCCGAAAGCCTGGCCCGTGCAGTCGATGGCAGTCGCCACCACGCACGACCTGCCGACGCTGCGGGGCTACTGGGAGAGCGGCGACCTGACGCTTGGCAAAACCCTGGGCCTTTACCCCGATGAAGAGGTGCTCAGCGGTCTGTATGAAGACCGGGAGCGCGCGAAACAGGGGCTGCTCGACAGCCTGCATAAATATGGCTGTTTACCGAAGCGGACCGGGCATAAAGCCTCGTTAATGGCGATGTCCGCCACGCTAAACCGGGGGTTGCAGCGCTATATCGCCGACAGCAATAGCGCACTGCTTGGTCTTCAGCCGGAGGACTGGCTGGGTATGGCAGAGCCGGTAAACGTGCCGGGAACGAGCTACCAGTATAAAAACTGGCGGCGTAAGCTCTCGACAAGCCTGGAGCAAATGTTCGCGGATGGCGACGTTAATCGACTGATTAAAGACCTCGATAATCGCCGGAAAAAAGCGGCGCTGGCGAATGCGCCGGCAAAGAAAAGCAAATAAAAAAAGCCCGCGCAACGCGGGCTTTTTTATTGCCAACTGAAAACCACGTCCTGTGGCGTGGTCATCAACTGGTTTTGGCTCTGCCTTATTGTCTTTGGATTTAAATCTCACAGAACTGGCAGAGACTTCTTTTTAAGGGTTTTGGTACGCCCTTCCTGGGCGTAATCAATGCCGCCTTCTATGAAGGCGGATTTTTATAACCGGACGCTGCCGGTTAGTAGTAAGAGTGTTCGCCGCGCTGGTGCTCGGTCAGGTCGCGCACGCCTTTCAGTTCCGGGAACTCATTCAGCAGTTGCTTCTCGATACCCTCTTTGAGCGTCACGTCTACCATGGAGCAACCGTTGCAACCGCCGCCGAATTGCAGGATGGCGTAGCCTTCGTCAGTGATTTCCATCAGCGTGACGCGCCCGCCGTGGCCTGCAAGCTGCGGGTTAATCTGCGATTGCAGCAGATACTCGACGCGCTCCATCAACGGGGCGTCGTCGGACACTTTGCGCATTTTGGCGTTAGGCGCTTTCAGCGTCAGCTGAGAACCGAGCTGGTCGGTCACGAAGTCGATTTCCGCATCTTCCAGATACGGCGCGCTCAGCTCATCGACATACGCGGTAAGCTGATCGAATTTCAAAGCAGTGTCCGTTGCTTCCACAGCGTCTGGCGGGCAATACGAAACGCCGCACTCGGCATTTGGCGTACCCGGATTAATAACAAAAACGCGAATTTGCGTCCCTTCTTCCTGATTTGCCAGCAGTTTGGCAAAGTGTGATTGGGCAGCATCGGAAATACGGATCATAACAATGGCCTAATAGTTGACTATTTTAGTCGGTTATAATACGCCCATCATCGAGGCTCTACAAGGTTCGACACAGGCACCATACCTGGACAGTCGCCGCGCCATGCTGCAAAAGCAGGCGTGCGATTTGGGCGACCGTACTGCCGGTCGTGACGACATCATCCACAATAACGATATGGAGTCCTCTGACCGGCAATTCAAGCCGGAAAGCGTTTTTGAGGTTCCGGCGCCGAAGCCTGGCGCTGAGGCGGTGCTGAACAGCCGTCTCGCGTATCCGGCTGATGGCGTGAGCCTCGTACCGGCAGCCAAGCCATCGCGCCAGCGGCTTTGCGAGCAGCGCGCTTTGGTTAAAGCCGCGCCGCCATGCGCGGCGGCGATGCAGCGGCACGCTGATGATGCTGTCTACCGGCGGCAGCCCGACGGTTCTTTTTTCCCGTAGCACGTTAATCAGCAACAGCCGCGCAAGCGACGCAGCAAGCGCGGTCTGGCGCTGAAACTTAAGCCGGTGAACCAGTCCGCTTAGCGGCGCGGCATAGTCGCTGACATACACCAGCCGCTGCCACGGCGGCGGCTTTTGCAGGCAGCGCCCGCACGGCAAACGGCTATGCGCGGCCGGCAAACCGCATTGCGGGCAATGCGGCGAGGGTTGCAGATGCTTTGCGCAGCGCGAGCACACTCCCCAGCCCGGGCGGGCGAGCGGCATCCGGCATAGCCAACATGTCCCCGGTATTGTTAGCATGACGACCTCCTTGTACATCAATCATGAGAAGCATAACGGATGAACGACATCTGGTGGCAGACCAAAGGAAAGGGAAATTGTCATCTTGTGCTGCTGCACGGATGGGGGCTGAACGCTGAAGTATGGCATTGCATTTCTGCGGAATTAAGCGCGCATTTCACGCTGCATCTGGTGGATCTGCCGGGCTTCGGCAGAAGCCAGGGCTTTGGCGCGCTTTCGCTTGAAGAGATGGCGGAAATCGTGCTGCGCCAGGCGCCTGAGCGTGCGGTCTGGCTTGGCTGGAGCCTGGGCGGGCTGGTGGCGAGCCAGATAGCACTGACGCACCCGGCGCGCGTGCAGGCGTTAATTACGGTGGCCTCGTCGCCCTGTTTCAGCGCGCGCGACGAGTGGCCCGGCATTAAGCCCGACGTGCTGGCGGGCTTTCAGCAGCAGCTTCGCGAAGATTTCCAGCGCACGGTGGAGCGTTTCCTGGCGCTGCAAACGCTGGGCACCGAAACGGCGCGCCAGGACGCCCGCGCGCTGAAGGCCGTAGTGCTGGACCAGCCGATGCCGACGGCGCAGGTGCTGGACGGCGGGCTTGAGATCCTGAAAACCGTGGACTTACGCGAGCCGCTCAGCGCGCTTTCGCTGCCGTTTTTACGCCTCTACGGCAGGCTGGATGGGCTGGTGCCGCGCAAAGTCGCGGCGCTGTTAGACGAAGTCTGGCCGCAAAGCGCGTCGCTGATTTTCCCGAAAGCGGCGCACGCGCCCTTTATTTCTCACCCGGCGGAATTTTGCCAGGTATTGCAGGCATTCGTTGCGGAACATTCCTGAAAATCGTCGCGGAGTGGATATTTTCTCATCAGCGGCAATACTTTAACCGTAGCGGGTCGGCATGTTTTCAGAAAAGGGCCTTTTGCAGGAGCCTGAAAGCGCTTTTCCGGGCCGACGCCTCTTACTTCAACCTTCAACGAGCAACCGTTTCTAAGGAGAGTTATGGCTATGAAAATCGTTACCGGTTTAGTGACTGCCCTGTTTGTCGGCTCTGTTTCTTTCGGCGCGCTGGCGGCGGAAGAGATTCAGAAAGACAAAATTAAAGAGATGAACGTGACGAAAATCGGCACCATCGTGTCTGATGACGCGACCGCGCCGATGGATGCGCGTGAAGAGCTGTCGAAAAAAGCGGATGAGCTGGGCGGCAAATATTATGTGGTGACCAGCGGTGAGAAAACCGGCAAGGATATCCACGCTACGGCGGATGTCTACAAATAAAAAAAGGCGGGGCGACCCGCCTTTTTCAAAGAGTTAACTCCGTTACTTTACCATCCACAGCTCCCGCAGACAGGCTTTCCCTTCCGGGCAATTTTTACAGCTGCCGCTCAGGCAGGCGCCTGGCTCTTCCTGAACTCTTCGCGCTTTGCCCATCACTTCCAGCTGCTCAAGCATGGCCGCGACGCGTGCTAACGGCAGAGACAGCATTTCGCTGATACGCCGCGCTTCCATTCGCCCCTGTAGCGCCAGCAGATCGCGTACGGTTATCAGGCTCGCCATTGCGCCTCCTTAATGACATTCGCTCGCCGGGCTTTCGCAGCAGGCGGCGGCGGTGCGGCGGCGGGCCAGCAAAGCGATATCCACGCGGCTGCGGGCGCGGCGCAGGCCCGTTAATAGCAGGGCGTTGAACAATACCACCGCCAGCAGGCAAATCAGGCTGTATTGCGGATGCTGGTGGAAGGTGACGCTTTGGTAGAAGAGCGTGGCAAGGGAATAAGCCACATTCAGCCCCCACAGGATGGAAAAGCCCATCCAG
This sequence comes from Franconibacter helveticus LMG 23732, assembly GCF_000463115.2. Classification (GTDB taxonomy): domain Bacteria; phylum Pseudomonadota; class Gammaproteobacteria; order Enterobacterales; family Enterobacteriaceae; genus Franconibacter; species Franconibacter helveticus. Next base: position 65,565 of record NZ_AWFX01000057.1, on the reverse strand, counting down.
CCGCGGCTCGATTCACGTGCTATCGCCCCCATGACGGAAATGCAGGGGATATAGAGCAGGACAAAAATGAGATAGCTGTAAGCCGCGGCCTCGCTGCCGAATTTGCTGTTCATCACGCCCATGGCGCCTGTCGCCATTTCGCCGTCGCCTTTGCTGGCTTCGATAGGGTTGGCGAGCACGCTCAGGCTGAACGTCTCTTTCAGGCTCTGCCAGGTCTCCTGCGCCGCGCCTTGTAATTCTTCCGGCAGATTGAAGTTCGCCGCGTCGAACGCATCTTCATGGATATTTTCTGCGGTATAGAGCGTATTCAGCGTGCCGACGACCACCTCTTTCGCCATCGCGCCGGTGAACAAACCGACGGTCGCTTGCCAGTTATCGCTTCGTACGCCAATAGGATGCAGCAGCGGCGTCAGCGTCTGGCTAACCGAGGCCAGCGCGGAGTCGTTGATGTTATTCACCGGTTTGCCGCTGAAAGAGAAACTGTTCAGCGCGCCAATGAATACGCTGACGATCACAATGACTTTCCCCGCTCGTAAGACAAAGGCTTTTAGCCGTTGCCAGGTTTGCAGCAGCAGGCTTTTCAGGTGCGGGACATGATAGACCGGCAGTTCCATCACAAACGGTGTCGCTTCGCCGCGCATCAGGGTGTGCTTAAGCATCAGGCCGGTAAGAATAGCCATGACGATGCCGAGCAGGTAAAGCGAAAAGACCACCAGCGCGCCTTCCTGGCCAAAAAAGGCAGCGGCGAAAACGGCAAAAATCGCCAGCCGCGCGCCGCAGGACATGAACGGCGCCATCATGACGGTCATTAACCTTTCGCGTGGCGCATCGAGCGTGCGCGCGCCCATGACAGAAGGCACGTTGCAGCCAAAACCGACGATCAGCGGCACAAAAGATTTGCCCGGCAGACCCAGCGACTGCATCAGACGGTCCATCACAAAAGCCGCGCGGGCCATGTAGCCGGAGTCCTCCAGAAAAGAGAGAAACAGATACATCATGCCAATCTGCGGCACCAGAGGCAGGACGGTGTTGATGCCCCCGCCAATGCCCTGGGCAAGGAAAATGGTGAGCCAGCCGGGGAAATGAAAGGTATAGCCTACCCATTGCAGGCCGTGGATAAACAAGGCGACGGAACCCGCATCGAATAGGGGTTGCAGCGCGCCGCCAATGTTAATCGCCAGCAAAAACATCAGGTACATCACCAGTAAAAAAACCGGCAGGCCGAGAAAGCGGTTAAGAATAATTTTATCCATCGCGACCGTCAGCCGGTGCGGTTCGGCGGTGAGGCTGTTGCTGACGGCGTCGCAGATAGCGGCGATGCTCTGGTAGCGGGCGTCGGCGATAACCAGCGCCGGGTCGTCCAGCGCTTCAGCAAGACGCGCCTGCGCGGCGGGCAGTTTCTTCCGGGCTTCGCCTGCAAACTCGCGGCTGTAAATATCGCCTTCAAGCATTTGCAGGCCCAGCCAGCGGCGCTGCTGTGGCGAGAGTTCGCCCGGCATTTCCGCCGCCAGCACGTCGGCTTCACGCAGCAGCGCGGCAGGGTAACGCACCCGTTCGATCGGCAAGTTTTGCTGCTGGCGATCGACCGCCAGGCGCAGGCTTTCGATTCCGCGCGCGCGGGTAGAGACGAGCGGCACTACCGGGCAACCCAGACGGGCGGCGAGGGCGTCAATATCAATACGGATATTTTGCTTTTCGGCGATATCCAGCATGTTGAGCGCCACCACGCACGGAATGCCAAGCTCCAGCAGTTGTAGCGTCAGATAAAGATTGCGCTCAAGGTTGGAGGCATCCACCACGTTGATGAGCATATCCGCTTCGCCGCCGAGTATGTAATGGCAGGCTATTTGCTCATCCAGCGAGGTTTGAGACGAGATGGTGGTCAGGGAGTAGGTGCCCGGTAAATCCACCAGCGTAACGTTATGTTCAAGCGTGGAGAATGACCCTTCTTTACGCTCGACCGTCACGCCAGCCCAGTTGCCCACGCGCTGACGCGAGCCGGTCAACTGGTTAAACAGGGTCGTTTTACCGGAATTGGGGTTGCCAATTAAGCCAATAGTTAATTTTTTCATCATAACGTGAACTCAATAACGGGTCGCCCTCAGGCGGCTTCTACCTGCAACAGCGCCAGATCTTTTTTTCTCAGCACCAGGTTTACGCGGCGGGTTTCAATATGAACAGGGTCGCCAAGGGGCGCCACGCGCACCACATTAAAGGAGGAGCCGGGCAGCATGCCAAGGGAGAGCAATTTTTGACGGTAAGCCGGGCTAATGGCCGGCGCAAAGCCAGTAATCTTCCACGTGCTGTTAAGAGTGAATCGCATAAAGCCTACTTGTCATTCAGTTGCGGACGGGCTTTTCGGCATGACCAGTCGCCGACAATAAAGCCGGAAATCACGCAGGAGAGGAAATCGTTTCGTATGGCAGGATGATAATGATAATGGTTTTTATCTTCAACGCATCGATAAAGCGAAAAAGCGCTTATTTACGGTTTATTTGTTCTGGCGCAAAAAAGGCAAGGTATGTCGTTGAGGTTATTGATCTTTATTTTTAATGCTTGCATTTCAATAAGATAAAAATAAAGAGGGTATTGTAGAGTGACACGATCCGTTTAATTGTTATTTTTTCGTACCCGGTGTTATTTGAATGGGAAAATCAGTGCTGAAATGTAATTCAACCATTTTTAGCAAAGGTGGAGCCGATATTTTACCTGTGCCGCAGCACAGCAAGTTAATTTGGCTGGCTGTAAAGGTCTGGTTATACCCGGCGGGTCAGTGCAGTGGCCCGTTAACGCCAGCATAACGCGCTTATTATAAAAAAGGCCGGTTGCCCGGCCTTGTTGGTTTGCTTTTATCGCTTCTTGCCAAACGCGGCGGCGAGCGCGTCGCTCATTGCGCTGTTGCCGCTGCTGGCGCTTTCGCGCGCCGGCTTGCGGTTTTGCGCCGGACGGCCATTTTGCTCACGGCTGTTGCCGCCGCCGCGCCGGGCATTGCCTTCGCCCGGCTGTTCATCCAGACGCATGGTCAGCGCGATGCGTTTACGTTGCAGGTCTACTTCCAGCACTTTCACCTTCACGATATCGCCTGCTTTCACCACTTTATGCGGATCGTCCACAAACTTGTCGGAAAGCGAAGAGATATGCACTAGTCCATCCTGATGCACGCCGATATCGACAAACGCACCGAAGTTAGTCACGTTGGTAACCGCGCCTTCCAGCACCATGCCGGGCTGAAGATCGTTCATTGTCTCCACGCCTTCTGCAAACTGCGCGGTTTTGAATTCCGGGCGCGGGTCGCGGCCCGGTTTTTCCAGCTCTTTGATGATGTCGGTCACGGTCGGCACGCCGAAACGCTCGTCGGTGAAATCCACCGCTTTCACGTTTCGCAGCGCGCTGCTGTTGCCCATCAGGTCGCGAAGCGACTGCTCGGTCGCCGCCAGAATACGCTCCACAACCGGGTAGGCTTCAGGGTGAACGGTGGAGGCGTCCAGCGGGTTATCGCCGTGGTTGATGCGCAGGAACCCGGCGCACTGCTCAAAGGCTTTCGGCCCCAGACGGCTCACTTTCAGCAACTGCTGACGGTTACGGAACTGGCCATTTTCATCGCGCCAGGCGACGATATTTTGCGCCATCATGCGCGTCAGCCCCGCCACGCGGGTCAGCAGCGGCACCGAAGCGGTGTTGAGATCCACGCCAACGGCGTTAACGCAGTCTTCCACAACCGCGTCGAGCTTGCGGGCAAGCTGGCTCTGGCTCACATCATGCTGGTACTGGCCCACGCCGATAGATTTCGGGTCGATCTTCACCAGCTCCGCCAGGGGGTCTTGCAGACGGCGGGCGATGGAGACCGCGCCGCGCAGCGAGACATCCAGATCCGGAAACTCCAGCGCCGCCAGTTCAGAAGCGGAGTAAACCGACGCGCCCGCTTCGCTGACAATCACTTTTTGCGCGGTGACTTTCGGGAACTGTTTTTGCACGTCCAGGAAAAAGCGTTCCGTTTCACGCGAGGCGGTGCCGTTGCCGATGGCGACCAGCTCCACGTTGTGCTTTTCACACAGCGCCGCAACCACCACGGCGGCTTTTGCGGCCTGACCGGTATGCGGGTAGATGGTATCGGTGGCGACCAGCTTGCCGGTTGCGTCCACCACTGCGACTTTCACGCCGGTGCGCAGGCCCGGGTCAAGGCCCATCGTGGCGCGCAAGCCCGCCGGAGCGGCCATCAACAGATCGTGCAGGTTGCGGGCGAAAACGTTAATCGCCTCCTCTTCGGCGCGCTCGCGCACGGTGCTCATCAGCTCCGTTTCGAGGTGCATCAGCACCTTGATGCGCCAGGTCCAGCTCACCACGCCTTTGCGCCAGCTGTCCGCCGGGGCGTTGTTCAGGCGCAGCCCCAGGTGGTTGATAATAATCTGCTCGCAGTGGCTTTCACGCGGCGGCTCGTCAAACTGCGGGTCGGCGTTTAACGAAAGCTGTAAAACCCCTTCGTTACGCCCACGGAACATGGCCAGCGCGCGGTGCGAAGGCACCGTGGAAACAGGCTCATGATGAGAGAAATAATCGCGGAACTTCGCGCCTTCTTCCTCTTTGCCTGGCACCACGGTGGCGACCAGATGCGCGTTTTTCCAGAGGTAATCACGCACTTTCGCCAGCAGCGCCGCATCTTCTGCAAAACGCTCCATCAGGATATAGCGCGCGCCGTCCAGCGCGGCTTTGGTATCGGCAACGCCTTTATCCGCGTCGATAAATTTCGCCGCTTCCGCTTCCGGCTCATGGGACGGCGTATTCCACAGCAGATCCGCAAGCGGCTCCAGGCCCGCCTCGATAGCGATTTGCCCGCGGGTGCGGCGCTTAGGCTTGTACGGCAGATAGAGATCTTCAAGCTCGGTCTTGCTGAGCGTGCCGTTAATGGCGGCAGAGAGGTCGTCGGTGAGCTTGCCCTGTTCGGCAATCGATTTCAGAATCGCCTGGCGGCGCTCTTCCAGTTCACGCAGGTAGCCCAGGCGCGTTTCGAGCTGGCGGAGCTGCGTATCGTCCAGGCCGCCCGTCACTTCCTTACGATAACGTGCGATAAACGGCACGGTGTTCCCTTCATCAAGCAGGCGAACGGCAGCGTCTACCTGTTCCGTCCTGGCCTGAAGTTCGCCGGCGATAATGCGGCTGAGCGAATCATTCATCATGGCAATGTCATCTGTTGAGTACGAAAAGTCAGGGCACAGTTATACGGATTGAACGGAGAAAATGCCAGCCACAGCCGCGCCGGGGGGAGGAATCGGACACATCTGTGGCGATAAGCTATTTAACGTATTCGATCTCGTTCACATACCATGTCGCTTCGCCTGCTGGCGTCTGCACGGTGGCTACATCGCCTGGCGCTTTTTTCAATAAAGCGCGGGCCATGGGGGAGTCGATAGAAATGTAATCTTTGCGGCCAAAGATTTCGTCATAGCCAACGATACGAAAGCGTTTCACGTCGCCGTCGTCGTTTTCCACTTCCACCCAGGCGCCGAAAAAGACTTTTCCCTCCTGCTGCGGCGAGTAATCAACGATTTTTAGCTGCTCGAGGCATTTGGTGAGATAGCGAACCCGGCGGTCGATTTCCCGCAGCCGCTTTTTGTTGTACTGGTAGTCGGCGTTTTCGCTCCGGTCGCCCAGGCTTGCCGCCCAGGTCACTTTTTTGGTCACCTCCGGGCGCTCTTCGCGCCAGAGGTAATCGAGCTCTTTCTTCAGCTTTTCATAGCCTTCGCGGGTGATTAAGGGCGTTTTCATCAGCGGATTTTCCAGAATAACCTTGCATCGGCGTACCTTAACGAGCGTTTCCGGCAAAGGGAAGCGTCGTCATTAATAAATGCGCGACGGCTGCAAGAGAACCCTGGAAACGCGGCAAAGCATGGAAATTTCCTGCGAAGCCGGCCGCGCTCTGCCGTTTTTAAGAATCGCGCGATGCCTTCGCCTGTTTTTACCTCTTAAGCTGATGCTCGCTATAAATAACAGTGATTTAACGTAACAAATGCTGGCGCAAAACCGGTTTCGTTTCCTGATCCGCCCTGCACAAGTGTGATGGTGAGTGTAGATAAGCTGCTGTTAAATATGCTTTGTAACAATTTAGGCTAGAATATATACCAGATTTAATTCACCCCGTGGACGCTCAGTTTCTTAGAATACGCCCACCACTGTTTGAGCCTTTGGGAGTAAACACATGCAAGAAAATTATAAGATTCTGGTTGTCGATGACGATATGCGCCTGCGCGCGCTGCTGGAACGTTATCTCACCGAACAAGGCTTCCAGGTTCGCAGCGTGGCTAACGCCGAACAGATGGATCGTCTGCTGACCCGCGAATCGTTCCACCTGATGGTGCTTGACCTGATGCTGCCGGGCGAAGATGGGCTTTCTATCTGCCGTCGGCTGCGCAGCCAGAGCAACCCAATGCCGATAATCATGGTCACCGCAAAAGGCGAAGAGGTGGATCGCATCGTGGGGCTGGAAATCGGCGCTGACGACTATATTCCAAAACCCTTTAACCCGCGTGAACTGCTGGCCCGTATCCGCGCCGTGCTGCGCCGCCAGGCGAACGAACTGCCGGGCGCGCCGTCGCAGGAAGAGGCCGTTATCGCCTTCGGCAAATTCAAGCTTAATCTCGGCACCCGCGAAATGTTCCGCGAAGATGAGCCGATGCCGCTCACCAGCGGCGAATTCGCCGTGCTGAAAGCGCTGGTAAGCCATCCACGCGAGCCGCTGTCGCGCGATAAGCTGATGAACCTGGCGCGTGGTCGTGAATACAGCGCCATGGAGCGCTCTATCGACGTGCAAATCTCCCGCCTGCGCCGCATGGTGGAAGAGGATCCGGCGCATCCGCGCTATATCCAGACTGTCTGGGGCCTGGGCTACGTATTTGTACCGGACGGCTCTAAAGCATGAGGCGAGTGCGCTTCTCGCCGCGTAGCTCGTTCGCCCGCACGCTGCTGCTTATCATTACCCTGCTGTTCGTCAGCCTGGTAACGACCTATCTGGTGGTGTTGAACTTCGCTATTCTGCCGAGCCTTCAGCAGTTTAATAAGGTTCTCGCTTATGAAGTGCGTATGCTGATGACCGATAAGCTGCAACTGGAGGATGGCACGCAGCTGGTCGTGCCGCCGGCGTTTCGCCGGGAGATCTACCGGGAACTGGGCATTTCGCTCTATTCCAACGAAGCGGCGGAAGAAGCGGGTTTACGTTGGGCGCAGCACTATGAGTTTTTAAGCCAGCAGATGGCGCAGCAGCTTGGCGGCCCAACGGAAGTACGCGTAGAAGTGAACAAAAGCTCGCCGGTGGTGTGGCTGAAAACCTGGCTCTCACCCAATATCTGGGTGCGCGTGCCGCTGACGGAAATCCATCAGGGCGATTTTTCGCCGCTTTTCCGCTATACGCTCGCTATTATGCTGATGGCGATAGGCGGCGCCTGGCTTTTTATTCGTATCCAGAACCGGCCGCTTGTCGATCTTGAGCATGCCGCTTTGCAGGTGGGCCGGGGAAATATTCCGCCGCCGCTGCGCGAATACGGGGCGTCTGAGGTGCGCTCGGTTACCCGGGCCTTCAACCATATGGCGGCAGGGGTGAAGCAGCTGGCCGATGACCGCACGCTGTTGATGGCAGGCGTAAGCCACGATCTGCGCACGCCGCTGACGCGTATTCGCCTCGCCACTGAGATGATGAGCGAAGGCGACGGTTATCTTGCCGAGTCCATCAACAAGGATATCGAAGAGTGCAACGCCATTATCGAGCAGTTCATCGACTACCTGCGCACCGGGCAGGAGATGCCGCTGGAGATGGCCGACCTCAACGCGGTGCTGGGCGAAGTGATAGCCGCCGAGAGCGGGTATGAGCGTGAAATTGAAACGGCGCTGGAGAGCGGTGAAATTATGGTGCGCATTCATCCGCTTTCTATTAAACGCGCGGTTGCTAACATGGTGGTCAACGCTGCCCGTTACGGCAACGGCTGGATCAAGGTAAGCAGCGGCACCGAGCTTAATCGCGCCTGGTTCCAGGTGGAAGACGACGGCCCGGGCATTAAGCCCGAGCAGCTTAAGCATCTGTTGCAGCCGTTTGTTCGCGGCGACAGCGCCCGCAGCACCAGCGGCACCGGTCTGGGACTCGCCATCGTTCAGCGTATCGTCGATAACCACAACGGCGCGCTGGATATCGATACCAGCGAGCGGGGCGGTTTACGCATCCGCGCCTGGCTGCCAGTGCCGGTAACGAAACACCCGCCTGCCGGCAAAAACAGCGCCACGGCATAAACATAAAAAAACCACCCTCGGGTGGTTTTTTGTTTTGTGTCGTTACGCTGGCCGCGAGGCGTAAATTTCGCCTCGCGTCGCGCTTACAGTTGCGGACCTGCGCTGACCAGCGCCGCGCCCGCTGGCGTGTCGGTGTATTTCTCGAAGTTGGCGATGAAAAGCTTCGCCAGCTGCTGCGCTTTTTCCTGCCACTGTTCAGGGGAGGCATAGGTGCTGCGCGGGTCAAGAATACGTTCGTCCACGCCCGGCAGGCTGGTGGGGATGGCCAGATTAAACAGCGGCAGCGTGAAGGTTTCCGCGTCGTCCAGCGAACCGTCCAGAATCGCGTCGATAATAGCGCGGGTATCCTTAATGGAGATACGCTTGCCGGCGCCGTTCCAGCCTGTGTTAACCAGGTACGCCTGCGCCCCTGCCGCCTGCATCCGCTTCACCAGCACTTCAGAGTACTGAGTCGGATGCAGCGATAAAAACGCGGCCCCGAAGCAGGCGGAGAACGTCGGCGTGGGCTCGGTTACCCCCCGTTCGGTACCGGCGAGCTTGGCGGTAAAGCCGGAGAGAAAGTGATACTGCGTCTGGCTGGCGGTGAGACGCGAAACCGGCGGCAGCACACCAAAGGCATCGGCGGTAAGGAAAATCACTTTTGTGGCGTGGCCCGCTTTCGACACCGGCTTTACGATATTGTCGATGTGATAGATGGGGTAGGAGACGCGGGTGTTTTCCGTTTTCGACGCATCGTCGAAATCAATGCTTCCGTCGTCGCGCACGGTGACGTTTTCCAGCAGCGCGTCGCGGCGAATAGCGTGATAAATGTCCGGCTCCGCCTCTTCAGAAAGGCGAATAGTTTTGGCGTAGCAGCCGCCTTCGAAATTAAAGACGCCGTCATCATCCCATCCATGCTCGTCATCGCCAATCAGGCGGCGTTTCGGATCGGTGGAAAGGGTGGTTTTACCGGTGCCGGAAAGGCCGAAAAAGACCGCCACATCGCCTTTTTCGCCCACGTTCGCCGAGCAGTGCATAGAGGCGATGCCTCTTAGCGGCAGCAGGTAGTTCATCACCGAGAACATCCCTTTTTTCATCTCGCCGCCGTACCAGGTGCCGCCAATCAACTGTATGCGCTCGGTCAGGTTGAAAGCGATAAAGTTTTCGGAGTTCAGCCCCTGTTGCTGCCAGTCCGGGTTAGTGCATTTCGCGCCGTTCATGACCACGAAGTCCGGGGTAAAGTTTTCCAGCTCTTCTTCATCAGGGCGGATAAACATGTTTTTGACGAAATGCGCCTGCCAGGCGACTTCGGTAATAAAGCGCACCGAAAGGCGGGTATCGGCGTTTGCGCCGCAGAAGGCGTCGATGATAAAGAGGCGCTTGCCGGAGAGTTGGCGGGTCACGAGATGCTTTAACTGTTGCCAGGTTTCAGGCGAAAGGGGCTTGTTATCGTTTTTGCCCTTGCCGTTATCTGCCCACCAGAGCGTATCTCGGGTAGTTTCGTCACGGACGATATATTTATCTTTTGGCGAACGGCCCGTGAAGATGCCTGTGTCGACGGCAACGGCGCCGAGATTCGTCAGGATGCCGCGCTCATAGCCTTCCAGGCCAGGCGCCAGCTCTTCCTTATACAGCGTATCGTAATCGGGGTTATAGACCACGTCGTGGGCGTCACAGATACCATAAGCTTCGAGATCCTGGGGAGTTATACCTTTAACACGCATATCACTGCTCCTTAGCCATATTTTACTGCCATAAATTGTAGGGTTGTTCAGAGTGGGTTAACCGCGACAGGCTTCATATATTTACTTTCTCAATGAATCGCCGCAGTGGAAAATAGTGTCAGACCGGTCACGACGCGAAACAGAGTATGGCAGGAGTGTATCCCGTAAAGTGGGTATTGTTCCGAATATGTTAAAAAAGGTGGGCGGTAAACGAACAGAGTGTGAATGTAACCGCTTTCTCAGGAAAACGTTGCGCGAGGCGCGTGGGAAAACTTTGAAAAGATCGCACTCGCCCGACCCCGGCAGGTTTAAAGATGCTCCGCAACGGCGAGGGTGTTTGATGAAAAGCTGAAGCGTGACGGGATAAAAAAACGCCTCTCGGGCGGGAGGCGTTTGCATCTGACGAAGCGAGATTAATGGACTTGCGGGTCTGCCGGCGAGGCGTTGTTGCGAATCGCGGCAATATCCATGGAGTCAAAGACGTAGTGGTTGCCGCAGTAATCGCAATGCATATCCACTTCGCCATCTTCGGCGATAATCGTGTCGACTTCTTCCGCAGGCAGCGTTTTCAGCGCTTCGGCGCAGCGCTCACGGGAGCAGGTGCACTTAAATTCCACGCTCTGCGGGTCATAAAGCGTCACTTCTTCTTCGTGATAAAGGCGCCACAGGACGTCATTAGCGGGCAGCGTCAGCAGCTCTTCTGCGGTGATGGTTTCGGTGAGCGTCGCCAGATGCGCGAAATCGTCCGCCTGCGCATTCTGGGCGGGCAGCACCTGCAACAGCATGCCGCCTGCCGCCGGGCGGCCTTCCGCCTCGCCGGTGCGGATGAAAAGGCGCGTCGGCAACTGTTCGGACCGCAGGAAGTAATCTTCCAGACATTCCGCCAGCGTATCGCCTTCCAGCCCAACCACGCCCTGATAACGCTCGCCTTCGCTCGGGGTAATGGTAATAACTAGGTAGCCGTTGCCTACCAGCGTTTTAAGGTCGGCGTCAGCCGGCACCTCACCCTGTACGCGAGCCACGCCGCGCATCTGCTGGTTATTGTCGCCGTTGATAACGGCCAGGCTCATCGGGCCGTCGCCCTGCAACTGCACGGTAATATCGCCAGAGAATTTCAGCGTAGCGGTCAGCAGGCTGGTGGCGACCAGCAGTTCACCCAGCACTTTTTGCACCGGCTGCGGGTAGTCGTGGTTTTCAAGGATCCGCTTCCAGGTGTCGGAAACCGTCACCAGCTCGCCGCGCACGGCATAGTTTTCAAACAGATAGCGGTGTAATTGGTCGTGTTGGGCCATAATTGTCTCTCTTGGCGCGACGGTTATTCATTGTCGCTGTATTTAAATTTCATCAGATCGCGGCGCTCTTTTTTATCCGGACGGCGGTCCGGGTGCGGCATGGAGAGGGAATTCAGCTTACGCGCCAGGGCGAGCTTTTCACGCTTCTCAATGCTTTCCGCTGTCTCTTCATAAAGCAGCACTGCTTCGGCTGCCGGGCGGCGCTGATCGGTAATGGCTTTTACCACCACTGTGCGCTCATCATTGCCCTGGCGCAGCACCAGCACCGCGTTCAGTTCGATAATCTTACTCGGTTTGGCGCGCTGTCCGTTGTAGTGCACCTTACCGCCTTCGATCATTTCGCGCGCCAGCGCGCGGGTTTTGTAGAAGCGAGCCGCCCAGAGCCATTTATCCAGGCGCACCCCTTCTGCGGTTTTCTCTTTCATGGCGACTCCCTGAGTTGCAGTGCGGGGATCAACCGCCGGTAGTCATTAAGCGCCGGATGACGCTGATAAACTTTATCCGCCATTCCGGAGTCGGGGTTAGTTACGCCCAGACAGTAGCGAATACCAAACTGCGCGGCGGCATCCAGAATCGGCTCGCTGTCGTCAATAAATAGCGTTCTCGCCGCGTCCAGACCGGTATGGCGGGCCACCGCCTGCCATAACCGCTGATCCTCTTTGGGATAACCAAATGTGTGGGTGGAAAGTAATAAATCAAGGTGCTGAGCAAGACCGGTATGCTCAAGCTTTACCGCCAGATTATGAGGATGCGCGTTGGTCAGCAAAATACGCCGTTTGCCTCGGGCTTTCAGGGCGTCGAGAAACGGCACAGTATCTTCACGCAGCACGGCTCGCGGCCCCTGGGCCGTGGTCATGGCGCAGATATCAAGGCCCAGCTGCTCGCTCCAGTAATCCAGACAATACCAGTTTAGCGTATGCTGCACCGCGTGATACGCCTGGCGGATATAGCTATGGGCTTCGTCGAGGGAGATGCCGCGTTCGGCGCTCAGGGTTTCCGGCACCAGCTGGAGCCAGAAATGGCTGTCAAACGCCAGGTCGAGCAGCGTGCCGTCCATATCCAGCAAGACGGTATCAACGTCCTGCCAGTCGATATCAATATGCATGGTTTCTCCAGCCGGAAGAGCAAAGGGCGTCAGGGTATCACACTCCCGACGCCCTTTTTCATCAGAACAGAGAGCGCGCCTCGGAGGAGGGAACAAGCTGCGGATTAAGACAGCTTTCATAGTAGTGCTGGATCTGCGCCAGACGGGTGCGGTTGCGTTGCCAGCGGCGCAGCGCCATGAAGCCGTTATAAATCACGCAGACCAGCATGGCGAACATCAGCAGCGTAGTGCCGATGTAGCGCCACAAGCCCGCGCTGTCGGGAATGCTGTGCAACGCGACATGCTGCGTGCCATTCGCATCGGTGCGAATGCTGGTAATAATGCCTTCGGCGTGGAAAGGCGTTTGCATGAGCATTTCCGCCAGCCGCTGGAACTCTTTCCATTGCTCCTGCGCCGGATAGTCATAAAGCGACATCGGCGGGTAGGGCTGGTCGACCAAATCTTCGCCTTCGTCGCTCACTATCATAAAGCCGCCCGGCGGCGGGCTGTTCAGCGCCTGCGCCGCCCGGTTGGTTTCACGCTGGAAGAACGGGGCGGTTGAAGTGGTGACCAGGCTATCCAGCGACTCCGCGCTCACCGGGCGCAGCAGCACATTAATACCGTCAAGTTTACCGGCGCTGGCGCGGTGGGTCAGCGTGTCCCAGTCCTTGGTGTTGCCCAGATTCACCAGCGCATTTTTAAGGCGCACGCATTCCTCTTCGCCAGTACACAGCGCTTGCGTCAGCAACACAATTTCCGAGAAGTCATCCAGCAGAATCATGCCTGATTTCTGAATAGCGGAGGCCAGCTGCGGGTTGATTTTGCTTTCGCCCGCCAACGGATGAAGCTGGCGGTTTACCGCTTCGGTGAGGGCCGTGGCTTTAGCCACAACGTCAGATTCCGGCAGCGGCAGCAGCCTTGCGTTATTCCAGAGGATTTGCGAGCAATCAAACGGCATAAACGGATAGTTTTGTCGTGGCGAATAGCTGCCCGGCAGATGAATATTGCACATGCCAGTGCCGTTAACGCGCAGGGTGTCGCCAACCCGCAGCCCCGCCTTGTCCAGTTGCTCAACGCTTGTCGCTTCGATGGTCTGCGCCCCTTTAAGCCAGGAGACCGTTAACTTAAACGGCATGTCGAGCGGCACCCAGAGCGTCAGCAGCGTTAAAACCACCAGCGCGCCCAGCGCGATGATCAGATTGCGCAGCCAGGGCTGTAGCGGGAAATTCTTAACTTCTTCATGCAAAGAAAGAAAACGCCCCTGGCGGACAACGTGACGGTCAAGATAGATATCAATATCGGTTTTCTGGCCCAAATCCTGATGGATAAACGGTTGCCAGTGCGAGGGATAGACCAGGTCGATAATGCCAAGCGAAATATTGTTGATCTGTTCCTGATCCGACTCGCCAAATAATCCCCAGCGCTTCGGCGTTCCCCGCAGGCAGTGGATCTCCCGCAGCGCGGTTTTGGCCGGCGGCGCGAAAAGCCCCCACAACCCGGCCGCCATCAGCAAAATACCGCCGCCCAGCAGCCACGGCAGGAAGATTTCAGGCGTGACCAGACAGAAGAAGAACAGCATAAACGCGCCGCAAATAAGCAGAGCTTCACGCAGGCCGTCAGGCCGACCGAGAGAGTGCTCTTCGCGCGTTTCCTGACGAATATTCAGCAGCTCTATTTGTTCGCTTTCTTCGCCGCGAATAGAGGCCTGATGAGAAGGATTATGCTCCAGGGCGTAGCCGCGCGTATCGGGCGCGGCGTTTTCCAGGCTATAGCCATTGAGCGAGATAACCAGCGGCAGCGTGGCGGTAAGGATAAGCTCAACGCTGTTGTCGTCCGTAATATGCTGCTCCCAAAAGGGCGGCAGATGCACTTCCACGGAATCCAGGTAATAACGCCATTTATTAGGGTCGTCGGTGCTTAAGCCGTAACGCGTAATGGAGCGCGTTAAGATGTACACCGTATTGCTTTGCGACGTGAGCGTCAGGCTTATCGGCGCTTTACTGGCGCCGGTAGGGCCGGGCGCGTCCTGCGAGCGGGCCAGCGTCTCAAGATAGCTTTCAACCGCGCTACGCTCTTGCGAAGAGAGCTTGCGCGTGGAGGCCCCGGCAAAAGTTTGTGCGGACGGTCTGCTGCTTCGGTGACGTTTTTTGCGCTTCAACCACCACCCTGCAATCACCATACAGGCCAGCATAGCAGCTAAAAAAATCAAAAAGGTGCTCATGCTTTCCCCATCAAACTACGGTTTCCGGTACAGATATCGACAAACGTCACCCAGCAAAAAGCAAGTGTGCAAAAGAGCTTTATCGGCAGGTATGAGAGGCAACTTGAGTAAAATTACTAAGGCATACCAGCGGCTGTGGAATGGTAGCAAAGGCGGATTGGCCTAAATATCAGCAAATTCTTATTTCATTTTCAGCCTCTTGACAATTGTACGTGTTTGGGAAATATCTCGTAACAAGGTTGCAAAAATGTAAATAACAGCCAATTCACATTGCCCAAACCGTGCGGCATGTCGCACAATGAAGACTATTTCTTACCTCTGTGATCCATGCGATGAGTAAACCATTACAAAAACCCACCATTCTCCGTGTTGAATCCGTAGCCCGCTCCCGCCTGTTTAACGTGGAAACGGTCGATCTGGAGTTCAGCAACGGCGAGCGCCGGGTCTATGAGCGTATGCGCCCCTCCACGCGCGAGGCGGTGATGATTGTGCCTGTCATTGACAATGAACTGGTGCTGATCCGCGAATATGCGGTGGGAACGGAATCTTATGAGCTGGGGTTTCCAAAAGGGTTAATTGACCCGGGTGAAACCGTACTGGAAGCCGCTAACCGCGAGCTTAAAGAAGAGGTCGGTTTCGGCGCGCAAGAGATGACTTTTCTGAAAAAGCTCACCAT
Organism: Franconibacter helveticus LMG 23732; assembly: GCF_000463115.2. Classification (GTDB taxonomy): domain Bacteria; phylum Pseudomonadota; class Gammaproteobacteria; order Enterobacterales; family Enterobacteriaceae; genus Franconibacter; species Franconibacter helveticus. Next base: position 50,318 of record NZ_AWFX01000057.1, on the reverse strand, counting down.
GGCGCCCTCTTATTTCTCCAGCAAAATGAATATCGTGATAGCGGAAAGCCTTTACCCGGAGTCGCTACAGGGCGACGAGCCGGAGCCGCTTATCCAGGTTCGCTGGCCGCTTTCAGAGATGATGACGCTGCTGGAAGACCCCGATTTTAGCGAAGCACGCAACGTCAGCGCGCTGTTCCTGGTCCGCGAATGGTTGCGAGCCCAGGGGCGCGTTTAAACGGCTTTCACCATAAAAAAACGCCCCTTTAGAGGGGCGTTTTGTTTTTGCCATCAGAACAGCTCGTGCGTTTCGCCGTTATCGATGAGCGTGGTGCCCACCTCGTGAACAGCATGCTGCGTAGGCTGCGTACCTTCTATGAAATACTCTTCACGGCTGTTTCCGCCGTTCGCCAGTTGGCCGGTGCTGCGGTCGATATTCACCGTTACAATGCCAGGCGGCGGCGTCAGCGGCTCTTCCGGCACGCCCTCAAGCGCGGCTTTCATATAAGCATCCCAGGCAGGCTGCGCGCTTTTGGCGCCGCCTTCATAGCCGGAGATCTGATCTTTAATCGCGCCGGAAGCGCTGGTGCGTCCGAGGTCGCGCCGGTGATCGTCAAAACCAATCCAGACCGAGGTCACCACACCCGGGCCGTAACCGGAGAACCAGGCGTCTTTTGAGCTGTTAGTGGTGCCGGTTTTGCCGCCGATATCGCGGCGCTGCAAATCGCGGCCCGCGCGCCAGCCTGTTCCCTGCCAGCCTGGTTCGCCAAAGATATTGGTATTAAGCGCGCTCTTAATCAAAAACGACAGCGGCGTATTGATAACGTGCGGCGCGTACTGCGGCGCCGGGCTTTGCGCAACCAGCGCTTTGTTGGCCTGCTCCAGCTGCGGCATGGGCACGCTAGCGTTCTGCTGTTCCTGAGACGTCGCTACTTCTTCCACATCTTTGTTTTCCAGCACGTTTGATTTCGGCGTATCGCCATAAATCACCGGAATGTCGCAATCGGCGCAGGCTACTTTCGGCATAACCTGAAAGAGCGTATCACCCTGTTCGTTCAGGATTTTGGTGATGAAGTAAGGGTCGACCAGATAACCGCCGTTTGTCATCACCGCATAGCCGCGCGCTACCTGCATCGGCGTAAAAGAGGCGGAGCCAAGCGCCAGCGATTCGGTATGCACAATGTTCTGCGCCGGGAAGCCGAAACGTTGCAGGTATTCCGCCGCGTAATCGACGCCCATCGCACGCATGGCGCGGACCATCACCACGTTTTTCGATTGCCCCAGGCCCTGGCGAAGGCGGATTGGGCCGTCATATTGCGCTGGCGAGTTTTTCGGCTGCCAGTCGGAACCCGCGCCTGCGTCCCAGCGTGAAATGGGCACATCGTTAAGAATGCTGGCAAGCGTGAGCCCTTTATCCATCGCTGCGGTATAGAGGAACGGCTTGATGTTAGAGCCCACCTGACGCAGCGCCTGGGTCGCACGGTTAAACTTGCTCTGGTTAAAGTCAAAACCGCCCACCAGCGCCATCACGGCGCCATCCTGCGGGTTAATAGAAACCAGCGCCGAGTTTACATCCGGCACCTGGGCGAGCCACCAGTTGTCGCCCACTTTACGCACCCAAATTTGCTGGCCGGTCTGCACGACGTCGGTCACTTTACGCGGAGTGGGGCCCTGAGCGGTGTCGGAACGATAAGGACGCGCCCAGCGGATGCCATCCATAGAGAGCGTAACGGCGGAGCCGTCCGCCAACAGGGTTACCGCTTCGGCAGGCGAGGCCTGGGTGACGACGGCCGGAAGCAGCGGCCCATAGGTCGGCAGGCTCTTCAGCGACGCAATAATACGCTGTTGATCCCATGCCGCCTCGCCCACTTTCCACAGCACATTCGACGGGCCGCGGTAGCCATGGCGCATGTCGTAATCCAGCACGTTGTTGCGTACCGCCTGCTGCGCCGCCTGCTGAAGGCGACGGGTAATCGTAGTGTAAACCTTATAACCGTCGGTATACGCGTTTTCGCCGTAACGGCTCACCATCTCCTGGCGTACCATTTCAGAAAGATAAGGCGCGGAGAAGGCGATTTCCGGAGCATGATAGGTGGCGTCGATAGCCTCGTCGCGCGCGCTTTCATACTGCGTTTGCGTGATATAGCCCTCGCTCAACATGCGTGAAAGCACCACGTTGCGGCGGGCCGTCGCGCGGTCGAGCGAATAAAGCGGGTTGAAGGTGGAGGGCGCTTTAGGCAGACCGGCGATAACGGCCATTTCGCTCAGGTTCAGTTGATCTATCGTTTTGCCAAAATAAACCTGCGCAGCCGCGCCTACGCCATAGGCGCGATAGCCGAGATAAATTTTATTAAGGTACAGCTCAAGGATCTCATCCTTACTCATAAGCTGTTCAATGCGCACCGCCAGGAACACTTCCTTAATTTTGCGCGTCAGGGTGCGTTCCGGGCTTAAGAAGAAGTTACGCGCCAGCTGCTGCGTGATCGTACTCGCCCCTTGTGAAGCATGCCCGGAGAAGAGCGCCACGCTTGCGGCGCGAAATATCCCGACCGGGTCAACACCGTGATGTTCGTAGAAACGGCTGTCTTCTGTGGCGATAAACGCCTTTACCATGACAGGCGGGATTTGATTAAGCGTCAGAGGAATACGGCGCTTCTCGCCATATTGCGCAATAAGCTCGCCATCAGCGCTGTAAACCTGCATGGGGATCTGCAAGCGCACATCTTTGAGCGTGGCGACATCAGGCAGTTGCGGCTCTATGTATTTGTAAAGGCCATAGATCGAGCCGGCTCCCAGCAGAATGCAAAAGACTGCAAGGATGAATAAATACTTTACGAACTTCACCGGGAATTTCTCATTTGGTTTTGCTTGGGCAGTTTATAAACAATCGCGCGGTAGTATAAAGGCAAGCCTGAAGCATTGATATGGCATTTTCACCCGGCACGATAAGGAGATCGGCAATAATGGCAAACGGCAGATGGCAAATTGGCCTTCATATTCAGAAAGATAGCGTAAGGTCGGTGGCGTTGAGCCGCAAGCGCGGCGGCTGGGCGCTATGCCGATGGTGGCATATGCCCGCCAGTGATCGTCTCTGGCCCGATGGCGCAGCGATCGCTGGCGAACCGCTAACGCAGGCGTTGCGCCAATGGCGCGCGCAGCTGCCGCGCGGCCACAGCCTGCGAGTCGCCTTTCCTGCTCAGCGCACCCGGCAACGCGATATACCCCGACCGGCCGGTCTGCTTTGCGAGTCCGAATGCGAATCATGGCTGGCTGGCGCCACTGCGCGCGAGCTTCATCTGCCGACGGAAAGCCTCTGGCTCGACTATACGCTGGGTGAAGCGCCAGCCCGGTTTCAGGTTACTGCGGCGCAACGACGCGAAACCGAAGCGTTACTGGCAAGCTTTCAGGCTGCGGGCCTACAGCCTGAAACGCTGACGCCGGACGCTTGCGCCTTAGCCGCGTTCTGGCCTTCGGCGCCGGATAACATTCAGCTTATCGCTTGTAAAGGCGCAGACGCGTGGCTGTGGGCTTCCCGTTCGCGCTGGGGCGTTAGCGAACACGAGGGGTTACTGGCCCAGGCGCGAGAGATGAACATCAGCGCGCAACAGATCGCGATATGCGGCGCTTTGCCGAAGGAAGCGGCGAATTGTCTGCAACTGGATCCTCTCTGTTTTGTCACTTTTCAGCCGCCGCCATTATTAAAAGAGGCGGCGTGCTACGCGGTGGCGCTGGGCCTGGCTATGGGCGAGGTGGCGCGGTGAGCGCGCTGGTTAATCTGCTTTCCTGGCGCGCCCGAAGACGCAGGCGGCGTTTATGGCTATGGGGAGGGCTCTTTTCCGGCAGCGCGGCGATGGCAGGCGCGGCGGCGCTTTTCGGGCTCTGGCTAATGGCGCAGACGCAGACGTCTTTGAAGGCCAGCGTCGATTCGGCGCGCCTTCTCCAGCGCGCTCAGGCAAGCCGGCTTGCGGATCTGGCCGCCCTTAAACAGCGTGTTGAGGCGCTGGAGCACGCGATTGAACGTCGACGCATCCGCCAGGCATCGGTCGCGGACTGGCAGAGCCGGTTACTTGCGCTGGCGCAGGCAACACCGCAAGAGCTTTGGCTTACCAGCCTTAACGCGACTGAAAAAACCCTATGGTTGCAGGGAAAAGCGCGAAAACCGGAAGCCATAGCGACGCTGCAACTACGCCTGAGCCGATTGCCCGGGTTCCCCACAAGCAAAATGGGCGAAACCGTAAAAGAAAACCTGCGCGACTGGCGCTTCTCCGTCGCGCTTGATGCGGAGGCGAGCCATGGCGCCATACCTTGAGCGGTGGCTTACCGCGCCGGTAAAAGTTCGCCTTTGCAGTTGGCTGGCATGGACGGCGGCGTGGCTGGTTATCGTCTGGCTTGCTCTGGCGCCGGGCCGACGAGAAAACGCGGCGCTTGCGCTTCACTATGAAAAGCTGACGGTGTCGCTGGCGCAGCAACGTAAGCAACTGGCAGGCGAATTAAATGAAGCCCAGCGTGGCGCGCAGATAAAGACGCTTGAGGCGACGCTTTCTCCCTTGCCGTTTTCCGCGCTTGAGCTGGTACAAGCCCATGGCGGGCGGCTGGTGCGCTGGAGGCCGGACGGCGCGCGCGGCGAACTGGTAATGGACCTTGAATGGGCCCAGGCGCCTTCATGGTTCGCCCGGCTGGCGCAATACGATGTCCGGCTGCTGGCTTTTACGCTGGCGCCGCAGGATGCCTCGCTTCGTCTCTCGTTGCAGATGGAGACCCATCATGAGAAGTGAATGGCTGCTTATCGCCGCGTTAATACAACCTGCGGCTGCCGCGCGTAATCCGTTCGAACCGCCGGAAACAGATTGTGAGACAGAGCAAGCGGCAGGATGGCGTTATCGGGGCATGGTTGGGCGGGACGGCGCGGCGCGAGGCATTATCAGCACGCCGGAAGGAAAATCGCTTCGGATCAGCGCAGGAAGCGTACTGCCTCAGGGTTTACGCGTCAGCGCTGTCGCCGCCACGCACATTACGCTGGTGTCGCAGGGCGCCTGTAAGGGGGCGTCGCAACAATGGAAGCTTAAGGAGCAACCCAATGGTAAGGAAACTTCTTCTTTTATTCATATTGAGCGCGGCAAGCCCGGGCCTGCGCGCAACGGTTAGCGCGCCGCTTTCCGTTGTGGTAGATGAAGCGCCCGTAGTTCAGGTTTTGCAGGCGCTGGCTGAGAGCGAAAAGCTTAATCTTATAGTGGCGCCGGGCGTTGAGGGCGCGCTCACTTTGCATCTTACAGAGGTGCCGTGGATGCAGGCCTTTCAGGCGGTTATCGACAGCGCCCGGCTGCACTGGCGAAAAGAAGGCGCGATTTTGCGCGTTTATCCGCCAGAGTGGGAGGCGCAGCGCCAGGCCCGGCTGACGGCGGCTCGCCAGCAAAAACAGCTTAATCAGCCCATCAGCAGCGCAACATTCACGCTCGGCCATGCTGATGCGCCAGAGCTTGCCGCTGCTATTGCCGCCCTGGGCGATAAATTATTAAGCCCGCAAGGAAGCGTGACGGTAGATAAACGCACTAACCGTCTGCTGGTAAGCGATAACGCCGTCGCGATGAAGCAAATACGCGACTGGATCGAAAAAATGGATATCCCGGTAGGACAGGTGGAGCTGGCGGCCCACATTGTCACTATGAATGCGCAAAGCCTGCGTGAACTGGGCATTAAATGGGGAACTGGAGAGCCAGAAGGAAAGGCGGCTCGCTGGCACCCAACCACCCTCTCTGCCGACCTTAGCGTGGCAAACGCGACTACGCATCTGGGTTTTAATATTGGACGCATTGATGGACGGATGCTTGACGTTGAACTTTCCGCGCTGGAGCAAAAAAATCAGGTCGATATTATCGCCAGCCCCCGGCTGCTTGCCGCGCATCAACAACCCGCCAGCATCAAGCAGGGCAGCGAAATCCCTTATCAGGTTTCCAGCGGCGAAAGCGGTAAAACGTCTGTCGAGTTTAAAGAAGCGGTGTTAGGCATGGAAGTGACGCCCACCATAGGTAATAAAGGCACGATTCGTCTGAAGCTGCGTATTAGCCAGAATATGCCAGGCCAGGTACTACAGCAGGCTGATGGCGAAACGCTGGCCATAGATAAACAGGAGATTGAAACCCAGGTTGAGGTCAAAGATGGCGAAACCCTGGCTTTAGGCGGCATATTTCAACAAAAAAACAAATCGGGAAAAGAGAGCGTGCCGCTGTTGGGTGAAATCCCCCTGGTGGGGCGTTTATTTAGCCATAACGGCAAAGGCAACGAGCGGCGAGAACTGGTGGTTTTTATTACGCCGCGCATTGTTAAGGCAGGCTGATACATTAGCGATAGCTATGATTTTTACGTTTTAAGTCTTCCGGATGTTTGACGAAGGGGTGGAATTAGCATACAAGGAGTACCGATTTGAGAGTCGGTAAGAAACGGTTACTCCCCGTGATGTTTTTTCACTCCCTCGCACCCGGTACGGTAATTTATTCGGTTGCCAAACTACCAGGAGTGTTGAGATAATTTTTGATCTGACTCTCGCACTATCGCATAAGAGGTTTCAGTTCATTTCCCGTGACGCAGGGTTGTGGCGCACCGGGTTTATCATCAACGAATTGTCTTAGTAGTACCGAAAACATGGCAGAAAAACGCAATATCTTTCTGGTTGGGCCTATGGGCGCTGGCAAAAGCACCATCGGGCGTCAGTTAGCGCAGCAGCTCAATATGGAATTCTACGATTCTGATCAAGAAATCGAAAAACGAACGGGCGCTGACGTGGGCTGGGTCTTCGATGTCGAAGGCGAAGAAGGTTTCCGCGATCGTGAGGAAAAGGTTATCAACGAGCTGACGGAAAAACAGGGTATTGTGCTCGCGACGGGTGGCGGTTCTGTCAAATCCCGCGAAACCCGTAACCGTCTTTCCGCTCGTGGCGTTGTGGTTTATCTGGAAACCACTATCGAAAAACAGCTTGCTCGTACCCAGCGTGATAAAAAACGCCCTTTGCTTCAGGTGGAGACGCCGCCGCGTGAAGTGCTTGAAGCGCTCGCTAACGAACGCAATCCGCTTTATGAAGAGATCGCCGACGTGACCATCCGTACTGACGATCAAAGCGCGAAAGTGGTGGCTAACCAGATTATCCATATGCTGGAAAATAACTGATTCCGGCTAATCCAATACTCGCCTGCGGGTACTAGCACATAAGGTTACTTAGCGTCATGGAGAGGTTGACAGTCACTCTCGGGGAACGTAGTTACCCTATCACCATCGCGGCCGGATTGTTCAACGATCCGGCTTCCTTTTGGCCTTTGCGCGCGGGTGACCAGGTTATGCTGGTAACCAACGAGACACTGGCGCCGCTGTACCTTACCCGTGTGCGTCAGGTGCTGGAGCAGGCGGGAGTGAAGGTCGATCAGGTCATTCTTCCTGATGGCGAGCAATATAAAAGCCTGGCGGTAATGGATACCGTTTTCACCGCGCTGCTGGAGAAACCGCATGGTCGCGATACCACACTTATCGCGCTGGGCGGCGGAGTAGTAGGCGACCTCACCGGGTTTGCCGCCGCCAGCTATCAGCGAGGCGTCCGCTTTATCCAGGTGCCGACTACGCTGCTGTCGCAGGTTGACTCCTCCGTCGGCGGGAAAACCGCAGTAAATCATCCGCTCGGCAAAAATATGATAGGCGCGTTCTATCAGCCTGCTGCTGTTGTTATCGATCTCGATTGCCTGAAGACGCTGCCCGCTCGCGAACTCGCTTCCGGTCTTGCTGAAGTTATCAAATACGGCATTATCCTTGACGGCGATTTCTTCGACTGGCTTGAGAAAAATCTGGATGCGTTGCTGGCGCTGGATGGCGAGGCGATGGCTTATTGCATTCGTCGTTGCTGCGAGATAAAAGCGGAAGTCGTGGCGGCGGATGAGCGTGAAAGCGGCTTACGTGCTTTACTCAATCTTGGCCATACTTTCGGTCACGCTATCGAAGCGGAAATGGGCTACGGCAACTGGCTGCACGGCGAAGCTGTCGCCGCAGGCATGGTTATGGCGGCGCGTACAGCGCAGCGTCTTGGCAATTTCAGCGAAGCGGATACGCAGCGGGTTATCGCGCTGTTAACGCGTGCGGGTTTGCCTGTGACGGGGCCGGAAGCCATGGCGCCGGAAGCGTATTTACCGCACATGATGCGCGATAAAAAAGTGCTGGCGGGGGAGCTGCGTTTGGTGCTGCCGCTGGCGATAGGGAAAAGCGAAGTGCGCGGCGGAGTGCCGCACGATGTGGTTATTAGCGCCATTGCTGATTGCCAGTAGGCGTAACTATTAGAACGGCCTGTCGCCAGTATCTGGCGGCGTTTTATTTCGGGCGATGTGCGTAGCCGCGGGCCGCAATAAGCCTTAGTGTGGGGTGTTAAATGGATGAATTCAAACCGGAAGACGAGCTGAAACCCGATCCCAGCGATCGTCGTCCTGGTCGTTCTCGTAAATCAACTGACTATGATAACGAGCCGCAGTTGAACATCAACGATGTGGAGCTGGACGCTGACGATCCGCGTCCTTCTCGCACCCGTCGCGCGCGCGAAGAAGAGCGTGTACGCGAAGACGAAGCATACGAAGCGGATGAAGCGACAGACGAAGAAGCGGTTGAGCGTCGTCCGCGCAAGCGTAAAAAAGCGCCGGCTAAAGGCCCGGTTTCGCGCCAGCATCTGATGATGGCGCTCGGCATTCTGGTGCTGCTGGTGTTGATTATCGGCATTGGCTCCGCGCTTCAGGGGCCGTCGTCCGACTCCAGCGCGCAAAACCAGCCTGCTGAAAAGAATATCGATCTCGCGGGCAATGCCAGTAACGGCGGCACGCCTGCCGACCAGGCTAACGGCGCGCAGCCGCAGCCGGGTGAAACCTCTGCCGCTAACCCGGCGCCGGGCAACAACCCGCAGGATGTCACTTTACCGCCAATCTCTTCTACGCCGACGCAGGGCCAGGCGCAGCCGCAGCCTGCTAACCAGCAGCGCGTTGAAGTGCAGGGCGATTTGAATAACGCGCTGACCCAGCAGCAGGGGCAGATCGATAACGCCGTATCCGGCGCTTCGACGCTGCCAACCGAACCTGCCACCGTGGCGGCGGTAGGTAATAACAACGCCGCTTCCCGTCAGGCCGCGCCGCAGGAGCCTGCTTCCCGCCAGGCCGCAGCGCCGCGTCATGAGCGCAAACAGGTGGTGATTGAGCCGGAGCCGCGCAAAGCGCAACCGACCCAAAGCAAGCCGCAGGCAACCGCAAAAACGCCTGCCAGCGAGCCGAAGCCTGTCACAACGACGAAGCGTAGCGAACCAGTCTCCGCGCCAGCCAGCGGCACCGCGTCCGAGCCGGTGAAAGCGCCTGCGGCGACTACCGCCGCGCCTAAAGCCTCCGCGCCAGCCACCGCTACCGCCAGCGCGCCTAAGGCCGCCGCGCCTGCGCAAAGCGCCAGCGCGCCAGCCGCCGCGACCGGCAATGTCGGTTCGCTGAAGTCCGCGCCGTCCAGCCACTACACGCTGCAACTGAGTAGTTCCTCGAACTACAACAACCTCAACGCGTGGGCGAAAAAAGAGAACCTGAAAAACTACGTGGTCTATCAAACGACCCGTAACGGTCAGCCGTGGTATGTGCTGGTGAGCGGCGTTTACGCCTCTAAAGATGAAGCGAAGCGCGCGGTTTCTACGCTGCCTGCCGATGTTCAGGCGAAGAACCCGTGGGCGAAGCCGATTCACCAGGTTCAGTCCGATCTGAAATAATGAGTAAAAGCGCAGTATGCTGTCGGAGCCTTTCTCCACAGCGGGGAAAGGTAAAGTAACAAGCAGCATGAAAAAACATCGCGCTTTTTTGAAATGGGCAGGGGGGAAATACCCCCTGCTCGACGATATAAAACGTCATCTCCCTGATGGCGATTGCCTCATCGAGCCGTTTGTTGGCGCAGGTTCGGTCTTCCTCAATACGGATTATTCGCGCTATATCCTCGCCGATATCAATAGCGACCTGATAAGCCTCTACAATACCGTTAAGGACAAGCCGGACGATTACGTTAACGAAGCGCGTTTGCTGTTTACCGCGTCGCATAATCAGTCGGAAGTCTATTACCAGTTGCGCGAAGAGTTTAACCAGAGCGTCGACCCTTTTCGCCGTTCGTTGCTCTTTTTGTATCTTAACCGCCACGGCTACAATGGCCTGTGTCGCTATAACATGCGCGGCGAGTTTAACGTGCCGTTTGGCCGCTATAAGAAGCCTTACTTCCCGGAAGAGGAGCTGTATCACTTTGCCGAGCGCGCGCAGAACGCTCTGTTTTTTTGTGAGTCCTACGATGCCAGCATGATTCGCGCTAAAGCAGGCTCCGTTGTTTACTGCGATCCGCCCTATGCGCCGCTCTCCGCGACTGCCAACTTTACGGCTTATCACACCAACAGCTTTAACCTGGCGCAGCAGCAGCAACTGGCTGAACTGGCGGAAGGCTTGCGCAGCAACCAAATTCCGGTGCTTATCTCTAACCACGATACCGCGCTGACGCGCGTCTGGTATCAGCAGGCAACAAAGCTGCATAAGGTAAAAGTCAGACGCAGCATTAGCAGCAACGGCGGCACACGTAAGAAGGTGGACGAACTGCTGGCGCTCTATCAAGCCTGAGCCGTTTCGCCCGCCATAAAATACTTTTAATGGAGAAGCGGATGAAACAGTATTTGATTGCCCCCTCGATCCTGTCGGCAGACTTCGCTCGCCTGGGCGAAGATACCGCCCGCGCCCTGGCGGCTGGCGGCGATGTCGTCCATTTTGACGTTATGGATAACCATTACGTGCCCAATCTCACGATGGGGCCGATGGTGCTGAAAGCGCTGCGCGACTACGGCATCACCGCGCCGATAGACGTTCATTTAATGGTTAAGCCTGTCGACAGAATCATCCCGGACTTCGCCGCAGCGGGCGCAACGTATATTACCTTCCATCCTGAAGCTTCCGAACATGTTGACCGCTCGTTGCAGCTTATCAAAGAGCATGGCTGCAAAGCCGGTCTGGTGCTGAACCCCGCCACCTCGCTCAACTGGCTCGATCACGTTATGGACAAGCTGGACGTTATTCTGCTGATGTCGGTGAACCCGGGTTTTGGCGGCCAGTCGTTTATTCCGCATACGCTTGAAAAGCTCAAAGAGGTGCGCAGGCGCATCGATGCTTCCGGGCGCGATATCCGGCTGGAAGTGGATGGCGGCGTGAAAGCGGACAATATTGGCGAAATCGCCGCCGCGGGCGCCGATATGTTTGTCGCAGGCTCCGCTATCTTTAATCAGCCTGATTACAAACAAGTTATTGATGAAATGCGCAGCGAACTGGCGAAGGTAAGCCATGGATAAGTTACAGGCCATTCGCGGCGTGGCGTTTGACCTCGACGGTACGCTGGTCGACAGCGCGCCGGGGCTGACGTACGCCATAGACAACGCGCTTTACGCGCTGGAGCTGCCGCCGGCGGGCGAGGCGCGGGTCATCACCTGGATTGGCAACGGCGCCGATGTGCTGGTGGAGCGCGCGCTGAAATGGGCGCGTGATGAAAAGGCGGCCCTGCGCGCCGCCGCCGGAAAGCCGCCGCTGGACGCGATGGATATTCCCGAAGCGGAGCAGGCGCGTATGCTGCGCAAGCTTTTTGACCGTTACTATGGCGAAGTCGTCGGGGAGAGCAGCTTCCTGTTTCCGGACGTTGAGCAGACGCTGCGCGCTTTACATGATAACGGCATGCCGATGGCGCTGGTCACCAACAAGCCGACCCCTTTCGTGGCGCCGCTGCTGGAAGCGCTGGGTATCGCTGAGTTTTTTGCTGTGATTATCGGCGGCGATGACGTGGTTAATAAAAAGCCGCATCCGGAGCCGCTGCTGATGGTGCTTGAGAAACTTCAGCTTTCGGCGCCGGAATTGCTGTTTGTCGGCGATTCGCGTAATGATATTCTGGCCGCTCAGGCTGCGGGCTGCTGCTCGGTGGGCCTGACGTATGGCTATAACTATGGCGAAGCGATAGCGTTAAGCAAACCCGATATTATCTTCGACCACTTCCGTGACCTTTTGCCCGCTCTCGGGCTACCCCACAGTGAAAATCAGGAATTGAAAAATGAGTAAGCCCATCGTTTTTAGCGGCGCGCAGCCATCAGGTGAATTGACCATTGGTAACTACATGGGTGCGCTGCGTCAGTGGGTTAACATGCAGGACGACTACCATTGCATCTACTGTATCGTTGACCAGCACGCCATCACTGTGCGTCAGGACCCGGCAGCGCTGCGCAAAGCGACCCTTGATACGCTCGCGCTCTACCTCGCCTGCGGCATCGACCCGAAAAAGAGCACCATTTTCGTACAGTCTCACGTACCAGAACACGCGCAGCTTGGCTGGGCGCTGAATTGCTATACCTATTTCGGCGAACTGAGCCGCATGACGCAGTTTAAAGATAAATCAGCGCGCTATGCCGAAAACATCAACGCCGGCCTGTTCGACTACCCGGTGCTGATGGCGGCGGATATCCTGCTGTATCAGACCAATCTGGTGCCGGTGGGCGAAGATCAGAAGCAGCACCTGGAGCTGAGCCGCGATGTGGCGCAACGCTTTAATGCTATCTATGGCGATATCTTCAAAGTGCCGGAGCCGTTTATTCCGAAATCAGGCGCGCGCGTCATGTCGCTGCTTGAACCGACTAAGAAGATGTCCAAGTCTGACGACAACCGCAACAACGTCATCGGCCTGCTGGAAGATCCGAAATCAGTGGTGAAAAAGATTAAACGCGCCGTCACCGACTCCGACGAGCCGCCGGTTGTGCGTTATGACGTGGCCAACAAAGCGGGCGTGTCTAACCTGCTGGATATTCTGAGCGCCGTAAACGGCAAGAGCATCGCCGAGCTTGAACAGCATTTCGAAGGCAAAATGTATGGTCATCTGAAAGGCGAAGTGGCGGAAGCTGTCTCCGGCATGTTGACCGAGTTGCAGGAGCGCTACCACCGCTACCGCAACGACGAAGCTTTCCTGCAAAGCGTGATGAAAGAGGGGGCGGAAAAAGCGCGCGCCCACGCGTCCCAGACGCTGAAAGCGGTTTATGAAGCCATCGGCTTCGTCGCTCAACCGTAAAAGAGAAAAACCGGGAAATGTCCCGGTTTTTTTATATCTGCTCTAACGCCCGGCCATTATTACTCTGCTGCCGGGCCGCAGCCGCCAATAATTTTAGAAATAGAAATAGCTGGATGCAGCAGATAATCGTAGCTGCAATTTTTCTGTTTATTTTCAATATGCCCGGTGCAGGCGGTAAGTGTGGAGAGCGCGACAGCCAGAACAGTGAGTTTCACGATACGATTCATTCTTCATCCCTATTAATTGCAGATTCCTGGTATTCGTTATGAATATATTTGTGAATAAAACATAACGGGAGAGAGTTATGCGCTTCAGACGTCGGCGCGTCAACGTCTGGAAAAAGACCCTCTACCGGAATAAAAACCGCTTCCTTTTTGGGTAACCGGAAAATTAAAGGAACCCTTAAAGAATGCCAGCATAAGGCTTCAACGCCGCTGGTTATCTATAGTGAGGCTGACCCGGTTGGCCCGGCAGAACAATTCAGAAAAGTGCACGGGACGATCGTGCTGATCGAAAGCAATTTTGCTGATACGAAAAAGCGGCTCGCCCAGTTCGCACTTCAGCCACTGCGCTTCTGATTTAGTGGCAGTGAAAATGTCGATGGTTTTTTTATCGCTGACTACCCGCGTATCGTATCGCTCCTGAAACAGCTGGTAAGTTGAGGCGCCAGCGGTGTAAATCTCGTCAAATTGTGGATAACGCGCGAGCGGGATCCAGGAGCCGTCGATAAAAAGCGGTTCGCCATCAAGATACATAACCCGGCGCAGCAGAAACATCTCACTGCCGCCGGGAATGTTGAGTTTTTCGCAGAACGGGTCGGCGCTGACCCGCGCCTGCTCAATCACTTCTTCTTTCGTGAGTTTGCCCTGAGAGACGCCGAAATCGGTAAAGCCGCTCACCGTCAGCAACGCGTTCTCCACCTTTTTGCTTTGTACGAACGTGCCTTTCCCCTGCCAGCGGATCAACACGCCATCTTTTACCAGGTCGCTGATAGCCTTGCGGATGGTAATGCGGCTGACGTTATAGAGCGCGCAAAGTTCGTTTTCGGTAGGGATCTGCTGTCCGGCCTGGTAAACGCCCTGCTCGATATCATCCAGCAGACGCTGGCGCACGGTGGCGTAGAGAAGTTGGTGGGAATAGCGCTCCGTAGCTGGCATGAATCGACCCTGAGGTTGTAAAAAGCGTGGGGTTGATTATAGGAGCCTTTATTGTTGAGTAACAGGGCGTTGGCGTGAGGCTCGTCACGCCAACGCAGTCCTTACCATGCGCCGTGGTAGCTGAGGGTTCTGGCGGCGCACTGCGTCCCCTGCTTCATGGCTTCGTGCAGCGGCAGGTTGGCGGCAATGGCGCAAAGAAAGCCTGCGATGTAAGAATCGCCCGCGCCCATTGTATCCACCACGTCCACCAGTTCCGGCGGCATTCGCCAGAACTGTTTTCCGTCCCACGCCAGGCTGCCGTTTTCCCCAAGGGTGGCGATGGCGACGCCTGCGCCGCACTGCACTACCGTTTGCAGCCGGTCACGCAGCCAGGGCGTCTCTTCATTCGCTGAAGCGAAGAGATAATCCAGATGCTCCGGCAGCGTACGCCACAGCGGGCTTTCCCATTTATCGGCGAAATCAAATGAGAGGATTTTTCCTGCGGCCTTCAGCGCGGGAAACGCCCCTTCGGCGTGGCCCCAGATGGCGGAGTGGATGATGTCGAAGCTTTTTAACCAGTCGAGATCTTCTTCGCTCACCTGGAACGCCGCCATTACGCCTTCGGTATAATCGCCAAGAATGCGATCATTGTTACGAAGCTCTACCTGTGTTTGCGCCGTCACGCCCGGCTTTACGCGCAGGCGAAAGGTATTCACGCCTTTTTGCTCCAGGTCGCGCCGGAGCATCTTGCCGTAATCATCATCGCCTACCCAGCTCACACAGGTGGGTTGCATGCCGTAACGGGTACTGTAAACCGCCACGTTTACGGCGTTGCCGCCGGAAAACGCTTTGCCGAGCTGCGCATAGATATCCACGCAGTTATCGCCTACTGTCGCCAGCTTTTTCATTGCGCCTCCTGCGTTAAAAGTTCGCGAAAGCGCGCCAGCGCCTTACGGGCGTAAAGCCGCGGTTCGTTCATGTACATGGTGACCAGTTCAATGGTGCAGTAGCCGTCATAGCCCCGGTCGATAATATCGCGCATCAGCTCGCGCAGCGGCATTTTGCCTTCGCCCGGAATATAGTGGCTGTCGCTGGCGCCGTCGCTGTCGACGATATGCAAATGGCGCAGCTTGTCGCCAAGCTTGTCGAAGTAGCTCATCACCGGCTCGCCCTGAACAAACGGCGCGCAGATATCGACCATGCTGTAAAGCCGCGGCGAGGGAACAAGCGCAAGGGCGCGCAGCACGTCGTTAGCATTACAAACCACATTGGATTCATAGGGCGTGAGCGGCTCCAGCAGCAGGTCGATGCCGATGTCCTCGGCGAAGTCCGCCAGCTCGCGCAGGTTATCGGCGAGGCGCTGCCAGATAACCTCCGGCGTGGTGAGATAACCCGCATGCGCCGCAGAAATCATTGTGAAGCCCGCGCCCATCTCTTTCGCCATCTCCATGGCAAGCTTGATCATATCCAGACTTTCCCGGCGCATCCGTTCGTCGCCCAGCATCATATTGTACGGATAGCCGTTGGTCTCCGGCGTATAGCCGATGATGGGCATCTGATACAGGCGAGAAAGTTCTTTAACGTGGCGGATGCCGCCCGCTTTTAAGTCCGGCGCAAAGGCGTGCGGCCTGCCGCCCCACAGCTCGATCCCGTCGTAGCCCAGTTCGTGCGCGTCGCGAAAGGCGTGCTCCAGCGGCAAACGCTGATGCCCGCAGGTAAACATACCCGTTTTCATAACCCTTCTCCTTGCATGAAAGTCCCGGCCCCCCGCAGAGGCCGGGCGGGGATTAATACTCGACAATGCCGCCGTAGTAACGGCGGTCGTCCGGGTTGTGATCTTTGTAAATGGAGAGGTAGTAGCAGAGCCACTCCATCGGCACGAACATCAGGAACGGCGCAAGCCACGGATGCAGCCCCTGGGAAATCTCTTCGTAGTCGATAACGATGACGTTATCGGTGCGCTGGCGCACAAAGCGAATGGCGCGCTCGGTGGTATGGCGGCTTTCATCATTGCCCAGCAGGAAGAGGAACGGTACGCCCGGCTCGACGATCTCCAGCGGGCCGTGGCGGAACTCGCCGCTCTCAATCACCGAGCCATGGGTCCAGGTGAATTCCATCAGGGTGACGATGCCCTCTTTGTAACCGAGCGGGCGCAGCGGGCCTGCGGAAACGGTATAGATCATCGGCCATTGCGAAGCCTGCTCGCCAAGCTGGCGGCCTTTATCTTCCCAGGTGCGCACCAGATGACCCAGCGCCTGCGGCAGCTTGCGCAGATCGTTTTTGATTTTGCCGATTTCGGCATGCGGCGCGAGGCGGGTGATCATCTCCAGCACCACGCTGTAGCAGAGCAGCAGATGGATCTCCCAGATGCAGTCCGCTTCGTACGCCACCACATGTTCGGCGGCCTGCACAATCGGGCTGTCCGGGCGCTTGGTGAACGCGGCGGTCAGCGCGCCGCAGGCGGCGCCAAGCTCCAGCGCTTTGATCACTTCTTCGGTTTTGCCGTAGTCGGAAACGCCGATAACTGCGCATTTTGAGTCCAGACGGTACGGCGTGTTGTCGCAGAACTCCCAGCCGGAAAGGGCGTAAACCTGCAAGCTGGAGAAACGGTCGGCAAGATGCTTCGCCGTTTGCGCGGCGTTAAGCGGCGAGCCGCAGGCGACAAAATAGATGCGGTCGATGCCGCGCTTAATCATTTCATCGACGATGGCGTGCACGCGTGGCACATCCTTCTCCAGAATCTTCTCCACTTCCTGAACCATATTTTCAGTGACCAGGAAATCCACGGTGCTTTTATCGATATTCAACATGAAACAACTCTCCAGACAGGGTTAGGAAACATGAGCCAGACGGCGGTTGCGCTTTTCCCAGAAGGCGTAAGCGGGCAGGCCGGTGGCGATAACAATCAGGGCGCAGATAAGGCCCGGGACGGGCGCCCATACGAAGGTCGAGGCGACCAGGATGAGGCTTGACGCGATAGCGGCGAAGGTCATCAAACCGAAAGCCGGGGTGCGCCACAGCGGTTGGTAATCTTCCCGTTTGCGACACCAGATAATGGAGCCGAAGGTGAGGGTGTTTTTAAAGCACATCACCAGCGTGAAGTAGCCAAGCAGGCTGGTCAGGTCGGACACAAAGATAAAGAAGATGCCGAGGGCGCATTGCAGGATGATGGAGACATCCGGCGTGTTGTATTTCGGGTGAACGTGACCGAAACATTTGAAGAACAGATTATCTTTCGCCATCGCGTACTCGAGGCGCGGCTGATACATCACGCAACTGGAAAGGGAGCCCAGGATAACAATCATCGCGGTGACGGCGACAAAAACGCCCGCCACGCTGCCGAGCGCAGGAATGTAGGTCAGCGCGTCGGAAATCGGCGTGCCGGAAGCGGCAAGCTTGTCAAACGGCATCAGCCCGGAAATCACCAGCGCCAGCAGCGAGTAGAGCACCAGCACCAGCAGGCAGGAGCCAATCAGCGCTCGCGGCATGGTTTTGCCGGGGTTTTTGATTTCGCCCGTCATGTAGCAGATAGAAGCCATGCCGGTATAAGACCAGCTGGTGGCGGAAATGCCCGCCAGCAGCGCCATCACGCCCGCCGCCGCGCTGGTGGTGGCCGATGTCGCCGGCGCGGTAAAGTTATCGCCCTTCAGCCAGAAAATGCCGACGCCGATAACAATGGCGAAGGGGATAATTTTAGCGATGGTGATCAGCGTCTGGAACGTGGCGCCGCCTTCTACCGAGCGCAGGTGCAGCAGCATAAACGCGAGGATCAGCCCGGTAGCGATGAGCTTGCCGGTGAAGGGGTCGATTGCCACCAGAAAGCCGAGGTTGCTGACAATCGCCAGCGCCATGATAGAGAGCGACGGCGCGTCGTTTGCCCAGAAGCTGGCCCAGCCGGAGAGAAACGCCAGCGGACGGCTGCCTGCGTTTTTCAGGTAAACATAGTCTGCGCCGTTTTCGGGATAGGCGGTGGAGAGTTCCGCGTAAACGCACATCTGCGGGATCACAATCAAACCGCCAATAACAAAAGCGAGCACCGTAAGCCACGGGGTGCCTGCCGCTTTCGCCACTTCGCCAACCGAAACGAAAATACCGGAACCGACGGTCGTTCCGACGGAAATGGCCAGCACGGCCCAGAAGCCGAGCTTGCGTTGGAGTTCCTGGCCTTCCATATCGTTACCTTTTTAGTTTTCAAATGGAGTTGTAGGGGTTCAGAGCGCGTCGCCCGGATGAAGGCAGCAGGAGGCCGCATGACCCGAATAGCGCGGGTCATGAAGAAATCGCTATGCTGTTTTCATGATGAGATGACGCATAACGAATATAACAACATATGATGAGTAGCGTTGGCGAGATGGATCACAAAATCGCCACATGTTAGCGAAGTGTGAGGAGCTGTTTGGTTAACTGTTTGAAATAGAAGAAATTAAATGCGGGCCGCTGTGCGTGGCCCGCCAGAAGAGAATTATTTTGAAGAGAACCAGTTGAGTTTATCGCGCAGCGCCACGACGCGCCCCACAATAATCAGGCTCGGGCTTTCTACCTGCTGGGCCAGCGCAGCGAGCTGCGTGAGCGTCCCTTTCACCACGCGCTGCTTCACACTGGTGCCGTTTTCCACCAGCGCGACCGGCATGTTTGCTTCCATGCCATGCTCGAGCAGTTTTTCCTGAATAGCCGCCGCCTGGTTTAGCCCCATATAGAACACCAGCGTCTGCTTTTCCGCTGCGAGATTATGCCAGTCCAGCTCGCTGCCGGTTTTCAGGTGGCCGGTAACCAGCCGCACGCTCTGGGCGTAATCGCGGTGAGTCAGCGGGATACCGGCATAGGCGGAGCAGCCTGATGCGGCGGTGATGCCTGGTACGACGGAGAAAGGAATGCCTGCGTTGCAGAGGGTTTCCAGCTCTTCGCCGCCGCGCCCGAAGATAAACGGATCGCCGCCTTTCAGACGCACCACGCGTTTGCCGCGCTGGGCTTCGCGCAGCAGGATCTGATTAATCTCCTCCTGCGGTACGCAGTGGTAGCCTGCCCGCTTGCCGACAAACACCCGGTCGGCATCGCGGCGCACCAGGTTCATGATTTCATCAGAGACCAGGCGGTCATAGACCACAATATCGGCCTGCTGGATCTGCTGTAACCCTTTGAGCGTCAGCAAGCCCGGATCGCCGGGGCCTGCGCCCACCAGCACCACTTCGCCGCGGTTTTCCAGCGGTTCGCTGAACAGCGTTTCGGTGATATCCGCCACGTTGGGGCGATCGTCGTTGGCGAGCGACTGGGCGAGGCGGTCATTAACAAATAGCTTTTCCCAGAAACGACGGCGCTCGCTCATGGTGGAAAACGTGTGCTTCACGCGCTTGCGCAGGTTGCCCGCATAGCTCGCCAGCTTGCCGATATGCTGGGGCAGCAAGGCTTCCAGCTTTTCACGCAGCAGGCGGGCAAGCACCGGCGAGGTGCCGCCGGAGGAGACCGCCACCATCAGCGGCGAGCGGTCGATAATGGAAGGCATAATGAAGCTCGCCTGTTTCGGCGCATCCACGACGTTGCAGAAGATGCGGCGCGCTTCGGCGGCTTCGCTTACCTGCTGGTTTACGGCGTCGTCGTCGGTGGCGGCTATCGCCAGCCAGCAGGTGTCCAGCAAGCGCGGATCGAACTCCCCCGTAGCCAGACTCAGCATGCCTTGCTGCGCCCAGGCGTGAAACTGCGGCGTAAACGCCAGCGCGTTAACGGTGACCAGGGCTCCTGCCTCCATCAGCAGACGCGCCTTGCGTTCTGCCACGTCGCCGCCGCCAACCAGCAGACAGGGACGATTGCGTAACTGACAAAATATCGGCAGGTGATCCACGGCGTATCCTTCTTGTCGGCTTAACGGGCGGTTTCAGGCGCGGTTTGCGCGGCAGGCTGCGGGCGCTCTGCACGCGGAGTAGCATACCAGTAACCCAAACCCATGAACACGGCGCCAGAGAGGGTGTTGCCGAGGGTTACCCACAACAGGTTATGGCCAATGCCGGAGAGGGTATACGCTTCGCTGTGATGACCAAACCAGGAGAGCGCGAAGAGCGTCATATTCGCGACGGAGTGTTCGTATCCGGAAGCGATAAAGGCCAGCAGGCACCACCAGATAGCGATGAATTTTGCCGCGCCTTCAGTGCGGATCGCCATCCAGATAGCGAGGCAGACCAGCCAGTTGCAGAGCGCGCCTTTAAAGAACAGCACGGTTGCGGGCGCGGTAGTTTTAGCGAGCGCGACGGTATGCACGAGGCTGGTATCTACCGGCAGCAGGCTGCCGCCGCCCCAGCTGTAGAGCAGGGCGACAAATACTGAGCCCACCAGATTGCCAAGCCAGGTTTGCGGCAGGATGGCCCACATCTGGCCGTGACTGATAGCCCCCGCTTTCACCCCAAGAGTCAGGAACATGGTGTGGCCGGTGAAAAGCTCGGAGCCGGCGATAATAACGAGCGTCAGCGCGATGCCGAAGGTGGCGCCCATTACCAACGGACGCACCGACGGGTCGAGCAGGTTGCCGAGAGTGAAAATCAGGATGATGCCAAGCCCTACGTAAGCGCCCGCCATGGCGGAACTGACCCAGAAGCCCAGCGGATTATTCGCCGAGAGGCGGGCGATGCGGGACGCATTCGCCGCGCACTTATTGATAGTGTCGGTAAACATAGTGGTTATCCTAAAAAGTGAGTGAAATTAAAAAGTAAAAAGGTTCGCCTTAGGGCGTCGCGCCCGGTTTTTCCGGTGCGCTTAATGTTGTTATTTCTTGCCTTGCCCTAAAAATGGGGGAAGGCGGGTGAGGCGTGGAGGCTTAAGCCTCTCTAAGGCGCCTCACCCTGGCCCGCTTTTCTGAAGCGAGAGGGCCACTTGCTGATTCGCGTTAAGCTGCCAGGCGGGTAGGCGCTGCGTTACCCGCCGTTTTGCGCGAGACGTTACGCCTTAACCTGCACCTGGCCGTCTTTCACGCGCGCTTCAAAATGGGCGACGGAACGGCTTTCATCTTCCATGCACAGCCCGTCACGCAGGCGGAAGCGCTGTTTTTTCAGCGGGCTCGCCACCCAGAGCTCGCCCTGGTGTTCGGCAATAATGCCGCGTGAAAGCACGCTTGCTTCAAAGAACGGGTCGATATTGCTGATGGCGTAAACGACATCGTCAGCGCGGGGGCGGAAAATCGCTACCTGGTTATTGCCAAGCAGGGCGCAGACGCCGGTTGCCGGGATAATGTCATCAAGCTGGCAGACGGTGTTCCACTGGCTCATACAGTTTCCTCCTCCACGAAGGTGACCGGGATGCGCTCATACGGCGTAGCCGGACGATGCTGCTCGCGTTCCGCGACGACCTGTACGTTCGGGTCGCGACGATCGCTGTTGATAAAGTGTTTGAAGCGAACCTGCGCCTGCTGGTTGTTGACCGTTTCGGTCCATTCGCAGATAACCGCTTCGCGCAGACGGGTCATTTCCGCTTCCAGCTGGGAATTCAGGCCCAGCTTGTCATCGATAATGACGCTCTTCAGGTAATCAATGCCGCCTTCCATCGCGTCCAGCCATGGGGCTGTGCGGGTCAGTTTGTCGGCGGTGCGGATATAAAACATCATGAAGCGGTCAAGGTACTTAATCAGGGTTTCGCGATCGAGGTCCGCCGCCAGCAGATCGGCATGGCGCGGTTTCATGCCGCCGTTGCCGCAAACGTACAGGTTCCAGCCTTTTTCGGTGGCGATGATACCGACATCTTTGCCCTGCGCTTCGGCGCATTCACGGGTGCAGCCGGAGACGCCGAACTTCATTTTGTGCGGGGTGCGGATGCCTTTGTAGCGATTTTCCAGCTCGACGCCGAAGCCCACGCTGTCGCCCACGCCGTAGCGGCACCATGTGCTGCCGACACAGGTTTTCGCCATGCGCAGCGCTTTCGCGTAGGCGTGGCCGGTTTCAAAGCCTGCATTGATAAGCTGGCGCCAGATTTCCGGCAGGTCGTCTTTGCGCGCGCCAAACAGGCCAATGCGCTGGGAGCCGGTGATTTTGGTGTAGAGATTGAATTCACGGGCGATGCGGCCCACTTCCATCAGCCCTTCCGGCGTGATTTCGCCGCCGGCGGAACGCGGGATAACCGAATAGGTGCCGTCTTTCTGGATGTTCGCCAGGAAATTGTCGTTAGTGTCCTGTAACGGGGTGTGCTGCGGTTTCAGCACATATTCGTTCCAGCATGAGGCAAGCAGCGAGCCGACGGTGGGTTTACAGACTTCACAGCCGTAGCCTTTGCCATATTTCGCCAGCAGTTCGTCGAAGGATTTAATGCCTTCCACGCGAATGAGGTGGTAAAGCTCCTGGCGGGAGAATGCGAAGTGTTCACACAGGTTATTGGTGATCTCAATGCCCTGTTTCGCAAGCTCGGCATTCAGCACCTGGGTTACCAGCGGGATACAGCCGCCGCAGCCGGTACCGGCTTTGGTTTCCGCTTTCAGCGCCGCAACGGTGTGGCAGCCGCGCCCGATGGCGGCGACCAGGTCGCCTTTGGTGACGTCGAAGCAGGAGCAAATTTGCGCGCTGTCCGGCAGTTTATCCACGCCGATAGCGGGTTTGCCCTGGCTTGCATGCGCGGGCAGGATGAGCGAGTCGGGGTTTTCCGGCAGTTCAATAGCGTTCAGCACCAGTTGCAGCAGATTGCCGTAGTCGCTGGTGTCGCCTACCAGCACCGCACCGAGCAGGGTTTTGTTGTCTGCGCTGACAACGAGGCGTTTGTAGACTTCTTTGCTCTCGTCGAGGAAAACATAGCTGCGGGAGTTCGGCGTGCGGCCATGCGCGTCGCCAATACCGCCTACGTCCACGCCCAGCAGTTTCAGCTTAGCGCTGAGGTCCGCCCCTTCGAAGGCGTTAGCGTTGCCAAGGATATGGTCCACCGCCACCTGCGCCATTTTGTAGCCAGGCGCGACCAGGCCGTAGACGCGGTTGTTCCAGCTGGCGCATTCGCCGATGGCGTAGATATCCGGGTCGGAAGTCTGGCATTGATCGTTAACGATGATGCCGCCGCGCTGGGCGATAGCAAGGTCGCACTGCCTGGCAAGCTTATCGCGCGGGCGAATACCGGTGGAGAAGACGATAAAGTCCACTTCCAGTTCGCTGCCGTCGGCGAAGCGCATGGTTTTGCGCGCCTCAACGCCCTGCTGGACAATCTCCTGGGTATTTTTGCTGGTGTGAACTTTCACGCCCATGCTTTCAATTTTGCGACGCAGTTGCTCGCCGCCCATCTGGTCGAGCTGTTCGGCCATCAGCATCGGCGCGAATTCGATAACGTGGGTTTCCACGCCTAAGTTTTTCAGCGCGCCAGCCGCTTCCAGACCGAGCAGGCCGCCGCCGACCACCGCGCCGCGTTTGCTGCGGCGGGCGCAGGCTTCAATGGCGTTGAGATCTTCAATGGTGCGGTAAACGAAGCAATCCTGGGTATCTGAACCTTTGATTGGCGGGATCCACGGATAAGAGCCAGTCGCCATGATCAGCTTGTCGTAGTAGACGCTGCGCCCGGAGCTGGAATGAATGACCTTCTCCTGGCGGTTAATGGTGATTGCCCGTTCGCCAACCAGCACTTTTACGCCATGTTTTTCGTAGAAGCCTTCGCGTACGAGGGAGAGTTCTTCAGCAGTATGGTGGGAGAAATAAGATGAAAGATGCACGCGGTCATAGGCGATGCGCGGCTCTTCACAGAATACGGTAATGTCGAACTGGCCCGGTTCGGCTTTGTCGAGAAGGTCCTCGATAAAGCGGTGGCCGACCATGCCGTTACCGATAATAGCGAGTTTGACGTTGCTCATTTTTGCCTCGATTTCTTTTCTATTACTGCCTACCTTAACGATTCAGCACCCCCACTTATTGATGTGGATCAATTGCCCTCTTATATACCCCTTAAGAGGTATATGATTGATTTTTCGCTTATTTTCTAAGTTATGGAAATTTCTGGAAATTCATACTTGAGGATTTTCTGAACAAAAAAGCGGTTCAACTGCAACGGCGCGGTGAAGTGATCACAAAGAGTTAACAACTAACGCAGCAGGCGCGAAAAGCCTCAGGCGCTGGGTAATGGAGAGAAAGCCAGGAAGTCTGAAGAGAAAGCGAAGTGGTTTGCGTTGGGCAGGAAAATGCCCCTTTTAAAAGCAAAGGGGCAGGGGATGTTATCAGTGCGCGGAGGCGGTTGCCGCATGCTGGCGATGGCGGCTCACAAAGCCCAGCGCGAAGCACATGACAAAGACCACGGCATAAAGACCGTTAGCGGTGAACAGCGCAGCCTGGGGACCGTGATTCGCGACAATCGGGCCGGTGACGATAAATGTCAGCATGGTGCCGACGGTGCCGCAGGTCAGAATAAAGTTAACCAGCTTCGGCGAAGCAATTTTTGTCTGCTGGGAACCAAGCGTAATAATGGTGGTGTAAATCGCGCTGGAGAAGAAACCCAGCGCCAGAATGAACCAGGCCATATGCTCTGGTTTGCTGGTGATGAAAAAGTACATCAGCACCGTGGCGAGGCCAGCCAGCACGGTCAAAATGCGTTGCAGGTCGAAGAAGCGCAGCACAAAGCTGAATATCCACATGCCAATCATGTAAGACATCCAGAAGTTGCTCACCAGCGTACCGGCGTCGTTGAGATTCATGCCGAGACCTTTAGTGGCGTATTCCGGCACCCAACCGATAAAACCAAGCTGACCCAGAATGTAGCAAAGCGCGGCGATGGACAGAAACAGCACGCCGATGCCCCATTTTTCTTTCACAACCGGCTGGTCGCTTTTCTGCGCATGCTTGCCGAGTACCGGGAAATCGCAGCCAAAGGTCAGGATAAAGATAGCGACATAAACCAGGCCAATGCAGGCGTATACCCAATACCACTCAATCGCGCGGGCCAGCAGGAAAGCCGCCACCATTGGGAAGATCATCCCGGCCATACTGAAGAAGGAGTCCGTAAACAGCAGGCGGGAACCGCGCTGGCGGCCTTCATACATATGGGTTATCAGGAATGTGCCAATCGACATAGTGATGCCGCTCACCAGCCCCAGTACAAACATGGCGGCTGAGAACAGCGCCAGGCTCTGGCTGAACATCAGGGCGACAACAGCGACAACCATCAGCACAAAGCCAAAACGCAGTTGGGTTTTCAGCGGCACGATTTCCATCAGCCAGGCATTCAGGAAGATAGAAATAAGGATACCGGCGTTAAGAAACGTAAAGGTGTTGCTCATGCTGGAGACAGGCAGATGGAAATACTCTGCGATGTTGCCCATCACCATTCCGGTGACGATTACCAACGCCCCGGTCAGGGCGTAGGAAAAGAAACTAATCCATGTGAGTCTGATGCGATTACTGTTAGTCATGGGGAGCCTGTGCATAGATATGTAAAGCGCGTTGACAGCGCCGAAAGTATGCGCATTTTATGCTCGAACGTGATCCAATTAAACATTGGAAATGTATTTTGCTGCAACTTCTCTGTTATTACATGATAGCTGTCACATAAATGTAGCGATAAAGCTAAAGTAATAGCGACAAACCCGGCGTTTAGCGTTACGTAAAGCCTGGTAAATGTCTGGCACGATAAACAAACGCTATTTAGAATCGACCCACTTGCATTCATCACTGCCCACGTAAGGAATTTTTCATGCTTAAAAACACTCTGGCGGCTGTCGCGGCTGTGTTTGCGCTCTCTGCGCTTTCTCCTGCCGCGCTGGCGGCTAAAGGCGATCCACGCGTACTGCTTACCACTTCAGCAGGCAACATCGAACTGGAGTTAAACAGCCAGAAAGCCCCTGCATCGGTGAAGAATTTTGTGGATTACGTGAATAACGGCTTTTATAACAACACCATTTTTCATCGCGTAATTCCGGGCTTTATGGTTCAGGGCGGCGGGTTTACCGCAGATATGCAGCAAAAACCCACTAACCCGCCGGTGAAAAACGAAGCGGACAACGGCCTGCCTAACAGCCGCGGCACCATCGCAATGGCGCGCACCGCCGACAAAGACAGCGCCACCAGCCAGTTCTTTATCAATGTGGCGGACAACGCTTTTCTGAACCACGGGCAGCGTGATTTCGGTTATGCCGTTTTTGGTAAAGTTGTGAAAGGCATGGACGTGGCGGATAAAATCGCCCAGGTGCCGACGCACGATGTCGGCCCGTACCAGAATGTGCCGTCAAAACCGGTAGTTATCCTCTCTGCGAAAGTCATTCAGTAACGTCTTCCGACGCGGGTGTTCTTCGCCCGCGTTTCGCCTTGCTTTCTGCGCATCTGCCAATTGCTGCTTATACTTGTGGCAAATACGGTTACGTTCAGGGAGGCGTTATGGCGAAAAAACTCACCGATAAACAGAAGGCCCGACTGTGGGAGCGGCAAAAAAACGCCAATTTCCAGGCCAGCAACCGTCTGGAAGGGATTGATATTCCGCTTATCTCTCTGTCGCGCGAAGAGGCGCTGGCGCGTATCAACGAACGCAGGGGGCACTATGAGCGATAAATTTGGCGATGGACGCGATCCCTATTTCTGGTCGGGCAGCGAAGTGCTGCGCAACCGGCTTAATATTCACTCGCTCCAGGATTTGCAGCACGCCGAGCGTGAACTCACCTCGCTGCGGGCCGCCACGCTGGAGCTGGGGCCTTTGTCGCGCGGGCTGCCGCACCTGTGCGCCATTCATCGCCAGCTTTTTCAGGATGTGTATGAATGGGCGGGCGAGCTGCGCGAAGTCGATATCTATCAGGGCGACACCCGCTTCTGCCATTTCGAATACATCGAAAAAGAGGGTAATGCCCTGATGCAGGAGCTGGAAGACGAAAAGTATCTGGTTGGCCTTGAGCTGGAAGCCTTTATTGAGCGCCTTGCCCATTACTACTGCGAAATAAACGTCCTGCATCCTTTTCGCATCGGCACCGGACGGGCGCAGCGGGTTTTCTTCGAGCAACTGGCGCTGCATGCGGGTTACAGTCTCGACTGGCGCGACGTAGATGTAGAGGCGTGGAAAGCGGCCAACCAGGCCGGCGCTATGGGCGACCTTGCGCCGCTGCGCGAGATCTTCAGCAAAGTGGTGAGCGAGGCGCGCGAAAGCGAGTAGAATGGCGCGGTTCTTTTTTCCGGAGCCGCCATGCTACTGCTTATCGACAACTACGACTCGTTTACCTGGAACCTTTATCAGTACTTTTGCGAGCTGGGAGCGCAGGTGGTGGTCAGGCGCAACGATACGCTGACGCTTGCCGACATCGCGGAACTGGCGCCGCAAAAGCTGGTTATCTCTCCAGGCCCCTGCACGCCCAACGAAGCGGGCGTATCGCTTGCGGCCATTTCTCATTATGCCGGCAAGCTTCCCATTCTTGGCGTTTGCCTTGGCCATCAGGCTATAGGGCAGGCGTTTGGCGCTTCCATTGTGCGGGCTGAGAAAGTCATGCATGGCAAAACGTCACTGATTGAGCATACCGGCGAAGGCGTTTTTACCGGGCTTAATAATCCGCTGACCGTTACGCGCTACCATTCGCTGGTTATCGACCCGCCAACGCTGCCGGATGACTTTATCGTGACGGCCTGGACCGACCGCCAGGAGATCATGGGCATTCGCCACAAGCGCTGGGACCTGGAAGGCGTGCAGTTTCACCCAGAAAGTATCCTTAGCGAACAAGGGCATCAGCTGCTGGCAAACTTCCTCAATCGCTGATTTTTTATTGCCTTCGATTGATTTATTATGCATATTTTATGCTTATCTTTTCATGTGTGTTTTCGCATTAACTGGATGGGCATGACATGGCAACTGAACAATCTGTAATTACCCGCGCCACTTTCGATGAAGTGATTTTGCCAATTTATGCACCGGCGGAGTTTATTCCGGTGCGGGGTAAAGGCAGCCGCGTGTGGGATCAGCAGGGTAATGAGTATGTGGATTTCGCGGGCGGCATTGCGGTGACAGCGCTCGGGCACTGTCATCCCGCTCTGGTGGAAGCGCTGAAAACGCAGGGCGAAACCCTCTGGCACACCAGCAATGTGTTCACCAATGAACCGGCGCTGCGTCTTGGTCGTAAACTCATCGAAGCGACTTTCGCCGACCGCGTGGTGTTTATGAACTCCGGCACCGAAGCCAACGAAACCGCGTTTAAGCTGGCTCGCCATTACGCCATTACTCGCCATAGCCCTTACAAAACCAAAATTATCGCTTTCCATAACGCATTTCACGGCCGCTCGCTGTTTACCGTCTCCGTCGGCGGACAGCCAAAATACTCAGACGGCTTCGGCCCAAAACCGGCGGATATCATTCACGTTCCTTTCAACGACCTGAACGCTGTTAAAGCCGTGATGGATGACCACACCTGCGCGGTGGTGGTAGAGCCTGTGCAGGGGGAAGGGGGCGTTACCGCCGCCACGCCGGAATTTTTACATGGGTTGCGCGAACTGTGCGACCAGCATCAGGCGCTGCTGGTGTTTGATGAAGTACAGAGCGGCATGGGCCGTACCGGCAAACTTTTCGCCTGTATGCATTACGGCGTGACGCCCGATATTCTCACCAGCGCCAAGGCGCTCGGCGGCGGTTTTCCGGTCAGCGCAGTGCTGGCGACGCAGGATGTCGCTTCGGCATTTCACGTGGGTTCTCACGGCTCCACCTATGGCGGCAACCCCCTCGCTTGCGCGGTGGCGGAAGCGGCGTTTGATATCATCAATACCCCGCAGGTGCTGGAAGGCGTTGGCGCGAAGCGCGAGCAGTTTGTGCAGCACTTGCGCGCTATCGACGAGCAATATGATCTCTTTAGCGATATTCGCGGCATGGGACTGCTGATCGGCGCCGAGCTTAAACCCGCTTATAAAGGCCGCGCGCGGGATATCCTCTACGCCGCCGCCAGCGAAGGGGTGATGGTGTTGAACGCCGGGCCGGACGTAATGCGCTTCGCGCCGTCGCTGGTAGTGGAAAGCGCGGATATCGATGAAGGGATGGCGCGCTTCGCTAAAGCCGTAGCGCGCGTGGTGAAAGGGTAATCAACCCAGCCGGCGTTTAAGCCAGATGCCGTGATGCGGCCGCTGACGCCATGCCACTGAAGAGATCGTGTGCATGGTGTTCAGGTGGCCCAGAATGCGGTGCACATGCTGCTCCATCACGCTCAATGCGGTGTCCGGCAGCGTTTCCGGGCCTTCCAGAATATTCGCGTCATGGGATCCGCCTGGCGCGTCATACTCCAGCCGTTGCTGGCAGCGCTGTAGCGCAATTTCACACGACTCCAGATAACGCGCCGCCAGTTCCGGCGTCAGCATGTGGTGTTCACGCGCCATCGTCGTCATGGCGTTGATATGCTCGACAATAAACTGGCTGTGCGTGACCCACAGTTTCATATCGGCTAAATAGCGGGTATTGAACCCGGGCTCCTGCATCGCCTGGTTTAACGAGTTATAGAGCGCATTATGCGCCTGGTTGACACGCATGCGCTGGTAAGCGAGCGGCGCGGGCTGCGGATCGTCGCTCAGGATCAGGCGCAGCGCCTGCTGGTCCGCCTCCAGCGCGTCGTGGGCGTTCTGGCGCAGCAGCCCGCTTTGCCACTGCGGCCAGAGCCAGACCATGCCGCCGAAGGCGATAAAGCAGCCAATAAGCGTGTCGATAAGCCGCGTCACGATAAACTGCTCGCCGTTCAGCGACAGAAGTTGCAGCGAATAAACCGCCGTTACCGTAAAGCCAATCATCGCCCAGCCGTAGTTTTTACGGATGATGAGATAGCTAATCAGCGTGATCGCCAGCATGACCAGCAGCATGTAACCCTGCGGCACATGCAAGTGCAGGGTTATGCCTGCGATGATTAACCCGGCCAGCGTGCCGGCCGCCCGTTGCAAAATACGTACTCGGGTTGCCCCGTAACCGTTCTGCGTGACAAACATGACCGTCATTAAAATCCAGTAAGGCTTAGGCAAGTGCAGGGCATTGCCGACAAGGCTTGCAATGCCAAGCATCACACCCAGCCGGGCGGCATTGCGCAGCGCGGCGGACTTCAGCGAAAGGTAGCTTTTCAGCGCCTGAAGCAGCGGTAAACGCTTTTGCCTGTCGGCCATTAAATCGCGCGTGTAAAGCGGGCGCTGGCTGCGCAGAATGCGGGCGATGCGGCTGAAATGGTATTCGCAGAAGTGGCCGACCAGGTTGTCCGGGTGCTGGCGGGTGATTTTTTCCAGCGCGGCAATCTGTTTATCCATTGCAAAGCGGTGCGGATAGCGATGATAAAGAATGTCATCCGCCATCACGCGCAGGCGGGCGCTAATGGTCTGCGCGTTCCAGCGGATCACCGCTTCGGCATGGCTGCGCTCCACCAGTTTTTGCACTTCTTCCGGCTGGTGCAGGCTTACGGAAATATGTTCCTGAAGATCGAGCGCCATCTGAAAGGTGCGCAGCAGGCGTTTATAGCCGCTCTGCTTCCCGGCGGCCAGCATATGCAGTTGCTGATAACACTGGCTGATAAGGTCCACCACCTTTTGCTGGCGAGTCAGCAGCGGGGGCAGGGCGTTTTCCGGATCGGTGTGCTGCGTCAACAGGCTGTATTTCGCTTCGCAATAGTCTGCAAGCTCACGATAAAGCAGGCTCAGCGACTCGCGCAGCGGCTGCTCGCGCCACAGCCAGAACCAGAACCAGTTAAAAAGCCCATACCAAAGGGTGCCGAAAACATAGAGCAGCATAGGCTCCCAG
This sequence comes from Franconibacter helveticus LMG 23732, assembly GCF_000463115.2. Lineage (GTDB taxonomy): Bacteria > Pseudomonadota > Gammaproteobacteria > Enterobacterales > Enterobacteriaceae > Franconibacter > Franconibacter helveticus. Next base: position 19,443 of record NZ_AWFX01000057.1, on the reverse strand, counting down.
ACCGGCATATTTCCCGCAAGGCTTAGCGTAAAGATAGCGGCGATAAGCGAGGCGGGCAGCAGCCGCGCATGCAGCGAGCTGATTTCCGCCGTTACGCCAAGCAGCAGCGCCATACCGAAGAAAATGATCGGCAAAGGCAATGCCTGCGCCAGTAAAAGCTGTACCGTAAAGCTGCTGACGGCGAACAGCGAGGCGCCAATCGCCAGGCGTTTGAAAAAGCGTTTATGCGGCGTATCCAGCCCGGCAATATTGCAGCAGGCAGGCACGAGGGAAAAAAGCAAACCCTGTTGCAGATGACCAAGCAGCAAGCCAACCGCCACTGGCAGACAGAGGATCAATGTCTGGCGCAGGGCGTAGTTCACTTCCGGGTGATAAATAAGGCGGCGAAACATAGAGGTAAGTGTAGAAACAAAAACGGCGTGTTACCGAAGCGACACGCCGTTTTTTTACTGTGGCTTAGCGGGTGCCGTAAACCACGATGGTTTTCCCATGCGCGGAGATCAGGTTCTGATCTTCAAGCATTTTCAGGATACGGCCTACGGTTTCGCGAGAGCAACCCACGATCTGGCCAATCTCCTGACGGGTGATTTTGATCTGCATCCCGTCGGGGTGCGTCATGGCGTCCGGCTGTTTCGCGAGGTTCAGCAGCGTCTGCGCGATGCGGCCCGTCACGTCGAGGAACGCCAGGTTGCCTACTTTCTCAGACGTCACTTGCAAACGACGCGCCATCTGCGAAGAAAGGCGCATCAGAATGTCCGGGTTCACCTGGATAAGCTGGCGGAATTTCTTATAGGAAATCTCGGCGACTTCGCAAGCGGTCTTGGCGCGAACCCAGGCGCTGCGCTCCTGGCCCTCTTCAAACAGGCCCAGTTCGCCGATAAAGTCTCCCTGATTCAGATACGAGAGGATCATCTCCTTGCCCTCTTCGTCTTTGATCAGCACTGCCACTGAGCCTTTAACGATGTAATACAACGTTTCCGCTTTTTCACCCTGGTGAATCAGCGTGCTCTTCGATGGGTACTTATGAATGTGGCAATGTGACAAGAACCATTCGAGAGTCGGGTCTGTTTGCGGTTTGCCAAGCACCATGCGCTGTTATCCTCTGTTTAAACTGGCTCCAAAGACAGGGCGCGTGTCCCCTGTCTGGCTTTGCAATCATTATCTTCCCGCATCCCGGGAAGTTGGCTGTCGGTGTCTTCGCAGCCGGTAAATTGTCTTGTCCTCTGCATACATGCATAACATCAATGTATCGCCGCAGCATCCAGACTGTTTTAACATAGCTTTTTATGAGTGTCTCCTATTGTCTCGTTTCAGCTTGACCCATGTCGCCTTACGTTGCCTCTTTCTCAACTGGCGCGTAATCTGTCAAAAATTTTTATACTTCGGAGTGATGATTATGCAGGCACGAGTAAAGTGGGTTGAGGGATTGACGTTCCTGGGCGAATCCGCTTCAGGGCACCAGATTCTGATGGATGGCAATTCCGGCGATAAAGCCCCAAGCCCGATGGAAATGGTGTTGATGGCGGCGGGTGGTTGCAGCGCCATTGACGTGGTTTCTATTCTGCAAAAAGGCCGTCACGACGTGCAGGATTGCGAGGTGAAGCTGACTTCAGAGCGTCGCGAAGAAGCGCCGCGCCTGTTCACCCACATTAATCTGCATTTTATCGTAACGGGTAAAGCGCTTAAGGACGCCGCTGTCGCACGTGCGGTAGATCTTTCCGCTGAAAAATATTGCTCGGTGGCGCTGATGCTCGGCAAGGCGGTCAACATTACTCACTCTTATGAGGTTGTTGAAGCCTGATAAAAGGCGGCGCTGCCGCCTTATTCAATTTTTTTGCCTTCCATTAACCGCTGCACCAGCGGCAGCATGATCAGCTCCATCGCCAGCCCCATTTTTCCGCCCGGCACCACCAGCGTATTGATATGAGAAATGAACGATCCCTGAAGCATGGCCAGCAGCCAGGGGTAATCGATACCTTCGAGATTGCGAAAGTGAATGACCACAAAGCTTTCATCAAGCGACGGAATGCCTTTGGCCGCGAATGGGTTTGAAGTATCCACCGTGGGTACACGCTGGAAGTTAATATGGGTGCGTGAAAACTGCGGCGTGATGTAGTTGATGTAATCTTCCATCGAGCGTACTACCGAATCCATGACTGCCTCGCGGGAATGCCCGCGTTCGCTGGTATCGCGAATCAGCTTTTGGATCCACTCCAGGTTGACGATAGGCACTACGCCGACCAGCAAATCCACATGCTGCGCCACATTATGCTGGGGCGTAACCACGCCGCCGTGCAGCCCTTCATAAAAGAGCACGTCGGTAGGCTCCGGCAGCGGCTGCCAGGGCGTAAAGGTGCCCGGCACCTGGTTCCACGGCACCGCTTCGTCATAGGTATGCAGATATTTGCGGGATTTGCCCTGGCCGCTGCGGCCATAATCAATAAACGTTTGCTCCAGCAGGCCGAAGTCATTCGCGTCTGGCCCGAAATAGCTGATATGCCGACCAAGATCCCGCGCTTTGCGGATAGCCATGTCCATTTCAGGGCGCGTATAGCGATGGAAGCTGTCGCCTTCCACTTCGGCGGCATGAAGATGCAACTGGGCGAAGATCTTACGAAAGGCGAGACTGGTGGTGGTGGTGCCTGCGCCGCTGGAACCTGTAACGGCGATAACCGGGTGTCTTGATGACATAGCGGAAACTCCATGGATACGCGAAAAAGGTACGCCACTAACGCCAGCGTTCCGGCGCTGGCGGAATAGTCTGCTTCGCTCTGGCGTTAACCCGGCAATAGGCCAGGCTAACCATCAGCCACGGAACTGGCCTCGCGGCATGATATTGACCGTTTCGTGCAGTTCAGACCACACCAGAACGGCTTCGCCGTTTTGTAGTTGCCGCTTAACGTCGGCCACTTTTTGTTCGAGCGAACGCTCATGTTCACCATAATCGGTGCCTTCGCGCAAGACAAAAGCTTCTATCAGGTTGTCCAGCGTCTCGGGCGCCAGGTTTTGCCAGGGGATGATCATTTACCTGTCCAGATAAGTCGTTAACCAGTCGGGGATCCGCTTTTCCAGCCACATTTGCGGGCGCCGCAGCGTGCCGCCAATAAATCCTACATGCCCGCCATGTTCGGTCAGCTGATACTCAATATTGGGCGGCAGCGTTTCGCGCTGCGGGATCACATGATGATCCATAAACGGATCATCTTTGGCATGGATGATAAGCGTAGGCCGGGTTATCTGGTTCAGTAAAGGCAGAGCGCTACACTGGCGATAGTAATCTATGGCGTCGCTAAACCCGTGGATCTTCGAGGTAATGGCGTCGTCGAAATCGCGGATGCGGCGAAGGCGCTTAAGCTGCGCCAGGTCTATCGGCAGCGTGCCGGGCCAGGCTTTAAGCTTACGGCTTGCATTCGCCTTCAGCAGGTTTAACAGGTAGCGCTGGTAAACGCGCGAAAAGCCTTTCTCCATATGGTAACTGCATGCTTCCAGCATCAGCGGCGCGGAAACCACCACGCCTGCCGCCAGCGGGAAGTCGGCATTCAGCTTCGCCATCAGGCAGGCCAGCATATTGCCGCCGAGGGAAAACCCGACGGCGGCGGTCGGCGCCGCGCCGAAGCGCTTGTCCAGCCAGTTCAGAAAGTAAGTGCCGTCTTCGGTTTCGCCGGAGTGATAAATGCGCTGCATTTTGTTCGGCACGCCGCTGCAACCGCGAAAATGCATGACCACGCCAAGCCAGCCGCGCTGTTTCGCCGCATGGATAAGCCCGTGGGCGTAAGGGCTGTGCAGGCTGCCTTCCAGCCCGTGGAACACCACCAGCCGCGGCTTGTGCGCGGCCTGGTCCGGGTTTTCGCTAAAGGCGAGATCGACAAAGTCGCCGTCCGGCAAATCGAGGCGTTGCCAGTGCGGCGTAAACTGTAGCCGACGGCGCAACAACCTCGGCAGCATGGTTTGCAAATGCGGATTGCTCAACCCCGGCATCGGCTGGAAATAGTGCGAGCCGGCGGCGGGAGCGGTGAGTTCAGCAGGGGGTATTTCGGCCATAGCACCAGATTAATGTAATAAGTTCGCGAATGACTATAACGATTGTTATGCATATTGTTGATGATTTGATGCGGTAAAGCAGATGAACGGCTTGCGCTGCCCCGCTTATTCCGCCAGCAAGTTCCGCGAAAAAAGATGGATGTTGGCGTCGGGCTTGCGTCGCCAGAGCCGCGCTTTACGTGCGCCAGTGGCGACACTTTCGCCGGTTTCTTCGAACATGCCCGAGGCTTCGAAGCGGCGAATCAGACTTTTACGCTGGATAGGCTGGCCGAGGATAATTTCTGTTGCCTCATGAAGTTGCGCCAGAGTGAAACGCTCTGGCAGGCAGTAGACCGGCAACAGCGAGTACATGGTTTTCTGGCGCAGGCGATGAAGCGCCGCCTGGATAATGTCGGCGTGATCGAACGCGAGTTCAGTTTTTTCCAGCCCGGAGACCGGCCACCACTTTGCGTCGCTCACTGAGCCGATATGGGGCTGGCAATCCACCCAGGCGATAAGCGCAAACCAGGCGGTGGTCAGGCTCCAGCCGCGCGGGTCGCGCTGCGGGCCGGAAAAGGTTTCCAGCTGTTCCAGCCAGGAGGGGTTGACCCCGGTTTTTTCGGTGAGCTTACGCAGCGCCGTGGCGTGAGTGGAATCATCTTTTTCGATATCAATAAACCCGCCGGGCAAAGCCCAGCGCCCCTGCTGCGGCTGCCTTGCGCGTTGTACAAGCAGCACGCTAAGCGCCTGTTCCTTAACAGTAAACAGGACGCTATCCACCGTTACCAGCGGCGAAGGGAACCGGGAGGGATCGTATTGCTGGAGGTATTCCGCTTCTGTGGTCATGACGGGTGCCGGGTAATTGTCGGAGAGACAAGTTTAACAGCCTTGCCGCGTCGAACAACCTGAAGATTTATTTCATTATTAATCAACATCTTATTTTTTTAGGGTGTGAAAATGCAAATCAGGGCTTGCTAATTATTGTCGCACGGACAATATTAAATGTGTCGCACGGACAATAACTAATGACGAGGAGCGAATCATGATGCAGCCGCAACTGAAACTGGATGATAAAGCGATAACCGTTGAAACCGGGCGGTTCCCTGACGGCGCAGTCTGGGCGAAGGTAGCAGGTGAGTTGCCTGCTGCGGCTTCGCTGATGCAGGTTCGCGCCCCGGCCATGAAAAACATGGATGACTTTATGCTGCTGGCGCAGCTGACCGACGCGGTGCGCCACCGTTGCGACGTGCGCTTCAGCCACCTTGAACTGCCGTGGCTGCCTTACGCCCGCCAGGATCGCCATATGCAACCTGGCGACAGCTTCGCGCTGAAGGTTTTCGCAAACCAGCTCAACTTACTCGGCTTCGACAAAGTTATTGTGCTGGATCCCCATAGCGAGGCGGCGGCGGCGGCCATTACCAATCTGGTCGCTATTCCTCAGGAACGCTGCCTGCTGCAAAGCGAAACGCTCGCAGCCGCGCTGCGAGCCGGGGAGCTGACTCTGGTGGCGCCCGATGCGGGCGCGCTTAAAAAAATTCACGCGGTCGCTCAGGCGGTTGGCGCGCAAGGGTTCGCGACGCTTACGAAGCAACGCAACGTGGCGACGGGTGAACTGACCGGCTTTCGCCTGGTTGAGGGCGACGTTAAAGGCAAAGCCGCGCTGATTGTTGATGATCTTTGCGACGCGGGCGGCACTTTTATTGGCTCCGCTCAGGTGCTGCGCGATGCTGGCGCCCGCAGCGTCAGCCTCTACGTGACCCATGGCGTTTTCTCGAAAGGGGTGGAAAACCTGCTAAGCCAGGGCATCGATCAGATATACACCACCACCTCGCTTGCCAGCGCAGATCTTGCCGCTGCAAATGTTGAAGTAATTGATATCAATAAAATTTACCAGGCTTAAGGAGAGAGAATATGAACCCGATTCTGGCTATTGATGGTTATAAAGTCTCCCACCGCGAGCAGTATCCGGTGGGAACCACAAAGGTCTATTCAAACTTTACGCCGCGCAGCGATCGTTATTTTCACTCTCCGGTAGCCGACGGCAAGCTGGTCTTTTTCGGCTTGCAGGGCTTTTTGCAGTGGTTTCTGGTCGACCTTTTTAACGAGCGTTTTTTCGCTCGGGAAGAGCAGGAAGTGGTGGCGGAATATCAGGCGGTCATGGACAGCTACATGGGGAAAGGGGCGGTCAGCGTTGAGCATATCCGCGCCCTCCATCAGTTGGGTTACCTGCCGCTGCATATCAAAGCGCTGGATGAAGGCAGCAAAGTGGCGATGAAAGTGCCGGTGCTCACCATTACGAATACCCGCGATGAGTTCTTCTGGCTGGTAAACTATCTGGAAACCGTGCTCTCGGCAGAGTTATGGAAGGCTTCCACGAATGCCACCATCGCCCATCACTATCGCCTCATTTGCGAGCGCTGGGCGCAAAAAACCTGTAGCGATGCGAGCCACCTCGACTTCCAGTGCCACGACTTCTCGTTTCGCGGCATGTCCGGGTTGCAGGACACCGCCCAGGCAGGTTGCGGCCATCTGCTGAGCTTTAAAGGCACCGACAACATTCCTTCTGTGATTTACGCCCGTGATTACTACACAAAAGGCGAAGACTATTTTATCGCCGCTTCGGTTCCGGCTACCGAGCACAGCGTGATGTGCATGGGGGAACAGGCGGGCGAAATTGAAACCTTCCGTCGGTTGATTAGCGATCTTTACCCGAACGGTTTTGTCTCGATTGTTTCCGATACCTGGGATTACTGGCGCGTTATTACGGACTATACCCGCGAGCTGAAAACGCAAATTATGGCGCGTGAAGGCCGCGTGGTGTTCCGCCCCGACAGCGGCGACCCGGTCGCAATCCTGTGCGGCACGGCGGCAGACGACGACACTCGCGCAGACCGCACACCAGAGGAAAAGGGATCGGTGGAAGTGCTGTGGGAAATCTTTGGCGGTACGGTCAATGAAAAAGGCTTTAAGGTGCTCGACCCGCACGTAGGGCTGATTTACGGCGATTCCATCACCCTTGAGCGCGCCGAGGAAATTTTACGCCGCCTGGCGGCGAAAGGCTTCGCCAGCTCCAACGTCGTGTTTGGCGTCGGCTCTTTTACTTACCAGTACAATACCCGCGACACGTTCGGCTTCGCGATGAAAGCGACCTACGGCGAAGTGGACGGCATCGGGCGCATGATTTTCAAAGAGCCGAAAACCGACAACGGCCTGAAGCGTTCGGCGCGCGGCTTGCTGCGGGTTGCGCGTAACGAGGCGGGGGAGTATCAGCTCTTTGACGAACAAACCTGGGCGCAGGAGCAGCAGGGCGAGCTGAAAACCCGTTTCCTGGACGGCAAGCTGCATAACACCGAACATCTGGAAACACTGCGCCAGCGCCTGGCGTCAGCGCAGTAACCTCTAAGCCTGGCGGATTAATCGCCCTGCGTCATTGCTTCAAGACGCTCCTGAGCATCCAGCCAGGCCATTTCACACTCTTCCAGCGCCGCTTTGGTCTTCGCCTGCGTTTGCAGGCATTCATTCATCTCCGCTTTGCGGGCCGGATCGTAGATGGCGCTGTCGGCGAGCTTCTCTTCCACCTCAGCAAGGGTCGCATTGAGCTTCTCCATCTGTTTTTCCAACTGAGTTATCTCTTTACGCAGCGGTTGGGTCAGGGTGCGCAGCTCCGCCTCGCGACGCTTCTGGTCTTTACGCGCCTGGGCGCTGTTGGCGTTCTCTTTCGGCTGTTCCGCAGGCTGGCTCTCCTGTTTTTGTAGGTCGCTCAGCCACTGTTGATAATCTTCCAGATCGCCGTCGAACGGTTCTACTTTGCCGTCGTGCACCAGATAAAGGTCGTCTGTCGTGGAGCGCAACAGGTGACGGTCGTGCGATACCACGACCAGCGCGCCTTCGAACTCAATCAGCGCTTCGGTCAGCGCCTGGCGCATATCAAGATCCAGGTGGTTGGTGGGTTCGTCGAGCAGCAACAGGTTCGGGCGCTGCCAGACGATGAGCGCCAGCACCAGGCGCGCTTTTTCGCCGCCGGAAAAACGCTCGGTTATCTCCGTGACTTTATCGCCCTGGAAACCGAAGCCGCCCAGATAATCGCGCAGCTGCTGTTCAAGCTCGCGCGGCGCGATGCGCGCCAGGTGCTGTAACGGCGACTCGTCCGCGCGCAGAAATTCCAGCTGATGCTGGGCGAAATAGCCAAGCTTAATGCCCTTCGCCAGCCCAATTTCGCCGCTTACCGGCATCAGCTCGCCTGCTAACAGCTTAATGAGCGTGGATTTGCCCGCGCCGTTACGGCCCAGCAGTCCGATGCGCGAACCCGGCACCAGGTTAAGTTTGATGGAATCCAGGATTGTGCGCTCGCCGTAGCCTGCGCTCACCTTCTCCATCTTCAGCAGCGGATTAGGCAGGCTTTCCGGCGCGCGGAAGCTGAAGTGGAACGGGTTGTCGACGTGCGCCGGGGCGATCAGCTCCATGCGTTCCAGCATTTTCACGCGGCTTTGCGCCTGCTTCGCTTTCGAGGCTTTCGCTTTGAAGCGGTCAATAAAACTTTGCAGGTGCGCGACGCGCTGCTGCTGGCTTTCGTACATTGACTGCTGTTGGGCGAGGCGCGTGGCGCGCTGACGCTCAAACGAACTGTAATTGCCGGTGTACTCGAACATGGTCTGCTGTTCGATATGGATAATTTTGTCCACTACCGGGTCCAGGAAGTCGCGGTCGTGGGAGATAAGGATCAGCGTGCCCTGATAGCTTTTCAGCCATTTTTCCAGCCAGATCACCGCGTCGAGATCGAGGTGGTTAGTGGGTTCGTCGAGCAGCAGCAGGTCGGAGCGGCAAATCAGCGCCTGGGCCAGGTTAAGACGCATACGCCAGCCGCCGGAAAAATCGCTGACCGGACGCTCCAGCTGTTCATTGCTGAAGCCAAGACCGTGCAGCAGGCTGGCGGCGCGAGAGCGGATAGTCCAGGCGTCGATGGCGTCGAGCTTGCCGTGCACGGTGGCGATGGCGTGACCGTCGTTACGCTCGTTAGCCTGATTCAGCTCGCTTTCCAGCTGGCGGTATTCCCGGTCGCCGTCAATCACATACTCCATGGCGGGTTGCGGCAGGGCGGGCGTCTCCTGGTTTACCCAGGCAAGCTGCCAGGTGCCGGGATAGCTGAAGCTGCCGCCATCGGCGCTCATCTCGTTTTTTAATAGCGACAGCAGCGTGGATTTGCCGCAGCCGTTTTTCCCTACCAGCCCGACTTTCTGGCCAGGGTTAATGGTGGCGGTGGCATTGTCCAGCAGCACGCGCGTGCCGCGGCGGATTTGTAACGAGGAGAAAACAATCATAAGGCGCCGTATGTTCAGACTATGTTAAGTTGTCATTATAATCAGGTAACGTAGCGCTAAGCGCGCCGCGTGGGGCCGCCATGGTAGCCCAAAATAATGACGATGACGACGCCCTGGAGGGGAATGATGTCACAGACAGCGAGAGTTTTGCTGCTGTATGCCCATCCGGAATCTCAGGACTCGGTGGCCAACCGGGTTTTGCTTAAGCCGGCTTTACAGCTTCCAAATGTCACTGTGCACGATCTCTACGCACACTATCCCGATTTTTTTATCGATATCGCGCATGAGCAGGCGCTGCTGCGCGAGCATGACGTTATCGTCTTCCAGTACCCGCTTTATACCTATAGCTGCCCGGCGCTGTTAAAAGAGTGGCTCGACCGCGTGCTGAGCCGGGGGTTCGCCAGCGGCAACGATGGCAACCAGCTGGCGGGAAAATACTGGCGCAATGTCGTGACGACCGGCGAGCCGGAAGGGGCATACCGCTACGACGGCGCCAACCGCTATTCGCTTAGCGAGATTTTGCGCCCTTTTGAGCTGACCGCCGCCATGTGCCGCATGCAGTGGCTGACGCCCATTGTTGTTTACTGGGCGCGTCGGCAGACGCCGGACGCGCTGGCAAGCCATGCCAAAGCCTATGGCGACTGGCTGGCTTCGCCGCTGGCTTCGGGAGGCCGCTGATGGAGGGATCGGATTTATTGCTGGCAGGCGTCCTGTTTCTTTTCGCGGCCGTAGTGGCGGTGCCGGTGGCGGCGCGTCTGGGCATTGGCGCAGTGTTGGGTTATCTGCTGGCGGGCATCGCTATCGGCCCCTGGGGGCTTGGTTTTATCAGCGACGTGGAAGAGATCCTTCACTTCTCTGAGCTGGGCGTGGTCTTCCTGATGTTTCTTATCGGCCTTGAGCTTAACCCGTCAAAACTGTGGCAGCTAAGGCGCTCGATATTTGGCGTGGGGGCGGCGCAGGTTATTGTCAGCGCGCTGATCCTGGCCGCGCTGTTAATGCTTACCGCGTTTTCATGGCAGGCGGCGCTGGTAGGCGGCATTGGCCTTGCGATGTCATCCACCGCGATGGCGCTACAGCTTATGCGCGATAAAGGAATGAACCGCAGCGAATCCGGGCAGCTTGGTTTTTCCGTTCTGCTGTTTCAGGACCTGGCGGTTATTCCGGCGCTGGCGCTGGTGCCGCTGCTCGCTGGCAATAGCGACGAGCATCTCGACTGGATGAAGGTTGGCATGAAGGTGCTGGCTTTCGCCGTCATGCTGGTTGGCGGGCGTTATTTGCTGCGGCCGCTGTTTCGTTTTATCGCCGCTTCAGGCGTGCGGGAAGTGTTTACCGCCGCCGCGCTGTTGCTGGTGCTGGGGTCGGCGCTGTTTATGGATGCGCTGGGCTTTTCGATGGCGCTCGGCACTTTTATCGCCGGCGTGCTACTGGCGGAGAGCGAATATCGCCACGAGCTGGAGAGCGCCATCGAGCCGTTTAAAGGGCTGCTGCTGGGACTCTTTTTCATCTCGGTGGGCATGGCGTTGAATCTTGGCGTGCTCTATACCCATATTCTGTGGGTTGTCATGAGCGTCGCGGTGCTGGTGGCCGTAAAAATGCTGGTGCTTTATGCGCTTTCTCGTCTTTACGGTTTGCGCAGCTCGGAAAGGCTACAGTTTTCCGGGGTGCTGAGCCAGGGAGGCGAGTTCGCCTTTGTACTCTTTTCCACCGCCTCCTCGCAGCGGCTTTTCCATGACGACCAGATGGCGCTGCTGCTGGTCACCGTCACCCTGTCAATGATGACCACGCCGCTGGTGATGAAAGGCATCGATAAGCTGCTGGCGCGGCAATTCAATTCGCCGGACGAAACGGATGAAAAGCCTTATGTGGAAGACGATCAGCCGCAGGTGATTATTGTCGGCTTCGGCCGTTTCGGGCAGGTGATTGGTCGCTTGTTGATGGCTAACACAATGCGCATTACCGTGCTTGAGCGCGATATCAGCGCGGTCAACCTGATGCGCCGGTATGGTTATAAAGTGTATTACGGCGACGCGACGCAGATTGATTTGCTGCGGGCGGCCGGGGCAGGGGCGGCGAAATCCATCGTGATTACCTGCAACGACCCGGAAGATACGATGAAAATCGTCCATCTTTGCCAGCAGAACTTTCCGCAACTGGAGATTCTGGCCCGCGCCAGAGGGCGTGTGGAAGCGCATGAACTGCTACAGGCGGGCGTGCAATTTTCGCGTGAGACATTTTCCAGCGCGCTGGAGCTTGGGCGCAAAACGTTAATGTCGCTTGGCATGCACCCGCACCAGGCGCAGCGCGCGCAGCTGCATTTCCGTCGGCTTGATATGCGCATGTTGCGGGAGCTTATGCCCGTTCATACCGATAACGCGCAAATCTCCCGCGCGCGTGAGGCGCGGCGCGAGCTGGAAGAGATTTTCCAGCGTGAAATGCAGCAAGAACGGCGCCAGTTAGATGGCTGGGACGAGTTTGAATAAAAGGTGAGTTATGGCGGTTCGTAAACGTTTTATTGCCGGGGCGCGCTGCCCCGCCTGCCAGGCCCAGGATTCGCTGGCGATGTGGCGGGAAAACAATGTCGATGTGGTGCAATGCGTGAAGTGCGGGCACCAGATGCGTGAGGCAGACAAAGAAGCTCGCGAGCATGTTCGCAAAGAAGAGCAAGTGATTGGGATTTTTCATCCCGACTAGCGATATGCCCCAGCTTTCTTTAAGCTTAAGGGTACACGGGCGCTGATTTGGGCTACAATCGCGCCTGACATTTTTTTCCGCTCAGGAGATATCATGAAAGTAGCAAAAGACCTGGTGGTCAGCCTGGCCTATCAGGTACGTACAGAAGACGGTGTATTGGTTGATGAATCTCCGGTGAGTGCGCCGCTGGATTATCTGCATGGTCACGGCTCCCTGATTTCAGGGCTGGAAAAAGCGCTGGAAGGCCACGAAGTGGGCGATCGCTTCGACGTTAGCGTTGGCGCGAACGACGCTTACGGCCAGTATGACGAAAATCTGGTGCAGCGCGTACCGAAAGACGTCTTTATGGGCGTTGACGAATTGCAGGTAGGCATGCGCTTCCTGGCGGAAACCGATCAGGGTCCGGTTCCGGTTGAAATCACTGAAGTTGAAGACGACCACGTTGTGGTTGACGGCAACCATATGCTGGCGGGCCAGAACCTGAGCTTCAACGTGGAAGTAGTGGCGATTCGTGAAGCGACGGAAGAAGAGCTGGCTCACGGCCACGTTCACGGCGCGAACGGCCATCATCATGACCATGACCACGATCACGACGGCTGCTGCGGCGGTCACGGCCACGATCACGATCATGGCAGCAAAGGTGGTTGCGGCGGCGGCGGTTGCGGTTGCCACTAAGCAAAAAGAAAAGGGCGTAGAACACGCCCTTTTTTATTGCCCTTAATAATGCGGCGGCGGGGTCTCTTCCGCCTGCGATGCGATCATCGATGTCTGGCTCGCTTTGACCTTTTCTATCAAAAGCCGCTGTTGCTCACGCAGTTTCACCATTTCGAGTTCGTGAGCGGTCACGGTCTGGTTCAGCTCTTCGATAGTGATTTCCTGGAATGCCAGCCGGCTTTCCAGCTCCGCCAGGCGCGCTTCTATGGACTTGTGCTGCATGATTTTCCTCCGTCAGAGTCGCGAGTTTACGAAAAATTTACTGCGCTTGCTGAACTTTGCCGTCAGGAAACGTATTTAAACAAAAATAATCTGAAATAAAGCGATTACCGGTAGGGAGGGTGTGTAGATTTCCTCCGCAACGTTCTATATTAGTTCCCTTATTTTATATAACGCTGGGGTGAGAGGCCCCGGTCCTGGAGAAAATGGATGAAATCATTATTTAAAGTCACGCTGCTGGCGACCACCATGGCCGTTGCGCTGAACGCACCGCTGGTCTCCGCTGCTGCGCCGGCGAAAGACGCGCCTGCCGCTACGGCAAACGCTAATGCTGCGTTCAAAAATGACGATCAGAAATCCGCTTATGCGCTGGGCGCTTCGCTGGGTCGCTATATGGAGAACTCGCTGAAAGAGCAGGAGAAGCTGGGCATCAAGCTGGATAAAGCGCAGCTGATCGCAGGCGTGCAGGATGCATTTGCTGACAAGAGCAAACTCTCCGACCAGGAAATCGAACAAACTCTTCAGGCTTTCGAAACGCGCGTGAAGACAGCCGCGCAGGAGAAAATGGAGAAAGATGCGAAAGAAAACGCGGACAAAGGCAAAGCCTTCCGTGATGCTTTCGCTAAAGAGAAAGATGTTAAAACCTCTTCCACCGGCCTGATGTACAAGGTTGAGAAAGCGGGCAGCGGCGACGTGCCGAAAGACAGCGACACCGTTGTGGTTAACTACAAAGGCACGCTGATCGACGGTAAAGAATTCGATAACTCTTATACTCGCGGCGAGCCGCTCTCTTTCCGTCTTGACGGTGTTATCCCGGGCTGGACTGAAGGCCTGAAGTACATCAAGAAAGGCGGCAAAATCAAACTGGTTATCCCGCCTGAACTGGCTTACGGCAAAACCGGCGTTCCGGGCATCCCGGCTAACTCCACGCTGGTATTTGATGTAGAGCTGTTAGACATCAAACCGGCGCCGAAAGCAGATGCTAAGCCGGAAGCCGCAGCGGGCGATAACGCAGCCGCTGACGCGAAAGCGAAGTAATTCGGCAAAGCCGCCGCCCAACCAGGCGGCGGTTTTTTTATTTTGAGCACGATATAATAAAAACTGGAAAGCACATCTTACGCTGTATTACTTTAGCGGTCTGTGTAACAACTGAGTGATGAGTCTGCCCTGACTGAAAACGACAGGCTCTCTGTAGAGGGTGGTATTTTTTCATGTCCAATTCGCTTTTAACCAATGAAACCAGCGAACTTGATTTGCTGGATCAACGTCCTTTTGATCAAACCGACTTCGATATCCTTAAATCTTATGAAGCGGTAGTGGACGGGTTAGCGATGCTCATCGGCTCCCATTGCGAAATCGTTCTGCACTCGTTGCAGGATCTTAAATGCTCGGCAATACGCATCGCCAACGGCGAACACACCGGGCGTAAAATCGGCTCCCCGATTACCGATCTCGCGTTGCGTATGCTCCATGATATGACAGGAGCGGACAGTAGCGTCTCCAAATGCTATTTCACTCGCGCCAAAAGCGGCGTGCTGATGAAATCCGTCACCATCGCGATTCGCAATCGCGACCATCGGGTGATTGGCCTGCTTTGCATCAATATGAACCTGGACGTGCCGTTCTCGCAGATCATGAGCACGTTTATCCCGCCTGAGACGCAAGATCAGGAAGTGCCTTCATCGGTTAACTTTGCTTCTTCGGTAGAGGATTTAGTGACGCAGACTCTGGAGTTCACCATTGAAGAGGTGAATGCGGATCGTAACGTCTCTAATAATGCCAAGAACAGACAGATAGTCCTGAATCTTTACGAAAAAGGCATTTTTGATATTAAGGACGCCATCAACCAGGTTGCTGATCGGCTTAATATTTCTAAACACACTGTCTACCTTTATATCCGCCAGTTTAAAAATGGCGATTTCCAGGGGCAGGATCGCTGATGCGTTTTGCCCTGATGGTAACGGGGCCGGCCTACGGCACGCAGCAGGCCAGTTCCGCTTACCAGTTTGCTAATGCCGTATTAGCTGAAGGCCATACGCTGACGTGCGTCTTTTTCTATCGGGAAGGCGTATACAACGCGAATCAACTGACGTTGCCAGCCAGCGATGAGTTCGATCTGGTGCGCGCCTGGCAAAAACTCCATGAACAACATGGCACGGAACTGCATATTTGTGTGGCCGCCGCGCTGCGGCGCGGCGTAACGGATGAACACGAAGCGAAGCTGGCGGGGTTGTCTGCGGCTAATCTCCAGCCGGGTTTTACCTTAAGCGGACTTGGCTCGCTTGCAGAAGCGGCCCTGACCTGCGACAGAGTGGTGCAGTTCTGATGAAACGCGTAGCTTTTCTGTTCACCTCCGCGCCTCATGGTTCTTCTGCCGGTCGCGAAGGACTTGACGCGCTGCTGGCAACCTCTGCGCTGACAGAAGAAATCGGCGTCTTTTTCCTGAGCGATGGCGTAACGCAAGTTCTGCCCGCACAGAGTCCGGAAAAAATTCTCGCGCGGGATTATATTTCCACGTTCAAAATCCTGCCGCTTTATGACATTGACCAGTGCTGGATTTGCGCGCAGTCGCTGCGCGAGCGCGGTATCCCTGCGGAGCAGAATTTCGTTATTAAGGCAGAAGTGCTGGAGCCTGAAGCGCTTCGTACACGCCTTGATGAGTTTGATGTGTTGTTCACTTTCTGAGGCCGCCATGCTGCATACGCTTTCTCACTCTCCCTGGCAATGCGACTTCGCGGCGCTGTTGCGTACGCTTAACGCTGGCGACGACTTGCTGCTCATTCAGGACGGCGTACTGGCAGGAATAGAAGGCGGGCGTTTCCTTGAATTATTGCTTACCGCCCCCATCTCGTTATATGCGTTGAACGATGATATCGAAGCGCGTGGTCTTTCCGCTCAATTTTCGAACAGTATCGACAGGGTTGGCTATACTCATTTCGTCAGCCTCACGGTAAAGCATCGCAATCAAATCGCCTGGTAACGCCGGGATCGCTGTATATTTCTTGACACCCTTTCGGCTCAGCCCTAAAATTCCGCGTCCTCATATTATATGGGGACGATTTATTACGTGTTTACGAAGCAAAAGCTAAAACCAGGAGCTATTTAATGGCAACAGTTAACCAGCTGGTACGCAAACCACGCTCTCGCAAAGTTGCAAAAAGCAACGTGCCGGCGCTGGAAGCATGCCCGCAAAAACGTGGCGTATGTACTCGCGTATATACCACCACCCCGAAAAAACCGAACTCCGCACTGCGTAAAGTATGCCGTGTTCGTCTGACTAACGGTTTCGAAGTGACTTCCTACATCGGTGGTGAAGGTCACAACCTGCAGGAGCACTCCGTGATCCTGATCCGTGGCGGTCGTGTTAAAGACCTCCCGGGTGTTCGTTACCACACCGTTCGCGGTGCGCTTGACTGCTCCGGCGTTAAAGACCGTAAGCAAGCTCGCTCCAAGTACGGCGTGAAGCGTCCTAAGGCTTAATGGTTCTCCGTTAAGTAAGGCCAAACGTTTTATTTTTAATGTCAAACTAAACTCGTAGAGTTTTGGACAATCCTGAATTAACAACGGAGTATTTCCATGCCACGTCGTCGCGTCATTGGTCAGCGTAAAATTCTGCCGGATCCGAAGTTCGGATCAGAACTGCTGGCTAAATTTGTAAATATCCTGATGGTAGATGGTAAGAAATCTACCGCAGAAGCAATCGTATACAGTGCTCTTGAGACCCTGGCTCAGCGCTCTGGCAAAAATGAACTGGAAGCTTTCGAAGTCGCTCTCGACAACGTGCGCCCGACTGTAGAAGTTAAGTCTCGCCGCGTTGGTGGTTCTACTTATCAGGTACCAGTTGAAGTCCGTCCGGTTCGTCGCAATGCTCTGGCAATGCGTTGGATCGTAGAAGCTGCTCGTAAACGCGGTGATAAATCCATGGCTCTGCGCCTGGCGAACGAACTTTCTGATGCTGCAGACAACAAAGGTACTGCAGTTAAGAAACGTGAAGACGTTCACCGTATGGCAGAAGCCAACAAGGCGTTCGCACACTACCGTTGGTAATCCCTTCGGTATGTTAGTCACCAGACGGGCGCTTAAGGTAAGTCGCCCGTTCTGGGCAACTTAATCTGAGCGCCTAAAGAAACAAACGAGGAATCAAATGGCTCGTACAACACCCATCGCACGCTATCGTAACATCGGTATCAGTGCGCATATCGACGCCGGTAAGACCACTACTACCGAACGTATTCTGTTCTACACCGGTGTAAACCACAAAATCGGTGAAGTTCATGACGGCGCCGCAACCATGGACTGGATGGAGCAGGAGCAGGAGCGTGGTATTACCATTACCTCCGCTGCGACTACCGCATTCTGGTCTGGTATGGCTAAGCAGTATGAACCACACCGTATCAACATCATCGACACCCCGGGGCACGTTGACTTCACCATCGAAGTAGAACGTTCCATGCGTGTTCTTGACGGTGCGGTAATGGTTTACTGCGCAGTAGGTGGTGTTCAGCCGCAGTCTGAAACCGTATGGCGTCAGGCTAATAAATACAAAGTTCCGCGTATCGCGTTCGTTAACAAAATGGACCGTATGGGCGCGAACTTCCTGAAAGTTGTTGGCCAGATCAAATCCCGTCTGGGCGCGAACCCGGTTCCGCTGCAACTGGCGATTGGTGCTGAAGAAGGTTTCACCGGTGTTGTTGACCTGGTGAAAATGAAAGCCATCAACTGGAACGACGCAGACCAGGGCGTAACCTTCGAATACGAAGATATCCCGGCTGACATGCAGGACCTGGCTGACGAATGGCACCAGAACCTGATCGAGTCCGCAGCTGAAGCTTCTGAAGAGCTGATGGAGAAATACCTGGGTGGTGAAGAACTGACTGAAGAAGAGATCAAAAAAGCTCTGCGTCAGCGCGTTCTGAACAACGAAATCATCCTGGTAACCTGTGGTTCTGCGTTCAAGAACAAAGGTGTTCAGGCGATGCTGGATGCGGTAATTGATTACCTGCCATCCCCGGTAGACGTTCCTGCGATCAACGGTATCCTGGACGACGGTAAAGATACCCCGGCTGAGCGTCACGCAAGCGACGAAGAGCCGTTCTCTGCACTGGCGTTTAAAATCGCTACCGACCCGTTCGTTGGTAACCTGACGTTCTTCCGCGTTTACTCTGGCGTGGTTAACTCCGGTGACACCATCCTGAACTCCGTGAAATCAGCACGTGAGCGTTTCGGTCGTATCGTACAGATGCACGCAAACAAACGTGAAGAGATCAAAGAAGTTCGCGCGGGCGACATCGCGGCTGCTATCGGTCTGAAAGACGTGACCACTGGTGACACCCTGTGTAACCCGGATCACCCGATCATTCTGGAGCGTATGGAGTTCCCTGAGCCGGTAATCTCTATCGCGGTAGAACCGAAAACCAAAGCTGACCAGGAAAAAATGGGTCTGGCTCTGGGCCGTCTGGCTAAAGAAGACCCGTCTTTCCGCGTATGGACTGACGAAGAATCTAACCAGACCATCATCGCTGGTATGGGTGAACTGCACCTCGACATCATCGTTGACCGTATGAAGCGTGAGTTCAACGTTGAAGCTAACGTAGGTAAACCTCAGGTTGCTTACCGCGAAGCGATTCGCGCGAAAGTTACCGATATTGAAGGTAAACACGCTAAGCAGTCTGGTGGTCGTGGTCAGTACGGTCATGTTGTTATCGACATGTACCCGCTGGAGCCGGGCTCAAATCCGAAAGGTTACGAGTTCATCAACGACATTAAAGGCGGTGTAATTCCTGGCGAATACATCCCGGCCGTTGATAAAGGCATCCAGGAGCAGCTGAAGTCTGGTCCGCTGGCTGGCTACCCGGTAGTTGACATGGGCGTGCGTCTGCACTTTGGTTCTTACCATGACGTTGACTCCTCTGAACTGGCGTTTAAACTGGCCGCTTCTATTGCCTTTAAAGAAGGCTTTAAGAAAGCAAAACCAGTTCTGCTTGAGCCGATCATGAAGGTTGAAGTAGAAACTCCGGAAGAGAACACCGGTGACGTTATCGGTGACTTGAGCCGTCGTCGCGGTATGCTGCGTGGTCAGGAGTCTGAAGTGACTGGCGTTAAGATCCACGCTGAAGTTCCGCTGTCTGAAATGTTCGGATATGCAACTCAGCTGCGTTCTCTGACCAAAGGTCGTGCATCATACACTATGGAATTCCTGAAGTATGATGATGCGCCGAACAACGTTGCTCAGGCCGTAATCGAAGCCCGTGGTAAATAAGCCGCAGGTTTAACAACAAAGTCCCGTGCCCCCTCCATGAGGGGGCGCTATAGTAAGGAATATAGCCGTGTCTAAAGAAAAATTTGAACGTACAAAACCGCACGTCAACGTTGGTACTATCGGCCACGTTGACCACGGTAAAACTACCCTGACCGCTGCCATCACTACCGTTCTGGCAAAAACCTACGGTGGTTCTGCTCGTGCATTCGACCAGATCGATAA
>NZ_AWFX01000056.1:5803-7394 GCF_000463115.2 Franconibacter helveticus LMG 23732 | reverse complement strand
TCGGACTTGAGCACGCAGGTGCTGAGTTTAAGCGAGCAGCTGCGCCGCTTGTCCGGGAACTGAATGCCATCGAGGAGAAGGCTGTACTGGAGTATCAGCGTCAGAACGAGCTGGAGCTGACGCTCCGACAGAAGCAGAAGAGTTTCGATGGTCCGAAGATGAGGTGACAGCCCGCACGAAGAAGGGCTCATCGCGTTCCTGCTAAATAGGCTGACTACCGGAATGGTAGTGACTTATCCCGGAGGAAGTGATGAAAATTCTCAACGTTATTGAAGCCCTGCTGAACTGTTTTTACCTGGTGATGGAGCTGTGTGAGTTGCCGGAGAGGCATTTGCCGGTTTTTAAGGCGTTCGCGCTGATTTTAGTGTGACTTTACGCGCCATGCATCTGGCTGCATGACTATGCATCAGTGTAATATCCAGCGGCTGCGTTTTCGGTGTTTTTTCGTCATGTCTGTCGCCACTTTCTCGCGTCTGGCACCGGAAACGCAGCCAACCCCGTTTCAGCGGTGCGGGCAACGGATGTTATGGTAAATCCAGCTGATTGGCAGGTACAAAAAAAGCCCCGCAGGGCTTTTTTGTACCTTATTGATCTGCACACTTTGCAGCCTTCAGGGCTTCCAGCTGATTTAGCCGGTTAGCTGCTTTTTTGCGGGCTTCGCCTTTTGCCATGCCATTTCCTATCCCAAAATCACCCAGGAAACCTAATACGGTGCGCCCGTCAAATTCGCCGGTTGCCTCAATTTCTTGTTGTACACTGCGCGTTTTGGCGATTTCCAGAGCTACCGCTTTGCAATCCATTGCGGAAGATTCTGGACCGGTGACGTTCGCGGCCTGTGGATATTGCTTTGTTGCGCATCCTGCCATGATCAGCGCTGCCGATAGGATGAATATTTTTTTCAAAATTATCCTTATTTATTTAGGCATAGTTAAGAAATACCCATTTTATCATTTAGGCATAGTTAAGAGATACCCATTTTATCGGCAGGAAATGAGGGTTTTTTAGTTGAATTTTGGGAGGGGCAAGGTTCCATATTGGTCGAGGATTCTGGAGCTGACCGGCAACGGCCAGCGCGGCTATGGGCCATGCGGTGGTTGAGCATAGAAAGGATCTTCTTGAGTTCCTTTTTTTCTACGCGTAATCTCTTGCTCTGAAAACGAAAAAACCACCTGGGGAGGTGGTTTTTCGAAGGTTCAGTAAACCGGCAAGTTTCTGAACCGTGGTAACAGTCTTGTGCGAGACGTGTCACCAAATCTGTCCTTCCAGTGTAGCCGTAGTAATGGCACCACTTCAAGAACTCTCACAACATCTCTCGCACATCCTGTTTACCAGTGGCTACTGCCAATGGCGATTTGTCGTGCCTTTTCGGGTTGGACTCAAGTTGATAGTTACCGGAAAGAGCGTGGTAGTCGGACTGAACGGGGGGTTCGTGCATACAGTCCAGCTTGGAGCGAACTGCCTTCCCGGAACCGAGTGTCAGGCGTGGAATGAGAAACCGCGGCCATAACAGCGGAATGACACCGGTAAACCGAAAGGCAGGAACAGGAGAGCGCACGAGGGAGCCACCAGGGGGAAACGCCTGGTATCTTTA
>NZ_AWFX01000056.1:5414-5793 GCF_000463115.2 Franconibacter helveticus LMG 23732 | reverse complement strand
GTTTCGCCACCACTGATTTGAGCGTCAGATTTCGTGATGCTTGTCAGGGGGGCGGAGCCTATGGAAAAACGGCTCTGGCGTGGCCTTATCGCTTCCCTGTTAAGTTTCTTCCTGGCATCTTCCAGGAAATTTCCGCCCTGTTCGTAAGCCATTTCCGCTCGCCGCAGTCGAACGACCGAGCGTAGCGAGTCAGTGAGCGAGGAAGCGGAATATATCCTGTATCACATATTCTGCTGACGCACCGGTGCCGCCTTTTTCCTCCTGCCACATGAAGCACTTCACTGACATCCGCATTCGTGCCAACATAGTAAGCCAGTATACACTCCGCTAGCGCTACGTGACTGGTTCAGGGCTGCGCCCCGAAACCCGCCAAAAGCCA
>NZ_AWFX01000056.1:4772-5404 GCF_000463115.2 Franconibacter helveticus LMG 23732 | reverse complement strand
ACTGATTTGAGCGTCAGATTTCGTGATGCTTGTCAGGGGGGCGGAGCCTATGGAAAAACGGCTTTGCCGCGGCCTTATCGTTTCCCTGTTAAACTTCTTCCTGGCATCCTCCAGGAAATTTCCGCCCCCTTCGTAAGCCCACACCGCTCGCCGCAGCCGAACGACCGAGCGCAGCGAGTCAGTGAGCGAGGAAGCGGAACATCACCTGCATTGCATATTCTGCTTACGCTCCGCTGCTGCATTTTTCTCCTGCCACATGAAGCACTTTCCCGACAACCGCACTCATGCCAACATAATAAGCCAGTATACACTCCGCTAGCGCTACGTGACTGGTTCAGGGCTGCGCCCCGAAACCCGCCAAAAGCCTGACGTGCCTGCGGCTTGTCCAACCCCGCGCCGACCGGGAAAGGCTTTCCCGCCCGTCCCGGCGTTATCAGGAGGCCGGTTTGTCAGAGAAACGGAACAAGATGCTCACCATGTGGGTGACGGAGGGCGAGCACCGGCGGCTGCTTGAGCGCTGCGACGGCAGGCCGCTGGCGGCGTGGATGCGGCAGACCTGCCTGGACGAAAAGCCTGCGCGCACCGGAAAGCTCCCCTCACTCTCGCCGGCGCTGCTGCGCCAGCTTGCCGGT
>NZ_AWFX01000056.1:4449-4762 GCF_000463115.2 Franconibacter helveticus LMG 23732 | reverse complement strand
GAGGCCGGTTTGTCAGAGAAACGGAACAAGATGCTCACCATGTGGGTGACGGAGGACGAGCACCGGCGGCTGCTCGAGCGCTGTGACGGCAGGCAGCTGGCGGCGTGGATGCGACAGACCTGCCTGGACGAAAAGCCTGCGCGCACCGGAAAGCTTCCCTCACTCTCGCCAGCGCTGCTGCGCCAGCTTGCCGGCATGGGCAATAACCTGAACCAGATAGCCCGCCGTGTTAACGCCGGCGGCGGCACCGGCCATGACAGGGTACAGATTGTGGCGGCGCTGATGGCCATCGATGCCGGGCTTGAGCGGCTGC
>NZ_AWFX01000056.1:4058-4439 GCF_000463115.2 Franconibacter helveticus LMG 23732 | reverse complement strand
TTTCATCCACGCGGTCGCGGCGGTGGCGCCGGGCCGGTGGACTATCTGCTGGGTAAAGACCGGCAGCGTGAAGGCGCCAGCGTCCTGCAGGGGAAGCCGGAAGAAGTCCGGGAGCTGATTGACGCGTCGCCTTACGTGAAGAAATACACTTCCGGCGTACTGTCGTTTGCGGAGGCCGATCTGCCTCCCGGCCAGCGGGAAAAACTGATGGCCAGCTTCGAGCGGGTTCTGATGCCCGGACTCGATAAAGATCAGTACAGCATTCTGTGGGTGGAGCACGCGGACAAGGGGCGTCTGGAGCTGAACTTTCTGATCCCCAATACCGAGCTGCTGACCGGCAGGCGGCTCCAGCCGTACTACGACCGCGCCGACCGGCCGCGT
>NZ_AWFX01000056.1:3736-4048 GCF_000463115.2 Franconibacter helveticus LMG 23732 | reverse complement strand
CAGTACAGCATTCTGTGGGTGGAGCACGCGGACAAGGGGCGTCTGGAGCTGAACTTTCTGATCCCCAATACCGAACTGCTGACCGGCAGGCGGCTCCAGCCGTACTACGACCGCGCCGACCGGCCGCGCATCGATGCCTGGCAGACCATCGTGAACGGCAGACTGGGGCTGCATGACCCGAACGCGCCGGAAAACCGCCGGGCGCTGGTCACGCCGTCCGGACTGCCGAAAACGAAGCAGGAGGCCACTGAAGCCATCACGCGCGGACTGCTGACCCTTGCTTCGTCCGGGGAGCTGAAAAACCGTCAGGAC
>NZ_AWFX01000056.1:2803-3726 GCF_000463115.2 Franconibacter helveticus LMG 23732 | reverse complement strand
GATGGCCAGCTTCGAGCGGGTTCTGATGCCCGGACTCGATAAAGATCAGTACAGCATTCTGTGGGTGGAGCACGAGGACAAGGGGCGTCTGGAGCTGAACTTTCTGATCCCCAATACCGAGCTACTGACCGGCAGGCGGCTCCAGCCGTACTACGACCGCGCCGACCGACCGCGCATCGATGCCTGGCAGACCATCGTGAACGGCAGACTGGGGCTGCACGACCCGAACGCACCGGAAAACCGCCGGGCGCTGGTCACGCCGTCCGGACTGCCGAAAACGAAGCAGGAGGCCGCAGAAGCCATCACGCGCGGACTGCTGACCCTTGCTTCGTCCGGGGAGCTGAAAAACCGTCAGGACGTCACTGAGGCCCTGGAACGGTCAGGTTTTGAGGTGGTGCGCACCACGAAAAGCAGTATCAGCATTGCCGACCCGGACGGGGGGCGAAACATCCGACTGAAGGGAGCCATCTATGAGCAGTCTTTTAACGCTGGCGAAGGACTTAGAGCAGCAATCGAAAGCGCAGAAGCAGAGTACCGGCGAGATGCTGAAAGCCGCATTCAGCGAGCACGAGCAGTCTGTCAGAGCGGAACTGAGCGCAAGCGCGAGGAGAATCAGCGACGCCATCCTCGCCCACGAGCAGAGTATGAGCGAGGCGATGGAGAAAAACCGGCGGAGCGTACTGCGGACTGCCGGGCGGACATGGCTCACCATCCTGATGGTGTCAGCGCTGCTGATCGGCACGAGCGGGAGCATTCTGTGGTGGCAGGGGCAGCAGATAACCGACAATTACACGCATCTTCGTCAGCAGGAAGATACCCTGGCGAAAATGACCGCCCGGACGTGGGGAGTGCGCTATCAGGAGAGCAGCGACGGCCGGAGGTTTCTTATCCTGCCGCCGGGGATGCAAACCGAAGCCATCCCT
>NZ_AWFX01000056.1:0-2702 GCF_000463115.2 Franconibacter helveticus LMG 23732 | reverse complement strand
AAGGCTGGACGAATGGGAGAGCGCCTTCGCGGAATGGCGGAGCATGTGTGGGCTTATGCAACGGGAGAACGCGGCGCTGAACGAGCGCGTGTCGGACTTGAGCACGCAGGTGCTGAGTTTAAGCGAGCAGCTGCGCCGCTTGTCCGGGAGCTGAGTACGGTAGAGCAGCGGCAGCGGGAGCATGAGTATCAGAAAAGCCTGGAGTTGCAGCGCCAGCCGCAGAAAACCTACAAAGGACCGACGCTGGGCTGACGGGTGCCGTCCCGTGACAAACCCCAAGAAGAAGGGCTGCGAAATTCCCCGCTAAATACGTCGTGATGCAAAGATCACTGCCTATACCAGGGTGAATTATGAAACTGCTTAAGGTTATTGAAGCTGTACTTAACTGCCTGCATCTGGCGGCAGAACTGTGGGAGTGGCTGGAGAAGCATTTGCCGGTTTTCGGGGCCTTCACGCTGTTTTTGGGCTGAATCCTGCCGTCATTCACCTGGCTGCATGGCTATGCAGTTGGGTAAAATTTATCTGTCGCGATCGGGGTGGTTTACCGGATGGGTTGTTGTTGGTTTTGGCTGACTGCCGCCCCGTTCGTGGCGAAGCTGTCCGGGGCGGTGCGGGCAAGAGATGTTATGTTCAATGTTGATAACAGGAGTAAGAGTGATGCTTACATTTATTGGTGTAGTGGTAGTCGCCGTTATTACATTTAAATTATTTATGCTTTTTTTTAGTTCATCTGAATCTGCCGTCGAACGTGCTACCCGTAAATATATGGAGAACCCGACGAGAGCTAACTATAAAATAATGTTGGCTACACGCATGAGAAATGAGAAGAAAAGAGGGTGATATATGTTCGAGTTTATTGGTTTTTTATTTTTACTTTTGGTGTGTTATGTCTTTATACAATGGTTGCTGTCAGGGTGTTTCCTGAATATGGAGTACGGAAAGCGGAGGAACGATACCGTCGAAATCCATCAGCAGAAAATGAGGATCTGTTATGGAGAGCTAGAAGTCGTATAACTAAACGCAAGTAATGTTTCCTAAGTGTGTTGATAGGCAAACATGGTGGGAGTTACTACTCTCGGAGTAAATGATCTTCTTGTGATTCTGTCGTTTCAGTCGTAATCTTTTGCTCTGAAAACGAAAAAACCACCCGGCAAGGTGGTTTTTCGAAGGTTCAGTAAACCGGCAAGTTTCTGAACCGTGGTAACAGTCTTGTGCGAGACATGTCACCAAATCTGTCCTTCCAGTGTAGCCGTAGTCAGGCCACCACTTCAAGAACTCCAGATAAATCTCTCGCACATCTCAGTTACCAATGGCTGCTGCCAGTGGCGTTTTTTCGTGTCTTTCCGGGTTGGACTCAAGACGATAGTTACCGGATAAGGCGCAGCGGTCGGACTGAACGGGGGGTTCGTGCATACAGTCCAGCTTGGAGCGAACTGCCTTCCCGGAACTGAGTGTCAGGCGTGGAATGAGACAAACGCGGCCATAACAGCGGAATGACGCCGGTAAACCGAAAGGCAGGAACAGGAGAGCGCACGAGGGAGCCACCAGGGGGAAACGCCTGGTATCTTTATAGTCCTGTCGGGTTTCGCCACCACTGATTTGAGCGTCAGATTTCGTGATGCTTGTCAGGGGGGCGGAGCCTATGGAAAAACGGCTTCGCCGCGACCTCATCGTTTCCCTGTTAAGTTTCTTCCTGGTATCTTCCAGGAAATTTCCGCCCCGCCCGTAAGCCGGTACCGCTCGCCGCAGCCGAACGACCGAGCGCAGCGAGTCAGTGAGCGAGGAAGCGGAATATATCCTGTATCGCATGTTCTGCTTACGCTCCGCTGCTGCATTTTTCTCCTGCCACATGAAGCACTTCACTGACACTCGCATCCGTGCCAACATAGTAAGCCAGTATACACTCCGCTAGCGCTGCGTGACTGGTTCAGGGCTGCGCCCCGAAACCCGCCAAAAGCCTGACGCGCCTGCGGCTTGTCCAACCCCGCGCCGACCGGGAAAGGCTTTCCCGCCCGTCCCGGCGTTATCAGGAGGCCGGTTTGTCAGAGAAACGGAACAAGATGCTCACCATGTGGGTGACGGAGGACGAGCACCGGCGGCTGCTTGAGCGCTGTGACGGCAGGCAGCTGGCGGCGTGGATGCGGCAGACCTGCCTGGACGAAAAGCCGGCACGTTCCGGAAAGCTCCCCTCAATCTCGCCGGCGCTGCTGCGCCAGCTTGCCGGCATGGGCAATAACCTGAACCAGATAGCCCGCCGTGTTAACGCCGGCGGCGGCACCGGCCATGACAGGGTGCAGATTGTGGCTGCGCTGATGGCCATCGATGCCGGGCTTGAGCGGCTGAGGCACGCCGTTCTTGAGAAAGGAACGGACGATGATCGTTAAATTTCATCCACGCGGTCGCGGCGGTGGCGCCGGGCCGGTGGACTATCTGCTGGGTAAAGACCGGCAGCGTGAAGGTGCCAGCGTCCTGCAGGGGAAGCCGGAAGAAGTCCGGGAGCTGATTGACGCGTCGCCTTACGTGAAGAAATACACATCCGGCGTCCTGTCGTTTGCGGAGGCCGATCTGCCTCCCGGCCAGCGGGAAAAACTGATGGCCAGCTTCGAGCGCGTTCTGATGCCCGGACTTGATAAAGATCAGTACAGCATTCTGTGGGTGGAGCACGCGGACAAGGGGCGTCTGGAGCTGAACTTTCTGATCCC
>NZ_AWFX01000055.1 GCF_000463115.2 Franconibacter helveticus LMG 23732 | reverse complement strand
CCTGACACTCGGTTCCGGGAAGGCAGTTCGCTCCAAGCTGGACTGTATGCACGAACCCCCCGTTCAGTCCGACTGCTGCGCCTGTTCCGGTAACTATCGACTTGAGTCCAAGCCGGAAAGACACGACAAAGCGCCACTGGCAGCAGCCACTGGTAAGAGGGTGTACAAGAGATTACTGATGCAGAGTTCTTGAAGTCAGAGCCAAACTACGGCTAAACTGGAAGGACGAATTTGGTGGCAGCGGTCTTGTACACCCTGTTACCACGGTCCAGAAGTTCCCCAACTTACTGAACCTTCGAAAAACCACCTCCCCAGGTGGTTTTTTCGTTTTCAGAGCAAGAGATTACGACGCAACGGAAAGGATCTCAAGAGGTTCATCTTCGATGACCGACAGACATCAAAGTAAAACCGATACCAAACAACAGTACCAGTCAAAAACTCACACCGACAAAACCCTTTGAAAATAAAGCATAAAAAATCGTATAGTTGGATGATGCACAATCACCCAACAAACCAGCATAACCATTTGAATAAATAGAAAAATAAAAATATAGGATATTAGAGTAATGAAATACATTTGCTTTGCAGCAGTAATGATTTCCCTTACAGGATGCGTTAATTCAAGTGGCGTATTACCCATGGGGCCAGATACTTATTCCATATCTGTTCATGCTGCACCTGTAAGGGGACAGGCTGGAGCAAAAAAAGCTGCGTTAACAGAAGCGAACCAATATTGCCTTAATCAAGGCAAGACCATCCTTGTGAAGAACATGGATCACTCTACGTTTAGCTCGCTCCCAGGGGATGATATAAGCATCATATTCCAATGCTTATCGGTTGGCGATAGTGGATTACAGCGACCTAATTATCAAAGTCCTGCTGATGTAAACGTCAACGTTAATTAGGCACCATTTACCATAACATCCGTTGGGCGCACCGCTGAAACGGGGTTGGCTGCGTTTCCGGTGCCAGACGCGAGAAAGTGGCGACAGACATAACGAAAAAACACCAGAAACGCAGCCGCTGAATATTACACTGGTGCATAGTCATGCAGCCAGATGCATGGATGTTAAAGTCACACTAAAATCCGCGCCAATGCCTTAAAAACCGACAAATGCTTCTCCAGCCAGTCCCACAGCTCCGCCGCCAGATACAGGCAGTTAAGCAATGATTCAATAAGATTTAACAGCTTCATTTCCCGCTCCTGAATAAGTCGTGACCTTTTTGATCACGAACCTATTTAGCGGGAGAAATAAGAGCCCCTCTTCGTGCGGGTTGTCAGCTGCCTGGATGGTTTAAAGTGTCGGCCCGCGGTAGGTTTTCTGCGGCTGGCGCTCCAGCTCCAGTGTTTTCTGATACTCATTCTCCCTCTGCCGGAGCTCGATGGCATTCAGTTCCCGGACAAGCGGCGCAGCTGCTCGCTTAAACTCAGCACCTGCGTGCTCAAGTCCGACACGCGCTCGTTCAGCATCGCGTTCTCCCGTTGCATAAGCCCACACATGCTCCGCCATTCCGCGAAGGCGCTCTCCCATTCGTCCAGCCTTTGCGAGTAGTCCTGCTGTAGCTGCTCTAATGCGCTCAGCAACTGCTTTTCCAGCTCTGTCATTTTCCGCTACTCCTGTTTCAGGCGGATCCATGTCGTCCCGTCGTAGGGGATGGCTTCGGTTTGCATCCCGGGCGGCAGGATAAGAAACCTCCGGCCGTCGCGGCTCTCCTGATAGCGCACTCCCCACGTCCGGGCAGTCATTTTCGCCAGGGTATCTTCCTGCTGACGAAGATGCGTGTAATTGTCGGTTATCTGCTGCCCCTGCCACCACAGTATGCTCCCGCTCGTGCCGATCAGCAGCGCTGACACCATCAGGATGGTGAACCATGTCCGCCCGGCAGTCCGCAGTACGCTCCGCCGGTTTTTCTCCATCGCCTCGCTCATACTCTGCTCGTGTGCGAGGATGGCGTCGCTGATTCTCCTCGCGCTTGCGCTCAGTTCCGCTCTGACAGACTGCTCGTGCTCGCTGAA
>NZ_AWFX01000054.1:433-300751 GCF_000463115.2 Franconibacter helveticus LMG 23732 | reverse complement strand
CGCTCATGGGCACCTCTCTTTAAGCCATCTTAAATGACTCTGAGGTGTCTGTTAAACCCGTGGCGATTCACACTATTCTGGTTGTTTTGCGATAATAGATCGAGCTTTCAGTGAGTTCGGACTATCAGTCCCGGAAGATTTAAGGATCAGAATCGCTGGGATAAGTGATGGATATCCCCATTATGTTCACCTCATATGTGAAAAAATGCTGGTTCTGGCTTATGAAAGAGATCTAGATTGTGTTACAGAACATCTATTTTTTGACGGTTTAAACGAAGCGGTAACATCTGTAGCTCAATCTTTACGTGGACCATACGAGAAAGCCACTTATGCAAGAGATCGTAACTATTCATATCTACTATGGGCTGTAGCTGACTCTAGAGATTTATTGAGAGATATTTACGGGATTCGCGGGTCTTATCAAAATGTCATTGAACAAGTCGCCTGGAAAACAAAAGAAGAAGTCCTGAGTCTTACTGATTCTGGGATATCAAGAATTTTAAGGAATTTTAGAGATCCAGATTTTGGTCAAGTAGTGATTCCTGCGTTTGATGGAAAAAGAAGAGGATGGTACACGTTCAAAGAAAACATGATTCGCGGCTATATTAGAATGTGCGCGGAAGCAAACAGAATAAAACTCAACTTTGATATTCACTTTTCAAATGAACCAACGGCACAGGCAAGAATCGGCATTAAAACAGGAAAAACCATTTCACAGATTGAGTCCGAAATTGAGTATGAACAAAGAATGAAGGATAGAGATGATACAGTCTAGTCCATTAGATATATTTATCTCATATGCTTGAGTGTGGAGATCAATAGCCACATTCATCAGCTATTGATCTTAGCTCAAACAATAATAATGTTATTTACGGCATATTTCCCTGTCATAGATTCCACCATTTACAGCCAGTATTTGCCTTTTCTTCTTTGAAATCATATTAGTCATGATTTGCGAATCATCTAAGAAAATACCTTCAAATGTTCCAGGGCGTGCATTCCATCCTGCAATAATTACTGTGTCTCCCACGTTTAACGCTGCTACCTTATCGTTATTATAATCTGTATTTTCAAAAACAAACTTTACTCCTTCATTCGAACCAGAAATATCCAATGTAACTAACGGCTTATTACTGAATGTAACAGTGCCGATACTTTCTACTTTACCTGTAACCATTAATCGACAATTTTTGAAATCGTTAGTTGCCCGAAACTCATGTTCTTTAAATCGTGAATAAACCTCTTCTGCTGTGTAAAGTCTCGGAAGTATATCGATGATAGGCGGTCTTGATAATTGCGCGGTTTGTTGTAAAGAAACAGTATCTGCGTTTGAAGTCGGTTTTACTTCAGTTGATTTCGCTTGACATGGGTTTATAGCAATCCCCTGAAACACGTAAAAACTGAAGGCAATAGCAACAGTTATGACTGATTGTTTTATGCGACATTCAATTCGTTGTTTCATTGTGATCTTCCATAAATTTTATCTTAACAATCTTCTTACCATTGCGATATATTTTCACGTCGTCAGTAGGAAATTTCACTGCATTACGGATCTCATTCATTGTGTCTTTAGATAACATACCGCAACCTTCCATATACATAACCTTACGGGTATTGGTATCTGATATGTTAGTGAAACAGCTACTGATCCATGAATCAGGTATTTCTATTCCATGTATCAGTTTCATATATTCTACGATGAACGTATCTGTCAGATGAAATTGTCCAAGCGTGTATTTTCCGTTATAGGTATGATCCAAAGGTGAAGTCACCCAATCATTTTTTAAAACTAAAGCTAGTGTGTTATTTCTCATTTTCAGACTCTAGTTCATGAATACGGATGTTCGTCATGTCGGTAAGACATTTCTGTTCATTATTGCAACTGGATTTTTGCTTTATCCATTCTCTTTGGGAAGGGAGTAAGCGTTTTCGTGTTTCAGGGCTAAGTCTTTTCCAGAGGCTATTTAATTCTTTATCAACTTCATCATAGGATTGTTGTGCTTTCGATGGGTTGCTAGATGAATTTTTAGTATTATAATTATTTTTTTTATTACAGGTCTCTTGCCATTTTTTTGCTGTTACAGTGACAATGTCTTCAATAAAAACTTCACGAAGTGTATATCCTTTTAATTTCGCGCCTTCTTCCATCATTAGACGGTATTGAGAAGGAATAGTCTGCAACTGTTTATCAATATCTATTCCATGTGACTCGACTAAATATGTTTTTAACTCCTCCTTTGTCGGCGCGCCATTTTTACACATTAGATTTTCATCTTTAATCATTTCTTTTGTGATATTACGTGAAGATGTATTTGAATTAAGTGCGCATTTTTCTTTTATCTTGGATTGAATTTTTTTGGATTGTTCATCAATCATCATACGAGCGGTCACAGGATCCTTTTGGTACATAGATTGCGCCAAAGGGCCATGCAGCAATATGAGCTTTATATCATCTGATGTTGGCCCACCATTCTTGCAAAGTTCGTTCTTTGGGAGGCTCAGAAGACCATCTACGGTTTCAATATTATGGAAGTAGCTACGGTTTTCAGAGGCTATCGTAGAAGCACTTGAAATCAATGCTATATGCAACATGATGATTTTTAATATTTTTTCAGAGTTCATATTTGAAGCTTTCCTTGCACTATCAATGATTAAAATTTATCCACAAGCCGTGAAGAGGAGTGGTTTTGAATAGAAATCTGGCAGCGAACATCAGTTTATATTGATCTGAAAAGGCTATCAATATCATAAAATTGATCTATATAAACGATCGATTGGGGCGCGACGGGATTGGTTTAGTGATTCGCATGTCGGAGGGACTAAGCTGGATAAGAAACGGTATGAGGCTTCGCGGCTTTTATTAACTGATTTTTTTATCAGGTTTTACTTTTTTGCAACACTAAACGTACACTCATAATTTGCTATGCTGCTCTGTAAAGAAAATGGGCGACATTCTCCTGACTCTGGCCGGGAAATGCAATCAAGCCCGCCAGCTAAAGGAGAGAGGATATGTCGACAGTATGCACTATCGCCTGGGTACACGGCCTTGTTCAGGGCGTTGGCTTTCGCTACAGCACGCAGCATGAGGCGCAGCGGCTGGGGCTGAAAGGTTATGCCCGAAATCTGGACGACGGCAGCGTCGAGGTTGTAGCCTGCGGCGAGGCGGAAAAGGTGGACCAGCTCATCGCCTGGCTAAAAGCTGGCGGTCCGCGTAGCGCCCGGGTAGAGAAGGTGCTGACGGAGCCGCATCAGCCCGAGCGCGAATGGAACAACTTCGGCATTCGCTATTAAATGCACTTTACCGGTTTAGGCAGGCCGGCGATTTTCGTCGCCTGTTTAGCCGGGCCTTTCGGGAAAAGACGGTAGAGATAGCGGCTGTTGCCTTTCTCTTCGCCAAATTTATTCGCCATCGCTTTCACCAGCATACGAATAGCGGGCGAGGTGTTAAATTCTAAATAAAAATCACGCACGAAGCGCACCACTTCCCAGTGTTCCGGCGAAAGCGCGATATTTTCTTTTTCGGCGATAACTTGCGCTAGCCCTTCGCTCCAGTCGGTGGTCTGTTTCAGATAGCCTTCGCTATCGGTTTCAATTTCTTTGCCTTCAAACGTCAACATACATTCCGGACCCGTTCGTCAAACGGCGTGCAGTGTAGCAAATTTTCCGCGCGCCAAAAACAAAGCCCCGCAAAGTGCGGGGCTTGGGTATCACCTTATCACTGCTTAATCGCGGCTGGCGAAGCCGAGAATGCTGAGCAGGCTGACAAAGATGTTATACAGCGAAACGTAAAGGCTGACCGTTGCGCGAATATAGTTGGTCTCTCCGCCGTGAATGATATTGCTGGTCTCAAACAGGATGGCGCCTGAAGAGATCAGGATAAACACGGCGCTGATAGCCAGATGCAACGCGGGCAGTTGCAGGAAGATATTCGCCAGCATGCCGATAAGCACGACCACAACGCCAGCCATCAGCATGCCGCCCAGGAAAGACATATCCTTGCGCGTAGTCAGCACATAAGCCGAGCAGGCAAAAAACACCAGCGCGGTGCCGCCGAGCGCCAGGGCAATCACATCGCCCATGCCCGCTGAAAGATAGGTATTCAGCATCGGACCGAGGATGTAGCCCAGGAAACCGGTAAAGGCGAACGCCGCCAGAATGCCGGTGGGTTTATTCGCCAGGCGATAGGTCAGAAACATCAGACCATACATGCCGACAAGCGTCAGGATAATGCCCGGAGAAGGCAGCATCAGCACCGTGCTGGCGGTTGCGGTAATGGCGGAAAACGCCAGCGTCAGGCTTAAGAGGAAGTAAGTATTTCGCAGCACTTTATGCGTGCTAAGCAGCGATTGTCTGTCGCGAGCAGAGGTAATTATGCGATCCATGAGTCATTCTCACATTGCAGGGAATCAGTGGCAGAGCATAGAGCCTGAAGGCCTGGCGGCAAAAGCGCTTTTACCCATCTTTACTCAGTTTTATCTGAATAAAAACAACCGTTTTGTGAAGGCGAAAACGCCGGGGCCGCAAGATGTCAACTACCAATAAATTATCAGATCTCCCTCTTATAGGTGACTGAAAATTATTGCTTTCCCTGCTACCCGCAACTAAGAGTGTTAACGAACCCCTGATTCATAACAAAAAGGTGCGTAAATCATAATGAAACAACACTCACGATTAATGGCTTTATTTGCGGCAGGGATCGCAACTGCTGGTTCAGGCGCTTATGCCGCTACCGTTCCGCAGGGGACGGAATTGGCGCAAAAGCAGGAACTGGTGCGTAACAATGGCAGCGAACCCGCCTCGCTGGATCCGCATAAAGTAGAAAGCGACGTTGAATTCAATATTATCAGCGACGTTTTTGAAGGGCTGGTGGCGGTCAAACGCGACGGTTCTGTTGAGCCGCGGCTGGCGGAAAAGTGGGAAAACCAGAACAACACCGTCTGGACGTTCCACCTGCGAAAAGGCATTACCTGGTCTGACGGCGAACCGATTACAGCCGAAGATATTGTCTGGAGCTGGCAACGGCTTGTCGATCCGAAAACAGTTTCCCCTTACGCCAGCTACCCGGGGAATATGAATATTGAAAACGCAGCAGAGATCGCCAACGGCAAAAAGCCGCCGTCTGCGCTCGGCGTCAAAGCGCTCGATGATAATACCGTCCAGGTGACGCTCACGCAGCCGACCGCCGCCTTTCTTTCCATGCTCGCGCACCCTTCGTTGGTGCCCATTGATAAAACGGCGGTGCAGCGCTTTGGTGATAAATGGGCGAGACCGGAGCACTTTGTCGGCAGCGGCGCGTATAAGGTTATCGACTGGGTGGTAAATGAGAAGGTGGTAGGGGAGCGAAACAAACGCTACTGGGACGATGCGCATACTGTCATTAATAAAGTCACCTGGCTGCCCATTTCTTCAGAAACGGCAGACGTGAACCGCTATAAGGCTGGCGAAATCGACATCACTAACACGATTCCCATTAACCAGTTCGCCCAGCTTAAAAAAACGCTTCCGGACGAAGTTAGCGTCTCGCCGCTGCTCGCGACCTATTATTACGAGTTCAACACTACCCGCCCGCCGTTTAACGATGCCCGCGTTCGCCGCGCGCTCAATATGGCGCTGGATAAAGACATTATCGCCGATAAAGTTCTGGCCCAGGGGCAGCGCCCCGCCTGGGTGCTGAGCCAGCCGGAAATCGGCGGGGCAAAAATAGCGCCGCCGGATTACGCCAGCTGGCCGCGCGAAAAGCGCATCGCCGAAGCGAAAAAGCTGCTGGAGGCCGCAGGCTTCACAGCACAACACCCGCTGCAATTTAATCTGCTCTATAACACCATGGAGTCCCACCATCGTATTGCCATCGCTGCGAGCTCTATGTGGCAGAAAAATCTCGGCGTGACGGTGAAGCTGCAAAACCAGGAATGGAAAACCATGCTTGATACCAAACACACCGGTAATTTTGACGTGGTGCGCTATTCCTGGAATGCGGATTATGACGACGCGTCTACTTTCCTGAATAACTTCCGCACCGGCGACAGCCAAAACACTTCCCGCTTCAGCAATAAGGCGTATGACGACGCGCTGGCCAGCGCCGCCAAAGCGGCCGACGCAGCAGAGCGCGGCAAATACTACCAACAGGCGGAAACTATCCTGGGGCAGGAAGTCCCTGCGATCCCGCTTTACCACTATGTTCGCACGCACCTGGTTAAGCCCTGGGTCGGCGGTTTTTACTCAAACAATCTGGGCTACTTCTATACCAAAGATATGTACATCCTGAAGCACTGAGTTAGCAGCCCTTATGATGAGGCCTGAATTGTTGCTGAAATCCTGCTCACTTTGTT
The DNA here is from genome assembly GCF_000463115.2 of Franconibacter helveticus LMG 23732. Lineage (GTDB taxonomy): Bacteria > Pseudomonadota > Gammaproteobacteria > Enterobacterales > Enterobacteriaceae > Franconibacter > Franconibacter helveticus. Next base: position 294,422 of record NZ_AWFX01000054.1, on the reverse strand, counting down.
GTTAATTCAGGCAAATAACGGTTTTTTGTCTGTTTTTGCGGCAAACGAACACATTCGGGCTTTACAGGCTGCATAGGGATGTTTATAGTTCGCGTCATTGCGGAAGTGTGGCCGAGCGGTTGAAGGCACCGGTCTTGAAAACCGGCGACCCGAAAGGGTTCCAGAGTTCGAATCTCTGCGCTTCCGCCATCAAATTCAAGGGGTTGCCGAAAGGCGACCCCTTTTTCGTTTACGCGACGATATATCCTGCCTTGCAGGTAACCGCGCCGGTCTGGCTGGGTTCACGGCAGGTTATCAGCCATGATTGCGCGAAATCGTAGCATCAGGCTTAAAGCACGAAACGGATGGCGAGAGTAATTCACCATACTGTCGGCGAGCATTTCGCCGTCTGGAATTACCCCGACAGCAAACCCCGCAGCGCCTGTCACCGCGATAACAGAAAACGTTACAATGCCCAGTCACCCCAGCGGCAAATCAGCAATGCTTCCAGCCCGCTCGCCAGCAGCCGGGAAAGCCTTTTCCCGATACAAAATAAAATAAACGCGGCGACACTATTCCAGCCAAACTGAAGCACCACATGACTATGGCCTTTAAGCCATTCCAGCGCAGAATGTATTTGCGGAAAAAAGAATAAAATTACTCATAGGTTTCCTGTTTAACGCTTTTTATTGAGAGTTGCCTGAATCAGCCTGCCATTTTAATGGCGTGGCGAATAGTAACGCTTATTTCTGCACAGTTCCTCGCTACGAAGTGAAAAATAAGAAACCGCGGAATATATATAAATCATATTTAAAAAATGAAGTGATAATTTATATGAATGCATTGTTAACTGATTCTGATAGTTAGCGCCTCAGGCGAGGCTGTTTTGTTTATCGCCCGTTATGTTCAACGACGCTATTCGCTTTGATGATTTAATTATCGGCCGCTTTGCTTTTGCTGCGTCTGTTTGCGGCGTCTGGCGCCGCGCTTCTCTTCAGGAAAAAATAAAATGTCGTTCACATTGCCTAAATATGATTTGCCGAGAATTATTTTTGGCTCGCTTGCCGTGTTCAGTATGCTGCTGGTTAGTCTGTGGCTGCTGCGGCCTTTTTTAATCAGTTTGATTTGGGCTGGACTGGTCGTGATTGCGACCTGGCCTGTCATGCTTCGCATCCAGCAGTGGATGGGGCGAAAGCGCACGCCCGCAGTGCTGGTCATGACGTTATTACTGATTGCTTTGTTCATGATGCCGTTGCTGTTTATGGCTGACAGCATGATGGAACTGAGCGCGCGGCTTAGTCAGTGGCTGGAATCGGATAAAGTACCGCTTTTGCTTAGCGGCGAGTTCCTCCACCAGGTGCCGTTTATCGGCGCGAAACTCTATTCCCGCTGGCAGGTTATGCTGGCCGATCACGGACACTCACTTATCGCTCACCTTCAACCCTGGCTGCGCCATGCGGCGCTTGTGTTGCTGGCGCAACTGGGCCATCTGGGGCAACTTGTGATTAACGGCATTATGATGCTGGCGCTCAGCGCGCTGCTTTATTCGAACGGCGAAAAGGTGGCGCTGGCGCTAAGCCGTTTCGCCCATCGTCTTGCGGGAACCCGAGGAGATATCGCGGTGAAACTGGCAGGGCAAACCATTCGTGCGGTTGCGTCCGGTATTGTGGTTACCGCGGTATGCCAGTCCGTACTCGGCGGCGTTGGCCTGGCTTTGTGCGGCATCCCCGGCGCGCTGCTGTTAACCTTGTTGATATTTATCCTCTGTCTTGCGCAACTGGGGCCGATAGTCATTATGCTGCCTGCCACAGCATGGCTCTACTGGCAGGGCGAAACGGGGTGGGGGACACTGTTGCTTCTGTGGAGCCTGGTAGCAGGCAGCATGGATAATATTCTGCGTCCATTTTTAATTCGTCGCGGTGCAGAGATCCCGATGATACTTATTTTAGGCGGCGTTATCGGCGGACTGCTTGCTTTCGGCATGGTTGGCCTGTTCATTGGCCCAGCCGTGCTGGCCGTCTCCTGGCGACTGCTGGTGATTTGGGTTAATGAACCTGAAGCGTCCGTTCAGGTTGTAGAGAGTGACGCGGCATAAAAATAAGGCCACCGACGCTGCCGGTGGCCTTCTTGATCACCGCAGGTAGCGCGGCGCCGGCGTGCCGGTACGGGCAGCGGCGTAAATCGCCAGCCGTGCCTCTTCGTAACGCTGCCAGAGCGCTTCATCATGTAGCGGCGGAATAGTAATCGCTTCGCCAGCATCAAAGCCCGCCAGGGCTGAATCCACTAAATCTTCGGTTTTCATTACCGAACCCGCAGGCAGGTTTTCCGGCGAAACGCCGGAGATTTCCCAGATTTCCGTTGCGGTTGCCGCTGGCAGCACTGCCTGCAACCGCACGCCCGTATCGGCAAATTCAGCCTGCAAGCCCCGGGTGAAATTAAACACATAGCCTTTGGTGCCGCTGTAAAGGGCGCTGGTATCGGAAGCGTGAAGCGCCAACACCGACGCGATATTAATAATCGCGCCCCGGTCTTGCGCCTTAAAGCGCGCCAGCGCTGCAAGCGTGAGGCGCGTCAGCGCGGTGATATTGAGCGTGATAATGTCCTGATGCGCCTGGGCGCTGTGGCTGAGAAAAGAGCCTATCTGCGCCGTTCCGGCGTTATTCACCAGCACTGAAATCGCAGGGGTATCGCTTAAAAGCGCTTCCACAGCCCGGATGTCCGCTTCCTGGGTGAGATCGGCGCGCAGCGTGGTCACTTTGATGTTGTAGGCGGCTTGTAACCGTGTCGCCAGTTCGTGCAGACGTGCTTCACGACGGGCAATAAGGAACAAATCGTAGCCGCGCGCGGCGAGACGGTCGGCATAAACAGCGCCAATGCCGGAAGAAGCGCCGGTAATCAGCGCGGCGGAACGGGAAGCGGTCATGATACTCTCCTGAATTAGGTTGCATTATTAAACTAATTTCAGCCTGGCCTATATGGTTTAATAATGCAACCATTTTTGCTGTTTTTTTTATTTCGCAATAAAGGTAGGGAAAAGAGAAAAAAAGCGCCTTTGGATCAGGCGCTCGTTGCGGAAGCGGAAGGAAGCAGTTCTATCTCATCAGGGCTAAGCTCACGGCCATCATCGGCCAGAAGCTGCAAGGGTCGGAGCGGTCGCTGGTTAATGCGGTCGACCAGAACGCTGCCTTTCTCACACCCCTCGAACAAAAAGGCATTGCCCCACTGAGAGAGGGCTACCAGCACGGTTTGTAATGCGCGTCCTCGCTCGGTGAGAACATATTCCTGCCATGCAGAGCCATCAGAAGCGGGGCGCATTTCCAGTATGCCTTCGTCAACCAACTGGCGCAGGCGAACCGTCAGCATATTTTTAGCGATGCCCAGGCTTTTCTGAAATTCGCCGAAGCGGGTCAGTCCGCGCAGGGCGTCACGCACAATCAGCAATGACCACCAGTCGCCTATAATGTCGAGCGACCGCGCAACCGGACACTGGCTGTCTTCTAAACTTTTTCTTTTCATCATCACCTCTCGGGTACAGATGGTTTTATTATAAAACCGAAAGGCAATTTGTTAAATCCCGGCGCAAAAAAAAACCTGCCCACAGGCAGGTTAACCTTATCAGGGAATCCACTTATGTTGTGCTTACCGGGAGTAGTAAGTACACGAAACAAGTGTAGTTTTTCTTATCGCCCGCATGCTCTCTTTGGGAATAGTCTCAGCAAAGCGGTCACGAATTATGCGCGCCCTGATTATACTCCGCTGCCAGAAACTCCAGTACGGCACTGACATTGGCGGGCGAAAGGCGAACCAGTTGCGGGTAAAAAGGGTGACGCAGAATAAAATCGATAAACCGTTGCGCAGGCTGCAAAGTGGCCTGGCGTAATTCGCTACTACGCTGCTGCCCCGTCAGGCTACAGACCGCCATCTGATAATCGGGTTGCGAAAAACAGCGCCAGACGTCATTCCATATAAGCCGCGAAGTGATGATTTGCGAGCGAAAGGGTTGTTGCGGCGTCCTGTTTCCCTTTTCATAAACAAAGGCGATATGGCAATGGCCGGTCGCTACTTCTTCACGGTTGGCCATCAGGCAACCTCCATAAATAAAACACTCATGTTCTATATAATGTTGCACATATAAAAACGCGTTTTGCGTCAGCGATTTAACCACTTCAAAATGGCGATATGCCGCCAGCACGGGTTTAACGATAACCCCCGCATCGTTAATTTTTAGGCGCGCAGCACCGTAACGGGTATCAAAAAAAAGCGCCCGTCGTTTCATTACCCGATCTTTGGCGAAAATCCGTGTCAGCGGTTCCCTGGAGACGATGAGCTCCTCATCATTTGCGCTGTAACGATATTCAAAAGAAATGTGTTCAGAACGCGGCGCGTAATTCGTGGTAATGGCGATGACCCTGTCGCTCTTTTTCTCAACGGTAACGATCACATAAAGGCGATTTGGCGAGCCGTTAAAGTTAATGCTAAAGGCAGCGGTGGCGAGGAAGGTTTCCAGGGTAAAAGGCGGCGTAGCAGCGCAGGCTAAGCGTGCGGAAAAGGCCAGTTGCTGGAGATCCCGGCCCGTCATTTTACTGTCGAACCCGCTCAACTCGCGTAGCGGCTGGCCTGCACGAATCGCCCCGGCGAGCGAGGAGAGACGCGCCGGGAGCCGGGCATGTTCGTACCAGGCAAAGGTGCTGCGACAGCTGGCGCAACGCACCCGCTGTTGCCCGCTTTGCGTATAGCCGTGACGAGTTAACCCGTCGCGTTTTCCGCAGTGGGCGCATGCCCAGATAAGCCCCTGGTAGCTGCGGTTAACCTGGAGTTTAAAAGCATTAAGTGCCGCTGCGCTGATCACGGGAAAATGAAAACCGCAGGCCTGACATAAAATGTTTTGTCCGCGTAGCGCATACAAGGGGCTGTTTAACACGCCAAAGTTGGGACAGCCGAACGTTTTACAGGCGTTGACGTCGGTATAGCGAAAGATATCAGCGGCCAGCATTAGGGTTCACTCAGGTAATCAACAATTTCAATTCAGCCGGGGAGCGCCCGTGTTCCCATAAGGATTTGAGCATCAACATATAGGGGGTGATGTAGTGGAAAAAGGCTTTATAGCCAGCGCAAAAGTAGTTTTTATTCTGCTCGCCGCAGGCGGAAGGCAGGATCCGGTGTTTAGGGCAGCCGCCAAAGCAGGCGAAGTTGAACGGGCAATGTTTGCAATCGCTGCTCAGGTTCAGACTTTTAGCGCGCGCGAAAGCCTGGTTTGCAGCGCCATCGCGCATCCGGGCAATGGAGGTGGTATGAATATTTCCAAGCCGGTATTGCGGCCAGACATAGTGATCGCACTGGTAAACGTCGCCGTTCATTTCCAGCGCCAGCGCGCTGCCGCAATGCTCGGCAAAAACACAAATCTGCGCAGGCAAGCCGCACCATGCGGCGAACGCCTGGTCAAAAAGCTGAATGCTTATGTCGCCTATATCCTTGCGTATCCACGAGTAAAAAATGGTTTTCAGAAACACGCCAAATTCTTCGCCGGGCACGGACCAGGGAGCGATAACCGCTTCGCCCTGATAACCGGGCGGCACTAACCCTTCACCGGCGCCTGCGGGGTAGTAGCGCTCAAGTAAAGGGATAAACTGCATATCCCGGCTGCCGAGCGATTTAAGGTAATCGTAAACGCGCAAGGGGTGGCGCACGTTAATGTTGTTTACAACCGTCAGGGTATTAAATTCGATTTCCTGCTTCGCCAGTAAATGAATGGCGTTGACCACGCGGTCGTGCGTTGGTTTTCCCGAACGGGTTTTACGCCAGCCGTCGTGCAGTTCAGCGTCGCCATCGACAGAAATGCCGATAAGAAACTGATGCTTTTTAAAAAAGCGGCACCACTCGTCGTTTATCAGCATGCCGTTCGTCTGAAACGTATTGATTACTCGCTTACCCTGAGCATGCTTTTCCTGTAAGGCCACCGCGCGTTGATAAAAGTCGATGCCAGCAAGCGTCGGCTCGCCGCCTTGCCAGGCGAAGATCACCTCTTCTGTCTCTTGCGCCTTTATATGCTGCTCGATAAAGCACGCGAGGGTGGCGTCATCCATACGCTTTTGCTTACGTTGCGGATACAGCTGCGCTTTTTCCAGATAAAAACAGTAATCGCAACCCAGGTTACAGGCCGCGCCCGCAGGCTTGGCCATTACATGACAGCTTTTCTTTATCACGAGAAATATCCATCGCAGGAAATAACCGGCGCCTTTTCCGCCTCAAGCAGGTAGCGGAGCCGGCGCCACAAATTACGTAATTGATATTAATTCCAGTCTACAGGCTCCGGCTTTTCGCCGCGGGCGCGCATTAACGCATCGTTATCAATGTCATTTTTATAGCGCTCAAAGCTGGCGATAAGCTGTTTTTCAAGCCCGGGCTGTTTGCCAAGCTGGTTGCTCACCTCGCCGGGGTCAGTTTTCAGGTTATAAAGATATTTTGGCTTCGCGTTCCGGTCGAAAATCATTTTCCAGTCGCCTTCGCGAATCGCCCACATATCAGTAGGATCGTCCTGGTATGGCATATCAATTGACCAGATAAGCGGCTTTTGGCGTTTAAGCGTTTTCTCTTCCAGCACCGGCCTGATGGATTCGCCATCTATAGCGCGATCGGCAGGAAGCGAAAAATGCAGCATGTCGGCAAGCGTTGGCAGAATATCGAGTCCGGTGACAGGCGTATCGGAAACCGTACCGGCTTTAATATGATCGCCATATTTAATAATGGCTGGAACACGTATGCCGCCTTCCCAGAGATTATCTTTTCTTCCGCGTAAGCCGTTGGTTTCGCCTGCCATATTAAGCTCATACCATTTCCGCGCTTCGCGTGTTACCGGCCCGTTGTCGCTGGTGAAAAGAATAATGGTGTTTTCTTCTTCCCCCATGGCTTTCACTTTATCGAGGACTTTGCCGACCTGCTCATCGAGGTAGCTGATATTCGCGTAATATTCCCCTGCGCCGCGCCAGGGTTTATCCGTCCAGTCTGCATAAAAAAGATCCTGATGCTGACGTTCATAATCCGTCATGAAATCTTTATACATATCGAGATATTTTTGCGGCGAGGCGAGGGGAGTGTGCACCTCGGTAAAAGCGACATATAAGAAAAACGGCTTATTATCTTTGCGATTATCCAGCCAGTGAATCGCCTCGCTGCTGACCAGTTCGCCACTGATCTGGTTTACTGCGCCGATGGGCTTGCCGTTACGATAAAAGCCATTGGGGTAAACCACCCCATAACGCGGACGCTCTTTGACTTTATCCAGATCGCTGGTAACGAACCCCGCCGCGTTGACCAGCGAATAATCAAAGCCCATATCTTTTGCCTGCGGCTGATCGGTGCGGTTGGCGCCTGCATTCAGGTGAAGCTTGCCCATCATCGCCGTGTCGTAACCCTGTTCTTTCAGGTAACTGGCGATGGTTTTTTCATTGCGGCCCAGCGCCACGTTTTTGCCGCCTGAAGGGATCCAGGAGCGTATGCCGGTACGAAACGGCGTGCGTCCTGTTAACAGGCCGGCGCGGGACGGGGAGCAGAGCGGCGCCGGCGCGTAGTATTCCGTAAAACGCATTCCCTGCTGCGCCAGCTTATCGATGTTTGGGGTTTTGACGACAGGATGCCCGTAAACGCCAAGGTCGCCATAGCCCAGATCGTCCGCCATGATGATAATCACGTTAGGCTGTTTAGTGGTGCCACTGGAAGATGTCGACGGCGCTTGCGCCATCACGCTGGTGGAAAGTAACAGGCTAACCAGGCTTGCCAGCATTCGCTTATGCATAATGATGTCCTTATTAACAAAGAATTAAAACTCATAACCCAGCATGTAGATCAGCTGATCGCCAAAGCCGTCGTACCCCAACTTGTTTTTGAAATAACGCCAGGTGAAGCTGGCCTTAAGATGAGGGTAAAACTTCCACGTCAGCGTCAGGCCGCCGTTAATGCCGTTGACTCCATGCTGCTGTTCCGCATAGGCGTCGTTGCGATCGAATTCAAATTCATGCCAGTCGGATAAAACAAAAGATTGATCCCAGAGCGAGAAGAAATAAGCGGTCGTCCAGCCGGCGACATAACCGTTGCGTCCGCTGGCGCTGCCGATGCCAGGGCGACGTGAGTAATAGTCGGAAGATTGATTATGAAAAGCGAGATAGGGTTTAAAGAACCCCCATTTGCCGCTCCAGCCCAGGTAGCCGAGGCCATACATCATATCCAGATCGTCTCCCCAGGTATTATCAAACTGGCCGTAGACTTTTCCCATCACGCTATAGTCAGAACTGAACAGGCGAATATGTGTTTGCGCGGATAAAACATAGTTCTGTCCAGATACCTCGTGATTAAGGACATTATTTTCATAAAATGAGTAAAATTCGCCTTTATTAAATATGGCGCCAAAGTCGGCGGTTAATTTCCAGACTTCGCCCCGGTGAACATTTTCAAGACCACTGTTCCAGTTTGCATAACCTGCATTAACAGACCCGAAGGCATTTTTAAGCTCAAGATCGACCGCTTGCGTTGTTGTGCTGAATAATAAAAGGGGTACCGAGGCAATAAATGCTAACGCACCGGCGCGCCCGTGCTGCGCAGTAAAAAGAGGCATTTTTAATTTCCTTATTGTTGTGGCTCTGGCCGCGTAAATAGTAAGGAGCCGTTTCGGCGTCGTTTGTGATAATAATCACATGCTAAAAAGTGCGGTTTCCGGCAAATGCGGGAGTGGCAAAAAGTGTGGGTTTTTAGCGTGTATTTGATTGATTTGTGGATGAGCAAAAGCGCAAATAACTTGCTTCAGGGAGTGATGGCGGGCGTTATGCCCCTGCAAGTAAGCTTTATATTGCTACAGAGGAAATATTTTTTTGTGGTGAGAGTAACAGTTTGCTTTAAATAAAATCGTAATATGTTCCCATCATCTTACAGCGACTTTTTATTTCAGGCTAAAAAAAGGAGTGAATTTATTAAATAAATAAAACAACAGGCCGGTTACGCTTTTTTACATATTTGTCGTTATTGCGTTAAATCCGCTACGCAAATAAAAATGTTAATAAGGAGATCATAATGACGCTTCACGCCACCGCTTTGCCGCTTCCTCGGCCGCCCGTTAATCAGGGTATAGATATAACGGATCCGATTGTTACTGAACACAATGAGACCTATTCATCGTTCTTTTCCCAAATCACCCCTGATAATAACCAAAGCAACGCGCTTATTTTTTTAAATCCGTATGAAACCGCGCCGCTGAGCCTGTATATTGGCGTGTGGTCAAACGTCGCGGAAAGCGTGCAAATCACGGTGATTGATCAAAACGAAACCGCGCCTCTGATTGTATTTAAACAGCCAGTTTTACCGGGCGCGAACCTTATACCGGTTGCTGGTCTGCTGGCGGACAAGACCAACCTTGTTACGATGATTTCTTCCGTTGCCACAACCACATGGAATGTGGTCACCTCGCCTTTACCGCACACGGATGCGCAAGAACCTGACGGGCATAATCTCTTCCCGGAAATAACCCTACTGAAACCCACCAGCGACCCCACCAGACTGGCGGACGGGCTCTATTTTATCTCCTGTTTCGATCGCAATAATATTGCGCTTGATTACCAGGGCAATGTCCGCTGGTTTACAACGAAGAACATGCCGTCAAATAATTTATTGCGTATTGCCAACGGTAATTTTTTATCTTCAGCCATTGCCCAGGACAATTATCTGAAGATGTACGAGTTCGATATGATTGGGCGCGTACATACTATGTATGTGCTTGATAACGCCCTTCATCACTCGCTTTATCAACAAACCGATGGCGCACTGGTCGGCGCTTCGGAATATGCGCCAGGTAGTCGTCCGGATGGCGAGAGGAGTATTGAAGATGGCGTATCCATTATCGATCTCACCACTGGCCTTGAGACGCGCTATTACGATATGGCATACGTTCTGGATCCCACGCGTCCAACCCGTCCTTCTAACCCGCCTTCAGCGGACGGCAGCGTAGACTGGCTGCATGTGAATCAATGCTATATCAATGAAACCAATAATATTCTGGTGACTTCCGGCCGTAACCAGAGCGCTATTTTCGGGGTGGATGTCGAAACCTCGGCGCTGCGTTTTATTATGTCCACCCATGAAGCATGGGGCGAAAGCTATCAGCCCTTTTTACTGACGCCGGTAGACAGCGCAGGCGCGCCTTTGTATGACTTCTCCCGGCCTGAAGAGGTGCAAAAAGCGAACCAGGAGTTCTGGAACTGGGGCCAGCATAATGTGCTCGAAATCCCTAACGCTACGCCGGGCATAATTGATATCTCGATTTTTAATAACGGCAATTATCTTTCCAGAGAGGATGCGCAGAGCACCGCCCCCTGGAATAACCAAAGCCGCGTTGGAAATTACCGTATCGATCTCACCCGTATGACTGTGCAAAAGCTCGCCGAGTATTTTTCCGGCCCTGACGGCTACAGCAGCTTATGCGGCGCTAAGCAAATTATGCCAAACGGCAACGTGGTGGTGTGCTTTGGCGGCGCAACCTTCGATGGCACAGGCCTTACGCTCACCTGCGATCCCGGTTACAGCGATGTCGATTACCAGGCCTGGGACGGAACCGCAGAAGGCAAAATGCCCTTGCGCGAACTGAATGCGCAGGGCGAGGTATTACTGGACATCACGGTCGGGTCGGGGCTTGCCAGAAGCAGAAATGACGATCCTTCCATGTATCGCTACAACATCACCTGTTTCCGCGCCTATAAACTGCCGTTGTTCGGATAAAAAAGCCGTTCAGGCAGAAAAAGAAACGGGGCCACAGGGCCCCGTTTCGACAAACGCCGCGCACTGACCTCTTGCTGCACCTGTCGTTATCCTGAGTAGCGAAAACGCAGGGCGCGCAAATCAGACGTTTTTACGCTCGATGGTTTGTTCACCCCAGAAGAGCGAATCGGCATCCGTTTTTTTGAAAGCCCGAATCAACACTTCATCGCTGCCTTCTTCCCAGATTTTCTCGGCCATCTTTTCGTCGTACTCCGCTACCTCAAAAATCGCCTCGGCGATTTCCGGAGAGGTGTTACGCAGACTGGCCCATTCTCCCACGTGGTGGGCTTTCGACTCTTGTGTTGGCATACTTTCCTCCTGTGCTGATTTAGCTTTTCAGTTTGGCGGCGACGCCGGCCACATACTCGCCCTGGTAACGGGCGATAGCCAGCTCTTCCGGGCTTGGCTGACGCGAACCGTCGCCGCCTGCGATGGTGGTGGCGCCGTAAGGCGTGCCGCCGCGCACCGCGGAAATATCAAACAGCTCCTGCGCCCCGTAACCAATAGGCACAATTACCATCCCATGATGTGCAAGCGTAGTCCATGTAGAGGTAATCGTCTGTTCCTGGCCGCCGCCGGTGCCGGTCGAGCTGAACACGCTCGCGACCTTGCCGTAAAGCGCGCCGGAAGCCCACAGCCCGCCGGTCTGGTCGAAAAAAGTGCGCATCTGGCCGGACATATTGCCGAACCGGGTAGGGGTGCCGATGATAATCGCATCGTAGTCAGCCAGCTCCTGCGGCGTGGCGACCGGTGCGTTTTGCGTTTTGCCGCCCGCTTTCGCGAAAACATCCGCAGGCATCGTCTCGGGCACGCGTTTGATAGTGACTTCAACGCCTGCCACTTTTTCTGCGCCTTCCGCTACCGCATGCGCCATGGTTTCAATGTGTCCATACATCGAGTAATAAAGCACCAGTACTTTAACCATCGACCTGACTCCTTAACTTTTAAGGCTTTTTTGACGGGGTTATGCAGACCGTTTTATCGCTGCGCTCCTGTTAAAGATAAGCGCTGCCCGGCAGAGTGCAAAGGGAACGGGGCAATTAGTTGATTTTTAAGAAAATATAACGTTTGTTTTGTTTGTCATATTTGGAAACATGTATGAATAATTACGCTTTGTTAATCATAAGAACGACTTATGGATTGAAGCGGCAAAATTTTTGCCGTCTGGTCAATTTGATGTTGCAGAATATTACCGTTTCACGCCAGGCCATGCTTGCTGCACTAAGCTTCAAATCACGCGGCAACGAAAAAAGGTTCCGACCTGTTGTCGCCAGGTGAAAGGATCCTCTTTTACTGAATGCAGTATGATGTCTAATGATTTCACATGTGTCTGGAGGTCTGAAATGGCAAACCATCGTGGTGGTTCAGGTAATTTCGCAGAAGATCGTGAAAGAGCATCAGAAGCAGGTCGTAAAGGTGGCCAGCATAGCGGCGGGAACTTTAAAAATGACCCGCAGCGCGCATCTGAAGCTGGAAAAAAAGGGGGCAAAAATAGTCATGGCGGGGGCCGCAGCAGCAACAGCTGATGACTGTTAAATAATCAGCCATTATCAGAAGATAGAGCGCTGGTTATTCGCCCAACGCCGCCGGGTTAGCGCCCGGCGGCTGTTTTTTTACAGTCTGGTTATTCCGGTACGGTTCCGGTAACGCCAGGTTTCCCGGCAGCCTCATCCGGTGCGGCTAAAACTAACGGGCGTTTGCTTAATATCGCATTCAGTAAAATCGCGCCAAAGGTCGCGGTGCCAATCCCGCCAAGCGTAAATCCTCCGGCCGTTAACGCGAAATCCCCGGCGCCGAGCACCAGCGTCACCGCAACCATAATCAAATTGCCGTTCTGGCTTAAATCCACGCGATGCTGCACCCAGATGCGCGCGCCCGCGACAGCAATCAACCCGAATACCACAATCGAGGCGCCGCCAATCACCGGGCCGGGGATGGAATGAATAAGCGCGCCAAATTTGGGCGAAAAACCGAGCAGCATAGCGATAACCGAGGCGGCGACAAACACCAGAGTGGAATAGACCTTTGTTACCGCCATCACGCCGATATTCTCAGCGTAGGTTGTCACGCCGCTGCCGCCCACCGAGCCGGAAAGCAGGGTCGCCAGGCCATCGCCGACAAAAGCCCGGCCAATATAAGGGTCCATGTTGCGCCCGGTCATGCCCGCTACTGCCTTAAGATGACCGAGGTTTTCCGCCACGAGGATCACCGCCACTGGCGCGATAAGCATCATTGCCTGGCCGCTAAAGGTGGGGGAAGTGAAATGAGGCAGACCAAACCAGGCGGCCTGAGAGAGCGGCGAGAAATCCACCGGTTTACCAAGCCCCAGCCCGTTCGTCAGCACGGCGTAAAGCGCCCAGGCGACAATCAACCCGATGAGGATCAACAGCCGCTGCACCATCCCCCGCGTAAACACCGCCACCAGGCCAATGCAGAGCACTGTCATCACCGCCATCCAGCTGTCGAAACTGCTGGCGGAAACGCTTTTCACCGCAATGGGCGCAAGGTTTAAGCCAATCGCCATGACCACGGCGCCGGTCACCACCGGCGGCATCAGCCGTTCAATCCAGCGGGTGCCGGATTTCATGACCACAAAGCCAATCAGCGTATAAAGCAATCCGCAGGCGATAACGCCGCCCAGCGCCACGCTGAGATTCGGGTTAAGCCCCTGGCCGCTAAAACCAGTAACGGCAATGACCACGCCGACGAACGCGGCGCTGGACCCGAGGTAACTCGGCACGCGCCCCCCGGTGACGAGAAAAAAGAGCAGCGTGCCGACGCCGGAAAGCAAAATAGCGAGGTTGGGATCAAGCCCCATCAGCAGCGGCATCAGTACGGTGGCGCCGAACATCGCCACCGCATGCTGCACGCCCATAATAACGGTCTGGCCGAGGGGCAGCGTTTCGTCCGGCGCCACTACGTCGCCCGCGGTATGTTTACGCCATTGAGGAAACCAGGTGTGTGACATGTGAATCTCCTGCGCAGAAGAGGGCGGCTAACAGGCGGGCCGCATCAGTGGGTGATAACCCCGGTCAAACCACACCAGGCCGTGGGCGTCGTCGTTACGCGCGATATCCGTCACTTCGCAAAACAGAATATCGTGAGTGCCGACGCTGACGGTCTGGCTTACCCGGCAGTCGAACGAGACAACGGCGCCTTCAAGCCGGGGACAGCCGGAGGCCCCGTAGCGCCACTCAGCAGCGGTAAATCGCTCCGCCATCGGCGTTTTGCCGCCGAAGAGATTGGAGAGTGACTCATGCCCGGCGGCAAGCGTGTTGACGCAAAGCTGGCGGTTTTCGCTGAACACCGGCCACACCGAGGCGGCGCGGTTCAGGCAAACCAGCAGCGTCGGCGGGCTGTCCGTTACGCTGCACACCGCAGAGGCGGTAAAGCCCGCCATTCCCGCCGGCCCGTCGGTAGTGATGATGTTAACGGCGGCGCCGAGGCGGGCCATCGCGTCGCGAAACTGTTGTTGGCTGAGTGCTGACATCGCGTTCTCCTATAAAAGCGCGCAGGCGTCGTCAAAGGCGAGGCGCGGCAGGCGCGGATAAACCCGGCTGCTATCGCCGTAGCCGATATTAACCAGCAGGTTGCTTTGCCAGCCTGTACCTGCAAAAAACGCCGCATCCACCTTTTCGCGGTCGAAACCGGACATCGGCCCGCAGTCCAGCCCGAGCGCCCGGCACGCCATGATCAGGTAAGCCGCCTGCATCGAACTGTTGCGAAACGCCGTCTCTTCGGCAAGCGCCGGGCTTGAGGTAAACCACGAACGGGCGTCGCCGTGCGGGAAAAGCGCAGGCAGCTTGTCGTAAAACCGCGTATCCCAGGCGATGACCGCCGTCACCGGGGCGGTCAGGGTTTTCTCCAGATTGCCGGAAGAAAGGGCGGGCTTAAGCCGCGCTTTGCCCTCCGGGGTACGGATAAACAGGAAGCGTGCTGGCGAACAGTTGGCGGAGGTAGGCGCCATGCGCAGCAGACGGTAAATCTCCCTGATCTGCTCGTCGCTTACCGCCTGCCCCTGCCAGGCGTTATGGGTTCGCGCCTGGGTAAACAGGGTATCCAGCGCAAGAGGGCTTAAAGCTTCGTTCATACGGCTTCCTTAACAGAGGGCGGCGAGGAGAGCGTCGCAGCGAGAAAAGCGAGCGCCAGGGCGTTAAAAGCCTCGCTGGCGGTAACATTGCAGGCGTGCGCCCCCCAGGGCAGTACTTCAAGGCGACTGTCGGGCAAGGCTTCGTGCAGCGCCGCCGAGCAGATCCAGGGCACCAGCAGATCATCCCGGGCGCAGACCAGCAACACGGGTTGCGTCACGGCGCGCGCCGTCTGGCTGAAGTCAGCCGCTTTCAGCGCCGCCAGCCGCCGTTGCAGATTTTGCGCGCCCTGAAAATGCGCGTTGTGCAACGCCTCTTCCGCCTCAAGGCGCGGCTGGTTAGCCGCCATCCAGTCTGCCGGATAAAGAAACAGCGGCTGCGCCTCAAGGTAAGCTGGCGCGCCGCAGGCCTGTAAAAGCCGTTCGCGCACCGCAAAGCAGCGGCGGGTGTGAGGGTTAAGACGCAGCCAGCCATTGATTATCACCAGCGAGGCGATCGCCTGCGGATAATCCAGCGCGAGCTGCATGCCGATATGGCCGCCAAGCGCATGGCCCATCACGCCAAAATGGCTGACGCCATGGGCGAGCAGGGCGTCATAAAGTTCATGCGCCATCTCTGAAAGGCTGTATCCCTGCGCCAGAATATCGGGGTTATTACCGGTGCCGCGCTGGTCGTAAATCATCAGTTGATAATGCGGCTCAAGCGCGGCGCGCTGGGGCAGCCAGTAGCTTCCCGCGCCGCCGAGGCCGGCTATCAGCACCAGCACCGGCGCGCCGGGATAAGGCGCCGGGGTTAGCGTCAGGTTCATGGCTTACTCCCGTTTGCCGGTGTGCGCGACGGTGGCTATTTCTACCAGCGCGTCGGGTTTTACCAGCCCGCACTGAATGCAAAAGCGCGCAGGCTTATCACCCGGGAAAAACTCGGCGTAAACCTCGTTAATCGCGGCGTAGTTTTTCCAGTCGGTAATAAAGATCGAGTTGAACGTCACGTCCTCCATCGTCCCGCCAGCGGTTTCGATAACGCTCCGTATTGTCTCCAGCACATGACGGGTTTGCGCCTTTGGGTCGCCAGGGTAGACCACATTATTTTGTTTATCGAACGGCAGCGTGCCGGAGACGTAGACCACGCCGTCAGCGAGCGTGCCTGGCACGAAAGGGGCGATGGGCGTGGTGGTGCCAGGTGGAATAATGACCTGCTTTGGCATAATGGCTCCTCAGGTGATACGGGCGATACGTGAAGGGGCGAGGGCGTCGCAAAATGTCGCGACATCGCTGACCCAGCCAAAAAACGTTTCAATGTTGAAAAGCGCGGCCTGCTGGGCGAACGGCGGCCCGGCCTGGTGCGTGGCGTCGCTCAGCACCACGCCGAAGTACTCGAGGAAAAAGCCGTCGCGCAGCGTCGATTCCACGCATACGTTGGTCGCGATGCCGGTAAAGACCAGGTGGCGAATGTTGCGGCTGCGCAAAATGCTGTCGAGCGGCGTGTTGAAAAAGCCGCTGTAGCGCGGTTTTGGCAGCACAATGTCGCCTGGCTGCGGCTCAAGCGCCTCGACCAGTTCATAGTCCCAGCCGCCTTTGGCGAGCAGCTTGCCCTGCAACTCCGGGCGGCTGCGCATGGTTTTCAGCGCGTTGGATTTGTGCCAGTTCGGCGAGCCGGGGCCGCCTGCTTCGACATAGTCGCTGTCCCAGCCGTTCTGGAACCAGATAATGGTCATCCCCGCCTCGCGCGCGGCGGCCACGGCAACGTTGATCTTGTCGATAACCGGCCCGGTAGCCGAGACGTCAAACCCGGCCAGGTCCAGATACCCCCCCTGGCTTGCGTAGGCGTTTTGCATATCCACCACAATGAGCGCGCTCTGCGCCGGGGTAAATTCGATGGCTTCCGGGCGCGCTTTCAGCGTCAGACTTTTCATTACGCCACCTCCCTGGTGATTTGCGGAATATGCGCCCGGCACTGCATCAGCGGCTGTATGCGCTCGCCGAAGGTTTCCACGCCGGCCAGAAAATCGTCGAACGTCAACAGTACGCCTTCCGCCCCCGGCACCGTCGCTACCTCATCCAGCAGGCGCGCGACGGTGGCGTAAGACCCCACCAGCGTTCCCATGTTGATGTTGACGGCGGAGGTGGGGTCTGCCATCTGGCGTACGTTGGTGTCGGCGCCGGAGCGGGTATCTTTCTGGCTTTGCTCGGTAAGCCAGGCCAGCGCCTCGTCATCCGCGCCAGCTTTGTAGTGTTCCCATTTGGCGCGCGCCGCCTCGTCGGTTTCATCGGCAATGACCATAAACAGCACATAGGAGCCGACGTCGCGCCCGGTTTTTTCCGCCGCCGCTTTCATGCGCGCCGCCGTAGGCGCAAAAGCGGTGGGGGTGTTAACGCCTTTGCCGAAGCAAAAGTTGTAGTCGGCATGGGCCGCAGAGAAGGCCATGCCCGCATCGCTCTGGCCTGCGCAAATCACCTTCATCGGTTTTTGCGGCTGGGGGCTGACGCGACAGTCGTTCATGGTGAAAAATTCGCCTTTGAAGTCGCTTTTGCCGCTACCCCACAGGTCGCGCAGCACCTGCACATACTCGGTGAGGTAGTCGTAGCGGCGCGAAAAATACGCATCGCCCGGCCACAGGCCCATCTGCTCATATTCCGGTTTCTGCCAGCCAGTAACGAGGTTCACGCCAAAGCGTCCTCCGGAGATAGAATCGATAGTGGCGGCCATGCGCGCCACGATGGCGGGCGGCAGGGTCAGCGTGGCGGCAGTGGCGTAGATCTCAATGCGCGACGTCACCGCCGCAAGCCCCGCCATCAGGGTGAACGATTCCAGGTTGTGATCCCAGAATTCGGTTTTGCCGCCAAAGCCGCGCAGCTTGATCATCGACAGCGCGAAGTCGAAATGGTATTGCTCCGCCTTTTGCACAATCGCCTTGTTTAACTCAAATGTCGGCATGTACTGGGGAGCGTGGGTGGAAATCAGCCAGCCGTTGTTGCCAATGGGAACGAACACACCAATTTTCATCGCGAACCTCGTCACAGTCGGAAAGGGAACTCACGCGGCGCTGCATCCTGCATTCTCCGTTAAGCCTCGCTCGAAAGAGGTAGTGCAAGGGGAATGCCAGTTTTAAAAGGCGTAATGTTATCAATGTGTTGCTTGGTTGTTTAAAATTGGGCCGCAAAAAAGTGGACTGAACGGTCAAAAAAGCTGCACAGAAAACAGGCAACGCTGCGCGATGAGGGTGCAGGGCCAGCGGCGGTTTTGCTATGCTTGAGGCAAAATGCAAAGGAGAGAGCGCATGGCGCAAGGCGCGGTTAAAGAAGTGGGCAGGCGCTCAAAAGCGGTGGCGGCGAAAAAACAGGCGATTCTGGCCGCCGCACTCGATTATTTTTCCCGGTTCGGCATTCATGGCACCAGCCTTGAGCAGGTCGCCGATAAAGCCGATGTCTCCAAGACCAATCTTCTCTATTACTACCCGTCGAAAGAGGCGCTCTACGTGGCGGTGCTGAAGCAGATCCTGGATGTCTGGCTCGCGCCGTTAAAAGCGTTTCGCGCCGACTTACAGCCGCTGGCGGCGATAGGCGAGTATATTCGCCTGAAGCTTGAAGTCTCACGGGATCACCCCCAGGCATCAAAACTCTTCTGCCTTGAGATGTTGCAGGGCGCGCCGCTGCTGATGGCGGAGCTGTCGGGCGATCTGAAAAGCCTGGTGGATGAGAAGTCGGCGATTATTGCGGGCTGGGTGGCGAGCGGCAAAATCGGCCCGGTGGACCCGCATCATCTTATTTTTATGATCTGGGCCAGCACGCAGCACTACGCCGATTTCGCCACGCAGGTAGAGGCGGTAACGGGGAAAACGTTGCAGGATGACGCCTTCTTTCGCCAGACGGTGGAAAACGTGCAGCGGATGGTTATCGAAGGCATTCGCCTGCGTTAAGGGCCCGGCGGCAGGGGGCAGCTTACGTCGCCCTCTTCACACTGGGTTAACGACTCCAGAAAAGCGGCGCGCTCGCGGGTTTTATCTGCCAGACACTGGCTTTCCGTCATCGGCTGCACGCTGCCGCCGTTGGCGCCGGAGCTGACAAACGCGCAGTCGGCGTCGCGCACGCTAAGCCAGGCGTTCTGGGCTTTTTTCAGCAAATCGCGCTGCGCTTCGCTTGCGCGATCCATCACTTTTTTATAAATCGCATTCATGGCGGTATCCGCCTGCTGGTAATCCGCAGCGGCGCAGACGTTAAGATCGGTCTGGGTGGTCGCTTTATCGCAGTTGTCGGCAAGCGCCGGGGCGCTCAGCAGGGCGAGCAGGTAGAGCGGGAGTCGTTTCATGGGTCTCTCCATAAAAAAGGCTCCTGAAACAGGAGCCTTGCAAGCGTAGCCAGGTCTTAGCCGATTGTCATCAGGCTGGCGTTGCCGCCCGCCGCTGCGGTGTTCACGCTAAGCGAACGCTCTATCCACAGCCGCTCCAGCAGCAGGTTGGTTTCGCCGCGCTCAAAGCCCTGGACCGAAACAATCGCCCCTTCGCGAGCCGCCACCTGTTCGCACAGGGTGCGCAACTGGTCTGAATCGCCATGGTAGATAACGGCATCGAAACGCTGGCTCATCAGCTGTTCCGGCTTCGCGAAATCGATCGCCTGCTGCACGGCGGCGGGCAGCTGTTTCGCGAGTTCGCGATGCAGCTTGTCGTCCGGCCACAACGCGCGGCTGCCCGCGCTGGTAACGGCCGCCAGCTGGGTGAGCGCATCCTGTTCGTTATCCGCCACGCACAGCACGCGCTCGCGCGGCAGCAGCGTCCAGGTGTTGCGCTCGCCTGTCGGCCCTGGCAGCACACGCTGCGCGCCAGCCTGCGAAAGCCCGGCATATTTTTCGCAAAGCGCTTTAAACTCCGCGCGTCCCGCCGCCCACTGGGTCAGCGCCTGGTGCGGCTGCGTCAGCGCGTTTTTGAGCTGCGTGTCGACCGGGTAGCGCGCATCCTGACGGTTAAACGTCGCCAGCGCCGCGTTCTCCGGGCGGTTCGCCAGCAGGCGATAAAGATAGAGCGGGCCGCCCGCCTTCGGACCGGTGCCGGAAAGCCCCTCGCCGCCAAACGGCTGTACACCCACTACGGCGCCGACCATATTGCGGTTAACGTAGAGGTTGCCGACTTTCGCCGCGCCGGTCACCTGCGCGATGGTTTCGTCAATGCGGGTATGCACGCCGAGCGTCAGGCCGTAGCCTGCGCGGTTGATTTGCTCGATCAGCCCGTCCAGGTTGTTGCGGCTGTAGCGCACCACGTGAAGCACCGGGCCGAAGATCTCTTTTTTCAGCTCGTCAAAACTTTCCAGTTCGATAAGCGTCGGCATAACGAAGGTGCCGGTTTCCCACTCACGGGCGTCAGCGCTGTTTTCGCGTACCGCCTGGAAGACAGTGCGGCCTTTAGCGCGCATTGCCTGAATATGGCGGTCGATATTGGCTTTCGCCTCCGCGTCGATAACCGGGCCGACATCGGTGGAGAGTCTGCCCGGGTTGCCCATGCGGCACTCCGCCATCGCGCCTTTCAGCATCTTCAGCGTGTGCTCGGCAATATCTTCCTGCAAACAAAGGACGCGCAGGGCGGAGCAGCGCTGGCCTGCGCTGTCGAAGGCGGAGGCGACCACATCCACTACCACCTGCTCGCTCAGGGCGGAGGAGTCGACGATCATCGCGTTCAGGCCGCCGGTTTCCGCAATCAGCGGCGTCGGGCGGCCCTGTGGATCAAGACGGGTGGCGATATTGCGCTGTAAAAGCGTGGCCACTTCCGTCGAGCCGGTAAACATAACGGCGCGCACGCGCTCATCGCCGGTCAGCTTCGCGCCCACGGTTTCGCCGCGGCCTGGCAGCAGTTGCAATACGCCCGCCGGCACGCCCGCTTCCAGCAGAATATTCACGCCCTGTGCGGCGATAAGCGGCGTCTGCTCCGCCGGTTTCGCCAGCACGCTGTTGCCAGCGGCAAGGGCGGCGGCAATCTGGCCGGTAAAAATAGCGAGCGGGAAGTTCCACGGGCTGATACACACCACCGGGCCGAGCGGGCGATGCGTTTCGTTGTCGAAGTCGTCGCGCACCTGGCCTGCGTAGTAATAAAGGAAATCCACCGCTTCGCGCACTTCGGCAATGGCGTTGCTGAAGGTTTTACCCGCTTCGCGCACCAGGATGCCGATAAGCGTCTGCATCTGGTCTTCCATCAGCACCGCGGCGCGCTCAAGAATGGCGGCGCGCTCCTGCGGCGGCGTGGCGAACCAGATCGGCGCATTGTTGACCGCGTTTTCCAGCGCCTGCGACACTTCCGCTTCGGTGGCTTCACGCACATAGCCGACAATATCTTTCGGCTCTGCCGGGTTAAGGACCGGCGTCAGTTCGCCCGCTTCGACAGGCGCTTCCAGCACCGGCAACGCCTGCCATTTCTGCGCGGCGCTGTTGAGCAGAGCGGAAGAGAGCGAGGCGAGCCGGTGTTCGTTTGAAAGATCGATGCCCGTTGAGTTCATGCGGCCTTCGCCGTAGAGATCGTGCGGCAACGGGATCTTCGGATGCGGCAGGCCCGCTTTGCCTTCCTGCGCCGCCATTTTTTCTACCGCCAGCACCGGGTCGGCGACCAGTTCATCCAGCGGCAGCGTGGTGTCGGCGATACGGTTGACGAAGGAGGTATTGGCGCCGTTTTCCAGCAGGCGGCGCACCAGGTAAGCCAGCAGCGTTTCATGCGTGCCTACCGGGGCGTAGATGCGGCAGGGGCGGTTGAGTTTGCCGTCCGCCACTTTTCCCACAACCTGCTCATAAAGCGGTTCGCCCATGCCGTGCAGGCACTGGAACTCATACTGGCCCGGGTAGTAGTTCTGGCCCGCCAGGTTATAAATCGCCGCCAGCGTATGGGCGTTGTGGGTGGCGAACTGCGGGTAAATCAGGTTCGGCACCGCCAGCAGTTTTTTCGCGCAGGCCAGGTAGGAGATATCGGTGTAAACCTTGCGGGTGTACACCGGGTAGCCTTCAAGCCCTTCCATTTGCGCGCGCTTGATTTCGCTGTCCCAGTAAGCGCCTTTCACCAGGCGGATCATCAGGCGACGGCGGCTGCGGGTCGCCAGATCGATTAAATAATCAATCACGAACGGGCAGCGCTTCTGGTAAGCCTGGATAACAAAGCCGATGCCGTTCCAGCCCGCCAGCTCCGGCTCGAAGCAGAGCTTTTCCAGCAGATCGAGGGAGATTTCCAGACGGTCCGCCTCTTCGGCGTCGATGTTAATGCCGATATCATACTGGCGCGCCAGCAGCGTCAGGGATTTCAGGCGCGGATAAAGCTCTTCCATTACGCGGTCATACTGCGCGCGGCTATAGCGCGGGTGCAGCGCCGACAGCTTAATAGAGATACCCGGGCCTTCATAAATGCCGCGGCCGTTGGAGGCTTTGCCGATAGCGTGGATCGCCTGCTGGTAAGAAACCATATACGCCTGCGCGTCGGCGGCGGTCAGCGCCGCTTCGCCAAGCATATCGTAAGAGTAGCGAAAGCCTTTTTCTTCCAGCTTGCGGGCGTTAGCCAGCGCTTCGGCGATGGTTTCGCCCGTCACGAACTGCTCGCCCATCAGCCGCATCGCCATATCCACGCCTTTGCGGATCAGCGGCTCGCCGCTCTTGCCGATAATACGGTTGAGCGAGCGTGACAGGCTGGCTTCGTTATGGGTCGAGACCAGACGGCCGGTAAACAGCAGGCCCCAGGTCGCGGCGTTCACAAACAGGGAAGGGCTGCGCCCGATATGCGACTGCCAGTTACCGTTGCTGATTTTGTCGCGGATCAGCGCGTCGCGGGTCGCTTTATCAGGAATGCGCAGCAGCGCTTCGGCAAGGCACATCAGCGCCACCCCTTCCTGGGAAGAGAGCGAGAACTCCTGCAACAGGCTCTGAACCATGCCGGCGCGGCCGGAGGCGGTTTTCTGGTTGCGCAGTTTTTCAGCGAGCTTATAGGCGAGCTGGTGGGTTTGCTCCGCTACCGGCGCAGGCAGACGCGCCTGCTCAAGCAGCATCGGCACGGCGTCGGTTTCGGCGCGGCGGTAAGCGGCGGTAATGGCGGCGCGGTTAACGGACTGCGGCAGGATCTGCTCGGCGAACTCCAGGAAAGGCTGATGCGCCTCTTCTGGCTGTACGCCCGCCTCTTCGCTCTCATTGGCTGCGCCCGCCAGCAGGGCAGGCAGCTCAGGCAGCGTATCCTCGCTTTCCAGCCTTTCAAGGTAGTTGAAAATAGCCTGCTTGATGAGCCAGTGCGGCGTGCGGTCTATTTTAGTTGCGGCGGCTTTGATGCGCTCACGGGTGGCATCGTCAAGCTTCACACCCATGGTAGTGGTGCCCATGCCTTAACTCCTGTTTTCTTCGCTTTTTTGTCTGCGGTTAACGTTATTCGGCACTATCCATCATGTTGCAACTTTGTGCAACCATGTTAAATGTGACCTCGCCAGCAAGCTCAAAAATGAATGAAATGTTAAATATGAAATTGCTATGACCATACAGGCGAAACGGCGATATAAGCTGATATTCCGGGCCTGGTTAACACTTTTAAAAGGTGCAACCGTAAAAAGCGTGAGCAAGTGCAACCTCCTGCAAACGGGCATTTTTAGCGAAGATGTAATTGTTGTAAATGGTGTGTTAAATCGATTGTGAATGAAAAACGCTTCCGGCAGGATACTGCCGCGAAACGAAAACGACGATAACAACACCGCTGCGTTCCGGCGGTGACAAGCCGAAAATGGCCTGATTAGACGGAGAAGTGAAATGACAGCGAGTACACCGATGGTGGTGACTTTCCTTATTTATATCTTTGGGATGATATTGATAGGGTTTATTGCGTGGCGTTCGACTAAAAACTTTGACGATTACATCCTTGGCGGTCGCAGCCTCGGCAGCGTGGTAACGGCATTATCAGCAGGCGCGTCGGATATGTCCGGCTGGCTGCTGATGGGGTTGCCGGGCGCTATTTTCCTCTCCGGGATCTCTGAAAGCTGGATAGCCATCGGGCTTACGCTCGGCGCCTGGATCAACTGGAAGCTGGTGGCAGGCCGCCTGCGCGTTCACACCGAGGCGAACAATAACGCCCTGACGTTACCGGATTATTTTACCGGTCGCTTTGAGGATAAAAGCCGCATACTGCGCATTATCTCCGCCCTGGTTATTCTGCTGTTCTTCACCATTTACTGCGCCTCCGGCATCGTGGCGGGCGCGCGCCTGTTTGAAAGCACTTTTGGCATGAGCTACGAAACCGCACTGTGGGCCGGCGCGGCGGCAACCATCCTTTATACCTTTATCGGCGGCTTCCTTGCGGTGAGCTGGACCGATACGGTGCAGGCGAGCCTGATGATTTTCGCGCT
Organism: Franconibacter helveticus LMG 23732; assembly: GCF_000463115.2. Lineage (GTDB taxonomy): Bacteria > Pseudomonadota > Gammaproteobacteria > Enterobacterales > Enterobacteriaceae > Franconibacter > Franconibacter helveticus. The sequence goes on along the minus strand of NZ_AWFX01000054.1, from coordinate 270,223 downwards.
GATCCTGACGCCGGTGTTCGTTATTCTCGCTGTCGGCGGCCTGGACGACTCGCTGATGGTGATCAAGCAAAAGAGCATTGAAAACGTCGATATGCTGAAAGGGCTAAACTTTGTGGCGATCGTTTCCCTGATGGGCTGGGGGCTCGGTTATTTCGGCCAGCCGCATATCCTGGCGCGTTTTATGGCCGCGGATTCCCACCACACCATCGTTAAAGCTCGCCGCATCAGCATGGCCTGGATGATCCTCTGCCTGGCGGGCGCGGTAGCGGTAGGGTTCTTCGGCATCGCTTACTTCAACAACCACCCGGACCAGGCGACGGCGGTGAACCAGAACGGCGAGCGCGTCTTTATCGAACTGGCGCAAATCCTGTTCAACCCATGGATTGCTGGCATTTTACTTTCTGCGATCCTCGCGGCGGTGATGTCCACGTTGAGCTGTCAGCTGCTGGTCTGCTCCAGCGCCATTACCGAAGACCTCTACAAAGCGTTCCTGCGTAAAAACGCCACCCAGAAAGAGCTGGTATGGGTGGGGCGTTTGATGGTGCTGGTGGTGGCGCTTATCGCCATCGCGCTGGCGGCGAACCCGGAAAACCGCGTGCTCGGCCTGGTGAGCTACGCCTGGGCGGGCTTCGGCGCAGCCTTCGGGCCGGTGATCCTCTTCTCCGTAATGTGGTCGCGCATGACCCGCAACGGCGCGCTGGCCGGTATGGTGATTGGCGCGTTAACGGTTATCGTCTGGAAACAGTTCGGCTGGCTGGGCCTGTATGAAATCATTCCGGGCTTCCTCTTTGCGAGCCTTGGCATTGTTATCTTCAGCCTGCTGGATAAAGCGCCTTCTGCTTCAATGCAGGCGCGCTTTGAGAAAGCGGATGCGGAGTATCACACCGCGCCGCCCTCGAAATTACAGGCTGATTAACCCGTCTGACAAACCCGCCGCAAGGCGGGTTTTTTCTTGCTCATCAATACAATGGCCTCTGGCAGCGCTTGCCGGCCAGCGGGAAGGGTATTTATCCGCCCGCTATACCGACAATAAACAGGAAACGCGCTGGCGGGCATGAAACAGGATAGTCACAGGCTCGCAGGCGTTTGAAAAAGTAGTTAGCCGCAGAAAAAAGCCGGTAAACAGCGCGCTAGCATAATTTCCCGCATCCTTTTCTGGCGAATGGAATAAGCATTAGCGGTTTTTTTAAAGGCGCGGCTGAGCGTAACGGGCCCCGGGAAAAATGGTTTTTTTCCATTGCCCGACACTGTAATTCAGTTGAGTGATTAATCCACTTCGCAACTTTCACACTTCGTCATACTTCCTCGTACATTTTGCTTGTGTTTCTTTGATTGGTAATGATAATCACTTGCACTCATATTTACGTTTCTTTGCAACAGTTGACCTGATTTCACATTAAGGGTGGCGGGATGTTTGTTCCATTTCTCATTATGCTGCGCGAAGGGCTGGAAGCCGCGCTTATTGTCAGTCTTATCGCCAGCTACCTGAAGCGCACGCAGCGCGGGCAGTGGCTGGGAGCGATGTGGACGGGCGTGATTCTTGCCGCCGCGCTCTGTCTGGGCTTAGGCATTTTCATTAATGAAACCACCGGCGAATTTCCGCAAAAAGAGCAGGAGCTGTTTGAGGGGATCGTGGCGGTTATCGCCGTGGTCATACTCACCTGGATGGTGTTCTGGATGCGCAAAGTGGCCCGCAATGTGAAAGGAGAGCTGGAGCAGGCGGTCGACAACGCGCTTAAACGCGGCGGCAGCCAGAGCTGGGCGCTGATTCTGATGGTCTTTTTTGCGGTAGCGCGTGAAGGGCTGGAGTCGGTTTTCTTTCTGCTGGCGGCTTTTGGCCAGGACGTGGGCGTCTGGCCGCCCCTTGGCGCTGTGCTCGGGCTGGCGACGGCGGTGGTTATGGGTTTTCTGCTCTACTGGGGCGGTATTCGCCTTCACCTCGGCACTTTTTTCAAATGGACCAGCCTCTTTATTTTGCTGGTGGCGGCGGGGCTTGCCGCCGGCGCCATCCGCGCCTTTCACGAAGCTGGCCTGTGGAACCATTTCCAGCAGGTGGCTTTTGACCTGAGCCATGTTCTCACCACCCATTCACTGACGGGCACCCTGCTGGAATCCATTTTTGGTTATCAGGAAGCGCCGACCGTCAGCGAAGTGGCGGTCTGGCTGATTTATCTTCTTCCGGCGCTGGCGCTGTATGCGCTACCCGCTCGCGCCGCGCCGCAGCCTTCCGGCAGCGCAAACGGATAACAACAGGGCGAAGCGCCTTATTAGTTACAACATACTTTTAGAGGGAATGGTCATGATGAAAAACGGTCGACGCAGCGCGCTGCAACTAACCACGCTTGCGCTTTTAGCTTCCGCCTTTGCCGCCAGCGCGGCGGACGTGCCGCAGGTTAAAGTCACGGTGAACGATAAGCAGTGCGAACCGATGACGCTTACCGTCAACGCCGGTAAAACCCAGTTCATTATTCTCAACCACAGCCAGAAGGCGCTGGAGTGGGAAATTTTAAAAGGGGTCATGGTGGTGGAGGAGCGTGAGAATATCGCGCCGGGCTTCAGCCAGAAGATGACCGCCAACCTGGAAGCGGGCGAATATGATATGACCTGCGGCCTGCTGAGCAACCCGAAAGGCAAGCTTATCGTGAAAGCGGCAGGCGACGCGCCAACCGCGGCAAAGGGCGATTTACTCTCGCTTGAAGGCGCCATTACGCAATATAAGGCCTACGTGACCGCTGAAACCGCCGCGCTGGTGGCAGGCGTCAAAGCGTTTACCGACGCGGTGAAAGCAGGCGACATTGAAAAAGCGAAAGCCCTTTATGCCCCGACGCGCCAGCACTACGAGCGCATCGAGCCGGTTGCTGAACTCTTCTCTGATCTCGACGGCAGTATTGACGCCCGTGAAGATGACTACGAGCAAAAAGCGGCCGACCCGAAATTCACCGGTTTCCACCGGCTGGAAAAAGCGCTGTTTGGCGACAACAGCGTAAAAGGCATGGATAACTATGCCGACCAGCTTTACCGCGACGTGCAGGATTTGCAAAAGCGCATCAGCGAACTGGCTTTCCCGCCAGGGAAAGTGGTGGGCGGCGCGGCCGGGTTGATTGAAGAAGTGGCGGCCAGCAAAATCAGCGGCGAAGAGGACCGCTACAGCCACACCGACCTGTGGGATTTCCAGGCGAACGTGGAAGGTTCGCAGAAAATTGTCGACCTCCTGCGTCCGCAGTTGCAGAAAGACAACGCTGAGCTGCTCGGTAAAGTGGACGCCAACTTTAAAAAGGTGAACACCATTCTTGCCAAATACCGTACCAAAGAAGGGTTCGAAACCTACGATAAGCTGACCGACGCCGACCGTAACGCGCTGAAAGGACCGGTCACGGCGCTTGCTGAAGATCTCTCTTTACTGCGCGGCGTGCTCGGCCTGGACTAAAGCATGAACGACGCATTAAAGCATCAGGACGCGCCGGAGCCGGCGCGTCGACGGCTATTAAAAGGGTTGGGAGCGCTTGGCGGGGCGCTCGCCGTAACGGGCGGCTGCCCTGTTGCGCACGGGGCTAAGCCTTCCGCGCCGCCGGGTACGCTCTCTCCCGATGCCCGTCAGGAGAAACAGCCTTTTTACGGCCCGCATCAGGCAGGCATCGTTACGCCGCAGCAGGCCTCGATGATGCTGGTCGCCTTCGACGTGTTGGCTTCGGACAAAGCGGATCTGGAACGGCTGTTTCGCCTGCTGACGGCGCGTATTGCCTTCTTAACCGAAGGCGGGCCTGCGCCGCAAACGCCTGACCCGCGCATGCCGCCGATGGATTCCGGTATTCTTGGCAAGGTTATCGCGCCAGACAACCTCACCATTACCGTTTCGCTTGGCCGCGCATTGTTCGACGACCGCTTCGGCCTGGCGGCGCAGATGCCGAAAAAACTGCAAAAAATGGAGCGATTTCCTAACGATTCGCTTGATGCGGCGCTCTGTCATGGCGACCTGCTGCTGCAAATTTGCGCCAACACGCAGGACACGGTCATCCACGCGCTGCGTGACATTATCAAGCACACGCCGGATCTGCTGAGCGTGCGCTGGAAGCGGGAAGGGTTTATCTCTGACCATGCAGCGCGCAGCCGCGGTAAAGAGACGCCGATTAACCTGCTCGGTTTCAAAGATGGCACCGCTAACCCGGATACGCAGAACGCAACCTTAATGGACAGCATTTTGTGGGTCACGCCGGAGCAGGGCGAACCGGCCTGGACAGTGGGCGGCAGCTATCAGGCGGTGCGCATTATTCAGTTTCATGTTGAATTCTGGGACCGCACGCCGCTTAAAGAGCAGCAAACCATTTTTGGTCGTGAAAAGCACAGCGGCGCGCCGCTTGGCATGGCGCATGAACATGACGTGCCGGATTACGCAAGCGACCCGGAGGGCGAGGTTATCGCGCTCGACAGCCACATCCGTCTGGCCAACCCGCGCACGGCGGAAACCCAGTCCAGCCTGATGCTACGACGGGGCTACAGCTATTCGCTTGGCGTAACGGCTTCCGGGCAGCTTGATATGGGGCTGCTGTTCGTCTGTTATCAGCATGACCTGGAAAAAGGATTTTTAAGCGTCCAGAAGCGTTTAAACGGCGAAGCGCTGGAAGAGTATGTAAAGCCCATCGGCGGCGGTTATTTCTTTGTTCTTCCGGGGGTTGCCGATAAAAACCACTATCTTGCCGAAGGGCTGCTGCAAGCCTGACCTGTATCCCCGTTTTAACCTGCGGGGATATTTCCTCACACGTTCCGTAGCATTTGCTAACATTTTACTGACGCGACCAGACAACGGATTTCGCTCCCGGCAGGTTATTGATACTTTTCTGTAATATTTCTGTGTCATAAAAAATGCATCGTCAGAAATCGCTTAAAAGTTAAAAATAAGTAAACCTAATGTTGCATTTATGAAAATTTTTGATGTACTTAGAACAGATGCGGTAGTTCCCAATCGTGAGCAGCACTTTCACTATGGAGATCGCGAATGGTAGTGTCCCGTGATGGACTAAAAAGCAAAACCCCCCGCAAGATCCGGCGCGGAGACTCTACCTCCGGCACAGTTTTCGTCACTTCTTCATCCAGACAAGCCACTTCCTCTTCAGATTTCACCGATGCAGTAAGCGGTGCGCGTAGCCGTACTACTGCGTCTATTTCCGGCAATCATGGCTTACAAGGAAGCCAAACCTACTACGTTCGTGCGCATAATCGCGTCGGCAGTGAAGACGCGGGCAATGTAAACCTACTTAACAAGGTGCCATCCATGGGAAGACAGAAAGCAGTGATCAAAGCTCGTCGTGAAGCAAAGCGTGTGTTAAGACGGGATTCGCGCAGCCATAAACAGCGCGAAGAGGAATCGGTCACTTCGCTTGTGCAGATGAGTGGCGTTGAAGCTATTGGTATGGCAAGGGACAGTCGCGATACATCGCCAATAGCCGCGCGCAATGAGGCTCAGGCGCAGTATCTTGAGGCAATTGAGAGTAAACAGCTGATATTCGCCACCGGCGAAGCCGGGTGCGGCAAAACGTTTATCAGCGCGGCAAAAGCGGCTGAAGCTTTGATCCACAAGGATGTCGACAGGATTATCGTCACGCGTCCGGTATTGCAGGCCGATGAGGATCTCGGCTTCCTTCCCGGCGATATTTCTGAGAAGTTCGCGCCTTATTTCCGTCCGGTCTACGATGTGCTGGTGCGCCGCCTGGGCGCCTCGTTCATGCAGTACTGCCTGAGACCGGAAATAGGCAAAGTAGAAATTGCGCCGTTCGCCTATATGCGCGGACGTACATTTGAAAACGCGGTAGTGATTCTGGACGAGGCTCAGAATGTTACCGCTGCGCAGATGAAGATGTTTTTAACCCGCCTCGGGGAGAACGTGACCGTTATCGTCAATGGCGATATCACCCAGTGCGATTTGCCTGCCGGCGTCCAGTCCGGCCTGAGCGATGCGCTGGCGCGTTTCAAAGAGGACGACATGATCGGCGTGGTGCGCTTCACCAAAGACGATTGTGTCCGCTCCGCGCTCTGCCAGCGTACGCTTAACGCCTACGATTAAAGTTGCTGGTGAAAATTGACAACGAAGGCCCAACCTGGTTGGGCCTTTTTTGTTTTTGCGGCCGATAAGCGTTGGGCTGTAAGGGGATTCGCTGGCGGGCGGTCCTGCTGTCCAGGCGGTAAACCGCCTGTCGAACCCCGGTCGGGGCTTCTCATCCCCCCCGGGTCGGCGCGGTATAAAAGCAAAGAAGCCTGAGCGTTAGCTCAGGCTTCTTCTTTGAATATGGCGGTGAGGGGGGGATTCGAACCCCCGATACGTTGCCGTATACACACTTTCCAGGCGTGCTCCTTCAGCCACTCGGACACCTCACCATATTGTCTGCTGCCCATGCTTGGGGGGCAACGGGGCGCTACTATAGGGGGGAGGGGTAAAAGGGTCAAGCAGTATTTTTTCTTTCTTAATCGTTCGGTTAAGGCTTAAACGAAATGCCGGTTCCCCAGCCAAATGAAAACGGAAAAAAGAAGCCGAAGGCCGGTTGGGGAAGCGCTGCGTTACCCGCTCCGCCAGAACGCGCCATGTTTTGCGTTTTGAAACGGCACGGTAAAAGAAAGATTAGCTTCGCTTATCTAATTTTCTGTACCAGGCTTAAAGACGAGCTATCAGACAAAGAATGTGGAGCATTATGAAAGAGCAAAATCGTACTATCGGCATCGCGCCTTATGGCGGTTCAGCAGGCGGCTGGGGCGCATTGAAAGCGGTCGCCGACGCCATTCGCGGCCAAATGTCGGTGAAGCAGGACGTGATTGCCCTGTTCAAAGTTAACCAGCCGCAAGGGTTTGACTGCCCCGGCTGCGCCTGGCCCGACCCGCAGCATGGCTCCTCGTTTGAATTTTGCGAAAACGGCGCCAAAGCGGTCTCCTGGGAAGCCACCAGTAAGCGCACCACGCCTGAGTTTTTTTCCGCGCACACGGTAAGCGAACTGTGGAACTGGAACGCGTTTGAGCTTGAAGGCGAAGGGCGCCTTACGCATCCGATGAAATACGATCCGGCGAGCGACACTTATCAACCCATCGAATGGGAAACGGCTTTTAAAGAGATCGGCGAGCATCTTCGCAGCTACGAAGATCCTGACAGCGTGGAGTTTTACACCTCCGGTCGCGCTTCTAATGAAGCCGCTTTTCTCTGGCAGCTTTTTGCCCGGGAATATGGCACCAATAACTTCCCTGACTGCTCCAATATGTGTCATGAACCTACAAGCGTAGGCCTGCCGGAATCGATCGGCGTTGGAAAGGGCACTGTTGAACTGGAGGATTTTAACCATTGCGACCTTGTGCTTTGCATTGGGCATAATCCAGGCACCAACCATCCACGCATGCTTGGCACGCTGCGCGAAGTTGCTAAGCGCGGCGCCACTATCGTTGCTATCAACCCCTTGCGTGAGCGCGGACTTGAGCGCTTTACCTCGCCGCAAAGCCCGATTGAAATGCTTTCGTTAAGCTCCACGGAGCTTGCGTCGACCTATTATAAAGTGCGCGTAGGCGGCGACGCGGCGATGCTGAAAGGCGTAATGAAAATCTTGCTGTCGATGCATGAGGAGCGGATAGCGAAAGGAGAGCCGGGCGTGCTCGACGAAACGTTCATTCGGGAACACACGGAAGGGTTCGAGGCGCTGAAAGCCGATCTCGACGCTACGCAGTGGGATCATATTCTCAAAGTTTCCGGTATGGAGCGCAAAGAGATCCAGCATGTAGCCCGCCTTTACGCTAACGCCCGGCGTACGATCATCTGTTACGGTATGGGGATCACTCAGCATCAGTACGGCACCCAAAACGTTCAGCAAATAGCGAATCTTCTGCTTCTGCGCGGCAATATAGGTAAAAAAGGGGCCGGGATATGCCCCCTTCGCGGCCACTCAAACGTGCAGGGCGATCGGACCGTAGGCATTACGGAAATCCCCTCACAGGAGCTGCTCGACAGCATTGAACGGGTTTTCGGCTTCAGGCCGCCGCAAAAACATGGGCACGGTGCCGTTGCCGCCATTCAGGCGATGCGCGATGGAACAGCCAAAGCGCTGTTGTGTCTGGGCGGCAACCTGGCGGAAGCGATTTCCGATCCGCAAGTCACTTTCCCGGCCATGCGTAAGCTGGATTTGGTTGTGCATATGGCGACCAAGCTTAATCGCTCCCACCTGTTGCTCGGCAAGCATAACTACCTGTTGCCCGTGCTTGGACGTACTGAGCTCGACGAGCAGGCGTCGGGCGCGCAGAGCGTCACGGTCGAAGATTCCATGTCGATGGTGCATGCTTCACGCGGGTCTCTGAAGCCCGCATCGCCGCATCTTAAATCGGAGCCGGCGCTGGTCGCCGGGCTTGCGAAAGCGACGCTGCCCAACAGCGTTGTGAACTGGGACCGGCTGGTGGGCGACTACAGTTTTATTCGCGAGAAGATCGAGGCGGTCTTTCCGGCCTTTGAAAACTACAACGAGCGGGTAAAAAAACCGGGCGGTTTCCGCCTGCGCAACGCCGCTTCGGAGCGGGTGTGGAATACCCCGACAGGCAAAGCGCAGTTCAAAATCATGCAGGGGATTAATGAGGATCCGCGTTCGCTGAAGTGCCATGACCTGGTTCTGACGACCCTGCGCAGCCACGACCAGTACAACACCACGCTTTATGGGTTAAACGATCGCTACCGCGGCGTGACCGGGCGGCGAGACGTGCTGTTTATCAATCCTGATGAGGCAGAAAAACGGCAGTTACGAGTAGGCGATCAGGTGAATATCGTCGCCCTCGATCCTGACGGCAACCCCACGTCGCGGCGCATGCATAATCTCACGATTGTGGTCATTGATATGGCGCCCGGCTCGGTCGGCGCTTACTACCCGGAAGCGAACGTGCTGGTGCCGCTGGACAGTCATGACACCCAGAGCGGCATACCGGCTTACAAAAGCATCCCGATTGCCATGGAACGTGTTGAAACGCCAGTGGAAACATCGGGTGCGCGGCGGTGAGGGTAAGCCGTGGGCCGGCTCGGGGCTTCTCATCCCCCCGGGTCGGCGCGGTATAAAAGCAAAGAAGCCTGAGCGTTAGCCCAGGCTTCTTCTTTGAATATGGCGGTGAGGGGGGGATTGACTCGCTGGCGCTCGCCGTTACTCGTCCCATCCATGGGACTCGCCCCTTCGGGGCCAACGCTTTGCGTTGTTCAAAAACGCTCCCGGCGTTTTTGTCGGGCAGCATGACCGCAGGCGGTCCTGCTGTCCAGGCGGTAAACCGCCTGTCGAACCCCGGTCGGGGCTTCTCATCCCCCCCGGGTCGGCGCGATATAAAAGCAAAGAAGCCTGAGCGTTAGCTCAGGCTTCTTCTTTGAATATGGCGGTGAGGAGGGGATTGACTCGCTGGCGCTCGCCCGGCGGGCAGCATGACCGCAGGCGGTCCTGCTGTCCAGGCGGTAAACCGCCTGTCGAACCCCGGTCGGGGCTTCTCATCCCCCCCAGGCTGGTACGATATATAAAGGAAAAGCCCGAGTTTTAGCTCGGGCTTTTTCTTAGAAGATGGCGGTGAGGGGGGGATTCGAACCCCCGATACGTTGCCGTATACACACTTTCCAGGCGTGCTCCTTCAGCCACTCGGACACCTCACCATATTGTCTTCCCGATGTGTTCGGGACGGGCGCTAATGTAGGCAAAAGGCCTGCGCCAGTCAATATACTTTTCGGAATTTTCAGCGCGTTTACTCAAACTTCCAGCAACTTGCTCTCAAAATCGGCATATTGCCTGTTTTTATGGCAATTGCCTTGCAAACCAAGCGCTTTCGCGTAATCCTGGTTAAAAAAGGAGACGCTATGGACATCATTTTTTATCACCCCACTTTTGACGCCAGCTACTGGCTGTCCCTGCTGCAACAAAAGCTTCCGCAAGCCAGGATCCGGGAATGGAAACCGGGCGATAACGGCCCAGCGGATTATGCGCTGGTCTGGCATCCTCCGGTTGAAATGCTACGCGGTCGCAGCGGCTTAAAAGCTGTCTTTGCCCTGGGCGCCGGTGTCGATTCCATTTTAAGCAAACTCAAAACCCACCCGGATTTGCTACCCGCCGGCGTGCCGCTGTTCAGGCTCGAAGATACCGGCATGGTGGAACAAATGCAGGAATACGCAGTAAGCCAGGTGCTGCACTGGTTCCGCCGCTTTGATGATTATCAGGCGCTCAAACAGCAGGCGAAATGGGAGCCGCTGGCGGATTATGAGCGCAAAGATTTCACTATCGGCATCCTCGGCGCGGGCGTACTGGGCGCTAAAGTGGCCGAAAGTTTCGTCAACTGGGGGTTTCCGGTTCGTTGCTGGAGCCGAAGCCATAAAAATTACCCCGGCGTGAAAAGCTTTGTCGGCGCGCAAGAACTTGCCGCGTTCCTGAAAGACACCCGGGTGTTGATTAACCTGCTGCCGAACACGCCGGAAACGGTAGGTATTATTAATCGCGGCTTGCTGAACCAGCTTGCGGACAATGCTTATGTGCTTAACCTTGCGCGCGGCGTGCATCTGGTGGAGGAAGATCTGCTGGCTGCGCTGGAGCAGGGCAAAATAAAAGCCGCGATGCTGGATGTCTTTGCCCGTGAACCGCTGCCCGCCGAAAGCCCGCTGTGGTGCCATCCGCGCGTGGCGATAACGCCGCACGTAGCAGCCGTTACGCGCCCGACAGAGGCGGTGGCCTTTATCGGCGCGACCATCGTTCAGCTCGAAGAGGGCGAAAAACCCGCAGGCGAAGTTGACCTGCAACGCGGCTACTGAACCCCCGTCCCGGCCGCCTGGCCGGGTTTTCAGGCTAAACCTCAACGCCGATACCTGCTATCCTTGCGCAAAACTGAAAGGAGAGCGCCATGTATCCCGTTGACCTGCACATGCATACCGTCGCCAGTACCCACGCTTACAGCAACCTTCATGACTATATCGCCGCCGCGAAGCAAAAAAATATCCAGCTTTTCGCGATAACCGACCACGGCCCGGATATGGCCGATGCGCCGCACTACTGGCACTTTATAAATATGCGCATCTGGCCGCGAGTGGTGGATGGCGTCGGCATTCTGCGCGGTATTGAAGCCAATATTAAAAACAGAGCCGGCGAGATTGATTGCACCGGCCCGATGCTTGAGTCGCTTGATCTTATCGTGGCGGGCTTTCACGAGCCTGTCTTCCCGCCGCAGGATAAAGCTACCCATACCGAGGCGATGATAGCCGCCATGGCAAGCGGCAATGTGCATATTATCAGCCATCCCGGCAACCCCAAATTTCCGGTCGACATTCCGGCTATCGCCGCCGCGGCCGCGAAATACCAGGTGGCGCTGGAGTTAAATAACTCTTCTTTTACGCACTCCCGTAAAGGAAGCGGACCGAACTGCCGCGCTATCGCCGAGGCGGTACGCGACGCAGGCGGCTGGCTGGCGCTCGGGTCCGATTCACATACCGCCTTTACGCTTGGCGACTTCCAGGAGTGCCGTAAGATCCTCGACGACGTGGCGTTCCCGGAAGATCGCATCCTTAACGTTACGCCGCGCCGCCTGCTTAATTTTCTTGAATCCCGCGGTATGGCGCCCATCGCCGAATTCGCTGCGTTTTAATCACAACTCAATGGATCTGCTTCATGAATGAATTTTCAATTATCTGTCGCCTGCTCGGCTCCCTCTGGTATCGCGAACCGCAGGATCCGGTGCTTGCCCCGGTTTATGCATTAATTGCCGAAGGCAAGCTGGCGCAGAGTTGGCCGCTTGAGCAGGATGCGCTTCTGGAGCGCCTGCAAAAAAGCTATAACGCGCAAGAAATCGAAGCGGATTACCTGTCGCTCTTTGTTGGCGATGAATGTCGCGTGTCGCCGTTGCGTGCCGCCTGGCAGGAAGGGGCGAAAGAAGACGAGGTGAGGGCGTTTCTTAGCGAACGGGGCATGCCGCTGTCTGAAGCGCCAGCCGATCACTTCGGCATGCTGCTGCTGGCGGCCTCTTGGCTGGAAGACCAGGCGCAGGAAGATGAGAGCGAAGCGCTGGAAGCGCTGTTCGCCGATTATCTGTTACCCTGGTGCGGCGCTTTTCTGGGGAAAGTGGAAGCCCATGCGGGCAGCGCTTTCTGGCGAACCTTCGCCCAACTGACCCGCGACGCCATTCAGGCGATGTGGGAAGAGTTGCAGGAAGAAGAACAGGAATAAAAAGCCGGGCGAAAGCCCGGTTTTTGTGATGCTTATCACCATTGCAATGTAATAAGTCACGGTTATTTACTTTTTTTGTGTGTGACCTCTCATGGCGAAACGGATCCTCTGTTAGTATACGCCGCCATGAACAGACGCTTTCCCCTCGCATTGACCACCGGTTTGCTCTCCGCCCTTTGGGGCTGGGCGGCGGTGAGCTTTAATCTCCCCGGCTGGGCCGGGTTTCTTGGCTGCACCGCCTGGTTTGCCTGCCCTAAACCGAATCTTTCGGGATTCCTCACAACCCTGTGTACGTTACTGAGCGGTGTGCTCTGGGCGCAGGTCATTATTTACGGCAGCGCGCTGGCGCCGCAGGTAGAAATGCTCAGCTATGCAATGACAGGCATAGTGGCCTTTCTGATGTGCATGCAGGCCAGGCATCTGCTGCTTTCCTTTGTGCCCGGCACCTTTATCGGCGCCTGCGCCACTTTCGCTGCGCAAGGCGAATGGAAAAGCGTGACGCCGGCTTTAGTGCTGGGGCTGTTGTTTGGGTTTGCGATGAAAAGCAGCGGGAGTTGGCTTGCGGCGCGGCTTGCCGCAAAAAGCGAGCAAGCCGCGTAAGGCATAAAAAAACCAGCGTACGCTGGTTTTTTTATTGCTGTCAGGATTCGGGCGGGACAGCCATACTGCGATATTTCGCAAGGATGGCGTCTTTCGAATCTTTTTTATCTTTAAGTTCCCACAGACCGCGGTTAATGCCGTCGTTAATCAAATGAATCACGCCGGTTTCAATCGCTGACATCAGGCAGAGCATTACCGGCTCATTCGCCGTATAACCAATTTCGCCCTCCAGCAGACGCTGGTAATCGATGAAGCGGAAAACGCCCGCCTGCACTTCATAAGAGAGAATGGTTTTACTGGTGTTTACCGATGAAAGCACTTCCCCCGTGCTTACGTTTACCACGCGCAGGTTCACGGCAATCTGATCAAGCTGGTACTGTGTATTGCCGCCTATGCCAAAATAGCGCGCGCCTACGCCGCCCGATTTCACATTGCTTTCATAACCGATAATCGATCCTTCAATCATCACGTTAGCAGCCACCAGCGACTGCAACGGCATCCGGTTATTGTCTGCGACCGTACCGTTCTCCTGAGCCGCGCGGATAATTTTGCGTTCATTCAGCAGGTTTTGTAATCCCTGACGCTCCAGCGGAATAAACCAGCGAGAATCTTTCAACGCCGTTACCAGCATAGAAGTGGCGCTCTGCGGCACTGCGGTTGAAAAGTTACTGGCTGGATAAGGTTTAAACTGACCCGTTTCATCCTGAATGTTATAGACCGAAACAAAGAGCTTGCCTTTAGGGTCGGGCAGATGCGTTAAATCGCGGTAGCTTTGCGCCCGCGGCATTAACGTAGGCTTTGCCGCTTCTTTTGGCGGCGCAGTAAGGCATCCGCTTAATAATGTGACGGCGAGAAGTAATAATAAGCGCTGCATGGTAGTCATCCTTTAATATTTAACAGGGCCTAAAAATCGGTGGTTCCTGTTTGCAGGCCCGAAACTTGAATCGTTGATGTTTTACCTGTTTTACGGTCGGTGACGTTAAGCTGCAACTGTCCGTCTCTGTTAGCAATATCGACGATATAGTCATTCGTCACCATTCGTCCCGGTTGCCCGGTATTAATATTGGTTAACAGGCCGCCTAAAACTTGCGACTGAATTGCTGAGGTAAAATTATCCAGCGCAGACGGCGTTTCTATGGCGTAATCCTCATAGCTGGGATCTTTATAAGAGTTTTGCGCCTGAGCTTCATTAAGAAGAAAAGCGCCGTTATTAGGGTTTCCGCCGAAATTGGGATTACGGAATTGAAATACCATATTTCCGCCCCACGAAAGTGGCGACACTAGCATTAAGGTAATAACCGCGTATGCAACCCGCATGACAGCCTCCTGAAGTGAATAAAACGTTAGAATTCATCGTGTGTTAAATCGCCGGTGCTGAGTAATGCTTTATCGATTTGTCGACGCTGCAACGCTTCATGAGTCTGGGCCAGTGCGAGGTCAACGTTTTTGTCAAAATCACGCTTCGTCGGGAATAAAAAAACCTGATAAATAACATCCTGCTCAACGGTAATGGTGATCCAGCTGCCCCAACGGGCGCTGGGCCGTTCATTAATCGTTAAGTTCCCGCTGTAATTGCTTTCCCATCTATCGCTAAAGCCGCGATAAAAATCATGCCCGACGGACGATACAGTGTGATCGGTTAACAGCCCAGGCACTTCCACTTCCAGCGCCCGGGCGCCGCCGCTGGCGCACAGGATCCCTGCGGCCAGTAACCAGCCGGTTAACTTTTTCATCATGTTATCGTCTGAGATTGTCATTGGCCCAGGAGACGGCTTGGGTGCGGTTTTTCACCGAAATCTTTTTGAAAAGATTGTAGAGATGGGTTTTGACGGTGTTTTCGCTGATAAACAGCGACTGGGCTATCTCATTGTTAGAGGCCCCGACGCGGAGTTTATTCAGGATCTCTTTCTCACGGTGCGTCAGCAGGGCGGATTCCGCGCTGTTAAAGCGGTAATGACCTGAACGGGTAATGAGATAGCTTGCCAGCTTCTGGCTGAAGTAGCATTCGCCGCGTATCACGCCCTGCATGCCTTCGATAACGCGCGATTGATCTTCATTGGAGTAGAAAACGCCGTTGATATGCGGCCAGTTTTCGATGTCGCGGAAGGGGTATTCTTCCGGCGTATTGAGCAGCAAAACCTTAACGTTATTACGGCGGCCTAAATTTTCCTGCCAGTACTGAATAAGCTTTTTATCCGCCTCCATCATATCCAGCAAGATCAAGCCATTCACGGGAATTTCATCCAGCGAACGCTGAATGTTATGGAGCTTGCCATTGAGCATTAAAGAAGACTTAAGGTGCTGCAATAATGCGGTAGCTTGTAATGAAGGTTTGGTAATCAATAATAAGGTTTGACCAGGTAAACTAAGGACTTCATTAAACATGATGAAACTCCACTCTTTTTATTTGGTTCCCGGCAAGGGATTACAAACAAAAGTAATCCGCCAGAGGTTACTGGGAAAATGCACTGCTGCGTGTGTTAATAACAAAACATCATGCCCCGGGAGGGCGTGAAAAAACTAAAACCAAGAAAGTTCTGATGAGTTCAATCTAGTCATTGCCAATCTTAAAGCAAGTGTTAAAGATGTAACTAGATGTAACTCAAGATATTAAAATGTTAACGATATCTTTTTCTGTGTATTTGTTTTTGATGGAAAAGTTGTACATTTTTTATCAATTGCATCGTTTTTTTTACGGCTTGATTATCTATATCATTATGATTTATATATGTTTTTATAAAAAGGCAAAAGTGGTAAATCTCAGAAAATATACCCCTCTTTCTAATGATGGCTTTACGAAAAGTTTACCTTAAGAAAAGAGAGGGCCCGTTACATCTATCTGTCCAAAATTATCATTATTTGTGTTGGGGATTGCGGACAGCAATGAGTTTTCAGTCTGATGAAGGCAAAGTGACAAAACAAAAACACCCATCAGGAGATTAAGAAAAGGCGCCACAGAAAGGCCACCAAAATCAATCTCATGCTTTGGGGTGAATGCGGTGATAAAAATCCTACTCGCAGGTGAGATATTTAAAATGCCCCTCTGGACATACTCTTTTCCGTAACGCGGCGATAGCACATTATTTGTTGCGTTTACTTATTAGTCGTTGGCATGTTGTTTATTTCGCGAAATAAACAACCAGGTCCAGGGTGGAGACATGAAAAACAAATTGTTGTTTACGATGTTAACAATACTGGGTGTGCCTGGTTTAGCTCATGCAAGTCATTTTGATCTTGCAGCTTCGGAATATAACTTTGCCGTGAATGAAATAAGCAAAGGCTCGTTGAATCAGGCCGCGATAATTGGTCAAACAGGCAGCAATAATGATGCCTGGGTTCGCCAGGATGGTAATAAATTGCAGGCAGTGATTAGCCAGACCGGCGTCGCTAACCGCGCAAACATTGACCAATCAGGATATTACAATCTTGCTTACGTTTCACAACAGGGCTACGGCAATGAAGTGAACCTAAAACAAGAGGGTTACGATAATACCGCGCTGGTTATTCAAAAAGGTTCGGCTAACCGTGCGGATATTATCCAGTCTGGTACGCAAAAAACTGCAGTTGTAGTGCAAAAACAGTCGCAAATGGCGGTTCGCGTTATTCAACGTTGAACGTTATGCAGACTTATTTAACTTCAATCCTATGGGGAAGAAACCATGAAATTTTTCAAAGTCGCAGCATTGGCAGCAATGGTAGTTTCTGGTAGCGCACTGGCAGCTCCTTTTCATCAGTATGGTGAAGATTCAAGCCTGAAAATTTATCAGTACGGTACCAGCAACAATGCTAACGCACTGCAATCTGATGCTTACCACTCTACGACTGAAATCAAACAACGTGGTTCTAACCATGTTGCTGATACCGGGCAGGGTTCTGACAACAGCTTCATCAAACTGACCCAGAACGGCCACGGCCAGACGGCTTCTATCGACCAGTGGGGCGGCTCTGATTCCGGCGTGACCGTAAACCAGGATGGTTTCCGCAACAATGCGACTGTTAACCAGTGGAGCAGCCGTAACTCTGCCACCACCGTTAACCAGGATGGTCACCTGAACAACGCGACGGTTAACCAGTCTGCTTCTTCTTCTCAGGTTTACGTGACTCAGGTTGGCGCTTTCAACACGGCTAACGCTGCGCAGCACTAAGTTGCCTGTAGAACATTGAGCAATAAAAACAGGGCGCAAGCCCTGTTTTTTTTTCGGGAGAAGAAAATGCATACGCTGATTTTACTTGCCGCGTTGACCAGCCAGATAAATTTTGATGCCCGCCAGCAAGGGGATATGTGGACGATAACGCCGCAGGTTACGCTTAATGAAGATTGCCAGTGCCGCATCCAGATGGAGACGTCACGGCAGGCCGCATCAGGTAACAGCACCACCCGACAGAGCGGCAGGGTGAATATCAGGGCAGGGGAGCCTTACGCCCTTTCACAAATTACGCTCTCCGCCCAGCCTGGCGACAATATTATCGTCACCGTGACAGTGAGCGACGGAAACGCGCTCCACCTTTCGCGCCAGTGGTCGCCGCCGGGGCGGGTATAAAAAGCAGGGCTCAGGTTTATGCTAAAGCTGCCGAAAATAGCGTAAAGAACAGGATAAAGCTCACATAAAAGCGAACGTTAGCGCCGCGCGTTAAGTCGCTTT
Source organism: Franconibacter helveticus LMG 23732 (assembly GCF_000463115.2). Classification (GTDB taxonomy): domain Bacteria; phylum Pseudomonadota; class Gammaproteobacteria; order Enterobacterales; family Enterobacteriaceae; genus Franconibacter; species Franconibacter helveticus. The sequence goes on along the minus strand of NZ_AWFX01000054.1, from coordinate 252,798 downwards.
TATAGCTACTGTTTATATAACAACAACCCAACGGCAAAAGCCGATAATGGAGCCCTGCAAATGACCCTTTCAACTTACTCACACGCCGCTGCCGGCGCGCTGTTGTTGGTCTCGCTGACCGCTTTCGCTCAACAAGCGCCCGACGGCGTCATTCATTTCATCGGCGCGGTTGTGGAAGATGCCTGCACGGTAGAAAACTCACAGACTCACGTCGCCTTTTCCTGTTACAGAGACGGGAAATTTAACCGGCAAACGCTCGCCGTAAACCACATGAATGAGGTCAGCCTGAAGGCGGCCAACGCCACGGCGCAGTTGAAATGGCTTGATAACGCCCATCGCCTCGGCGTGTTGCAGGTGGACTATCAGTAAAGCTTTACGGTTTCGCTTACCGACATCGGCAGCGTTGTGGGGTGATCTACACTAACATCATCGCTTCATGTCAGGAGGTCACCATGCAAAACCGCATACAAGTACTGGAAGACGACATTACCCGCCTCGAGGTGGATGTTATCGTCAACGCCGCCAATCCCTCGTTACTTGGCGGCGGCGGCGTGGATGGCGCTATTCACCGCGCCGCAGGGCCTGCGCTGCTGGCTGCCTGTAAAATTGTGCGTCAGCAACAGGGCGAGTGCGCCCCGGGCCACGCGGTTATCACTGAGGCGGGGGAACTCCCCGCCAAAGCCGTGGTGCATACCGTTGGGCCAATATGGCGGGGCGGAAACGACAACGAGGCGCAGCTTTTAAGCGACGCGTATCGCAACAGCCTACAACTGGTTACGGCCAACGGCTATCGGAGCGTGGCGTTTCCGGCCATCAGCACAGGCATTTATGGTTATCCGAAAGCGGCGGCGGCGCAAATCGCTATGGACACCGTTTCGGATTATCTCACCAGGCACCCCTTACCGGAGCAGGTATACTTTGTCTGCTATGACGAAGAAAACGCCCGACTTTACCAAAGGTTACTTACCCAACGATTCCCGGTCTGAGCCACATGGCACACGCCTTGGGCGCGCGATTGCGCCTGCGACGGCGCAGCATCCTCACTACAGCGGGCTGCATCCGCTGGATGACAGTCTGGATGCGTTCGCCGCCCGTTACCTGCTCGCAGGGATGGCGGAGCAGACTATCAATGTTCAGTACTACATCTGGGAGGATGATATGTCCGGGCGGCTGCTGTTCAGCGCGCTGCTCGCGGCTGCCCGACGTGGTGTAAAAGTGCGCATTTTGCTCGATGACAATAATACGCTGGGGCTCGACAGCACGCTGCGTATGCTCGATGCCCATCCGCTTATTGAAGTGCGCCTCTTTAATCCCTTTTCCTTTCGCACGCTGCGCGCCTTAGGGTATCTGACGGATTTCGCCCGCCTTAATCGCCGCATGCACAATAAAAGCTTCACCGTAGACGGCGAGGTGACCATTATTGGCGGGCGTAACGTAGGCGACGCTTATTTTGGCGCAGGCGAACAGCCGCTCTTTTCCGACCTCGACGTGCTGGCTATCGGCCCGGTAGTCGCCGATGTTGAACAGGACTTTGAGCGTTACTGGCGCAGCGGTTCGGTCTCGACGCTGCAAAAAGTGCTGGATGTTAACGATGAAGAGATAGACGCGCGCGTTCAGTTGCCGGAAGACTGGAAGAGCGATCCTGTCGCCCGTCGCTACCTGGATCGCCTCTCTAGCACCCGTTTCGCGACGCATCTTGAATCGCGTACCCTGCAACTCATCTGGGCGAAAACCCGCTTAGTCAGCGACGACCCGCGTAAAGGGCAGGGGAAAGCGCGTGAACATACGCTGCTGCCGCAGCGTATGATGAACCTGATTGGTCAGCCTGAAAAATCTATCGACATTATCTCTTCTTATTTCGTGCCCACCCGTTCGGGCGTTGCGCTGCTGTTGACCCTGCGGCGTAAGGGCGTTCGCGTCGCGGTGTTGACAAATTCGCTGGCCGCAAACGACGTGGCGGTCGTGCATGCCGGCTATGCCCGCTGGCGCAAAAAACTGCTTCGGCATGGCGTGGAGCTTTATGAGCTAAAACCCACCCGCGATGCAGGCCCGGTGCAGCATGACCGGGGGCTTACCGGCAACTCCGGCGCCAGTCTGCATGCGAAAACGTTTAGTGTGGACGACCATCATGTCTTTATTGGCTCGTTCAATTTCGACCCCCGCTCCGCCATGCTCAATACGGAAATGGGCTTTGTGATAGAAAGCGAGTCGCTGGCGAAGTTGTTCCACCAGCGCTTTACCCGTAACCAGCGGGAGGCGGCCTGGACGCTGCGTCTTGACCGATGGGGCCGCATCAACTGGATTGAGCACCAGGACGGGCAAGAAAAGGTGTTGAAGAAGGAGCCGAAAACTCGCCTGAGCCAGCGCCTGCTGGTGCGACTTGCCTCGTGGCTGCCGGTGGAATGGTTGCTTTGAGCGGGCCTGCGTTCTGCGCGGCCCGCCCGGGCGTTATGAATTGATGGAAGAGGTCAGGCTGACGACCTTATTTTGCGGCTTGCCAGAAAAGAGAAAACGCAGCAGCGCTACGCGCAGATGCAGTTCATATAACACCAGCGCTATGCCGATCACGAAAACCAGCCCGGCAAGAAAGCCAAGCGTATTTGAGGCGATATGCGGCGTGATGTAAGCGCCGAAAAAGAGCGTTAGCGGATGATGCACCAGGTAGATAAACAATGAGGCGTTAACAAAATAGGTGACGCGGGAGGATTTAAAATTCAGCAGCCGATGCCCCAGCGCAAACACCACGTTCACCATCCACAGCCCCATCAGCATCGTAATCACGCTTTCCGTTTCATATAGCCAGGCATCGCCGCTGCCAAGACGCTGATTCAAAAGATAAGCGCCAAAAGCGAACGCTGCGGCAATAGCGCAACCCAGCGAAGGCCTGGTGAACAGCGTTTTGATGCTTTCATGTTTGAACGCCAGCGCCCCAAGCAGGAAAAAAGGCAGGTAGAAAAGGGTTTGCATCACCGCGAAATTAAACAGCCCGTCGCTTAGTAACTGAGGATGAAGAATAAAAATGGCGCGCCGCAGCGCCGCATAAAGCAGGCCCAGCAGCAGGAAAACCAACGAGAGCTTGCCCAGGGTTAAGCGGCTGAAAAAGCCCCCTTCCGGTTGTTCAGCACGGCGGTTTAATTTAGCGAACAGCGCCAGTCCAAGCGTAGTTAAAATAATTAATACCAGCAGAAACCAGAGATGGGAGATAAGGTCCCAGACCAGCGTGTTGTATTTTTCATACAGCGACAGCGTATGCCAGTTTCCCGCCGTGCCTTTTACCTGTTGTAACATCAGAAATTGCGGCAACGTAAGCAGGGGGATCGCGGTCAGCATAGGTATGCCAACACGTTCGACACGCACCTTCCACCAGCGCTTGCGCGGGTAGCGCAGAAAGAGCATGTAAGAAAAATAGCCGGATATGACAAAGAAAACCTGCATGCGAAAAGCATGGATAAAATCGTTGAACAGCGTCAGCCAGGCGGAAGGGGCGAGGCTGTTAACATGCCATTGATGGCTGGAATAAATCAGCGAGATATGGAAAGGGATCCCCAGCAGCATTAACCATGCACGGATGGAATCAAGGAAAAATTCTCGCTGTACAGGTGTGTTAGTCATATAACTCCGGTCATTCTCAGACTATTCGTCTTATCCCTGAGACGGTTTGTGTTTAGATTCGGCGGCAACCCTACACCAACGTAGATAACCTGTCTCCAGGAGAAAATCTAAAAGCGAAAGTCGCGCGCATTCATTTGCTTAATACCTGAGCCAGCGGCTGAACAAAGCGGGGATTGTGTTGTCGGAAAGCTCAAGTTTCCATTAAAATGGATCGGATTGATTGAAGCACACAAAGGGGGATGTGCTGGTTAATATGAAACATAAACCACAAATGATGAAAATGCGCTGGTTGGGTGCGGCAGTGATGTTGTCCCTTTATACCACTTCGGTTTGGGCCTTCACTATCGATGATGTCGCAAAACAGGCGAAATCATTAGCGGGTAAAAGCTACGAAGCACCTAAAAGCAACCTGCCCTCCGTCTTCCGCGATATGAAGTACGCGGACTATCAACAGATCCAGTTCAATCACGACAAAGCTTACTGGAGCAAAATAAAAACTCCGTTCAAGCTCGAATTCTACCATCAGGGTATGTACTTCGATGTGCCGGTCACGCTGAACGAAGTGACGGCCAATGCCGTACACAAGATCAAGTACAGCCCGGATTATTTTAATTTCGGTAACGTCCAGCACGATAAAGACACCGTGAAAGACCTGGGTTTCGCGGGTTTCAAAGTGCTTTATCCCATCAACAGCAAAGATAAGAACGACGAAATTGTCAGCATGCTCGGCGCAAGTTATTTCCGCGTTATCGGTCAGGGCCAGGTGTATGGCCTTTCCGCGCGCGGGCTGGCCATCGATACCGCCTTGCCCTCCGGCGAAGAGTTCCCGCGTTTTCGCGAGTACTGGATCGAGCGTCCGAAGCCCAACGACAAGCGCCTGACGATTTATGCGCTGCTTGACTCGCCGCGCGCAACCGGCGCCTATCGCTTCGTTATTATGCCGGGCAGCGACACGGTGGTTGATGTGCAGTCGAAAGTTTACCTGCGCGATAAAGTCGGCAAGCTTGGCGTAGCGCCGCTGACCAGTATGTTCCTGTTCGGGCCGAATCAACCGTCGCCAAACACCAACTTCCGTCCGGAGCTGCACGATTCCAACGGCCTGTCTATTCATGCTGGTAATAATGAATGGATTTGGCGCCCGCTGAATAACCCGCGCCATTTGGCCGTGAGCAGCTACAGCACCGAAAACCCGCAGGGCTTCGGCCTGCTGCAACGCGGCCGCGAGTTCAACCGCTTTGAAGATCTCGACGATCGTTACGATCAGCGTCCAAGCGCCTGGGTAACGCCGCAGGGCCAGTGGGGCAAAGGGAAAATCGAACTGGTTGAAATTCCGACCAACGACGAAACCAACGACAACATCGTGGCTTACTGGACGCCGGATCAACTGCCGGAGCCGGGCAAGGAGATGAACTTCAAGTACACCATCACCTTCAGCCGTGATGAAGATAAGCTTCATGCCGCCGATAATGCTTATGTGCTGCAAACTCGCCGCTCTACGGGCGATGTGAAACAGTCCAACCTTATCCGCCAGCCGGATGGCACTATCGCGTTTATTGTGGACTTCGCTGGCGCCGATATGAAAGCGCTGCCGCCGGAAACGCCAGTGGCTGCGCAAACCAGCATTGGCGATAACGGCGAAATCGTTGACAGCAACGTACGCTATAACCCGGTGACGCAGGGCTGGCGTATGACGCTGCGCGTGAAGATCAAAGACGCGAAGAAAACCACCGACATGCGTGCTGCGCTGATGAACGGCGACCAGACGCTGAGTGAAACCTGGAGCTATCAGCTACCTGCCAATGAATAAGTCGACTGAGTATATTAACCTGCTGCCGCCTGGCGCCGCTGAAAAAGCGGCGCTGCCGGATGGCGAGCTGCGCGGCGTCCACGAGGCGCTGGGCGGCGAAGGCCGCGTTTACGAGCGGGACGATGATACGCCGCTGGGCTCGGTAAAGGCGCGCCTTGAGCACAGCTGGCCGGATTCGCTGGCGGAAGGCCAGCTTATTAAGGATGACGAGGGGCGCACGCAACTGGAGGCGATGCCGAAAGCAAAGCGCTCTTCCATGTTTCCCGACCCGTGGCGCACCAACCCGATTGGCCGCTTCTGGGATCGCCTGCGCGGAAGGGAAGTACTTCCGCGCTATATGGCTCGCCTTTCAAAAGAGGAGCGCGCCGCAGAGCAAAAGTGGCGCACCGTCGGCACTATCCGTCGCTACATTCTGCTGCTGCTGACGCTCTCCCAGACCGTGGTCGCCACTTGGTACATGAAGACGATCCTTCCTTATCAGGGCTGGGCGCTCATTAATCCGGCCGATATGGTAGGGCAGGATATCTGGGTGTCCTTTATGCAACTCCTGCCTTACGTGTTGCAAAGCGGCATCCTTATTCTCTTCGCTATTCTTTTCTGCTGGGTCTCCGCCGGTTTCTGGACCGCGCTGATGGGCTTTTTACAACTGCTGATTGGGCGCGACAAATACAGTATTTCCGCTTCCACAGTGGGCGATGAACCGATAAATCCGGAACATCGCACTGCGCTCATTATGCCTATCTGTAACGAAGACGTTGACCGCGTTTTCGCGGGCCTGCGGGCGACCTGGGAATCCGTGAAGGCCACCGGGCAGCAGCAACATTTCGACGTTTATATCCTGAGCGACAGCTACAACCCCGATATTTGCGTGGCGGAACAAAAAGCCTGGATGGAGCTGATTGCTGAAGTGCAGGGCGAGGGGCAAATTTTCTATCGCCGCCGTCGCCGCCGCGTGAAACGTAAAAGCGGCAACATCGACGATTTCTGCCGTCGCTGGGGCAGCCAGTACAGCTATATGGTGGTGCTGGATGCGGACTCAGTGATGACCGGCGAGTGTCTGACAGGGCTTGTCCGCCTGATGGAAGCGAACCCGAACGCAGGGATTATCCAGTCTTCGCCGAAAGCGTCCGGTATGGATACGCTTTATGCGCGCTGCCAGCAATTCGCCACCCGCGTCTATGGCCCGCTTTTTACCGCCGGCCTGCATTTCTGGCAGCTTGGCGAGTCGCACTACTGGGGCCATAACGCCATTATCCGCGTGCAGCCGTTTATCGAGCATTGCGCGCTGGCGCCGCTGCCGGGCGAAGGCTCGTTCGCCGGTTCTATCCTCTCCCATGACTTTGTGGAAGCCGCGCTGATGCGTCGCGCCGGCTGGGGGGTGTGGATAGCTTACGATCTCCCGGGCTCTTATGAAGAGCTGCCGCCGAACCTGCTGGATGAACTCAAGCGCGACCGTCGCTGGTGCCACGGCAACCTGATGAACTTCCGCTTGTTCCTGGTAAAAGGCATGCACCCGGTTCACCGCGCGGTGTTCCTGACGGGCGTGATGTCTTATCTCTCGGCGCCGCTCTGGTTCTTGTTCCTCGCGCTCTCAACGGCGCTTCAGGTGGTTCACGCGCTTACCGAGCCGCAGTACTTCCTGCAACCGCGCCAGCTCTTCCCGGTGTGGCCGCAGTGGCGTCCTGAGCTGGCGATTGCGCTGTTTGCTTCGACCATGGTGCTGCTGTTCCTGCCGAAGCTGCTGAGTGTGGTGCTTATCTGGTGTAAAGGCTCGAAAGAGTATGGCGGCTTCCTGCGCGTAACGCTTTCGTTGCTGCTGGAAGTGCTTTTCTCCGTGCTGCTTGCTCCGGTTCGCATGCTGTTCCATACCGTGTTTGTGGTCAGCGCCTTCCTGGGCTGGGAAGTGGTCTGGAATTCGCCGCAGCGCGATGACGACTCCACCCCCTGGAGCGAAGCCTTTATGCGCCACGGTTCGCAACTGCTGCTGGGCCTGGTCTGGGCGGTAGGGATGGCATGGCTCGACCTGCGCTTCCTCTTCTGGCTGGCGCCTATCGTCTTCTCGCTGATCCTCTCGCCGTTTGTCTCGGTGATTTCAAGCCGCGCAACGGTGGGTCTGCGCACGAAGCGCTGGAAGCTTTTCCTGATCCCGGAAGAGTATTCGCCGCCGCAGGTGCTGGTGGATACCGATAAGTACCTGGAGCTGAACCGCAGCCGCTCGCTGGAAGATGGGTTTATGCACGCTGTGTTCCATCCTTCTTTCAACGCGCTGGCGACAGCGATGGCCACCGCGCGCCACCGCGCAAGCCAGGTGCTGGAAATCGCCCGCGACCGTCATGTTGAACAGGCGCTGAATGAAACGCCGGAAAAACTCAACCGCGATCGTCGTCTGGTGCTGTTAAGCGACCCGGTAACCATGGCGCGTCTGCACTACCGCGTCTGGGCGACGCCGGAGCGCTATTCCTCGTGGATAAGCCACTACAAAGCGTTGCAGTTGAATCCGCATGCGCTTAAAACACACGGATAAACAAGCGTTAGTGAAAATGCCGGCCCTGGTGGCCGGCTTTTTTTTCACCCGAACGGGTTACACCTTATACTTAGCGGAAACAGGAAATGGTGAGGTTTAGCGTGAAAGCATTGGCGCTGGTTCTGGCAGCCTGTCTGCTGAGCGGATGCGGCAGCATAATCAGTCGGACGGTGCCGGGGCAGGGACATGGCAACCAGTATTACCCCGGCGTTCAGTGGGATGTAAGAGATTCAGCGTGGCGTTACGTCACGGTGCTTGATCTGCCGTTTTCGCTGGTCTTCGACACGCTGTTGTTGCCGATAGACATGCAGCACGGCCCCTATGAATAAGCGTTAGCGCTCATCCCATTCATCTGCCGCTGTACGACCTTCTTCGGTATCCAGCGGCGGCTCAAGCTGAAACTCGCCTTCATCCCATTCGTGCAGCGTGTTCTCTTCCAGCCACTCCTGACGAAGCTCGATTTCGTCGTAATCGCCGTCAAAGACGCTTTGCGCCGCTTCGCCGCTTAAAACCGGAAGGCACTCGCCTTGCTCTTCGTCGGTAGCGAAGAATTCGACCTGCCACATAATTTCACCGTCTTGCAGAATATATTTCTGGATGTTGAGTTGCTGGACAACCGCATCCTCTTCGTCCATCCCCGGATTGTCGGCGAGGAACTCTTCGCGTGCAGCGTCGATGGCTTCTTCAAGCGTTGCAAACATGGACATAATTTTCTCCCTGAACAGACATGGTTGTTTCAGGAAAGGATAGACGAAGATCCGTAATCGCAAGTAAGAAAGCGAAAAAAAGGGGAGAAATATAATGTTCAGCATCAGCGCCTTAGAGGGAAACGCTACGCGCCGGGACATTATTACCGCCCCGGGCTGAATTTCGCCGGGGCAGCAAAATTAATAGCGGGAGGGAACGCCTTGCGGACGGGTTTTGAAACGACGGTGCAGCCACATATACTGATCCGGCGCCATCAGAATGCATTTTTCCACCACTTTGTTCATCCAGGCCGCCGTCTCTTCGGCATCGCCCAGCGGCGGCTGGCATTCCGGCTCCAGCGCGATAAGTTCGTAGCCTTTGCCGTCCGGCTTGCGGCGAGGCACAAAGGGAACGATACAGGCTTTGGACATTTTCGCCAGCATCCAGGTGCCGGACGTCGTGGCCGCCTGATCCACCGCGAAGAGCGGAACGAAAACGCTATTGCGCGGGCCGTAGTCGTGATCCGGCGCATACCAGATGATTTCGCCGCTCTTCAGCGCTTTGATCATGCCCTTGAGATCTTTACGATCGAGCATGGTTTTATTGGAGCGCAGCCGTCCCCAGGTTTGCAGCCAGTCGAGCAGCGGGTTATCGTTCGGCCGATAGACCCCGATGCCTGGCGTATGGATGCCAAAAATGCGAGCGCCCAGCTCAAGCGTCAAAAAATGCAGGCCGATAAGCAAAATGCCCTTTTTTTGCGCCAGCAGCGCTTTAACCGGCTCCACGCCAGAAACGTCAAACCAGCGTTCTATGCGCCAGTTCGGCCAGAACCAGGCCATGCCGGTTTCCATCAGGCCCATGCCTACGGATTCAAAATTCTTCACAACCAGCTTTTGGCGCTCGGTTTCGCTCATTTCCGGAAAGCAAAGTTCCAGATTACGGTGGGCGATACGCGCGCGGCGCTTCATTACGCGCATCGCCAGGCGGCCCATACCGCAACCCAGGCGGTAAATTACCGGGTAGGGCAGCAGCACGACAAGATAAAGCAAGCCGATGCCAAGCCAGGTCAGCCAGTAGCGGGGATGGAGCAAAGCGCGGTTGAATTGCGGTAAATGGGTCGTCATGAAAATTCCATCAGGTTGCGGGTCAGTCCACTTGTTAGGGACATTGTGACATTTTTTTCCGTCCTGCCAAAATTCACGGGCGACAGGCGGCGGTTTTCACGCCAGTTATGAGAAATGTGCAGAAACAAAGTGATGGAAATGTAGCGCAAAATTCATGGATGTAAATTACCGGTAATTGCTATATCATGCCCGCCGATTTTCACTCCCCTAACGATTGCAGGACACGTACACCATGCCAGTGTTACACAACCGCATTTCGAATGAGGAACTGAGGGCGCGTATGCTGGCCGAAACCGAGCCGCGCACCACTATCTCATTCTATAAGTACTTCACTATTGCCGACCCGAAAGCGACGCGCGATGCGCTCTATAAAGCGTTTACCGATCTCAACGTTTTTGGTCGCGTTTACCTGGCGAATGAGGGCATCAATGCCCAAATTAGCGTGCCGCAAAGCAAAGTTGAGGCGTTTCGCACGCTGCTGTACGGTTTTGATCCGGCGCTGGACGGCCTGCGACTGAATATTGCGCTCGACGATGACGGTAAATCGTTTTGGGTGCTGCGCATGAAGGTGCGCGAGCGCATAGTCGCCGACGGCATTGAAGACCCGACATTCAACGCCAGCGACGTGGGCGACTACCTCAAGGCGGCTGAAGTTAACGCCATGCTGGATGACCCGGACGCGGTGTTTATCGATATGCGTAACCACTATGAATATGAAGTGGGGCATTTTGAAAATGCGCTGGAGATCCCGGCGGATACCTTCCGCGAGCAGCTGCCGAAAGCGGTGGAGATGATGCAGGAGTACAAAGACAAGAAAATTGTCATGTACTGTACCGGCGGCATTCGCTGTGAAAAAGCGAGCGCCTGGATGCGCCATAACGGTTTTAATAAAGTCTGGCACATTGAAGGCGGCATTATCGAATACGCGCGCAAAGCCCGCGAGCAGGGGCTGCCAGTGCGTTTCGTCGGTAAAAACTTTGTCTTTGATGAACGCATGGGCGAGCGCATTTCTGATGACGTTATCGCGCACTGTCACCAGTGCGGCGCGCCGTGCGACAGCCACACCAACTGTAAGAACGACGGTTGCCATCTGTTATTCATCCAGTGCCCGGCCTGCGCAGAGAAATTTCAGGGTTGTTGCAGTGAACTGTGCCGTGAAGAAAGCCAGCTTCCTGAAGAGGAGCAGCGCCGCCGCCGCGCCGGTCGCGAAAACGGCAATAAAATCTTCAATAAATCGCGCGGAAGGCTGAATACCGCGCTCGGGATCCCCGATCCGGAATAACGAAAAAAGCCTCCGCAAGGAGGCTTTTTTATGGCTGAAACCGTCGCCGGGATTACTTCTGGCGTACGCCTTCCACCGAAATAATCAGATCCACTTCCTGAGAAGCCGGGCCGAGATCGGTAGTAATGTTGTAGTCCTTCAGCTTGATTTTCCCTTCCGCTTCAAAGCCTGCGCGCACGCCGCCCCACGGGTCGTCGCCCTGGCCAATCAGTTTCGCTTCCAGCGTCAGCGGCTTGGTTACGCCATTAAGAGTGAAGTTGCCGGTAATATCCAGCTCGTCGCCATCCTGCTTCACAGATGTGGAGGTGAAGGTTGCCTGCGGGAATTTCGCCACGTTCAGGAATTCAGCGCTACGCAGGTGTTTGTCACGCTCGGCGTGGTTAGTGTCGATGCTGGTGGTGTTGATAGTCACGTTCACTTTATCCGCCGACGGGTTTTTCTCGTCAAAGGTAAAGGTGCCGTCAAAATCGCGGAACGTGCCATACAGCCAGCTGTAGCCAAGGTGCTTGATACGGAAGTTAACGAAGGCGTGCTGGCCCTCTTTATCAATTTTGTAATCGGCCGCAACGGCGGAACCGGTGGTCAGAAAGAGGGCGGCGAGCGTTAACCCCATCAGGCTTTTTTTCATTTATCACTCCTTGGTTAATGCGACGATTTGCCAAGCATGCGCTTGAGTGTTACGTCTTTATCGATGAAATGGTGCTTCAGCGCGGCGAAAGCGTGGAGCACCGAAAGAACGACCACGCTCCAGGCGAGCCAGAGGTGGATATCGCCTGCCGTATCCGCCTGTTCTCCCGCACCGCTGAACAGCGCCGGAATATCAATCAGACCAAAAACGCTGATCGGTTTGCCTTCGGCCGTGGAGATCAGATACCCGCTCAGCAAAATGGCGAACAGCAGCAGATAAAGCAAAATGTGGGCGGCTACGGCGCTTACGCGCGTCAAACGGGAATAAGAGGTGAGCGGAGGCGGCGGCGGCGACATAAAGCGCCAGATAACCCGCACTAGTAAAAAAAGAAAGATGACGATGCCGATGCTTTTATGCAATTCAGGCGCCCGGTGATACCAGACATCATAATAGCCGAGCGTCACCATCCACAGCCCCAGCGCAAACATGCCGTAAACGGCAAGCGCCATCAGCCAGTGAAGCAGTACTGAAAAATGTCCATATTGCGACGGAGTATTACGCCACTGCATTGTTACGCATCCGTTAATAAAAAGATGCTGTCACAGTGAAGGCAGGGGAAATTAAAAGCAAACCAAAAAAATCAACGATGTTATTCAATAAATTTGATTGATAAGTTTGGGCGATTGAAAACAGAAAACGGCGGCCTGATAGCTATTTATTCTTGCTGTTTCGCCGCGTAATCGGTTATTTCGTTATAACCAAAAGAAAATAGTGGCGCAATAATCATCCGCGTTGTCAGTTTATGTAAGTGTTAAGTCAATTATTTTGAATGCGTCTGATGTTAATGATAGTAAATCCATAGCAGGTCAAGCAGCGCCAGCAAGGCGGAAAGCGCCAGATAAAGCAAAAGATGCCGACGCACATTGTTAACAAGAAAGTGAATCAAACGCTGCACAACGGCTCCTTTTATCAATCCATGTTAGCCAGGCAATAAAAAAGCGGCCCGCAGGCCGCCTGGATCAGTTAAACCGCGCCAGACTGAAAGGCGTAAGATCAAACTCAATGGGTTTATCAGCAGCAAACTGGCTTGCTATCTCGCCCAGCACAGAAGCGAACTTAAAGCCGTGACCGCTAAGGCCGGTGACAATCATCGCCTGAGGACAATCAGGAAGCGTATCAACGATAAAGTCTTCATCCGGCGAATTGTCATAAGTGCAGGAAGCGCCATAGAGGCAGCCGCCTATTCCCGGCAGGTGCTGGCGCAGGAAGGGGAACGCTTCAGCGCCGTCCGTCGCCACCGCGCCAAAGGGTTTACGTTCTTCAGCCGCATTAATCAGCTGACCGCCGTTGTGCTTGCCGATTTTGAGTTCGTTGTTTTCCGCCGGAAAGCCGTAATACTGATCGCCGTTTGCCATTTCGCCGGCAAAGGCCGGAAAATGGTTGTTTGTGCTGTAGCGCCCGTCTGCCTGATACCAGGCGAAGACTTTGCGCACGGGGGTGACCGGCAACCCCGGCACCAGCTTTTTAACCCATGTGCCAGCGCTGATGAGCACCTTGCGACCTTCATAGTCGCCATCTTCCGTGACTACGCGCACACCCTGCGCCTGCGGTTCAATTGCCGTAACGGCGCAGTTAAAGAGCTGGGCGCAACCCGCCTCTTCGGCAAGACGGATATAGTTAGCGATAGCCGCTTCGCTATAGAGCACCCCGGAATCCGGCTCGAACAAGCCGATGTAATCCTCAGGCACGCTGAATTCAGGCCAGCGCGCCATTAACTGTTGCGCATTCAGCGATTCAAGGGGCAATTGCCAGCGTCTGGCGCTCTGCGCCACGTTGCGAAGAAAATCGGACTGGGCCGGGCCCAGGTTGATAACGCCGCTGCGCTGAAAAACGCGGGCTTCGGTAAGGGACTGAAGCTCATCCCATAACGCCTGGGCGCGTAACACCAGCGGGACGTAAATTTCACCTTCGCCGTAGGCGTGGCGGATAAGCCGGGTTTCGCCATGGTGGCTGCCTTGCTGGTGCGGCGGATGGGCGCTGTCGGTCATAAGGACTTTCAGGCCTGCGCGCGTGGCGTAAAAACCTGCCGCTGCGCCGACCGATCCGCTGCCAATGATGATCAAATCGTACTGCATGGGAATGCTCCGCATAAGGTCTTGCTTAGCAGAGTAATTAAGGGAGGGAAAGAGCACAAGGCCAAAAATAATAATGGCGCTCCGAAGAGCGCCTGCTTGTTATAAGGGAAGCATCAGACTAATGCTTGCGATAATCGTTTTCCTGGTACTCGCTGGATTCAATTTTTGCAATACCAGCTTCTAAAATGGAAATAAATTGTCGGGCTACATCTGTAGTAAGCCATAAAGTCTGGCCTATTTCCGTCTCTTCATGGTCAGACGGATTGGACGTTAAGTAATGTAGCCTTAGCATCATCGCGTCGTAACTGTCTACGGTGCTGATATCCCATCCAACAAGGGGATGTGTCTGAATTACTTCATTAATTTTTTCCATTATAACCCCCTTAGTACGTGTTTAAAGACAACGGCTGATGAGGTTTCAATGCGTGTTTTTACTGAAGCTGTATAAGTATATCAATGAATAAGCTAAAAAGTGACGGAAATAAATACCCTGCAACACATTTTTTGAAACATCTGATTTATTTGAACAATAAATCAGCAAATTATTCAATGATAAGCGCGGAGGAAAGGAATCAATAAGGATATGCTGAAAAGACGATATTAATAATAGCAGAAAATAAAAAAACCGGGCGGCGAAGCCCGGAAACGACACCATAAGAGAAATTTTAGTTAAATCAGGGTTCGCTAAACCAGTCTTCCGCGCTTTCCCAGGTTTCCTGAAGAATTTCGCTTACGCGATCTTTCGCTTCTTTGCCTGCCCCCAGTACCGAAAGGTTATTGGTTGCGGCATAGCGCACCTGAACGCGGTTAGGAAACTCGGGAAACTGTTGTTCCAGACGACGGGTAAGCTCGCTGGCCAGCGCGTCAATAGCGCCGGGCGGCAGCGTTGTGGTTCTGGCGATAGTGACTTCAACGCGCATAAAAACCCCCTGTTAACGATACTGTATATTTATACAGGCTCACATGATGCTTTGCAACAGGGGGCGAGAGAAATGCGGAAATTAGCGAGCGCGTTTTACCGACCAGCTGACTTTTTCGCCCGCCAGGAACGGCACGATCGTGTCGTCGCTGAGCGCGATGCTTTGCGCTATTTCAGTTTCCTCGCGCACCAGTTCGATGGTGTCTTCGTTGACGGGCAGACCGTAGAAACGGGGCCCGTTAAGCGAACAAAACGCTTCAAAGTGCGCCAGCGCATTCATTTCTTCAAACACCGTCGCGTAAGCGCCCAGCGCCGAGGGCGCGTTAAAGCAGCCGGCGCAGCCGCAACTCGCTTCTTTACGATGGCGGGCGTGCGGCGCGGAGTCCGTACCGAGAAAAACGCGTTCAAAGCCGCTCGCCACAAGCTCGCGCAACGCCTGCTGATGGACGCTGCGTTTCAGGATGGGCAGGCAATAAAGATGAGGACGCACGCCGCCGACCAGCATATGGTTGCGGTTGAACATCAGGTGTTGCGGCGTAATAGTGGCGGCAAGAAGCTCGTTGCCTTCGCGAACATATTGCGCGGCGTCTTTTGTCGTAATGTGTTCAAACACCACTTTTAACCCGGGCAGGCGACGACGCAGCGGCTCCATAACGGTTTCAATGAACCGCGCTTCGCGATCAAAAATGTCGATATCCGCGTGGGTCACTTCGCCGTGAACAAGCAGGGGCATGCCGAGGCTTTCCATACGCTCAAGCACCGGCATAATCGCGTCAATGCTGGTCACGCCATGGCTGGAATTGGTGGTGGCGTTTGCAGGGTAGAGCTTGGCGGCAGTAAACACCCCTTGCTGAAAACCGCGCGCCAGCTCGTCGGCGTCCAGCGTGTCGGTCAGGTAACAGGTCATCAGCGGCTCGAAAGAATGGCCTGCGGGCACGGCATCAAGAATGCGCTGGCGGTAAGCGACAGCCGCTTCCACCGTTGTCACAGGCGGAGCCAGGTTAGGCATGACGATGGCGCGTGCGTAAGTTTCGCTGGTATAAGGCAGCACCGTTTGCAGCATCTCGCCATCGCGCAGATGGAGATGCCAGTCGTCAGGACGGCGGATAGTTAACACCTGGGGTTGTTCAGTCATGAAATGCTCCGGCTGGAAGGACAATAATGGCTGGATTTGCGCCGGGCACTAAGGATAAGCGTAAACGTTTTCGTTTGCATCCTTTTCATGCGTTATGCCGGGGAGGCTTCCCCGGCTTCAGGGTTAGTCAACGAAAGGGATCACAATTTCGCCAGGCTTCACTTCCAGACCTTTGGCATATTTTTTCGCCAGTTTTTCACCTTCGCTGCCATCTTCGCTCAGCACATAAGCGGGTCTTTGATTGAAATAACTGCGCAATGACTGATTCAGATACGGCGTAAGGGTTTCCAGCAGCGCCTGCATTTTTTGCGGCTCGACGGTTGCGTTTACCACTTCCATTTCCTGCAAATAGACCGCGCCTTTTTCTTTATTAAAAACCGGCAGCGCTTTAAGCGTGAGCTTCATGGTCGCCTTTTGGTTGCCAAAAAGGGAAGTCATGTCCAGATTCGCATCGCCAGTTAGCGTGACTTTGTTCGGCTCCTCCCGGCCAATTTTGCTGGCCAGATTGCTCAGCACAATATGCGCGTCGGCCACGCCCGGCACGCCGATATCACGCGAGAAATTATTGCGCTTTTGCAGTGCCTGATTAATTTCCTGTTCACTGATTGTGTACTGGGTAAGCTGGTTGCATCCGGCCAGCAGGCCGCTGATAACCAGTCCGGCGGCAATAATAAAGCTCTTCATCTTATTCCTCGACATGGGCACGAAATCCGTATCAAACGATCCTGACATAAAGCAGCATGTCGCGCCAGAATAAGAACCACCAGCGGAAAAGGCTGAAAAAGCCGGTGGCGACCACCGGCATAAGGATTAAATGGAGATTGAGGAGAGAAGATTGACCTGCGTTTGTTTGGCCATGTTATCGCGATAATCCGCGACCCGGCTGGGATACTCGACCCCCGCCACCAGCGTCAGGTTGCGCAGCAGCGGGAAGAGATGAATATCATCTTCCGAAAGTTCGCCGTTAACGGCGTTAGGCTGTTTGATGAGCTTATCGAGATCGCGAAGATCGTCATTGATGTTCTTGATAAGCCCTGCGGAGTGCGATAGATGTTCGTCGAAGGGGCCAATCGCCGCCTCTTTCTTTTTCACAAAGTAAGCCCGCGCTTGCGGGGTGGCGAACTCATCAAAAGGCGCTTTGGCAATGCGCGGCAAGAGCAGGCGGTTAACATAGCCATTTACCTTGCGCAGCCAGGTTTCAATGGCCGGATTGCGTTTACCGGTCAGCAGCGGTTGACCATCAAGCTTATCGATGTAATAAACAATATCGAGGCTTTCCGGCAGATAACGGCTGTCATCTTTTTGCAGGATCGGCGCCATCTTCTGGCCGATCATCCGGGTCGGGGTTTCTTCATCGTCGTTGAGCAGTACGTTCAGTTCAACCGGGATGTTCTTAAGCCCAAATATCATGCGCGCCTTCACGCAAAACGGGCAGTGATCGTAAATATAGAGCTTCACGTTTCTCCTCCTGTTATGGCGTCCGTGCCTTCAGTATGGAAGAGAAGCCAGGGTGGGGCAAATCAGCCGCCCGGCTCGAGCATGGTGGGTTCAAGACGTTTCTGGCTGAACTGCCACCACAGGGCAAAAAAGGTCATGACGCCAATAACGCCGAGCATCGCCCATGGCAGCTCCGGTTGCTGCAAGGTTTTGCCTGCGTCAAACAGCCAGCCGCCGCCGGCGTAACCGAGGGCGCCGCCAAAGGCAAGACCGAGACGGCTAAAGCCCATATAGCTGCCGCGAGCGCGGGCGTCGGCAAGCGAGGCGCCGAGCGTTTCACGCGCCGGCTCCGCAATAATCGACCCGATATAAAACAGGCAAATGAGGATAAACAGCTGGTGCAGGTTGCCTGCCAGGCCGACTGGCAGCAGGCTCAGGGTCATCAGCAGCAGGCCCGCCATCAGGCGGTGCTCAAGACGAAACCGCTTTTCACTCCAGCGGGCGATAGGGTAAAGCAGGCTGAGCGAAAGGGTCGCTTCAATGGCATACATCCATTTCACCGCAGCAGGCGTACCGGCAATATCATTCACCATAATTGGCAGCATCAGCATGACTTGTACCGCCAGCATGTAATAGCCGGTAAGGGTCAGCACATAGGTGACAAATCGTTTATCGCGCACAACCCGGCTCATGCCTTCGCGCATCGGCGTGCGGATGGTGGAAAGCTTCCAGTCGGGCAGCAGCCAGGCGTTAAAGCCTGCACAAATCACAAACAGCAGCGCGCCGGCGCCGCAGACGAGGCGAAAATCATATTGCAGCAGCCAGCTGCCGAGCAGGGCGCCGATCACCGCCCCCGCGCTGTCCTGCATCATCAGCAGGGAGAAAAAACGCCCGCGCTGATGCGGGCGTACCAGCTTGACTACCAGCGCCGAACGCGGGGGGTCGAACAGCGTGCCGCCAAGGCCAGAAAGCAGGCAGGAAAGCCAGAGCATCCAGGGTTCCTGGGCGACCGCCATCGTGGCGAAACCTGCCGCGCGCATCAGCATGCCGGTCACAATCATCGGCCTTGCGCCAAGACGGTCGGCAATCGCGCCGCCAAAAATGCCCAGCCCTTGCTGGATAAACTGACGCAGGCCAAGCGCAATGCCCACCATCAGCGCAGCCCAGCCAAGCTGGTCGACAAAGCGAATCGAGATCAGGGGAAAGACGACGAAAAAGCCCAGTACCACGAGCATATTGTCTATTAACAGGAAATATTTACCCAGGCTCCTTGCCTGCGACACGCTGGCCATTTCCCCTCCCGGGAAAGCGCGAAAAAGAGTGTCTATTTTGCGGGTGCGTCCGGTACTTTCCTATATTCGTAACCACAATATTTTTTTATCGATCCAGACGTTTAATTCACGGCGTTAATCGAAATAGCCTCACGCAGACAGAAAATGGTATGTTGTTGTTTTCGCTGTTTGTCTTGCACAGGTATAGTTAACTTACTGCGCGCCTTGCGGAAGGTTCGTCCGCTCGCGCCGTGTGGCTTATCGTGGACGAAGGAGTGGATGATAAATGTTTGGCTACCGCAGTAACGTGCCGAAAGTACGACTAACGACCGATCGCCTGGTGGTGCGTCTGGTGCACGACCGTGACGCCTGGCGACTGGCGGATTACTACGCCGAAAACCGCCAGTTTCTCAAGCCCTGGGAGCCGGTGCGCGACGAAAGCCATTGCTACCCCTCCGGCTGGCAGGCCCGGCTTGGCATGATCAACGAACTGCACAAGCAGGGCAGCGCTTTCTATTTCGCGCTGCTGGATCCGGACGAAAAAGCGATCCGGGGCGTGGCGAATTTTTCCAATGTGGTGCGCGGCTCGTTCCATGCCTGCTACCTCGGCTATTCGCTGGGCGAACAGTGGCAAGGGCAGGGCTTAATGTTTGAAGCGCTGACGTCCGCTATTCGTTACATGCAGCGCACGCAGCACATGCACCGCATCATGGCAAACTACATGCCGCACAATAAGCGCAGCGGCGATCTGCTTGCCCGCCTTGGTTTTGAAAAAGAGGGCTACGCCAAAGATTACCTGCTGATAGACGGCGTATGGCGCGACCATGTATTGACTGCGCTGACCGCCAGAGAATGGATCCCGGGTCGTTGAGGAGCAAAAATGAAACATCAGTTAAGCGCGCTGCAAGCCCGCGTTATCGGCAGCCTGCTGGAAAAGCAGGTCACGACGCCGGAGCAATATCCGCTGTCGGTTAACAGCGTTGTCGCCGCCTGTAATCAGAAAACCAACCGCGAGCCGGTAATGAACCTGACCGAGCGCGAGGTGCAGGAAACGCTCGATGAGCTGGTGAAGCGTCACTATCTGCGCACCGTCAGCGGCTTTGGCAACCGCGTTACCAAATATGAGCAGCGTTTTTGTAATTCAGAATTCGGCGCGCTGAAACTGTCGCCGCCGGAAGTGGCGCTTGTCGCCACGCTTTTGCTGCGCGGCCCGCAGACGCCGGGCGAGTTGCGAAGCCGGGTGGGCAGAATGTACGAGTTTGCCGATATGACCGAAGTGGAAACCACGCTGGAAGGGCTTGCGAACCGCGAAGACGGCCCGTTTGTCGCCCGTCTGCCGCGGGAGCCTGGCAAGCGCGAAAGCCGCTATATGCACCTTTTCAGCGGCGAAACCGAAACTTTACTTACCGCCGTGGAGGCAGTCAGCACGCCGGCGGATTCACTGACGCAGCGCGTCGAAGCGCTTGAAGCGGAAGTGGCGGAGCTGAAAGCGCGGCTCGATTCTCTGCTGGGCCACCTGGGAGACTGACATGAACAAACTGCGTATTGGGGTGGTAGGGCTTGGCGGCATCGCGCAAAAGGCCTGGCTGCCGGTGCTTTCTCATGCGACCGGCTGGCAGTTAGCGGGCGCGTTCTCGCCCACCAAAGCAAAAGCGTTGCCGGTATGCGAAGCTTATCGCCTGCCGTATATCGACTCTTTACAAGGACTTGCCGCCCAGTGCGACGCGGTCTTCGTGCACAGCGCCACCAGCAGCCATTATCAGGTGGTCAGCGAACTGCTGAATGCGGGCATTCACGTTTGCGTGGATAAGCCGCTTGCGGAAAATCTCGCGGATGCCGAAAAGCTGGTGGCGCTGGCCGCCCGTAAAAAGCTGACGTTAATGGTGGGCTTCAATCGTCGCTTCGCCCCGCGTTATCAGCAGCTCAAAGCATGCCTGCATGCAGCGGCTTCGCTGCGTATGGATAAGCACCGCGCCGACAGCGTTGGCCCGCACGATTTACGTTTCACGTTACTTGATGACTACCTGCATGTGGTGGATACCGCGCTCTGGCTGGCGGGGGGCGAGGGCGCTTTGCAAAGCGGTACGCTGCTTGCCAATGAACAGGGCGAAATGCTTTACGCCGAGCATCACTTCGCGCGCGAGCGTTTGCAAATCACCACCAGCATGCACCGGCGGGCGGGAAGCCAGCGCGAATGGGTGCAGGCGGTCACCGACGGCGGCCTTTATGAAGTGACCGATATGCGCGACTGGCGAGAAGAGCGCGGCGCAGGCGTAGTCGCAAGCCCGGTGCCAGGCTGGCAAAGCACGCTGGAGCAGCGCGGGTTTGTCGGCTGCGCCCGCCATTTTATCGACTGCGTAACCAATCAGACTGTTCCGGAAACCGCGGGCGACCAGGCGCTGCTGGCCCAACGCATCGTCGAGAAACTCTGGCGGGAGGCGATGAGCGAATAATTCCTCGTAACAACTGCCGGTAGTATTTCCCCGGCAGTTGAGTAGACTAAGCGCTTCGCTCAACGCCCCGACGCCTGCTTTGCAGGCGTTAGTGTTTGTGGAACACCAACTCAATGAATTTATTAAAATCGCTGGCTGCCGTCAGCTCGATGACTATGTTTTCCCGCGTGCTTGGCTTTGCGCGCGACGCCATTGTGGCGAGGGTGTTTGGCGCCGGTCTTGCGACCGACGCCTTTTTCGTCGCCTTCAAGTTGCCTAATCTGCTGCGTCGCATTTTTGCCGAAGGGGCGTTCTCACAGGCTTTCGTCCCTATTCTGGCGGAATATAAAAGCAAGCAAGGCGAAGACGCCACGCGGGTTTTCGTCGCCTATGTCAGCGGCCTGCTGACGCTGGCGCTCGCGGTAGTGACCGTCGCCGGCATGCTTGCCGCGCCGTGGGTGATTCTGGTCACGGCGCCAGGGTTTGCCGATACGGCGGATAAGTTTGCGCTGACCTCACAGCTGCTGCGCATTACCTTTCCCTATATTCTGCTGATTTCGCTGGCTTCGCTGGCGGGCGCCATCCTCAATACCTGGAACCGTTTCTCAGTACCTGCGTTCGCGCCAACGTTTCTGAATATCAGCATGATTGGCTTTGCGCTCTTCGCCGCGCCCCATTTCAACCCGCCGGTGCTGGCGCTGGCCTGGGCGGTCACGGTCGGCGGCGTGTTGCAACTGGTTTACCAACTGCCGCACCTGAAAAAAATCGGCATGCTGGTGTTGCCGCGCATTAATTTGCGCGATGCAGGCGCGCGGCGCGTGGTGCGTCAGATGGGCCCCGCTATTCTCGGCGTTTCCGTGAGCCAGATCTCGCTTATCATCAACACTATCTTTGCTTCGTTTCTGGTTTCCGGCTCGGTTTCCTGGATGTATTACGCCGACCGTCTGATGGAGTTCCCCTCGGGCGTGCTGGGCGTAGCGCTGGGCACTATCCTTTTGCCTTCTTTGTCAAAAAGCTTCGCCAACGGCAACCACGACGAATATAACCGTCTGATGGACTGGGGCCTACGGCTCTGTTTCCTGCTGGCGCTGCCAAGCGCGGTAGCGCTTGGCATTCTGGCCAAACCGCTTACCGTTTCTCTGTTTCAGTACGGCAAATTCACGATCACCGATGCCGAAATGACGCAGAAAGCGCTCATCGCCTATTCCGTGGGGCTGACAGGCTTGATTGTGGTGAAAGTGCTGGCGCCTGGCTTCTATTCTCGCCAGGACATCAGGACGCCGGTGAAAATCGCGATTGTGACGCTGATAATGACGCAGCTCATGAACCTGGCGTTTATCGGCCCGCTGAAGCATGCCGGACTGGCGCTCTCTATTGGCCTGGCGGCGTGCCTGAACGCGTCGTTGCTTTACTGGCAACTGCGCAAGCGTAAAATTTTTACGCCGCAACCGGGGTGGGGGGCGTTTCTTTTAAAGCTGGTGATTGCCGTTCTGGTGATGTCTGCCGCGTTGTTTGCCGTGATGCAGGTTATGCCCGACTGGGAGCAGGGCACGATGCCGTGGCGTCTGTTGCGCCTGATGGCCGTGGTTATCGCAGGCGCGGCGGCTTATTTCATTACCCTTGGGGCGATGGGTTTCCGGCCCCGGGATTTCGCAAGGCGTACGGCTTAACGCCGCGCGTCCACCGGCGACGATTCGTCTGTCTGCAAAACAAAAAAGGCGCCTGCGGGGCGCCTTTTTTGTTTATCTGTCTGCGTTAAATCGAAATCTTTTTCCCGCCGCGATGAGCGCTGGCGGTTTGCCCGTTGGCGCCGTACAGGCCCGGCTCCTGGTGCGGCTTTAATATTTCCAGCGCCTGGCTGTTACGCGCCAGCTGTCCTTCAAGCAACCAGCCGTTGTGCTGGTTCAGATCGCGCAGATGATGCGTTTTTTGCGTAATTGTCTGCCAGCGTTGGGCGTCGTCGTCATGAGTGGAAACGGTAGCCTGCTGCGAGCGCCGCTGCTGCTCAAGATAGTCGAGCGTGGCGAGCAGTGAGCTTTTTTCTTCTGTAATACGCTGCAACGCGCTGCCGTTAACGTGGCCCGCTGACAATTGCTGCTGTTCCGCATCCATGACCTCTTTAAGGCTGGTCAGGACGACGGTCATTTGGTCTAACACTTCCGACAGACGACTCATATAGTTACTTACTCTGCATGTAACTCCGCGCTTCCTGGATCAGCGCGTCAGCGATTTTGCCGGTGTCTATTTTCAGCTCGCCGTTACGAATAGCGGTTTTCAGCGCTTCCACGCGCTCCATGTTGATGTCGCTTGCGCCAGGCTGCATCAGCGCGGCCTGCGCATCGCTTAAGGTCACGCTGGCGCTGTTCGCGGCAGTCGCTTTTTCCGTACGGGATTTCTGTGGCGCAGCCTCGTTGGTTTCACGCGGCTGTACAGCGTTTATCGGTTTAGAAGGCGATGTGCGTTCAATGCTGCTCATGGTTTAGTCCTCACTGAGGTGGCTCGCGGCGCAGAGCCTGTCATTTAGGTGTTGCTTATTTATCGGCAATGGCCGGCGAATCTTTATGAAGATTATAGACTAATCAGAATATTCCCATCAGACCCGACCGTGCCGCTCACCACCTGCCCCGAAGCCATACGAACTCTGGCATTCTGGGCGACTGCCGCGTTGTTCAACGCCTGACCTTCACCGTTAATGCTAAAGCCTTCGCCCTGCGCGATAACCTGCACGCGCTGGCCTGCTTTCACTCGCCACGCCTGGCGCACCATAGAAAGCAACACCGGCTGGCCTGGCGCAAGGTCGCGAAGCGTAACCGCATCCTGCGCCTGATTCAACTCCAGCATCGCCCGGGGAGGGAGTTGATCAAGCCGGCCGCGTACCAAACGGACAGCGGCGCTATCGAGACGGCTGCCGCGAGCGACAGGCTGCGCGGCGACCACATACTGCCCTGTCGCCTGAACCACCACCTGCAAATAGCGCTTCTCATTGCCGCAGCGCGCCTGGACGCTGAGGTTGCCCCACAGACGCGCATTGCCAGGCAAGCTGAACTGCGGCTGCTCGCAGGCGGGCCAGAGCGAGGCCGGCGTTTTTACCGTGACGCTGACGTCATCGCTGATCCCGGCAAGCCTTGCGGCGAAGAAGGGAACCAGTTGGCTCTCGAGCGTCCCGGCAAAAAGGGGCGAGCTTAGCAGCACAAGCGCTGCGCAACAGATTTTCAGGCATTTCATTGCGCGTCTCCGTTAGCGGAATGGCGATGATTTTACCCGCACTCGTTTTCCTTCAAGGCAACAAATAGCGACGCATTTTGCGCTTATTCCGGCGATAAGGGAGCGCGCTCACCCAGTAAGCTGTGCATCATCACCATGCTATGCGGAGGAATCATGCTCGACAAACTCGACGCCGCGCTGCGCTTTCAGCAAGAAGCGCTTAATTTGCGCGCCCAGCGTCAGGAGATTCTGGCCTCCAATATCGCCAACGCCGATACCCCAGGTTATCAGGCGCGGGATATTGATTTCGCCAGTGAACTCAAAAAGGTAATGGAGCGGGGCCGCACGGAAGGAAGTTCCATTGCACTGTCGATGACCTCCGCCCGTCATATCCCTGCCCAGAACAACACCGCGCCGAATGTTGATTTGCTCTATCGAATCCCCGATCAGCCCGCAATGGACGGCAACACCGTGGATATGGATCGCGAGCGTACGCAATTCGCGGATAACAGCCTGAAATACCAGTCCGATCTTCAGGTTCTTGGCGGACAAATTAAAAGCATGATGTCTGTGCTGCAATCAGAAGGATAACGGATGGCGCTGCTGAATATTTTTGATATCGCCGGTTCCGCAATGACCGCGCAGTCTAAACGGTTGAACGTGGCGGCAAGCAACCTCGCTAACGCCGACAGCGTGACCGGGCCGGACGGCCAGCCTTACCGCGCGAAACAGGTTGTGTTCCAGGTGGACGCCCAGCCAGGCACGCCCACGGGCGGCGTTAAAGTGACGAACGTCGTGGAAAGCCAGGCGCCGGATAAGCTCGTCTATGAGCCGGGCAACCCGCTTGCCGATGCGAAAGGCTATGTACGTATGCCGAACGTCGATGTCGTGGGCGAGATGGTTAACACCATGTCTGCCTCCCGCAGTTATCAGGCTAACGTGGAAGTGCTCAACGCCACCAAATCCCTGATGATGAAAACGCTTACCCTCGGTCAATAAAGGAGAAGGGAATGTCGATTTCTGTTAACGTCAATGACCCGACGAATAGCGGCGTTACTGGCGCCAGCAGTGCCAGTTCCGGCAGCGTTACCAGCGCCAGCAGCTCCTCTGACCTGCAAAGCAGCTTCCTGACGCTGCTGGTTGCGCAGTTGAAAAACCAGGATCCTACCAACCCGCTGCAAAACAACGAGCTGACCACCCAGCTTGCGCAAATCAGCACCGTTAGCGGCATTGAAAAACTCAATACTACCCTCGGCGCCGTTTCCGGGCAGCTCAATAACAACCAGTCTTTGCAGGCAAGCACCCTGATTGGCCATGGCGTTATGGTGCCAGGCACGACGGTACTCGTGGGTAAAGAAACCAGTACGCCGTTTGGCGTGGAACTGACCCAGGGCGCTGACAAAGTGACCGCCACGATCACCGATCAGAGCGGCAAAGTCGTGCGCACTATCGACCTCGGCGCGCTGAGCGCAGGCGTTCACACCTTTAGCTGGGACGCCAAACAAGCCGACGGCACCAGCGCGCCGGACAGCGCTTACAACGTCTCTATTTCCGCCAGCAGCAACGGCACCCAGCTGGTCGCCCAGCCGCTCAACTTCGCGCTTGTTAACGGCGTGACCAAGAGCGCAAACGGCAGCCTGCTGGATTTAGGAACTTACGGCACCACCACCCTCGACGAAGTCAGACAAATTATCTGATTCAACCTTTATCAGGAGTAAGACATGGCGTTTTCTCAAGCGGTCAGCGGCCTGAATGCCGCGGCCACCAACCTGGACGTAATTGGCAACAACATTGCCAACTCCGCGACCTACGGTTTTAAATCGGGTTCTGTCTCCTTCGCCGACATGTTCGCAGGCTCAAAAGCGGGCCTCGGCGTGAAAGTGGCGGGCATTACCCAGGATTTCAGCGACGGCACCACCACCAACACCGGCCGTGGTCTGGATGTGGCGATTAGTCAGAACGGTTTCTTCCGTCTGGTAGACAGCAACGGCTCCGTTTATTACAGCCGCAACGGCCAGTTCAAGCTGGACCAGAACCGCAACCTGGTCAACATGCAGGGCCTGCAACTGACCGGCTACCCGGCCACCGGCACGCCGCCGACCATTCAGCAGGGCGCAAACCCGGTAGGGCTGACGATCCCTAACACCCTGATGGCGGCGAAAACCACCACCACAGCGGAAATGGTGGTTAACCTGAACTCCACCGACAAACTGCCGACCAAAACCCCGTTCGATCCGACAGACTCCGATACCTATAACAAGAAAGGTTCCGTCACCGTATTCGACAGCCAGGGTAACGCCCATGACATGAACGTCTTTTACGTGAAAACCGACGCCAACACCTGGGCGGTTTATACGCAAGACTCCAGCGTCAATACCCCGTGGGTCGCCAACACGCCGGCAAATACCTACATGAAGTTCGATGAAAACGGCACCCTGACCGGCCTTGCCGCAACCGCTGCCGATGCAGCCGCCGGCACCGTAACCAACCCGCCGACGTTCAACGTGACGACGGGCGGCATCAACGGCGCTACGCCTGCGGTCTTCGCACTGAACTTCCTTGGCTCCATGCAGCAGAACACCGGCTCTAATAACATCGTTTCCACCACCCAGAACGGCTATAAGCCGGGCGACCTGGTGAGCTATCAGATCAACGATGACGGCACCGTAGTTGGTACCTACTCCAACGAACAGCAGCAGCTGCTGGGCCAGATTGTGCTGGCGAACTTCGCTAACCCGGAAGGGCTGACTTCTCAGGGCGATAACGTCTGGGCGACCTCTAATGCGTCCGGCGTGGCGCTGCTTGGCACCGCCGGCACCGGCAACTTCGGCACCCTGACCAACGGCGCGCTGGAAGCTTCCAACGTCGATCTGAGTAAAGAACTGGTCAACATGATTGTCGCGCAGCGTAACTATCAGTCTAACGCGCAGACTATCAAGACCCAGGACCAGATCCTTAACACGCTGGTTAACCTGCGCTAAGCGGCTGAAGGAAGGGCTTAATGGATCACGCAATCTATACCGCCATGGGCGCGGCAAGCCAGACGCTGAACCAGCAGGCGGTGACGGCGAGCAACCTCGCCAACGCCTCCACGCCAGGTTTTCGCGCTCAGCTAAACGCGCTGCGCGCCGTGCCGGTGGAAGGGCTTTCGCTCAACACCCGCACGCTGGTCACCGCCTCGACCCCAGGCGCGAACATGAGCCAGGGCGAGTTCAACTACACCTCCCGTCCGCTGGATGTGGCGGTGCAGCAGGATGGCTGGCTGGCGGTGCAGGCTGCCGACGGCGCTGAAGCGTATACCCGCAACGGCAACATCCAGGTGGGGCCGACCGGCCAGTTGACCATTCAGGGCAACCCGGTGATGGGCGAGGGCGGTCCGATTGTCGTGCCGGAAGGCTCGCAAATCACTATCGCGGCGGATGGCACCATTTCCGCGCTTAACCCTGGCGACCCGCCAAATACCGTGGCGCCGGTTGGCCGGCTGAAGCTGGTAAAAGCGGAACCGCGCGACGTGGTGCGCGGCGATGACGGCCTGTTTCGCGTAAGCCCGCAGGCGCAGGCTGAGCGCGGCGCGGCGCTACAGGCCGACGCGACGGTTCGCGTGATGCCGGGCGTGCTGGAAGGCAGCAACGTCAAGCCGGTTGAAGCGATGACCGACATGATAGCCAACGCCCGCCGCTTTGAGATGCAGATGAAAGTCATCTCCAGCGTCAATGATAACGAACAGCGCGCTAATCAGCTGCTGTCATTAAGTTAAGTAACAGGACGCCACTATGATCAGTTCATTATGGATCGCCAAAACCGGTCTGGACGCCCAGCAAACCAATATGGACGTTATCGCCAACAACCTGGCGAACGTCAGCACCAATGGTTTTAAGCGCCAGCGCGCGGTATTTGAAGATTTGCTCTACCAGACGATTCGCCAGCCAGGCGCGCAGTCTTCCGAGCAAACCACGCTGCCTTCAGGCTTGCAGATCGGCACCGGCGTACGCCCGGTCGCTACCGAGCGTCTGCACAGCCAGGGCAACCTTTCCCAGACCAATAACAGCAAAGATGTGGCTATCAAAGGTCAGGGCTTTTTCCAGGTGCTGCTGCCGGACGGCTCTTCGGCTTATACCCGCGACGGTTCTTTCCAGGTAGACCAGAACGGCCAGTTGGTTACCGCAGGCGGCTTTCAGGTACAGCCTGCGATTACCATTCCGGCTAACACCCTGAGCATTACCATTGGTCGCGACGGCGTGGTGAGCGCAACCCAGCAGGGCCAGGCTAACCCGGTGCAGGTAGGGCAGCTCAACCTGACCACCTTCATGAACGACAGCGGTCTGGAAAGCGTGGGTGAAAACCTTTACATCGAAACTCAGGCTTCCGGCGCGCCGAATGAAAGCACGCCGGGCCTGAATGGCGCGGGTCTGCTTTATCAGGGTTATGTTGAAACCTCTAACGTTAACGTGGCGGAAGAGCTGGTAAACATGATTCAGGTGCAGCGCGCCTATGAGATCAACAGTAAAGCGGTCTCCACGACCGACCAGATGCTGCAAAAACTGACGCAACTCTAAGGTCCCTTCGGCGCGGCGTAAGCTGCGCCGGATACCCGAACTCAAGATGAAAGCCATGCAAAAAACCGGTGCGCCACTTTACCCTTATGCGATTGCGCTCGCGCTGACCCTTTCCGGCTGCGCCTGGGTGCCTTCCACCCCGCTGGTTCAGGGGGCTACCACCGCGCAGCCCGCGCCTTCGCCCGCGCCGGTGGTTAACGGGTCAATATTTCAGTCCGTTCAGCCTATTAACTACGGCTACCAGCCGCTGTTTGAGGACCGTCGTCCGCGCAATATCGGCGACACGCTCACCATCCAGCTACAGGAAAACGTCAGCGCGAGCAAAAGCTCTTCAGCGAACGCCAGCCGCGACGGCAAGACCAGCTTTGGCTTAGACACCGTGCCTCGTTATTTGCAAGGGTTGTTCGGCAACGCCCGGGCGGATGTGGACTCCTCCGGCTCCAACGCGTTTAACGGCAAAGGCGGCGCTAACGCCAGCAACACCTTCAGCGGCACGCTGACGGTGACCGTCGACCAGGTGCTTGCCAACGGCAACCTGCACGTGGTGGGCGAAAAACAGATAGCCATCAACCAGGGCACAGAATTTATCCGCTTCTCCGGTGTGGTCAACCCCCGCACCATTAGCGGCAGCAATACCGTACCGTCCACCCAGGTGGCGGACGCCAGAATCGAATATGTCGGCAACGGCTATATCAACGAAGCGCAGAATATGGGCTGGCTACAGCGCTTCTTCCTCAACTTATCGCCGATGTAACGAGGTGAGCAATGTTTAAATCCCTTTTCGGGGTCATGCTTCTGCTGGTCGCAACCTTTGCGCAGGCAGACCGCATTCGCGACCTGACAAGCGTACAGGGCGTACGTGAAAACTCCCTGATCGGCTACGGGCTGGTGGTCGGCCTGGATGGCACGGGCGACCAGACGACACAAACGCCTTTTACCACCCAAAGCTTAAACAACATGCTTTCGCAGCTTGGCATTACCGTGCCCGCGGGCACCAATATGCAGCTGAAAAACGTGGCGGCGGTAATGGTAACCGCGAGCTTCCCGGCCTTTGCCCGCCAGGGACAAACCATCGACGTGGTGGTCTCTTCAATGGGTAACGCGAAGAGCCTGCGTGGCGGTACGCTGTTAATGACCCCGCTGAAAGGGGTCGATAACCAGGTTTACGCGCTGGCGCAGGGCAACATTTTAATCGGCGGGGCGAGCGCTTCCGCAGGCGGCAGCAGCGTGCAGGTCAACCAGGTCAACGGCGGGCGCATCACCAACGGCGCCATCATTGAGCGCGAGTTGCCAAGCCAGTTCGGCAACGGCAATACCATTAATCTTCAACTGAACAATGAAGATTTCACGATGGCGCAGCAGATCTCCGACACTATCAACCGCGCCCGCGGCTACGGCAGCGCCACGGCGCTGGATGCCCGCACCGTACAAATTCGCGTGCCGACAGGCGGCAGCTCGCAGGTGCGCATGCTGGCGGATATCCAGAATCTGGAGGTCAACGTAGGGGCGCAGGATGCGAAAGTCATCATCAACTCCCGCACCGGTTCGGTAGTGATGAACCGCGAAGTGATGCTTGATTCTTGCGCCGTGGCGCAGGGCAACCTCTCCGTCACTGTGAACCGCCAGGCGAATGTCAGCCAGCCGGATACGCCGTTTGGCGGCGGGCAGACCGTTGTTACGCCGCAGACGCAAATTGATATGCGCCAGAGCGGCGGCTCGTTGCAGACGGTGCGTGAAAGCGCAAGCCTGAACAACGTGGTGCGGGCGCTGAACGCGCTGGGCGCGACGCCTATCGACCTGATGTCGATTTTGCAGTCGATGCAAAGCGCAGGTTGCCTGCGCGCGAAACTGGAAATTATCTAACCGGTATAACGGCCTTCCTGTCACGTTGAGGCGAAGGCCGTCGTTTTCTGTTCTTCCCGCCCGCGGCGTTATAAACGCCTCAGGCGGGTTAACCTTTTGAGGAACAGCTTCATGCTGAACGACACCCGTCTGATGTCCAGCGCGGCCTGGGACGCGCAATCGCTAAACGATCTGAAAGCCAAAGCGGGACAAGATCCAAAGGGCAATATCAAAGAAGTCGCCCGGCAGATGGAAGGGGTGTTTGTGCAGATGATGCTGAAAAGCATGCGTGAAGCGCTGCCCAAAGATGGCCTGTTCAGCAGCGACCAGACGCGGCTTTATACCAGTATGTATGACCAGCAAATCGCCCAGCAGATGACTGCCGGCAAGGGGCTGGGGTTTGCCGATGTTCTGGTGAAACAGATGGGCGGCGAGCAGGCCGCCGAGCCTGATGCGCAAAATATACAGACGGCGCCGATGAAATTCGATATCGACACCGTAAACACCTGGCGCAACCAGACGCTGACGCAAATCGTGCGCAGCGCCATGCCGAAAGCGCCTTCAAACGATGAGCCGTTGTCTGGCGACAGCAAAGACTTCCTCGCGCAGCTCTCTCTGCCGGCGCGCCTGGCGGCGGAGAAAAGCGGCATTCCGCATCACCTGATCCTGGCCCAGGCGGCGCTGGAGTCGGGCTGGGGCCAGCGGCAGATCCGCACCGAGAGCGGCGAGCCGAGTTTCAACCTTTTTGGCGTAAAAGCGACCTCCAGCTGGAAAGGGCCGGTAACGGAAATCACCACCACGGAATATGAGAATGGCGAAGCGAAAAAAGTGAAAGCCAAATTCCGTGTTTATAGCTCTTACCTTGAAGCGCTCTCCGACTATG
The DNA here is from genome assembly GCF_000463115.2 of Franconibacter helveticus LMG 23732. GTDB lineage: Bacteria > Pseudomonadota > Gammaproteobacteria > Enterobacterales > Enterobacteriaceae > Franconibacter > Franconibacter helveticus. The sequence continues at coordinate 221,320 of NZ_AWFX01000054.1, read as the reverse complement.
TGGGGCTGCTGACGCGCAATCCGCGCTACGAAGCGGTCACCAATGCCGCGACGGCTGAGCAGGGGGCGCAAGCGCTGCAAAACGCAGGCTACGCAACCGATCCTAACTATGCGCGCAAGCTGACATCGATGATCCAGCAGTTGAAATCGATGTCTGAAAAAGTGAGTAAAGCTTACGGCAGCGATTTGTCGACGCTCTTCTGAAAACGCTCAAGTTTTGTCGCAGAGTGCCGATACTTCTCGACAGGACCCCGAGCCAGAATGTTCATAAGGAACCCCCATGTCCAGTAGCTTAATTAACAGTGCCATGAGTGGCCTTGGCGCAGCCCAGGCTGCGCTGAATACCGTCAGTAACAACATTTCCAGTTATAACGTGGCGGGCTATTCCCGTCAGAACACCATACTGGCGTCGGCCAACAGCACGCTGGGAGCGGGTGGCTATACCGGCAACGGCGTTTATGTTACTGGCGTGCAGCGTGAATATGATGCGTTCATTACCAACCAGTTGCGTAATGCGGAAAGCCAGGGCAGCGGATTAACGTCGCGCTATGAGCAGATGTCGAAAATTGACGATATGTTCTCTGGCAGCACCAATAACCTTTCATCCTCGCTACAGGGTTTTTTCTCAAGCCTGCAAACGCTGGTCAGCAACGCTGAAGATCCGGCTGCACGTCAAACCCTGCTGGGTAAAGCCGAAGGTCTTGTTAACCAGTTCAAGGTAGCGGACCAGTATCTGCGCGACCAGAACAGCCAGGTTAATTCAGCCGTTTCCTCCAGTGTGAATCAGGTAAATAACTACGCAAAACAGATAGCGAACCTGAATGACCAGATAGCCAAGCTGACCGCCGCAGGGGCAGGCGCTTCGCCGAACGCGTTGCTTGACCAGCGCGATCAGCTGGTAAGCGAGCTCAATAAAGTCGTTGGCGTGGAAGTCAGCGTGCAGGACAGCGGCACCTATAACATCACCATCGGGAATGGTTATTCTTTGGTGCAGGGCAGCAATGCCAGCCAGCTGGCCGCCGTGCCTTCCAGCAACGATCCCGCTCGCGTGACGGTGGCTTATGTCGATAAAACCGCTGGCAATATTGAAATCCCCGAGAAATTACTGACGACGGGATCCCTGGGCGGTATGTTGGCATTTCGCTCCGAGGATCTTGACCAGACGCGCAACACGCTCAACCAGCTCGCGCTCTCTTTTGCCGATGCGTTTAACAAGCAGCATGAAAAAGGCGTTGATGCGAGCGGCGCGGATGGCGGCGAATTCTTTAATATCGGCAGCCCGGCTGTGCTCAGCAACAGTAAAAACAGTAAAACGCCAGAGGCTACGCTGACGGCTTCCGTCACGGACGGCGCTCAGGTTCAGGCGACAGACTACAAAGTGGTTTTTGACGGCAGCGACTGGCAGGTAACGCGTCTGTCTGACAATAGTACCGTAACGGCTAATCAGACGCCTGCTGGCGGTCCTTATACCGGCCTTGAGTTCGATGGTCTTAAAGTAGATATCAGCGGCACTGCGACAACCAACGATACCTTTACGGTGAAGCCGGTCGTCAACGCCATTGTGAATATGAGCGTTGCGATTAAAGACGAATCTAAACTCGCTCTTGCCAGCGAGGCGGGCGCGGGCGAAAGCGATAACCGTAACGGTCAGGCGTTACTCGCCCTGCAAAGCAGCAAAATCGTGGGCGGCAACAAAACGCTGAACGATGCCTACGCCTCGCTGGTCAGTGACATCGGGAACAAAACCAGCACCCTGAAGGTCACCAGCACAACGCAGGGCAATGTTGTGACACAGCTGACCAAACAGCAGCAATCCATTTCCGGGGTTAACCTGGATGAAGAATATGGCAACCTGCAACGCTTCCAGCAGTATTACCTCGCTAACGCGCAGGTGTTACAGACGGCTTCCACTCTGTTCGACGCTCTGCTGTCGATTCGCTAACGGAGAGTAATACGATGCGTATCAGTACACAGATGATGTATCAGCAAAACATGCGCGGCATCACTGACAGCCAGAGCGCGTGGCTTGGCTATGGCGAACAGATGTCTACCGGTAAACGTGTAAACCGGCCTTCTGACGATCCTATCGCCGCCTCTCAGGCAGTGGTGGTTTCACAGGCGCAGGCGCAAAACAGTCAGTATGAACTGGCGCGCACTTTCGCTACGCAGAAAGTCTCTCTGGAAGAGAACATTCTGGGCCAGGTCACGACAGCGATTCAGAGCGTGCAGGAAAAACTCGTCAATGCAGGCAACGGTACGCTCAGTAACGATGACCGCGCCTCGCTGGCAACAGACCTGCAAGGGCTTCGGGATCAACTGTTAAACCTGGCGAACAGTACCGATGGCAACGGCCGCTATATATTTGCAGGTTATAAAACGGAGTCTGCGCCGTTTGTCGATGGCCCGAGCGGCGTGACGTATGCAGGCGGAGAAGAGACAATTACGCAAACCGTCGACACGGCTCGCAGCATGACCATCGGTCATACCGGCAAGCAGGTGTTTCAGTCCGTGACCAGCAATGCGGTAAAAGAGCCGGATGATTCGGTTCAGAGCGATATGTTTGCGACGCTTGATAAGGCGATTTCTGCACTGAAAACGCCTATTGCAGAGGGTGATGATACGGCGCGGGAAACCTTTACTGCCGCTATCGACAGCGCTAACCGCGGCATGAGAAATTCTTATAACAACGTTTTGACCGTGCGCGCGGAGCTGGGCACGCAGCTTAATGAACTTTCGGCGCTTGATGCTTCCGGTGATGACCGCTCACTGACGCTAACGCAGCAAATGAGCGATCTGGTGGACGTTGACTATAACTCGGTTATCTCTTCTTACACCATGCAGCAGGCAGCGCTTCAGGCTTCCTATAAAACCTTTACTGACATGCAAGGCATGTCGCTGTTTCAACTGAATAAATAACATTAAAAAGTTTGGAGCATGTCATGAAACTGGGCATGCTTTATCTGCCCGCTTGCGCACTGCGCAGCGGGCCTTTTTTTATCTTCAGCGCGCCGCCGCGGCGCTAAGCGGCGACGATTTTCCCAGCAGGCGTATCGCAAGGCTTACCAGGCTTACCAGCGTGGCGAGCGCGACCACCGCAGGCCAGCCGGCCAGCGCATACACCTTGCTGCCCAGCGCCGAACCCAGCGCCATCCCAATAAACACCACCGTAAAGAGCAGGGCGTTAAGACGGCCCCGTGCGGCCGGCTCAAGGCTATAAACCACCGTCTGGTGCGCCACGAGCGTGGATTGCAGCCCTAAGTCAAAACCAATGGCGGCAATGGCGATAATGGCAAGCTGCATGCCAGGACTAAAGAACGGTAAAGCGAACATCAGAGCAAAAGAGAAGCTAACCAGCGCGGCGCCAAGCTGTGTGACTCTTTGCGGGCCAAAGCGGTCTGAAAGCGTGCCGGAGAGCGGCGCCGCCAGCGCGCCCGCCGCGCCCGCCAGACCAAAAGCGCCAGCGGCTGCGCTGCCGACGTGATAGGTATCATGCAGCATCACCGCCAGCATCGACCAGAATGCGCTAAAGCCTATCGATAAAAACCCCTGCGCTAACGCCGCCTGACGCAGCGCCGGATAGCGGCGCCACAGCGTCACCAGTGATTTCATCAGCGCCGGATAGCCAAGCTCGGAATGGGCGGCAAAGTTTGGCAGCACACGCCACAACAGCAGGCCGATAAACGCGATACTGACCGCCGCAAGCTGATACATTGCCCGCCAGCCAAAAGCGGCGCCCACCAGGCCGCTCACCGAGCGGGAAAGCAATATACCGAGCAGCAGCCCTGTCATGACCGTTCCGACCATTTTCCCCTGCTTGCCAGCGGGCGCGAGGATGGCCGCTGCCGGAACAATATCCTGCGCTACCGTCGCGGCCATCCCCACCAGCAGGCTCAAACCAAGCAATCCGCTCAGGCTTTCTGAAAAGCTATAGAACGCCAGCAGCAGAGCGAGCAGGACGCATTTCAACAGAATAAGATGACGGCGGTCATAGCGGTCGCCAAGCGGCAGTAAAAAGAAAATACCCAGCGCATAGCCCAGTTGCGTAAGTGTCGGGATAAGTCCCATGCCGTTGATATCAAGATGCAAGGCATTTCCTATCAGCGGCAGAATAGGTTGGGCGTAATAAATTGACGCCACGCTCAGCCCGGTGGCGAAGGCCAGCACCAGAATAAGCCCGGTGGGCAGAGAGGCGCGGGTTGCGTGCGACGCAGTGTGTGCAGGTTTCACAATGATTTCCTCGGCATTGAATGTATGCGCTTATTGTCGGCGCGCGGCAGGTAGCGTGGTAGAGCGCGACATGATAAAACAGTTATACGTCAAGCGTATGACCGGGAGAAAAAGGTTGCCATCTGAACGTATAGACCGTCTGGAGTTAATGCATACTTTTGTACGCATTATTGAAAGCGGGTCGCTTTCCGCCGCCGCCGTACAACTTGGCACAACGCAGGCAACCGTGAGCCGCAGGTTGAAAACGCTGGAGGCATTGCTGGGCGCCAGATTGCTGCTGAGAACCACCCATGCCATGAAACTTACCGATGACGGCGAGCGTTGTTATCAGCACGCTAAAGGCATTATCGGGAACTGGGCGGCGCTGGAGGATGAACTGAAAAATGCCGAGGATGAGCCCGTTGGCGTTTTGCGCGTACGCGCCCCGCACGCTTTTGGTCAGGACCAGCTTATCGCGCCGCTGACTACCTTCCTTAATCGTCATCCAAAGCTTGCGATAGAGTGGACGCTTAACGATAAATCTCCCGATTTTATCGGTGAGAATATCGACTGCGCCATTCATGTGGGGCCGGATCTCGACCCGGCCTGTATCGCCGTGCCGCTTGCGGAGGTGCCGCGTATTGTCGTCGCTGCGCCGCAGCTGCTGAGCCAGCATCCGGGCGTGACGCATCCGGGCGAGCTTTCCGCGCTTCCCTGGGTGGCGTTAAGTACCTTTTATCGCCGGGAAGTCACGCTAAGCCATGGGCAAACCGGCGAGCCTGTCTCTTTCACCATCAGCCCACGCTTAAGTTCAGACAGTCTCTACGCGGTGCGCAGAACAGTATTGAACGGCATTGGAGCAGGTATCGTTTCGGCGTGGGTGGTTCTGGACGATCTGGCGCAGGGGCGGCTGGTGCATTTGCTGCCGGAGTGGCAGGCTTCACCGTTGCCGATGTATCTGGTTTACCCCTATGCGCGTTATTACCCGGCGCGCCTGCGCAAATTTTTAGCCCTGATGCGCGAAGCCATGCCGGAACTAACGGGAATGAGGCGAATTGAGGACAATAAAAAAGCCGGTCTGTGACCGGCTTTTTTTTACGCCAGAGGCTTATTCTACAGCTTGAGGACGGGTTGCAGGCGCAGAGGCATGGTGGGTGGCGCTGTGACCGCCCGCCGCACCTTTACCGCTAAAGTCGAAGGCCGGACGAACCCAGTCGCTGTGACGCGGCGGTTCCGGGGTATATTCCGGCGCTGGCGCGCGGGTCATCGGCGCGCTGGCGTAGCTGCGGCCAACCTGAGTTTCCTGCTGAATGGCGACGGAATGCGCTTCAGCGGGTTTCTCATCTTGCGGCTGCGGCTTCTCTTCACGCGGCTGAACCTGTTCATCCTGCTCTGGCGGCGCTACGGAAAGCGGTGCGGTTTCGGCAATTTCCGCCGCCTGAGCTTCACGAACCGGCTCTTCTTCAGTTGCCGGCTGGGCTGATTCAATCACCTGTTCCGCAATCGCTTCTTCCTGCGGTTCGATAAGCTTCGGCTGGGCGTCTACCGGGCTTTCGATAACTTCCGGGTGAGACGTTTCAATTGCAGGCGTCTGCGGCGCTTCGGCCTGAGCTTCGCCAGCCGGTTCAACCACAACCGCTTCTTCAGCCGGGACGTTCGCCGCGGCAGCGACAGGCGCTTCAACCGGCGCTTCAGCAACTGCCGGGGTCGCTTGCTCCAGTTGCTCTTCCAGCACTTCATCCTGCGCACGGGCGACCGGATAGCGGATCCAGACTTTACCGGAAGCCATTTCCGGCGAAGCGCAGGCAACGGTCAACGGCATCGGCGACTGGGTGGGGTAACGCTCATCGCGATAGCGACGGCGGCGCTGGCCGCTCACGCGCAGGTGGCGCGGCGAACGACGGGAGCGACGCGGCATACCGGCGTTATCGGCGCGGCCTTCGCCTTGCTCTTCCTGCTCAACAGCGCTTTCCACGACGGCAGGCAGAGGGATAGTCGCCACTTCGGTGCTGGTGCTGACATCCGCAGTCGGCGCGGTTTCAACAACTTCATCCACTACCGGCGCGGCTTCAGCGGACTCAATGCGGATTTTCTGGCTGAGCTGGCGAGGTTTGCGGCGCGGCATAACCTGCACGCGTTCTTCCTGCTCGGCTTCCTGCTCCGGCGCTTCTTCGCGAGTCAGCGCTTTCACTTCCTGCTGAGCCTGGCGTTTCTCTTCCGAACGGCGGCGATTGCGCTCGCGGCGAGGCTGCTGTTCGTCACGCGGCTTGGCTTTATCGGCTTCTTCCGCAACCGGCTGGCGAACTTCGCGCACTTCGGCGTTCTGCTGCTGCGCCTGGCGACGATTACGGCGGTTTTCCTCACGGGCATTTTCACGCGCTTCGCCGTTTTCAGCACGGGCTTCGCGGTTCGGACGCTCGTTGCGCTCGCGACGCGGGCCCTGACGGCGGTTGTTACGACGCTCCTGCGGTTTTTCCTGTACAGGGGCTTTTTGCTCTTCTGGCTGAGCCACCGCTTCACTGGCGCTTTCACCGGCGAACAGTTTTTTAACGGCGCTGACCAGGCGGCTCATAAAGCCAGACTGCGGAGCATGGCTTTCCGCTTTCGGCTGTACAGGGGCTTTCGGCGCGGCTGGTTTCTCTGCCGGCGCGCTTTCCTGCGGCATCGGCGGCACATCCGGCATGACAAAAGTAGCAAGCGCCGGCTGCTCAGGACGTTTACGTTCGGCGTACTCTTCGTCAGAAGGAAGCGCCATGGCCTCTTCGTGCAGCTTCGGCAACAGGTAGCTGAGCGTCGGCGTCTCTTCGCCTTTGCGTACGCGCAGAACGGAATAGTGCGGGGTTTCCATTTGATCGTTAGGAACGATGATGCAACGCACGCCGCCCTGACGTTTTTCAATCGCGTTTACCGCTTCGCGTTTTTCGTTCAGCAGATAAGAGGCGATGGGCACAGGCACGATGGCATGAACTTCTTTCGTGTTCTCTTTCAGCGCTTCTTCTTCGATAAGACGCAGAATGGAGAGAGAAAGCGATTCGTTGTCACGGATGGTGCCGGTGCCGCTACAGCGCGGGCAGACGTGGTGGCTCGACTCGCCAAGTGACGGGCTCAGGCGCTGGCGGGACATCTCCAGCAGGCCGAAGCGGGAAATATGGCTAATCTGTATGCGGGCGCGATCCTGGCGCACCGCTTCGCGCAGGCGGTTCTCGACCGCGCGCTGATGGCGCACCGGGGTCATATCGATGAAATCGATGACAATCAGGCCGCCGAGGTCGCGCAGGCGCAGCTGACGGGCGATTTCATCCGCCGCTTCCAGGTTGGTGTTAAATGCCGTTTCTTCGATATCGCCGCCGCGAGTAGCGCGAGCGGAGTTGATGTCGATGGCGGTCAGCGCCTCGGTGGTGTCGATGACAATCGAGCCGCCGGAAGGCAGACGCACTTCACGCTGGAAGGCGGATTCGATTTGCGATTCGATCTGGTAGTGGCTGAACAGCGGGATTTCGCCGGTGTAGAGCTTAATTTTGCTGCTGAAATCCGGACGACCCAGCGCGGCGATATGCTGGCGGGCCAGCTCAAGCACTTTCGGGTTATCGATGAGGATTTCGCCGATGTCCTGGCGCAGGTAATCGCGAAACGCGCGAACGATGACGTTGCTTTCCTGATGGATCAGGAAGGGGGCAGGGCGGCTTTCAGCGGCTTTCTGAATCGCTTCCCAGTGCTTCAGGCGGAAGCTTAAGTCCCACTGCAACGCTTCGGCGGATTTGCCGACGCCTGCGGTGCGCACAATCAGCCCCATGCCATCCGGCAATTCGAGGCTGGAAAGCGCCTCTTTTAATTCGGTGCGATCGTCGCCTTCGATCCGGCGCGAAATACCGCCCGCGCGCGGGTTATTCGGCATCAGCACCAGATAGCTTCCCGCCAGGCTGATAAAGGTGGTCAGCGCCGCGCCTTTATTGCCGCGCTCTTCTTTATCAATCTGAACGATAACTTCCTGGCCTTCGCGCAGTACATCTTTGATGTTGGGACGACCATGGGAGGCGTAGCTGGCGGGGAAATATTCGCGGGCGATTTCTTTTAACGGGAGGAAACCGTGTCTTTCAGCGCCATAGTCAACAAATGCGGCTTCAAGACTGGGTTCAATACGAGTGATTTTGCCTTTGTAGATGTTCGCTTTTTTCTGTTCGTGCCCTGGGCTTTCAATATCCAGGTCGTACAGGCGTTGCCCATCAACAAGGGCGACACGCAACTCTTCCTGCTGAGTTGCGTTAATTAGCATTCTTTTCATCGTAACTTACTCGTTATTCTTACATTGACGATAAAGCTGCGGGCATGGTGACGTTGACCGGGAGTGAACCGATGGCCTCGTGACTGTTCACGCCGTCAACCTCACGGCTGTCGTACGCTTAAGAGGCGCAGAGTGTCGGTAGCCTGTATTTCAACTGGAAATACAGCGCAATTATCAAAAAGGAACAGCCTGGGAGTACTCTCCAGAGACGCTTCCATTTACCGGCCAGGCTGCAACCCGCAGCCCGCTAACTGCCTGAAAGTTCAATACGTCTTACGCCATTGCTGCGTGGATGGACATTCAGGCAAAACTGGTAATTCCGCAAAATTCCTTGTCTTAACAAGTCTCAACACGGAAAACGGCAACATTATTCCATTGCCAGGCTTGTTATAGCAAGCTGACTTTTGCCATTTATCACCGGGTTACTCACAGTTTTTTAACTTTTTGATTTCCAGCTGACGCTTTAACCGCCAGCGCAGAAAACATAAGCTGTGAGAATCGGTTTGCCAGTAATATAAGCACATAAAAATGTGTGGCGCTATCAGCGTGCTCTATTTAGAATCGCCCCCCATGAAAACAGAGACTCCATCCGTAAAAATCGTTGCGGTTTCCGCTGACGAAGCCGGGCAACGTATTGACAACTTTTTGCGTACTCAGCTTAAAGGCGTGCCAAAAAGCATGATTTACCGCATTTTGCGTAAAGGCGAAGTGCGCGTGAACAAAAAACGCATCAAGCCGGAATACAAACTCGAGGCGGGCGACGAAGTGCGCATCCCGCCTGTTCGCGTGGCCGAGCGTGAAGAAGAGGCGGTATCACCGCACCTGCAAAAAGTGGCGGCATTAAGCGATGTCATTATTTATGAAGATGATTATATCCTTGTGCTGAATAAGCCTTCCGGCACCGCCGTTCACGGAGGCAGCGGGTTGAGCTTCGGCGTCATCGAAGGGCTGCGCGCGCTGCGCCCCGAAGCGCGTTTCCTTGAGCTGGTGCATCGCCTCGATCGTGATACTTCCGGCGTGCTGCTGGTGGCCAAAAAGCGTTCTGCGCTGCGTTCGCTCCATGAGCAACTGCGCGAAAAAGGGATGCAGAAGGATTATCTCGCTCTGGTGCGCGGGCAGTGGCAGTCGCATGTCAAAGTCGTGCAGGCGCCGCTGCTTAAAAACATTCTCCAGAGCGGCGAACGTATCGTGCGCGTCAATCAGGAAGGAAAACCTTCTCAAACACGCTTTAAAGTAGAAGAGCGTTACGCGAACGCGACGCTTGTGCGTTGCAGTCCGGTTACCGGGCGTACGCACCAGATCCGCGTACATACCCAGCACGCCGGCCATCCTATTGCATTCGACGATCGTTATGGCGATCGCGAGTTTGATCGCCAACTGGCGGGAACCGGGTTGAATCGCTTGTTCCTGCACGCGGCGGCGCTGCGTTTCGAGCATCCGCATACTGGCGAAACGATGCGGGTTGAAGCGCCGCTGGATGATCAGCTGCGCCGATGCCTGAAAGTTCTACGCGAAGCGATATAACCAACTCCGCTGCGGCGGAGTTTTTTATAGCAGCGGATTGTAGCCTTCGTGGCGCAACATCGCGCAGAGCGCGATAAGCGGTAAACCTATCAGCGTATTAGGATCGCGTCCCTCGAGCCGCTCGAAAAGCGCTATCCCGAGACCCTCGCTTTTAAAACTGCCGGCGCACTGGAAAGGCCGCTCAAGGCGGACATAGCCCGTAATCTCCGCATCGCTGAGATGCCGGAAATGGACGTCAAAAGGTTCGCATTCACGCTGCAAATTGCCGTTTGCGGAGTTATATAAAGCAAGGCCGGTATAAAACGAGACGATATTTCCACGGGCTTTACGAAGCTGGGCAATAGCGTTTTGTTCGTTATGCGGCTTGCCGGTTATCTGGCCTTCCAGTACGCAGACCTGGTCGGAGCCGATAATCAAATGTGCGGGAAATTGTTTCGCCAGAGCTTGCGCTTTTGCGCTGGCGAGCCTTAATACTAATTGACGGGCGTTTTCTCCCGGCAATGGTGTTTCATCCACCTCAGGAGCGGCGGTAATAAACGGCAATCCTAACTTTTCAAGCAACTGGCGACGAAAAGGGGAGGTGGAAGCAAGTACGACAGGGGTCATAGGTTACGGCCAAAATAGCGGTTCGTTATACCCTATTTTAAACTGAGGACCGCCCTGTGTGCGAATAAATGGCAAAAGGACAGTGAAAACTGCCTTTTTCTTTGACTCTATGACGTTACAAAGTTAATATGCGCGCCCTATGCAAAAGGTAAAATTACCCCTGACTCTTGATCCGGTTCGTACGGCTCAAAAACGCCTTGATTACCAGGGTATGTATACTCCTGAACAGGTTGAGCGTGTCGCCGAATCTGTGGTCAGTGTGGACAGCGATGTGGAATGCGTCATGTCGTTTGCTATCGATAACCAGCGTCTCGCTGTATTAAAAGGCGATGCGAAGGTGACGGTAACGCTCGAATGCCAGCGTTGCGGTAAGCCGTTTAGCCACGATGTCCATACAACCTATTGTTTCAGTCCGGTCGCCACAAGCGAGCAGGCTGAAGCACTCCCGGAAGCGTATGAGCCGATTGAGGTTAACGAATTCGGTGAAATCGATCTGCTGGCAATGGTGGAAGATGAAATCATCCTCGCCTTGCCTGTAGTTCCGGTGCATGATTCTGAACACTGTGAAGTGTCCGAGGCGGACATGGTCTTTGGCGAACTGCCTGAAGAGGCACAAAAACCAAATCCATTTGCCGTATTAGCCAGTTTAAAGCGTAAGTAATTGAGGAGTAAGGTCCATGGCCGTACAACAGAATAAACCAACCCGTTCCAAACGTGGCATGCGTCGTTCCCATGACGCGCTGACCGCTGTTACCAGCCTGTCTGTAGATAAGACTTCTGGTGAAACCCATCTGCGTCACCACGTCACCGCCGATGGTTACTACCGCGGCCGCAAGGTAATCGCTAAGTAATCACGCGCAAGCGTGATTCTGCTTAGTGTCAGTTCCCCGTGCAAGCGGGGGATTCACGTCACCAGGCGATACCTTGACACGTCTAACCCTTGCGTTAGATGCCATGGGTGGGGATTTCGGTCCCTCCGTGACAGTGCCTGCAGCCCTGCAGGCACTGGACTCGAATTCGCAATTATATCTCCTTCTTGTCGGCGATCCCGACGCCATCACGCCATTACTCGCTAAAGCTGATTTTGAACAACGTTCAAGGTTGCAGATTATTCCTGCGGAATCGGTTATCGCCAGTGATGTCCGACCTTCACAAGCCGTACGCAACAGCCGTGGCACTTCCATGCGTGTTGCGCTGGAACTGGTTAAAGAAGGGCGCGCGCAAGCTTGCATTAGCGCAGGCAACACCGGCGCGCTAATGGGGCTTGCCAAACTTTTGCTTAAACCGCTCGAAGGCATTGAGCGACCGGCGTTAATGACGGTTTTGCCGCATCAGCAAAAAGGTAAGACGGTAGTGCTGGATTTAGGCGCTAATGTCGACTGCGACAGCACCATGCTTGCGCAATTCGCTATTATGGGCTCGGTGATGGCCGAAGAGGTGCTCGGTATTCAACGTCCCCGCGTGGCGTTACTGAACATCGGCGAAGAAGAAAGCAAGGGGCTGGATAGCATTCGCGATGCGGCAACACGGCTCAAAACGGTGCCAGAAATTAACTACATTGGTTACCTTGAAGCCAATGAATTATTGACCGGTAAAACCGATGTGCTTGTCTGCGACGGTTTTGTCGGCAACGTCACCCTCAAGACGATGGAAGGGGTGGTAAGAATGTTTCTTTCGCTGCTGAAATCGCAGGGCGAAGGAAAAAAACGGTCGTGGTGGTGGATTTTATTAAAGCATTGGTTACAAAAAAGCCTCTCCAGGCGATTCAGTAACCTCAACCCCGACCAGTATAATGGCGCCTGTCTGTTAGGATTGCGCGGCACCGTAATTAAGAGCCACGGAGCCGCCAATCAGCGAGCATTTGCTGTCGCTATCGAGCAGGCAGTGCAGGCGGTGCAGCGGCAAGTTCCTCAGCGGATTGCCGCGCGCCTGGAATCTTTATACCCTGCCGGTTTTGCGCTGCGGGAAGACAATAAGCCCGACATTACGCCGGAAAAGAATTAATTATCTAAACCGGACAGTACGGCTTTCCGTAAACGGCCTGAACAAAGCGGGTATATTACCCAAGAGTGACTGAGCGTACATGTATACAAAGATTATTGGTACAGGCAGCTATTTGCCCGAGCAAGTGCGGACTAACGCCGATCTGGAAAAAATGGTGGATACCTCTGACGAATGGATCGTCACGCGTACCGGTATCCGTGAACGCCGCATTGCTGCGCCAGGCGAAACGGTTGCTACTATGGGTGCCCAGGCGGCGCTGAAAGCGCTTGAAATGGCCCAGGTGGATAAAGATCAAATAGACCTGATTATTGTTGCCACCACCTCTGCGACCCACGCTTTCCCAAGCGCGGCTTGCCAGGTTCAGGCGCTGCTCGGCATTAAAGGCTGCCCGGCTTTTGATGTTGCCGCCGCCTGCGCAGGCTTTACCTATGGTTTAAGCATTGCCGACCAGTATGTAAAATCCGGCGCGGCGAAAAACGCGCTGGTAATTGGCTCCGACGTGCTGGCGCGCACGCTTGATCCTAACGATCGTGGCACGATCATTCTTTTTGGCGACGGCGCGGGCGCCGTTGTTCTCGGCCCTTCTGAAGAGCCAGGCATCCTCTCCACGCATTTGCATGCGGATGGCAGCTACGGTGAGTTACTCACCCTGCCGAATCAGGATCGCCTTAATCCGGATAGCGCTACCTATTTAACCATGGCGGGCAATGAAGTCTTTAAAGTCGCCGTCACCGAGCTTGCGCATATTGTTGACGAAACGCTCGAAGCGAACCAGCTCGATCGCGCTGCGCTTGACTGGCTGGTGCCGCATCAGGCTAACCTGCGCATCATCAGCGCGACTGCCAGAAAACTTGGCATGTCGATGGACAATGTCGTGGTGACGCTGGACAGACATGGCAACACGTCTGCCGCCTCAGTTCCCAGCGCGCTGGATGAAGCCGTGCGCGACGGGCGCATCAAACCAGGGCACCTTGTGCTGCTTGAAGCTTTCGGCGGCGGCTTTACCTGGGGTTCCGCGCTGGTTCGTTTTTGATTAATAAGGATTAAAAACATGACGCAATCTGCTTTTGTGTTTCCAGGCCAGGGTTCCCAGGCCGTGGGCATGCTCTCTGAGATGGCCGCTGAGTTTCCGGTTATTGAGGAAACGTTCCGCGAAGCTTCCGCTGCGCTGGGCTACGACTTATGGGCGCTGGTCCAGAATGGCCCTGCTGAAGAGCTTAACAAAACCTGGCAAACCCAGCCGGCGCTGCTGACGGCCTCCGTCGCCCTGTGGCGCGTATGGCAGCAGCAGGGCGGTAAAGCGCCTGTCATGATGGCAGGACACAGCCTTGGCGAATACTCGGCGCTGGTATGCGCAGGCGTGCTGAATTTCGCTGATGCGGTTCGTCTGGTCGAGCTACGTGGCAAATTTATGCAGGAAGCGGTGCCGGAAGGCACAGGCGCCATGTCAGCGATCATTGGTCTGGATGATGAGTCAATCGCTAAGGCGTGCGAAGAAGCGGCACAGGGGCAGGTCGTCTCCCCGGTGAACTTCAACTCGCCGGGGCAGGTGGTTATCGCCGGTCAAAAAGAGGCGGTTGAACGTGCGGGCGCAGCCTGTAAAGCTGCCGGCGCCAAGCGCGCTTTACCACTGCCAGTCAGTGTGCCGTCGCATTGCGCATTGATGAAGCCAGCAGCGGAAAAACTCGCGGCAGAGCTTGAAAAAATTACTTTTAACGCGCCGCAAATTCCGGTCGTGAATAATGTGGATGTGAAATGCGAAACGGCGCCTGACGCCATTCGCGATGCGCTGATTCGCCAGCTTTATAGCCCTGTCCAGTGGACGAAGAGCGTTGAGTTTATGGCGTCTCAGGGCGTTACGCAGCTTTATGAAGTGGGGCCGGGCAAAGTGTTGACCGGTCTGACGAAACGTATTGTTGACACCCTGACGGCGGCAGCCATTAACGAGCCTGCCAGCCTGTCAGCGGCACTTGCGCAATAAAACGAGGAAAACCATGAGTTTTGAAGGAAAAGTCGCGCTGGTTACGGGCGCAAGCCGTGGAATCGGCCGTGCTATCGCTGAAACGCTCGTCGCTCGCGGCGCGAAGGTTATCGGCACAGCCACCAGCGAGAGCGGAGCCCAGGCCATTAGCGATTATCTGGGCGCGCAGGGTAAAGGTCTGATGTTGAATGTGACCGATCCGGCATCTATTGAATCCGTTCTGGAAAATATTCGCTCAGAGTTTGGCGAAGTGGACATCCTGGTTAATAATGCCGGGATCACTCGCGATAATCTGCTGATGCGCATGAAAGACGATGAGTGGAACGATATTCTGGAGACCAACCTGTCATCGGTTTTCCGTCTGTCAAAAGCGGTAATGCGAGCTATGATGAAGAAGCGTCACGGTCGTATTATCACTATCGGTTCTGTGGTCGGTACCATGGGAAATGCCGGTCAGGCCAACTACGCTGCGGCGAAGGCGGGTCTAATCGGTTTCAGTAAGTCGCTGGCGCGTGAAGTCGCGTCCCGCGGTATTACTGTAAACGTTGTTGCTCCGGGTTTTATTGAAACGGACATGACGCGTGCGCTGTCAGACGATCAGCGTGCGGGTATTCTGGCGCAGGTTCCTGCGGGTCGTTTAGGCGACGCAAAAGAAATCGCCAGCGCGGTTGCATTTTTAGCCTCTGACGATGCAGGTTACATCACTGGTGAGACACTGCACGTCAACGGCGGAATGTACATGGTTTAACCACGATTAAAATTATTTGCGTTATCAGGGCAAAAACCCTCAAAATAGCGTAAAATCGTGGTAAGACCTGCCGGGATTTAGTTGCATCTTTTTCAACATTTTATACACTACGAAAACCATCGCGAAAGCGAGTTTTGATAGGAAATTTAAGAGTATGAGCACTATCGAAGAACGCGTTAAGAAAATTATCGGCGAACAGCTGGGCGTTAAGCAGGAAGAAGTTACCAACAATGCTTCCTTCGTTGAAGACCTGGGCGCTGATTCTCTTGACACCGTTGAGCTGGTAATGGCTCTGGAAGAAGAGTTTGATACTGAGATTCCGGACGAAGAAGCTGAGAAAATCACCACCGTTCAGGCTGCCATTGATTACATCAACGGTCACCAGGCGTAAGTGAACATCTCCAGGCGGTCGCTCGACCGCCTGAGTTTTATCTTTTTGTCCCACAAGTATCTTATTTTTCCCTCCCTGGAGGACAAACGTGTCTAAGCGTCGTGTAGTTGTGACCGGACTGGGCATGTTGTCTCCTGTCGGCAATACCGTAGAGTCTACCTGGAAAGCTCTCCTTGCCGGTCAGAGTGGCATCAGCCTGATCGACCATTTCGATACTAGCGCCTATGCAACGAAATTTGCTGGCTTAGTAAAGGATTTTAACTGCGAAGACATTATCTCGCGCAAAGAACAGCGCAAGATGGATGCCTTTAT
The DNA here is from genome assembly GCF_000463115.2 of Franconibacter helveticus LMG 23732. GTDB lineage: Bacteria > Pseudomonadota > Gammaproteobacteria > Enterobacterales > Enterobacteriaceae > Franconibacter > Franconibacter helveticus. The sequence continues at coordinate 205,267 of NZ_AWFX01000054.1, read as the reverse complement.
TCAATATGGAATTGTTGCCGGCGTACAGGCCATGCAGGATTCAGGTCTGGTGGTGACGGAAGAAAACGCCACCCGCATGGGGGCTGCGATTGGTTCTGGAATCGGCGGACTTGGCCTGATCGAAGAAAACCATAGCTCGCTGGTGCAGGGCGGTCCGCGCAAGATCAGCCCATTCTTCGTACCTTCAACCATTGTTAACATGGTGGCTGGCCATCTGACCATCATGTATGGTCTGCGCGGTCCAAGCATCTCTATCGCCACGGCCTGTACTTCCGGCGTGCACAATATCGGTCATGCGGCGCGTATTATCGCTTACGGCGATGCGGACGTGATGGTGGCCGGTGGTGCGGAAAAAGCCAGCACCCCGCTTGGCGTGGGCGGCTTTGGCGCGGCGCGTGCGCTTTCTACACGTAACGACAATCCGCAAGCCGCAAGTCGTCCGTGGGATAAAGACCGCGATGGTTTCGTGCTGGGTGACGGCGCAGGTATGATCGTGCTTGAAGAGTACGAGCATGCTAAAAAGCGCGGCGCGAAAATTTATTGTGAAATCGTCGGCTTTGGCATGAGCAGCGACGCCTATCACATGACGTCTCCGCCGGAAAATGGCGCTGGCGCGGCGCTGGCGATGACCAACGCTCTGCGCGACGCAGGCGTTGAACCGGGTCAGATTGGTTACGTTAACGCTCACGGCACCTCCACGCCGGCAGGCGACGTAGCGGAAGCGCAGGCAGTGAAATCTGTCTTTGGCGACGCGGCGAAAAGCGTCATGGTCAGCTCCACCAAATCGATGACCGGCCATCTGTTAGGCGCGGCGGGTGCGGTAGAATCCATCTACTCTATCCTTGCGCTACGCGATCAGGCTGTTCCGCCAACCATTAACCTGGATAATCCGGATGAAGGTTGCGACCTGGACTTCGTTCCTCACGAAGCGCGTCAGGTTTCGGGCCTGGAGTACACACTGTGTAACTCCTTCGGCTTCGGCGGCACCAACGGTTCGCTGATCTTTAAAAAGATCTAAATCCTGCTTTTGAGGCCCGGTTATCCGGGCCTTTTTCCTGAGAGTTCTCCGCTTGCTCCGTTCTGGTCATCCTGCCACACTACCCGGCGACCCGATTAAGGAGCCGACATGTTCTTGATTAATGGAACCTGGCAGGATTCGCTGCCGGCAAACGATCGCGCAGTCCAGTTTGGCGACGGTTGCTTCACTACCGCCCGCGTCGTAAACGGCAACATTCAAATGCCTGAAGCTCATCTGGAGCGTTTACGCCAGGGATGCCAAAGACTGGCTATGCCCCAGCCCGACTGGGACCGCCTTGCAGAGGAGATGGCGAAAGTCGCTAACGCGAAGCCACTGGCTGTGTTGAAGGCAATTCTCACGCGCGGCGCTGGCGGGCGCGGTTACAGTATGGCTGGCTGCAAGGAGCCTTCCCGCATCATTTCCCTCTCTGCCTTTCCTGAATTCTATTCGCGGTGGCAACGCGAAGGCATTGAGCTTGCGCTCAGCCCCGTGAGGCTTGGCAGAAACCCCGCGCTTGCCGGGATTAAGCATCTGAACCGCCTGGAGCAGGTGCTTATTCGCGCGCATCTTGAACAGACTACCGCTCATGAGGCGCTGGTGCTTGACAGCGAAGGGTGGCTTACGGAATGCTGTGCGGCTAATTTATTCTGGCGCAAGGGAAACCAGGTGTTCACCCCTTACGTGGATCAGGCCGGCGTGAATGGCCTTATGCGTCAGCGGATTTTGCAGCGTTTGCAGGCTTCTCGCTGGCATGCGCAAGAAGTGCGCGAAACGGTAGATACGCTAAATGATGCCGATGAGCTTCTTATCTGCAACGCACTGCTGCCCATTGCGCCCGTGCGTAAGGTCGCAGAAAAAACCTATGCGTCACGCGAGTTATATGAGTTTTTAGCTCCCCACTGTGAGTAAGTTGATCTAATGAAAAAATTGTTGCGCCTGGTGATTTTGCTGCTGGTTATTCTGGGGATAGCCGCGGGCGTGGGGTACTGGAAAGTGCGCCAGCTAGCGAAAAGCCAAATCACCATTAAGGAAGAAAAGATTTTCACCCTCAAAGCGGGCACCGGCAGACTGGCGCTGGGGCAACAGCTTTATGATGAGCATGTTATTAATCGCCCGCGAGTTCTCCAGTGGTTATTACGCGTGGAGCCTGAACTTTCCCATTTCAAAGCGGGCACTTACCGCTTTACGCCAGGCATGAGCGTTCGGGAAATGTTATCCCTGCTGGCAAGCGGCAAAGAGGCGCAGTTTCCGCTGCGCTTTGTCGAGGGCATGCGCCTGAGCGACTGGTTAAAACAGCTGCGTGAAGCGCCTTATATCAAACATACGCTGAAATCTGACGACTATGCCGCTGTAGCCGAGGCGCTTAAGCTCGAAAATCCGCAGTGGATCGAAGGCTGGTTCTGGCCCGATACCTGGCTCTATACTGCCAATACCAGCGACGTCGCCATATTAAAACGCGCTCACCAGAAAATGGCGAAAGTGGTCGACGCCGTATGGCAGAGCCGTGTAGAAAACCTTCCTTATAAAGATCCTAATCAGCTCGTCACCATGGCCTCTATTATTGAAAAAGAGACGGCGGTGGCAAGCGAGCGCGATCGGGTTGCTTCAGTGTTTATCAACCGCCTGCGCGTTGGTATGCGCCTGCAAACTGACCCGACCGTGATTTACGGAATGGGGGAAAAGTATAACGGCAAGCTGTCACGAAGCGATTTAGAAACCCCGACTCCCTATAACACCTATGTTATCAACGGGTTGCCGCCAGGACCTATCGCCATCCCAGGCGAGGCTTCACTGAAAGCGGCAGCCCATCCGGCCAAAACGCCATACCTTTACTTTGTTGCAGACGGTAAAGGCGGACATACCTTTACGACCAATCTCGCCAGCCACAACAAGGCGGTGCAGGATTATCTGAAAGTGCTAAAGGATAAAAATGAGCAGTAAATATATTGTCATCGAGGGGCTGGAAGGAGCCGGTAAAACCACGGCGCGAAACATTGTGGTTGAAACGCTCGGCGAGCTTGGTGTAACAGAGATTATTTTTACACGCGAGCCAGGCGGCACCATCCTGGCTGAAAAGCTGCGAAGCCTGATTCTGGATATTAAATCGGTTGGCGATGAAGTCATCACTGATAAAGCCGAGCTGCTGATGTTTTATGCAGCGCGCGTACAGCTGGTGGAAACGGTGATTAAGCCGGCGCTGGCGCGGGGCGCATGGGTGATTGGCGATCGCCACGATCTCTCTACTCAGGCCTACCAGGGCGGCGGACGCGGCATTGATCGCCATCTGCTGACCACATTGCGCGATGCCGTTTTGGGTGATTTCGCGCCGGATTTGACGCTTTATCTGGATGTCGATCCTCGCGTCGGGCTGGAGCGCGCCCGAGCGCGCGGTGAGCTTGATCGTATTGAACAAGAATCTTTTGAATTTTTTAATCGCACGCGCGCCCGTTATCTCGAACTGGCCGACGCGGATAGCCGCATCAAAACCATTAATGCCGGCCAGACGCTGGAGCAGGTCACGTCCGCTGTGCGCGAAACGGTTACCCGGTGGGTGAAGGAGCAGGCGTAATGAAATGGTATCCCTGGCTACGTCCTTCCTTTGAGCAATTAATTACCGCTTATCAGGCCGGACGGGGACACCACGCATTATTAATACATGCGCTTCCTGGTATGGGCGAAGACGCGCTGATTTATGCGCTTAATCGCTGGTTGCTATGCCAAAACCCGCAAGGCCAGAAAAGCTGCGGCGAGTGCCGCGGCTGCCAGCTTATGCAGGCGGGCACGCATCCCGATTACTACGTGGCTGAGCCGGAGAAAGGCAAAACCACGCTCGGCATTGATGCGGTGCGCGCCATCAGCGAAAAGCTTTACGATCATGCGCGCCAGGGCGGCGCTAAAGTCGTCTGGCTTAAGGACGCAGCGCAACTGACGGAAGCGGCGGCCAACGCGCTGTTGAAAACCCTGGAGGAGCCGCCCGAAAATACCTGGTTCTTTCTCGGTTGCCGTGAACCTGAGCGACTGCTGGCCACCTTGCGAAGCCGCTGCTTTTACTTTTATCTCGCCCCGCCTGAAACTCGTTATGCCCAGGCATGGCTTGCGCGTGAAATTCCGGCGACCGACGAAGAGCACAATGCCGCGCTGCGCTTAAGCAGCGGCGCCCCTGCCGCCGCGCTGGCGTTATTACAGCCCGAACAGTGGCAGCAGCGTAATACGCTGAATGAAAAACTGAGCCAGACATTGCATAACCACGACTGGCTTTCACTGCTGACGGTGCTTAATCATGAGCAGGTTAACCAGCGGTTGTTCTGGCTCGCCGCGCTGCTGGTTGATGCGCGCAAGCTTCAGCAGGGAGCGGGGGAATGGCTGACCAACATCGACAGTCGGCCGCTGGTCGCCGGGCTTGCCAGTCAACTGCCCGCCGCCGTGTTGCAGGCAATGCTAAACGATATTTTTCACTGTCGCGAACAACTGGCAACGGTGGCAGGGCTTAACCGCGAACTGCTGCTAAGCGAAATGTTATTGACCTGGGAGCGTTATCAGCGCCCCGGAGCTCAACTTCCTTCTTCTGCAATTTGAGAGACGTTATGTTTTTAGTCGACTCCCACTGCCATCTCGATGGTCTGAATTACGAAACCCTGCACAAAGATGTAGACGATGTCCTGGCGAAAGCGGCGGCAAGAGATGTGAAATTTTTCCTGGCCGTCGCCACGACGTTGCCGGGTTACCGGGCAATGCGGGAATTAGTGGGGGAGCGTAATAATGTCGTTTTTTCCTGCGGCGTGCACCCTTTGAACCAGGATGAAGAATATGAGGTGGAAATGCTGAGAGCGCTTGCCGCGGAGCCGGGCGTGGTCGCTATGGGCGAAACCGGGCTGGATTACTTTTACACGCCGGAAACGAAGGCGCGCCAGCAGGCGTCGTTTCGCAACCATATACGCATAGGCCGCGAGCTTAATAAGCCAGTTATCGTTCATACCCGCGATGCGCGTGAAGACACGCTGGCGATTCTGCGTGAAGAAAAGGTGATGGACTGCTCAGGCGTACTACACTGTTTTACTGAGGACCGCGAAACGGCGGGTAAGCTGCTTGATCTTGGCTTTTATATTTCGTTTTCCGGGATTGTGACTTTTCGCAACGCGGAACAGCTGCGCGAAGCGGCGCGATATGTCCCGCTGGATCGCTTACTGGTCGAAACCGATTCACCTTATCTTGCTCCCGTACCGCACCGGGGTAAAGAGAACCAACCCGCGCTTGTCAGGGACGTCGCAGAGTATATGGCTGTTTTGAAAGGCGTTTCCGTCGATGAGCTGGCGCAAGCCACTACGCAAAATTTCTCTAAACTGTTTCATATCGACGCTGCCCGCCTGCACTCTGCCTGAAAATGAGCAGTTATTTTAAAGCTCGTAATTAATAGGTAAACCGAGTAAAGTTCACCGCCCAGAAAAGGGCGGTGAAAGCACATCTGGACACATCCAGACACGATTAATGTAAAGATATGCAAGTTTTCACTCGACCATTTTCCGAAACGTGATAACGGTCAAACAACCATTGAGTGATTTATTTTACTCTGCGTAATAAATAAAAGGGCGCTCAGATGCCCTGTTTATGGCCTGGTTCTCCCCTCAGGCTCATGCGTGAATCGCGTATAAAAGCACAAATACTCAGGAGCACTCTCAATTATGTTTAAGAATGCATTTGCTAACCTGCAAAAGGTAGGTAAATCGCTGATGCTGCCGGTATCCGTACTGCCTATAGCAGGTATCCTGCTGGGCGTCGGTTCCGCAAACTTCAGCTGGCTGCCGGCAGTGGTTTCTCATGTCATGGCAGAAGCGGGCGGTTCTGTTTTCGCCAACATGCCGCTGATTTTCGCCATCGGCGTAGCGCTGGGCTTCACCAATAACGACGGCGTATCCGGTCTGGCTGCGGTCGTTGCTTACGGCATCATGGTTAAAACCATGGCTGTGGTCGCGCCGCTGGTGCTCCATCTGCCTGCTGAAGAGATTGCGGCCAAACACCTCGCGGACACCGGGGTTCTCGGCGGCATCATCGCGGGCGCAATCGCGGCCTATATGTTCAACCGCTTCTATCGCATCAAGCTTCCTGAGTATCTGGGCTTCTTTGCTGGCAAGCGTTTTGTGCCGATCATCTCTGGTCTGACTGCTATTATTTTCGGCGTCATTCTCTCCTTTATTTGGCCGCCGATTGGCTCTGCCATTCAGACCTTCTCGCAGTGGGCTGCTTACCAGAACCCGGTCGTTGCCTTTGGCATTTATGGCTTTATCGAACGTTGCCTGGTGCCGTTTGGTCTGCACCACATCTGGAACGTACCTTTCCAGATGCAAATCGGCGAATTCACCAACGCGGCTGGTCAGGTTTTCCACGGCGATATCCCGCGCTACATGGCAGGCGACCCGACTGCGGGCAAACTGTCTGGCGGCTTCCTGTTCAAAATGTATGGCCTGCCGGCTGCTGCTATCGCTATCTGGCACTCTGCTAAACCAGAGAACCGCGCGAAAGTGGGCGGCATCATGATCTCCGCTGCGCTGACTTCGTTCCTGACCGGTATCACTGAGCCGATCGAGTTCTCCTTCATGTTCGTTGCGCCGGTTCTGTACGCTATCCACGCGGTTCTGGCTGGCCTGGCGTTCCCGATCTGTATCCTTCTGGGTATGCGTGACGGCACCAGCTTCTCGCACGGTCTTATCGACTTCATCGTGCTGAGCGGTAACGGCAGCAAGCTGTGGTTGTTCCCGATTGTTGGCCTGTGCTATGCGGCGATTTACTACACCGTGTTCCGCGTGATGATCAAAGCGCTTGATCTGAAAACGCCGGGCCGTGAAGACGCGACCGAAGACGCTAAAGCTGGCGCGACCAGCGAAATGGCGCCTGCGCTGGTGGCCGCTTTCGGTGGTAAAGAGAACATCACGAACCTGGACGCCTGCATTACTCGTCTGCGTGTTAGCGTGGCTGATGTCGCAAAAGTTGACCAGGCTGGCCTGAAGAAACTGGGCGCGGCAGGTGTCGTGGTTGCAGGTTCAGGCGTTCAGGCGATTTTCGGCACCAAGTCCGATAACCTGAAAACTGAAATGGATGATTACATCCGCAATAGCTAACGCTATGTGGGGAGACAAAAGGAGGCGAAAGCCTCCTTTTTTTGTTTTAAAGGGCAGCAGTTAAAAAAGAAAACGCCCGTTGAGGTTGAAAGATAAGGAATATCTCGCTCATACTCCCTTCACAGGTTAATGTTGAAGGATTGCGTCATGGCCGAAGAAACCATTTTTAGTAAAATTATTCGTCGGGAAATCCCTTCCGATATCGTCTGGCAGGATGAGCTGGTTACCGCGTTTCGGGATATTTCGCCGCAGGCGCCCACCCATATTCTTATCGTTCCCAATCTCCTTATTCCCACTGTAAATGACGTCACGGAAGCGCACGAACAGGCGCTGGGCCGGATGTTCACAGTGGCCGCGAAAATCGCGCGTCAGGAGGGCATCGCTGAGGATGGCTACCGCCTTATCATGAATTGCAACCGTCACGGCGGGCAAGAGGTGTACCACATCCATATGCATCTGGTTGGAGGGCGTCCGTTAGGACCGATGCTTACTCGCCGGGATGCCTGAGATGACATTTTCTCGCCTTGTATGGGTACTGGCGGCAACGTTAACGGTTGTGGGGTGCAGTTCGCGCCCTGCGATTACCGTTAACGACAAACAGGCGCTGGTGATGGAGTCCAGCCTCCTTGCCGCTGGCATCACTGCGGAAAAACCAGATTTTTCTCTGCCAGAAGGACGGCCTACGGCCTCGTCAACGATTTACAATGAAAGAGGCAGCGCTGTCGCCGTTCATTATCGTTTCTACTGGTACGATGAAAAGGGACTGGAAGTACAGCCGCTGGAAGTACCTAAAACAATTATCGTGCCCGCCACAGGGCAGGTGACCGTCACGGCCAGCTCGCCGTTTATCGGCGCGCGTAAGGTGCGTCTCTATATTTATCTGTAAGGGGTGAAACTTGATCAGAATCTCTCGCTATGTGCTGCCTGGCATCATAGCCATGCTGCTTTCCGGGTGTATCATGCGCGGCGAGCAGCAGCCTGCGCCGGTAGAAGAGGCGCAACCGACGCCTCAGCAACCTACCCAACCGTTGCCGCCAACGCAACCGGTGCCGACCGTGCCTTCCGTACCAAGCGTGCCGACACAGCCTGGCCCAATTGAGCATCCGCAGGAAACGGCGCCCGCTGAGCCAAAAGTGCGTACATACGACTGGAGTGGCGCTATGCAGCCGATGGTCGGCAAGATGTTGCAGGCCCAGGGGGTGAATGCAGGCAGCGTGCTGCTGGTAGATAGCGTTAATAACCGTACTAATGGCTCTCTGCAAACCTCCGCCGCAACCGAAGCCCTGCGCGGCGCGCTCGCCAATAACAACAAGTTTACGCTGGTATCCGCGCAGCAGCTGGCGACAGCGAAACAGCAACTGGGGCTTTCGCCGCAGGATAGCCTGGGGTCGCGCAGTAAAGCGATCGGCATCGCCCGCAATGTGGGCGCTCAGTATGTGCTTTACAGCAACGCCAGCGGCAGCGTTAGCTCGCCGACGCTGCAAATGCAGCTCATGCTGGTGCAGACTGGCGAAATTATCTGGTCAGGAAAAGGTGCGGTACAACAAACCCAGTAAAACTGCGTTGCAGTTGCTCCTGTCACGACATTTCCCGGCGGCTTCGGCCGCCGGTGTTTTATCTGAGCTTCAGGGGTTATCCGGCGGCGCCTGCCGCGTCGCGCTTGGCGATCACACACTCGTGGCTCGTGCGCAAAGCGATACCCCGCAAAGCGGCGTCACTTTTTCCCGGCAGTACAGGGCATTGCGGCGCATGCCCGCAAGCCTTGCGCCAAAGCCTTGCTTTCTGGCTCAAGGCTGGCTTGTGGTCGACTATCTGCCCGGTGCGATAAAACCGACGATGCCATCAGTCCCGCAACTCGCTTCTCTGCTGTATCATCTGCATCATCAACCTCGTTTCGGCTGGCGTATCCAGATGCTTCCTTTACTGGAGCGGTACTGGCAAGCTTGTGATCCCGCCAGAAGAACGCCGGGCTGGTTGCGCGCCTTAAAAACAGTGCGGCGCCAGGGTGAACCGAAACCGCTGCGCTTAGCGCCGCTGCATATGGATATTCATCCGGGTAATCTGGTGCATCAGCCGGCAGGCCTGAAGCTCATTGACTGGGAATATGCAGGCGATGGGGATATTGCGCTGGAGCTGGCCTCGGTCTGGCTTGAAGAGCGCGAGCGCGAAGCGCTGGTAGCCGCTTATGCTTCGCGTGCAAAGCTTAACGCGACCGCGCTGCAACGCCAGGTAAAGCGCTGGCGGCCTTGGGTCAGGCTGCTTCTGGCCGGATGGTACGAGTTGCGCTGGCGGGAAACGGGGAATCAACAATTTATTGCGCTGGCGGACGATGCGTGGCGCCAGCGGTAGCTTATCAGGATGTAAGAGAGGTCAATGTGGGTCCGGTAATGTTAGATGTGGCAGGTTATGAGCTGGATGGCGAGGAGCGTGAAATCCTTCAGCATCCTCTGGTAGGGGGGCTCATCCTTTTTACCCGTAACTACCACGATCCCGAGCAATTGCGCGAGCTGGTAAGGCAAATCCGCGCCGCTTCACGAAACCATCTGGTGGTGGCGGTTGATCAGGAAGGGGGCCGCGTACAGCGTTTTCGCGAAGGTTTTACCGCTTTACCCGCAGCGCAGTCATACGGCGCGCTGCTCGGGCTGGAAAAGGGGGCAGAGCTTGCCCGCGAAGCGGGCTGGCTGATGGCATCTGAAATGATAGCGATGGATATCGATATTAGCTTCGCGCCGGTGCTGGATATCGGGCACATCAGCGCAGCAATAGGTGAGCGCGCCTTCCATGCCGAGCCTGAAAAAGCGCTCGCTCTCGCTGTGTCCTTTATTGAAGGAATGCGCGAAGGCGGAATGAAAAGCACCGGCAAGCATTTTCCTGGGCACGGCGCCGTAACCGCAGATTCGCACAAAGAGACGCCGCGCGATAACAGACCCGCTGAGGTGATTCGCCAGCACGATATGGCTATTTTCCGCGAGCTGATTAGTTACAACATACTGGATGCCGTTATGCCCGCGCACGTTATCTACAGCGACGTAGACCCAAGGCCTGCCAGCGGTTCGCCTTACTGGCTTAAAACCGTTCTCAGAAAAGAACTTGGCTTTGATGGCGTTATTTTCTCTGATGATCTTTCAATGGAAGGGGCAGCCATTATGGGAAGTTATGCCGAACGCGGGCAGGCCGCGCTGGACGCAGGTTGCGATATGATCCTCGTCTGCAATAATCGTAAAGGCGCGGTAAGCGTGCTGGATAACCTGTCGCCGATCAAAGCAGAACGTGTTACCAATTTGTATCATAAAGGTTCATTTACGCGTCAGGAGTTAATGGCGTCAACGCGCTGGAAAACAGCGCACAACCAGCTTGAAGCGCTGAACGCGCGCTGGCAGGCGCATAAGGCGGGGCGTTAACGCGCCGCTGGCGGTTTAACGCTTTACTGTGGTGAGGATGCGATGATTATCTACTTACACGGTTTTGATTCGAACAGCCCAGGCAACCATGAAAAAGTGCTGCAACTGCAATTTATTGACCCGGACGTGCGGCTTATCAGCTACAGCACGCGCCATCCTAAACACGATATGCAGCATTTACTCAAAGAGGTCGACAAAATGCTGCAACTGAACGTGGACGATCGTCCGCTTATTTGCGGCGTCGGGCTGGGCGGCTACTGGGCGGAACGGATTGGTTTCTTGTGCGACGTGCGCCAGGTCATCTTTAACCCTAACCTGTTTCCTTATGAAAACATGGAAGGCAAAATTGACCGTCCGGAAGAATATGTCGATATCGCTACCAAGTGCGTGGAGAATTTCCGGGAGAAAAACCGCGACCGCTGCCTCGTTATTCTCTCCCGCCAGGACGAAGCGCTCGACAGCCAGCGCTCTGCGTCATTGCTGCACCACTATTACGAAATAGTCTGGGACGAAGAGCAAACGCACAAGTTTAAAAACATCTCGCCACACCTGCAACGCATCAAGGCGTTTAAGACGCTGGGCTAAGTCTGCGTTATCATCTCATACTGAAAGGGTCAGCTACGGCTGGCCCTTTTGTTTATCTATTCGGCAGAAAAATTGACGTACATCAATTTTGGTATGACCAATGCACCGTTCATGTTATTCTCGATAGAGATGAGTGACTTTAGAACGCTAACTTGTTGTTAATTAAAAGTTATTTATATAACCTTTAATTAACAATTGGTTAATATTTTAAGGGGGTCATGTTGACTACGCCATTAAGAAAGATCGTTATTGTCGGCGGGGGCGCAGGTGGGCTTGAGCTGGCAACGCAGCTCGGGCATAAGCTTGGTCGCAGTAAAAAAGCGAAAATCACGCTGGTCGATCGCAACCATAGCCATCTGTGGAAACCTCTGCTGCACGAAGTCGCGACGGGTTCACTGGATGAAGGCGTTGACGCGCTGAGCTATCTGGCGCACGCGCGTAACCATCATTTCCAGTTCCAGCTTGGTTCCGTCATGGATATCAACCGCGAACAGAAAACAATTACGCTTGCTGAAGTGCGTGATGAAAAAGGCGAACTGCTGGTGCCGGAGCGTAAGGTTGCTTATGACACGCTGGTCATGGCCCTTGGCAGCACCTCCAACGACTTCAATACGCCAGGCGTAAAAGAGCACTGTATTTTCCTGGATAACCCGCATCAGGCGCGTCGTTTCCATCAGGAAATGCTTAATCTGTTCCTGAAGCACTCCGCGAATCTGGGCGCTAACGGCAAAGTTAACATCGCTATCGTGGGCGGCGGCGCAACGGGCGTTGAGCTTTCCGCAGAGCTGCATAACGCCGTTAAACAGCTCCATAGCTACGGCTACAAAGGGCTTACCAACGAAGCGCTGAATGTAACGCTGGTTGAAGCAGGCGAGCGCATTCTGCCTGCGCTGCCGCCGCGTATTTCGGGCGCTGCGCATAACGAGCTCACTAAAATGGGCGTACGCGTACTCACCAATACGATGGTGACGAGCGCTGAAGCACACGGCCTGAACACCAAAAGCGGCGAGTTTATCGAAGCGGATTTAATGGTCTGGGCGGCGGGCATCAAGGCGCCTGATTTCATGAAAGAGATCGGCGGTCTGGAAACTAACCGTATCAACCAGCTGGTCGTGGAACCCACGCTGCAAACTACCCGTGACGCGGATATTTTTGCCATCGGCGACTGCGCCTCTTGCCCTCGCCCGGAAGGCGGTTTCGTGCCGCCACGCGCCCAGGCGGCGCACCAGATGGCTGACTGCGCACTGGATAACATCCTGGCGCAAATCAAAGGCAAGCCGCTTAAAGCTTATGTTTATAAGGATCACGGTTCGCTGGTTTCGCTTTCTAACTACTCGACGGTCGGCAGCCTGATGGGCAACCTGATGCGCGGCTCAATGATGGTTGAAGGGCGTATAGCGCGCTTTGTTTATATCTCGCTTTATCGCATGCACCAGATTGCGCTGCATGGCTACTTCAAAACCGGTCTGATGATGCTGGTGGGCAGTATTAACCGGGTGATCCGTCCCCGACTCAAACTTCACTAAAAGCCACAGTCTCTCCCTTCGCTAAGGCGAGGGGAGACGCAACGAAATTTTACCTTAATCACAATTTCCGCCTCAGACTTCTCCCAATCCATTGAATTGCCCCAATAAACTAACAATTTTTAGCCTTATTCCTGGTTGCTTGCTTCACATCCGGTTGCAAAATAGTTAGCAGTAGCACAGCCAGGAGGATTTTCCTGTGAATAAATCAATGTTAGCCGGTATCGGTATTGGCATGGCTGCCGCCCTGGGCGTGGCGGCTGTCGCCAGCATGAATGTCTTCAATCGTGGCCCGGAATTCGCCCAGGTGGTTTCCGCTACGCCGATTAAAGAAACGGTTAAAACGCCGCGGCAGGAATGTCGCAACGTGACCGTAACGCATCGTCGTCCTGTGCAGGATGAAAATCGCATCGCCGGCTCTGTACTGGGCGCGGTAGCGGGTGGCGTTATCGGACATCAGTTTGGCGGCGGACGCGGCAAGGATGTGGCGACAGTCGTTGGCGCGCTGGGCGGCGGCTATGCCGGAAACCAGGTACAGGGCGCCATGCAGGAGCGCGACACATACACCACCACTCAGCAGCGCTGCAAAACCGTTTATGAAAAATCAGAAAAAATGCTCGGCTATGATGTGACCTACAAGATTGGCGATCAGCAGGGCAAGGTACGTATGGATAACGATCCGGGAACGCGTATCCCGCTCGACAGTAACGGGCAACTGATACTGAATAATAAAGCGTAAAGCAGATCTCTGCGTTTAACCCCTCTTGTACTCAGGCAGAGGGGTTCTTTTTTTGCAGCAAACGGAATATTGCCCGCTTATCGGCAAGGATAAGCGGGCAATGCGTGGTGTTAAATGGCGTTATGTTCTTTGATCAACAAAAAACCGGTGATCAACACTGAAACAAAAGCGAAGAGGATAGAGCCACCACATAACAACCAAAGGCTAAATAACACTGTAATTACTATTAACACCTTAAATAATGGTAATAGCAAAATCATGTCCATTATCCTTCTGAATGTGCATAGCCAAAATGCGTCTCTTGTAATCCATACGGGAACTGTCGCAATAAAATGATGTTTCATTCCTGCTCTCGCCTTAAGGGCGATGTGTAGTGCCGTTCGGTAAAAATAAGAACGGTGCTAATCATTAGCCTGAAAACAATCATCATGTTGCTTAAAATTTTAGTCAATCTCACACTTTTGGCTGATAAGCGCCGCCTATTGTTTAAATAGTCTAAGCCTATCGTATGAGTGGGGCGTGGGGGAAAGCGAGGAGGGAAGCGGCTGTCGCCGCTTCGTTTAAGCGTTAACCAACTGTGGCCACAGACGTAAAAGGGTATGAATTACTTCTTTTAACTCGCTGCATTTCGCACCTTCACGGGCGCTGACGGACATGCCATGCAGCATGCAGGAAACAAAGCGCACCAGTGAATCAATATTACAGGACGCTGGCAGTTCACCTCGCGCCTGGCGCTGGGCAAAAAATCGCGAAAGTATCTGCTCGCGTTGCGTATGCCGCGCTTTAATCGCGCTGGCTATTTCGTCAGAAGAGGCGGCGAGCGCGGCGGAGGTGGTAATAATAAAACAGCCTGCCGGCGTATCCGTACTGGTAAAACAAGCCGCTACTTCCGAACAGTAAGATTCCAGCGCCTGCTCCACACTTTTGCTGTCGTCAAACAACAACGCTTCCTGCTTTTCTGCAAAGCGCGTGATGTAGCGATCGAGTACCGCCCGGAATAACCCTTCTTTATTAGTAAATTCTGCATAGAGTGTTGGGGCTTTCGCGCCCGTCGCTTCCACCAGATGGGCAAGCGATGTCGCTTCGTACCCATGCTGCCAGAACAGTGTCATGGCCTTGTCCAGCGCCGCTTCCCTGTCGAACACTTTTGGTCGGCCACGGCTTTTTTTTGTACAACCTGCTGCTTCAGTGGTCATGGTGCCGTTTACCTCTGTTTGTCTTCTTAATGCCCATTATAAAAATAAACCTTCCCCTGCGCTACAGCAGGGTGGGATTAAATTATGTTTAATTATGTCATTGATAATTAAATAAAAGTTAAATTATCTAATGATCATTATAAAATAATGTTGACCGTGATGCAGATCACGCTTAGTATTTACTTATCGATCGTTAACTTAAACAGCTAACGACCCTCTATGTGCTTACCTATCAGGACAACAATCATGAAAACCATTAAAAACCTGCTTGCCGTCGCCGTATTAAGTTCTTTGTCTTTCGCAAGCGTCGCTGCTGTTCAGGTACAGTCTGCGCCAGCCGATCAGCATAAAGCGGGCACGGTTTCCGCTATGGGCGGCAGCAACCTCAGTTCTGTTGAGCAGGCGCTGTCGCAGAAAGCAGAAGCGATGGGTGCAAAATCCTGGCGCATCACTTCTGTAACCGGTGACAACGTGATGCACGGCACCGCAGTAATCTATAAATAAGCTTTAACGCTAATAAAAAGGCCCTGCAATGCAGGGCCTTTTTTTATATCTCATTCGCCTGAGCTGCTCCTGGCGGCGCACTCACCTCCACAGGCACGCCCGCGCGAAGCCTCAGCGCCTGATCGATCGTTTCGCTGTCGGTTTGCGCCTGCGATGCAAAATTTTGCAACTGCCCTGTAAGCGTGATGGGCTGCGTTTTCGGATCGTCATCAATGTGTTCAGAGAGCGGCTGATGTACCTCAATCCAGCGGCGACCGTCAGGCTCCAGCGACGCTTTCACCGGTTCGTTAATAATGGTGACTTTCGTGCCTACCGGCACGGTGCTGAACAGGTGTTTTATATCGTCGTCACGCAGGCGGATGCAGCCTGAGCTTACACGCATGCCGATGCCGAAATCCGCATTGGTGCCGTGCAGGAGATAGACTCCGCCGTGAGCCGCAAGACGAATCGCATGATGACCCATCGGATTTTCCGGGCCAGCAGGCACGACAGGCGGCAGTTCAATGCCCTGGGCAAGGTAGCGCGCGCGAATATTCGCAGTGGGCGTCCACGTTGGGTTAGCGCGCTTTTCAGAAATGCGCGTGACCATGGTTGGCGTTAGCGTATCGCCGCCCAGTTGCCCTATGCCTACCGGATAAACCGTAACGCGCTTTTCGCCAGGGACATAATAATAAAGCCGCAATTCAGCGAGATTAATCACGATGCCTTCACGAGGCGCATCCGGCAGCAGCATCTGCCGGGGAATGGTCAACACGCTGCCTGCCCGCGGCACATAGGGGTCCACGCCCGGGTTGGCCTGTAAAAGCGCCAGAAAACCCACGTTATAGCGCTTTGCAATTGCCTCAAGCGAACCACCGTCATCAGCAACGGTATGATAAAGCGTCTCGCCGACCAGGCGACTGCCCGGATCAGGAAGCGGGTAGGTGTTGGCATTGGCCGAACTGGCGTAAAAAGCCATGGCGGCAAAAGAGAAGAGGGTCATCCAGCGGTAAAGCGAGGCAGAAACAAGGTTCATCGCAATATCCTGTGCGTTTAATCCAGCTTTATTAGAGTGTTAAGCGCAAGTATGGCGGGGAAAGCGTACGGGAAAGCCTGACGAGTGAAAATGATTGTAAAGATACGCGGCGCGTCGGTGAGATGCGCGCCGCGTAAGTCGATCAGGCGAGGGCGTTTTCCGCCAGTTGATGCATAAACTTCTGCACCCACTCCATGCGAATTTTACGCTCGGCCAGATCCTGGGTGAATTTCAGCCGGGTCGGGCCGTCCAGCCGGTAGTGCTGCGGCTCTTTTTGCAGTAGCCCAATCAGCCAGCCCGGATCGACATGGTTTTTTTCTGCAAATTCAATCGTGCCGCCTTTTTCATTGGCTTCGATTTTGCGAATGCCGAGCTTCTGCGCTTGCTGACGCAACCTGGCGATACCCAGCAGGTTGCGCGCCGGGTCCGGCAGCAGGCCGAAGCGGTCAATCAGCTCCACCTTCAGCTCCTCCAGCTCGCTCTCTTTCTTCGCGCTGGCGATGCGCTTATAGAAGGAGAGCCGGGTGTTAACATCCGGGATGAAATCATCCGGCAGCAGGGAAGGCATGCGAAGCTCCACTTCGGTTTGCTGGCTGGTCAAATCCTCAAGGGAAGGTTCGCGGCCCGCTTTAAGCGCATCCACAGCGTTTTCAAGCAGTTCCATATAGAGCGAGAAGCCGATGCTCTCCATCTGCCCGCTCTGGTCTTCGCCAAGCAACTCGCCGGCGCCGCGGATCTCAAGGTCATGGGTAGCCAGCGCAAAGCCCGCGCCCAGGTCTTCCAGCGAAGCGATAGCCTCCAGTCGTTTTTGCGCGTCGGTGGTCATCGCTTTGGGGTGCGGCGTCAGCAGCCAGGCATAGGCCTGATGGTGAGAACGGCCTACGCGTCCGCGCAACTGGTGCAGCTGCGCCAGGCCGAAGTGGTCGGCGCGCTCGATGATAATAGTGTTCGCGGTCGGAATATCGATGCCGGTTTCAATGATGGTGGTACAAACCAGCACGTTGAAGCGCTGATGGTGGAAATCATTCATCACCCGCTCCAGTTCCCGCTCGCGCATCTGCCCGTGGCCAACGGCGATACGCGCCTCCGGCACCAGCGTCGCCAGGCGTTCAGCGGCTTTCTGGATGTTTTCCACGTCGTTGTAAAGATAGTAAACCTGACCGCCGCGCAGAATTTCACGCAGGATAGCTTCGCGCACCACAAGGTTGTCGTACTCGCGCACAAAGGTTTTTACCGCCAGACGGCGGGCAGGCGGCGTGGCGATAATCGACAGATCGCGCATGCCGCTCATTGCCATATTCAGCGTGCGCGGAATCGGCGTGGCGGTCAGCGTCAGGATGTCGACATCCGCGCGCATCGCTTTAATGCGCTCTTTGTGCCGCACGCCGAAGCGGTGTTCTTCATCGACAATCAGCAAGCCGAGATCTTTCAGCTTCACGTCGCTTTGCAGCAGCTTATGGGTGCCGATAAGAATATCGACTTTGCCCTCGGCGGCTTGCTCCAGCACCTGCGCCTGCTCTTTGGCGCTGCGAAAACGCGAAAGCAGTTCGATGCGCACCGGCCAGTTGGCGAAACGGTCGCGGAAATTATCAAAATGCTGTTGCGCGAGCAGCGTGGTAGGCACCAGCACCGCCACCTGTTTGTTGTTTTCGACGGCGAGGAAGGCCGCGCGCATGGCCACTTCTGTTTTACCGAAGCCCACGTCGCCGCAGACCAGACGGTCCATCGCCAGCGGCTGGCACATATCGCTCAGCACGGCGTTAATCGCCTGCGCCTGGTCTGGCGTGGTTTCAAACGGGAAACCTTCGCAAAAAAGCTGATACTGTTCGCGATCGTGTTTAAACGCAAAACCGTGTTTCGCCGCGCGCTGGGCGTAAATATCGAGCAGTTCCGCTGCCACGTCGCGCACTTTTTCCGCCGCTTTTTGCCGCGCTTTCGACCAGGCGTCGCCGCCAAGCTTATGCAACGGCGCATTCTCTTCGGCGCCGCCAGCGTAGCGGCTGATCAGATGCAAAGAAGAGACCGGAACATAAAGCTTCGCGTCGTTCGCATAGGTGAGCATCAAATACTCGCCCTTAATGCCGCCAGCCTCAAGCGTGGTCATGCCCGCATAGCGGCCTACGCCATGCTCGAAGTGCACCACCGGTTGACCCGGATGCAGTTCCGCCAGGTTGCGGATAAGCGTATCCGGGTTGATGGTGCGGCGGTTATCCTGGCGACGGCGGGTAACACGCTCGCCCAGCAAATCGCCTTCGCAAATCAGCGCCCGGTTGCGCAGCGTGTCGATAAACCCGCGCTCCGCCGCGCCGATCATCAGGTAACGTCCGGTGTTAGCGGCTTCATCAAGCCGGTAAATACGCTTTGGCGCCACTTTAATACGGGCGAGCAGTTCACCCAGCGCTTCGCGGCGGCCTTCGCTTTCCACTGAAAAAACCACCGGGCCGTCAAAGCTTTCCAGGAACTGGCGCAGGCTGTCGAGCGGCGCTTTCTGCTGCGCCTGGAAGGCGATATCCGGCAGCGGCTGGTAACCAAGGTTAGCGTGCGCCGCTTTGTCAGCGAGCTTGTCGTTCTTTAACTGTACGCGAGGCCATTGCTTCAGTTCGCCAAACAGTTCGTCGGTTTTCAGCCACAGCATGTCTGGCGCCAGCAGCGGGCGCATCGGGTCAACGCCCCGGTTCTCAAAGCGGGCGACCGTGTCCGCCCAGAATCTGTCGGCGCTGGTTTCCAGCTCGCCGGTGCTGACCACCAGCGTGTTTTTTGGAAAATAGCTAAAAAGCGGCGGCAGCGGCTCGCTAAAAAAGAGCGGCTGCCAGTATTCGATGCCCGCCGGCAAGGTGCCTTTGCTAACCTGCTGATAGATATGCTCGGCGTCGCGCTTCACTTCAAAACGGTCGCGCCACTGGCTGCGGAAAAGCTCAATGGCCGCTTTATCGGTAGGAAATTCATGGGCGGGCAGCAGGTTAATCGCTTCCACCTCTTCCAGCGTGCGCTGGGTATCCACATCAAACAGGCGCAGACTGTCGATTTCATCGTCAAAGAAGTCGATGCGATAAGGTTGGGTGCTGCCCATCGGGTAGAGATCGAGCAGCGCGCCGCGGGTGGCGTATTCGCCATGCTCCATGACCTGGTCGACGTTACGGTAGCCCGCCTGGTCAAGCTGGCTGCGCAGCGTATCGCGCGAAAGCTGCTGTCCTTTGCGCATGACCAGCGCGTGGCCGTGCAGGAAGCTGTGCGGGCAAACGCGCTGCATCAGCGTGTTTACCGGCATTATCAGCACGCCGCGCTGCATGGCGGGAAGCTGATAGAGCGTGGAAAGCCGCGAGGAAATAATGTCCTGATGGGGCGAGAAGCTGTCGTAAGGCAGCGTTTCCCAGTCCGCAAGGTTCATCACCAGGTTATCGGTAAACTGCTGAATTTCATCATGCAGGCGCAGGGCGCTTTGCATATCCGGCGCAATAAGCACCACAGGCCCGGTGTGGCGTTCGGCGATTTCCGCCACTTCGCAGGCGGTAGCTGACCCGGTCAGCTCGCCCAGTTGACGCTGGTCGCCCGCTTTGGCAGGCAGAGTATAACGATATTGTTCAGGCATAGAAGACGAAACGCGCTCCGGTTGTGCCGTAAGGCCGGGATAAAAACCCGGCGACAGAGTGGGTTAGTGGTTCCATAAATCAGATCTGGGCTTTATTATCGTTGATCACTTTGCATTAGCAACCGTACAAGACGGATTTCATGTATCAACCTGTCGCGTTATTTATAGGCCTGCGTTACATGCGCGGGCGTGCAGCGGACCGTTTCGGTCGCTTTGTCTCCTGGTTGTCCACCATCGGCATTACCCTCGGCGTGCTGGCGCTGGTAACGGTGCTCTCGGTGATGAACGGCTTTGAGCGCGAGCTGCAAAACAACATCCTGGGGCTGATGCCGCAGGCCCTTATCACTTCGCAGAAAGGCTCCATCAAGCCTGACCAACTGCCGGCGAACGAACTGAAGCTACAGGGCGTTAACCGCGTTGCCCCGCTAACGACTGGCGATGTGGTGCTGCAAAGCGCCCGCAGCGTGTCGGTGGGGGTGATGCTTGGCATTGACCCGCAGCAAAAAGACCCGCTCACGCCATATCTGGTCAACGTTAAGCAGAGCGATCTTACTGCGGGCAAATATAACGTTATCCTTGGCGAACAGCTTGCCGGACAACTGGGCGTTAAACGTGGCGATCAAATCCGCGTCATGGTGCCCTCCGCCAGCCAGTTCACGCCAATGGGGCGTGTGCCGAGCCAGCGCCTTTTCACTGTTATCGGCACCTTTGCCGCCAACAGCGAAGTGGACGGCTACCAGATGCTGATGAACATTCAGGACGCCTCCAGACTCATGCGCTACCCGGCGGGCAATATCACCGGCTGGCGTTTGTGGCTTAACGAACCGCTCAAAGTCGACGAGCTTAGCCAGCAGGCGCTGCCGCAGGGCGTTGAGTGGAAAGACTGGCGCGAACGCAAGGGCGAGCTTTTCCAGGCGGTGCGCATGGAGAAAAATATGATGGGGCTGCTGTTAAGCCTTATCGTCGCGGTCGCCGCGTTCAATATCATTACTTCGCTGGGCCTGATGGTCATGGAGAAACAAGGCGAGGTGGCGATATTACAAACCCAGGGGCTGACGCGCCGCCAGATCATGGCGGTGTTTATGGTGCAAGGCGCCAGCGCTGGCATTATCGGCGCGCTGCTTGGCGCCGTGCTTGGCGCGCTGCTGGCCAGTCAGCTTAACAATTTGATGCCGATTATCGGCGCATTTCTTGACGGCGCGGCGCTGCCTGTCGTTATTGAACCTTTACAGGTGATTGGCATTGCGCTGCTGGCAATGGCGATTGCGCTGTTATCCACGCTTTACCCCTCCTGGCGCGCGGCCGCCACCCAACCCGCTGAGGCTTTACGTTATGAGTAAGACTGTGCTGTTACAGTGCGACAACCTGTGCAAACGCTACCAGGAAGGCAAAGTGCAAACGGACGTGTTGCACAATGTCAGCTTCAGCATCAATGCGGGCGAGACGATGGCGATTGTCGGCAGCTCCGGCTCCGGCAAAAGCACCCTGTTGCACCTGCTGGGCGGGCTGGACACGCCTACCTCCGGCGACGTTATTTTCAACAACCAGCCGATGAGCACGCTGTCGTCAGCGGCGAAAGCGGAGCTGCGCAACCGCGAGCTGGGCTTTATCTATCAGTTTCACCATCTGCTGCCGGATTTCACCGCGCTGGAAAACGTGGCGATGCCGCTGCTTATCGGCAAAAAGAAAGGGGCGGAAACCGAATCGCGGGCGCTTGAGATGCTTAAAGCGGTAGGGCTTGATCACCGCGCCGGGCACCGTCCTTCCGAGCTTTCCGGCGGCGAACGCCAGCGAGTGGCCATCGCCCGCGCGCTGGTGAATAACCCGCGCCTCGTGCTGGCGGATGAACCCACCGGCAACCTGGACGCCCGCAACGCGGACGCTATCTTCGCGCTGCTCGGCGAGCTTAACCGCACGCAGGGAACCGCGTTTCTGGTGGTGACCCATGACCTCCAGCTGGCGAAGCGTATGTCGCGCCGCCTGGAAATGCGCGACGGGCGTCTGAATACGGAACTGACCCTGATGGGGGCGGATTGAGCATGTCGCCTTTATCATTGTTGATTGGCCTGCGTTTTAGCCGCGGGCGTCGTCGTAGCGGCATGGTGTCGCTCATCTCGATTATTTCCACTATCGGCATCGCGCTTGGCGTGGCGGTGCTGATTGTGGGGCTTAGCGCGATGAACGGTTTTGAGCGTGAGCTTAACAACCGCATCCTGGCCGTCGTGCCGCACGGTGAAATCGAGCCGGTAAACCAGCCCTGGAACGGCTGGGGCGATGTGCTGCAACGGGTTGAGAAGGTCAACGGCGTGGCCGCCGCTGCCCCTTACGTTAATTTCACAGGCCTGGTGGAAAGCGGGGTAAACCTGCGCGCCATTCAGGTGAAAGGGGTCGATCCGCAACAGGAAACACGCCTGAGCGCATTGCCAAATTTTGTGCAAAACAATGCCTGGCGAAGCTTCAAGGCGGGCGAGCAGCAGATTATTCTCGGCAAAGGGGTCGCCGATGCCCTGAAGGTGAAGCAGGGCGACTGGATTTCCATCATGATCCCGAACGCCGATGCGGCGCATAAGCTGTTGCAACCCAAGCGAGTGCGCCTGCACGTTACCGGCATTCTGCAACTCAGCGGCCAGCTCGATCACAGCTTCGCCATGATCCCGATGCAGGACGCCCAGCAGTATCTGGAAATGGGTGACAGTGTCACGGGTATCGCTATCAAGGTTAACGATGTGTTTAACGCCAACAAACTGGTGCGCGACGCGGGCGAGGTGACTAACGCTTATGTTTACATCAAAAGCTGGATAGGCACCTACGGCTATATGTACCGCGATATCCAGATGATCCGCGCCATTATGTACCTGGCGATGGTGCTGGTGATTGGCGTCGCCTGCTTCAACATCGTTTCCACACTGGTGATGGCGGTGAAAGATAAAAGCAGCGACATTGCGGTGCTGCGCACGCTCGGCGCGAAAGATGGCCTGATCCGCGCCATTTTTGTCTGGTACGGGTTGCTCGCAGGTCTGCTTGGTTCCGTAAGCGGCGTGGTGGTCGGCGTCCTGGCTTCGTGGCAGCTTACGCCCCTGATTCGTTTTCTTGAAACCTTGCTCGGCCACCATTTCCTCTCGGGCGATATTTACTTTATCGATTTCCTGCCATCGGAGCTGCACTGGCTGGATGTCGTCTATGTGTTGATAACGGCGCTGCTGCTGAGCCTGCTGGCGAGCTGGTATCCGGCGCGTCGCGCAAGCCGTATCGACCCGGCGCGGGTGTTAAGCGGACAATAATTTCAGGAGCGGCTATGTATTACGGCTTCGACATCGGGGGCAGTAAAATCGCCCTCGGCGTGTACGACCAGGACCGCCAGTTGCAATGGGAGAAGCGCGTCGCCACGCCGCATGACAGCTACGCGCAGTTTCTCGCTGCGCTGCGCGAGCTGGTGGAAGAGGCCGACCGCCGCTTTAGCGTTACCGGACGCGTCGGCATCGGTATTCCCGGCATGCCGGTTACTGATGACGGCACGCTTTATGCCGCGAATCTACCCGCCGCCAGCGGCAGGGCGTTGCAGGCGGATTTATCTGCACTGCTCGGGCGGGAGGTGCGTATGGAAAACGACGCCAACTGCTTTGCGCTATCGGAAGCCTGGGACGATGAGTTCCGCCGCTATCCGCTGGTGATGGGGCTTATCCTCGGTACGGGCGTGGGCGGCGGCCTCGTCTATAACGGCAAAGCGATAAGCGGAAGCCGTTTTATCACCGGGGAGTTCGGCCACATGCGCCTGCCCGTGGATGCGCTGGAGGTTATCGGGCGCGACGTGCCGCTCATCCGCTGCGGCTGCGGTAAAACCGGCTGCATGGAGACGCTGCTGTCAGGCGGCGGCTTTGCATGGCTGCACCATCACTTCTACCATCAATCATTAAGCGCGCCCGAAATTATCCATCGCTGGCAGCAGCATGATGCGCAGGCGCGCGAACACGTTGAGCGATTTGTGGACCTGCTGGCGGTTTGCCTTGGCAATGTGCTGACCGCCATAGACCCGGATCTGCTGGTGCTGGGCGGCGGCCTGTCGAATTTTTCCTGGCTTGTGGAACAACTGCCGCAGCGGCTGGCGCCGCATTTATTGCCGGTAGCGAAAGCGCCGCGCATCGAGGCTGCCCGACATGGCGACGCCGGCGGGATGCGCGGCGCAGCTTTCCTGCATCTGACCGATTAACATCCGGAGTGGTTATGCTATCGCGTCGTCAACACCGGCTAAGCCGGTTTCGAAGGAACAAACGTCGGCTGCGCGAGCGGTTGCGTCAGCGCATTTTTTTCAGAGATACAGGGGTGCCGGAAGTGATGGAAAAACCAAGAGTCGTGGTACTGACGGGCGCGGGGATTTCTGCTGAATCGGGCATTAAAACTTTCCGCGCGGCGGATGGCTTGTGGGAAGAGCATCATGTGGAAGATGTGGCGACGCCGGAGGGGTTCGCCCGTAATCCGGCGCTGGTTCAGCGTTTTTACAACGAGCGCCGCCGCCAGCTTCAGCAACCGGAAATTCAGCCCAACGCCGCGCACCAGGCGCTGGCGCGTCTGGAGCAGGAGCTGGGGGACCGCTTTTTGCTAATAACGCAGAACATCGACAACCTGCACGAAAGAGCGGGTAATGAAAACGTGCTGCACATGCACGGCGAGTTGCTGAAGGTGCGTTGTTCGCAGAGCGGTCAGGTGCTGGAGTGGACCGGCGACGTAACGGCGCAAGACAAATGCCATTGCTGCCAGTTCCCGGCGCCGCTGCGCCCGCACGTGGTCTGGTTTGGCGAAATGCCGCTCGGTATGGACCGCATTTATGAAGCGCTGGCGATGGCGGATGTCTTTATCGCCATCGGCACCTCCGGCCACGTTTACCCGGCGGCCGGTTTTGTTCATGAGGCGAAGCTACAGGGCGCGCATACGGTAGAGCTCAATCTTGAGCCGAGCCAGGTAGGCAGCGAATTCGAAGAGAAGCATTACGGGCTGGCAAGCCAGGTGGTGCCGGAGTTCGTAGACAAGCTGCTAAAAGGCCTCTAAGCGCCGGCTTAAACAGGGTGGGGCTTTGTGCTTGCCCACCCTGGAAAACCCTTCAGCATTCACGCAAGTGCAGGGCGGGTAAGCAAAGCCTCACCCGCCAGAATCGCTTTAACGTCCCGCTTTCAGTTTCTGATAATACGACTCATAAATTGCGCTGGCGTCGCCTACGTCGTTCTGCCATTCACCATTTTTGATAGTCGCTTCATCCGGATAAAGCGTTTTATCGTTAGCCACTTCTTTGCTCAGCAGCTTGCGTGCTTCGAGGTTCGGCGTCGGGTAGCCGATGGTTTCCGCCACCTGTTTTGCCACATCCGGGCGCAGCAGGAAGTTAATGAGTTTCAGCGCGCCGTCGACGTTTTTCGCATTAGCCGGAATGGCCAGGCTGTCCATCCAGAAAATACCGCCTTCTTTCGGCCAGACCACTTCCAGCGGCGTGCCCGCCTGGCGCGCCACGAACGCCGAGCCGTTCCATACCATCCCGACATTCACTTCGCCTTCCATATAAGGGTTCGCCGGGTTATCGGAGTTGAACGCCGCCACGTTCGGCATCAGCTTTTGCAGCTCTTTATAGGCGGCTTCGATCTCTTTCGGGTCGGTGGTGTTGCCGGAAAGGCCGAGCTTACGCAGCGCAATCTGGAACACTTCGCGGGCGTCGTCAGTCAGCAGCAGGCTGCCTTTATACTCCGGCTTCCAGAGATCGGCCCAGCTCGTTACGGTCTTCGGATCCACCGCGTCGCTGTTTACGCCAATCGCCGTCGCGCCCCAGATGTAAGGAATAGAGTAGTCATTGCCCGGATCGAACGGCTTGTTTAGCATCGCCGGATCGAGGTTATGAAAGTTGCTGAGTTTGCTTTTATCTATCTTCTGGATCATGCCTTCTTTGCGCATTTTATCGACAAAGTAGGTGGAGGGGACCACTACATCGTAGGCGCCGTCTTTGTACGTTTTCAGCTTGGCGTACATGGTTTCATTCGACTCATAAGTCGAGTAGATAACCTTAATGCCCGTCTCTTTGGTGAATTGTTCAAGCAGACCCGGCGGCACATATTCGGTCCAGTTGTAGAAGTAAAGCGTTTTGCTGTCATCAGCGTGCGCGGCGCTCATGCCGAGAGCCAAAGCGCCCGCCGCAAGCAGGTGGCGTGACCATTTCATCATTTTAACGTCCCCTGAATTTTCGTTTTATCACGAAGGATGAGCTGGCTTGCAAGCACAAGAACCAGCGAGAGTACCAGCAAAATGGTGGCGAGCGCGTTCACTTCCGGCGACACGCCAACCTTCACCATGGAGTAGATCTTAAGCGGCAAAATTTCATAGCCCGGCCCGGTCACGAACGACGAAACCACAACATCGTCCATGGAAAGCGTAAAGCTCAGCAGCCAGCCTGCGGCTACGGCGGGCATCGCCAGCGGCAGGATGATTTTACGCAGGATAGTCACCTCGCTCGCCCCGAGATCTTTCGCCGCCTCCAGCATCTTCACGTCAAAGCCTTTCAGGCGCGAATAGACTGTCACTACCACAAACGGCAGGCAAAAAGTGATGTGCGAGAAGAGCAGGGACCAGAAGCCCAGAGAAATGCCCAGCAGCATAAACAGCACCAGCAGGGAGATAGCCATGACAATATCCGGCGACATCATCACCACAAACAGCATGCCGCTGACGAAAGGCTTGCCGCGAAAGCGATAGCGATAAAGCGCCACAGCGGTCAGCGAGCCGATAAGCGTGGCGAACGTCGCCGAAAACACCGCCATGGTAAGGGAATGCTGCGCCGCCTGAAGCAGACTATCGTTGTTGACCAGCAGGCTGTACCAGTTAGTGGTAAAGCCTTGCCAGTTAATGCCAAAGCGCGAGCTGTTAAACGAATTCACGATCAGAATAATGATCGGAATATAAAGGTAGGCATAAATGGCGGCCATAAAACCGCCGCGAAGCAGTCGACCGATCATTCCAGTTCCACCTTTTTGTTAAGCAGGCGCGCCGCGCGCCAGTAGAAGAGCAGCATTAATCCCATCACTGCCGTCAGCGTAATGCTGGTGGCCGAGCCAAACGGCCAGTCGCGGATATTCAGGAACTGGCTTTTGATAACGTTGCCGATAAGCAAATTCTTCGCGCCGCCCATGAGATCCGAGACATAGAACAGCCCCATCGCGGGCAGCATCACCAGCAAGCAGCCCGCCACAATGCCCGGCATGGTCAGCGGAATAATAATGCGGATAAAGGTTTGCAGTTTGCCGGCGCCAAGATCTTTCGCCGCTTCCAGCAGCGGTTTATCAAGCTTTTCGATGCTCGAGTAGAGCGGCATCACCATAAACGGCAGCAAAATATATACCAGGCCGATTATCACTGCGTAAGGGGTATACATAATGCGCACAGGTTCATCGATCACCCCAAGCCAGAGCAGAAACGTATTGAGGTAGCCTTTGGTGCTGAGGAAAATCTTCAGCCCGTAAATGCGGATGAGCGAGTTGGTCCAGAAGGGAACAATCAGCAAAAACAGCAGCAGCGGGCGCACTTTTTCCGGCAGCTTCGCCAGAAACCAGGCGAAGGGGTAACCGAGCACAAGGCAGGCGAGCGTCGCCAGCACCGCCATGTTCAGCGAATGCAGCAGCACCTGGAAGTAAAGCGGGTCGAGCAGACGCGCGTAATTATCCAGCGTAAAGACCATTTTGACGAAGTTCGCGTCGTCGCGGGTCAGGAAGCTGGTTGCGATGATCATCAGGTTGGGCAAAAAGACAAACAGCAGCAGCCAGCCGACGATCGTGGCGATCACCACATTCTGGAATTTACGCGAGCTCTTCATCGGCCAGCACCACCTCCCAGCTTTCCACCCAGGTCACCGCCATTTTCTGGTTCAGCGAGTGGTCAAAATCGGGGTCGTCTTCGTTAAAAAATTCGCTCACCTGCACCATTTTGCCGTTTTCCAGCTCCAGCACTGATTCCAGCGTCATGCCTTTATAGTTGCGCTCGCGCACGTAGCCGATGAGTCCTTCCGCTTCGCGGGCGTCGTTAATCTCTTCCACACGCAAATCTTCCGGGCGCAGCAATACCTTCAGGCGCTGGTTCTTTTCCACAGCGAAAGGCACGGTGATAAAGCACTCGCGGCCTTCCACGTTCGCCCGCACACGATTATCCGCCAGCGCCTCGATCACGGTGGCGTCGAAGATATTGATCTCGCCGATAAAGCTCGCCACAAACAGATTTTTCGGCTCTTCGTAAATCTCGCGCGGGGTGCCATCCTGCTCGATACGCCCGTCGCGCATGACAACGATACGGTCAGACATCGTCAGCGCCTCTTCCTGGTCGTGGGTGACAAACACGAAGGTAATGCCAAGCTTACGCTGCAAGGCCTTAAGCTCGTTTTGCATCTGTTTGCGAAGCTTGTAGTCGAGCGCAGAGAGGGATTCATCAAGCAGCAGCAGGCGCGGCTTGTTCACCACCGCGCGGGCTATCGCCACACGCTGCTGCTGGCCGCCGGAAAGCTGATGCGGTTTGCGTTCAGCGAAGGTTTCCAGTTGCACCATTTTCAGCGCTTCGGTTACCCGCGGGGCGATTTCGCTGGCTGGCGTTTTCTGCATGCGCAGGCCGAATGCGACGTTTTCAAACACCGTCATGTGCGGAAACAGCGCATAGCTTTGAAAGACGGTATTAACGTGGCGGTGCTCGGCTGGCACCCCGGTAATGAGCTGGCCTTCAAGCGCGATCTCGCCTGCGTCGACGTTTTCCAGCCCGGCGATAAGCCGTAATACGGTTGTTTTGCCGCAGCCGGAAGGGCCAAGGAGCGTCAGGAATTCACCATGATTAATGGTGAGAGAGAAATCAGAAATGACGTGCTTACCATCAAAGCTTTTTTCAATGCCCGCCAGTTGCAGCAGCGGGGAAAGCGCGCGTGGTTGTGTATTCAATTTTTAACTCTGTCCCGTAAAGAACGCACCGGGAAGCTGACCGGATGCGGGGTTTGTGATTAACCACCTTGGGGTTTGGCACTTAATTAAGGGCAGGCATTCTACGGCAAAGCATTGAAATCGCCAATGCTTGTGTCGGTTCGTTGCCGCACCCTGGTGCAAAAGGGCGACGCCTGAACAGGCAGGAACGTTATCACCACAGCGAAGCGGCTTTTCTGAACGAAATAACAGATGAAAAGCAAAGATTCGCCGGGCTGCGGCGCCTGCGCTATAAGCCTGGCACGAGTTATTGCTTTAGCCCAT
This sequence comes from Franconibacter helveticus LMG 23732, assembly GCF_000463115.2. GTDB lineage: Bacteria > Pseudomonadota > Gammaproteobacteria > Enterobacterales > Enterobacteriaceae > Franconibacter > Franconibacter helveticus. Next base: position 176,339 of record NZ_AWFX01000054.1, on the reverse strand, counting down.
CCCTCCCGGCGCTTAAGAGGAATCCGGGAATCGCCCGGTTTGCGTGATATTCATCACATTAAGCCATCTTAAGCGAACCGCTGCCTATATTTATAAGGAACGTTAAACAATAAAAGCGCCTGTGCTATGGCTTAGCCAGACCTGAGCGCAAAGGAAGGGACAGCATGGAACAAGAATCGCAAGCGAAAGAAAACAGTGAAAAAACGCCCGGGGATAGCGTGCGCCAGCGCCTCTTTTTTGTGGTGCTGGTGGCGACGATGGGGTCGCTGGCTTATGGGTACGACACAGGCATTATCTCCGGCGCGCTGCCATTTATGACCTTGCCAGCGCCGCAGGGCGGGCTGGGGCTTAACCCTTTTACCGAAGGGTTAGTCACCTCTTCTTTAATTTTCGGCGCCGCGCTGGGGGCATTTCTTAGCGGCTACCTTTCCGACCGTTTCGGCAGACGCATAACCCTGCGCAGCCTGGCGCTGCTTTTTGTACTGGGCGCGCTGGGCACCGCCGTCGCGCCGACGGTCAATATCATGATTGTCATGCGCTTTCTGCTGGGCGTCGCCGTGGGCGGCGGCTCTTCCACCGTGCCGGTTTTTATCGCCGAAATCGCCGGCCCGCGCAAACGGGCGCCGCTGGTTAGCCGCAATGAGCTGATGATTGTCTCAGGCCAGCTGGTGGCGTATATCGTCAGCGCATTAATGAGCTATCTGCTCAACGATCCGCATATGTGGCGCTATATGCTGGCGCTGGCCATGGTGCCGGGCGTGCTGCTGTTTCTTGGCACTTTTTTTGTTCCGGCCTCGCCGCACTGGCTGGTGGCGGAAGGCCGGGTCAACGATGCGTTTCGCGTGCTTAAAAAGCTGCGCGAACATCCCCGCGAAGTACAAAAAGAGATTGCGGACATGAAACAACAGGCCCGCGAATCCCGGCAGGGGCCTTCCACAAAAGCGCTGCTTAAAGAGAAATGGGTGCTTCGGCTGGTGCTGACCGGCGCGGGCATGGGGTTTGTTTTACAGTTCACCGGCGTTAACGCTTTTATGTATTACACCCCCATTATCCTGAAAACGACCGGCATGGGCACCAGCGCGTCTATTGCCGCGACCATCGGCAATGGCGTGGTGTCAGTGCTGGCGGCGATAGCCGGTATTAAAGGCGTGAGTCGCTTTGGTCGTCGGCCTATGTTGATGACCGGCCTTAGTATTGTTATCTGCGCGCAGATTGCGCTCGGGTCGGTGCTTATCTTTATGCCGCAGGATATGACGCAAAGCCTGCTGGCGCTCGGCTGCATTCTGGTTTTCCTCTTCTTTATGCAAATGTGTATTTCGCCGGTTTACTGGCTGCTCATGTCTGAGCTTTTCCCGATGAAGGTACGTGGCGCGCTGACCGGCACGGCGGTTTCTTTTCAGTGGATCTGTAATGCCATCGTCGCTTTTGCCTTTCCGCCGCTGCTGGCGGTTGCCGGCAACACAACATTCTTTATTTTCGCGGTGATAAACGTCGGCTCGTTGATTTTCGTCGCCATGGTCTTGCCTGAAACCCGCGGCAAATCGCTTGAGCAGATTGAGACTGACATGCGCCAGCGCTTCGGTGAAGCGAAAGAGGCGCATAACGCGGCAAGCCTGTGAAATAAAAAAGTGGCGTAGCCGCCACAGGTGGTGCTAAACAGAAAAGCATTCAGCGGGGGATTATTTCCCCGCGTGCTGGCTAAAAGTGACCTGACGCAATAACTGTTATTTCTGGGTTACTGATAATGTGGTCACAAAAATGAAGAGGGTGACACGATGGATAAATTACTCGAGCGGTTTCTACAGTATGTCTCTCTGGATACCCAGTCGAAACCTGGCGTGCGTCAGGTGCCGAGCACCGAGGGGCAATGGAAGCTGCTGCGGCTGCTGAAAAGCCAGCTGGAGGAGCTGGGGCTGGTGAATGTCACTCTCAGCGAGCACGGTACGGTAATGGGCACGCTGCCCTCTAATGTGGCGAAGCCGGTGCCGCCAATCGGATTTATTTCCCACGTTGATACGTCTCCTGATTTCACCGCCAAAAACGTTAACCCGCAGATTGTCGAAAACTATCGCGGCGGCGATATCGCGCTTGGTACAGGTGAAGAGGTGCTTTCGCCCGTGATGTTCCCCGTGCTTCATCAACTGCTGGGCCATACGCTTATCACGACCGACGGCAAAACGCTGCTTGGCGCGGATGATAAAGCGGGGGTGGCGGAAATCATGACTGCGCTGGCGACAATCAGGCAGAAGAATATCCCGCACGGTGATATTCGCGTGGCCTTTACGCCAGACGAAGAGGTGGGCAAAGGAGCGAAACATTTTGACGTCGAGGCGTTCGACGCCCGCTGGGCTTACACCATGGATGGCGGCGGCATAGGGGAGCTGGAGTTTGAAAACTTCAACGCCGCCTCGGTCACCGTTAAAATCGTCGGCAACAATGTTCACCCCGGCACGGCGAAAGGGGTGATGGTGAACGCGCTGTCGCTCGCGGCCCGCATTCATGCTGAGGTGCCCGCCGATGAAAGCCCGGAAAATACCGAGGGCTACGAAGGCTTTTACCATCTTCATACCATCAAAGGCACGGTTGACCGGGCAGAGATGCACTACATCATTCGTGATTTTGAACGTGACGGGTTTGAAGCGCGCAAACGCAAGATGATGGAAATTGCCAAAAAGATCGGCAAAGGATTACACCCGGATTGCTATATCGAACTGGTGATTGAAGACAGTTATTACAATATGCGCGAAAAAGTGGCGGAGCATCCGCACATCATTACTATCGCCGAACAGGCGATGCGCGATTGCGATATCGAACCCGTGATGAAGCCTATTCGCGGCGGCACCGACGGCGCCCAGCTCTCTTTTATGGGGTTGCCTTGCCCGAATATTTTTACCGGCGGGTATAACTACCACGGCAAGCATGAGTTCGCGTCGCTGGAGGGAATGGAGAAAGCGGTAGCGGTTATCGTGCGTATTGCTGAACTCACGGCGCAGCGCGCGTAGGTTTTTTGAAAGAGGCGGCGGGTGCAGAGTGCGCACACCCGCCGTTCAACTCTGCTGACAGGGTGGCCAGGCAATGCGCCAGCCACCCCTCATACTTGCAGGCAATTAGTCTGCGAAATACCAGTAGCCGCTGTTAACCAGCGCCGCCAGCGTGGCGAGGAAGGAGGGATCTTCCAGCGCGTCGGCGAACAGCGCTTCATCCAGCACCATGTGGTTTGCCAGCGCATTGAGCGCCGGGCGGTGCGGGCTGTCTATCTTCTCGCCGTTAACGAACACCTCTTCGCCGATGCGCAGCACGCGCAGGCCGCCCAGGCGCGACAGTTTATCGCCCTGTTTCAGCGCGTCGTAAATCTCATCCGGCTGGTAAGGCGGCTCCGGCGGCGCCACGTCGAGCTCATGGCGAGACTGGGTAATGAACTCGCCAAACCAGGCGTTGAAGTTCGCCGGCTGGTTGATGAGGTCCAGCATCATGGCGCGCAGTTTATCAAGCTCCGCCGGGACGATATCCGCCGGCTGGTCGCGCAGCGGCACATCCGGGTCGCCATAGCGCTGGCCGCCCAGTTCACGTTGCAACACGTAATCGGCAAAACCGCTGATCAGCTCGCGGCCGCTCGGCGCGCGAAAGCCTACCGAGTAATTCAGCGAGTTTTCCAGCGAATAGCCTTCGTGCGGGAAGCCTGGCGGAATATAAAGAATGTCGCCAGGCTCCATCTCTTCATCAATGATGGCGTCGAAAGGATCCACCTGTAGCAGATCCGGATGCGGGCAGTGCTGCTTCATCACCGCTTTTTCACCCACGCGCCAACGGCGGCGGCCAGTGCCCTGAATGATAAACACATCATACTGATCAAGATGCGGACCGACGCCGCCGCCCGGCACAGAAAAAGAGATCATCAGATCGTCGATGCGCCAGTCGGGCAGGGCGCGGAAGGGTCGCATCAGCGCGGCAGTAGGCTCATGCCAGTGATCCACCGCCTGCACCAGCAGCGACCAGTTGTTCTCACCCAAATGATCGTAGCTTTCAAACGGCCCGTGGCTTACCTGCCATTTGCCATCAAGATGGCTCACCAGGCGGCTGTCCACTTCGTTTTCCATCGCCAGACCCGCCAGCTCATCCGGCGAAATCGGGTCGATGAAGTTTTTAATGCCGCGCTTTAACACCACCGGGCGTTTCTGCCAGTAGCGTTCAATAAAATCGGGCCAGTTTATTTCTACGTGATAGTCCATGTTGTGTTCCGCAGGCTCAGAATATGAGTCGGATTATAACGGACGTCGCTCACTCTGCGTGGCTGTTTAGGTTGTTTTTTCGCGAACTGGCGGAAGCTTCGCCAGTTGCAGGCTGCTGGCGGGCGAAAATCACCTCCATGCGCGCGCCGCCAAGCTCGCTGTCGGCGGTGAGAATTTCGCCGTCATACTGCTCGACAATGTCACGAGCGACGGAAAGCCCGACGCCCTGGCCCGGACGCAGCGTGTCCACGCGTTGCCCGCGGTCAAACACCAGCGCCCGTTTACTTTGCGGAATACCCGGGCCGTCATCTTCCACAATCAGGCGCAGCTGGTCATCGCTCTGGCGGGCGCTGACTTCGACAAACTCCAGGCAATATTTGCAGGCGTTATCCAGCAGGTTGCCCATCACTTCCATAAAATCATTCTGCTCACCGATAAAGGTGATTTCCGGCGAGATATCAAGCGTGATGTTAACCCCTTTGCGCTGATAAACCTTGTTCAGCGCCGAGGTGAGGTTATCCAGCAACGGCGCCACCGAGTGCAGCTCACGGCTCAGCAACAGGCTATCGCTGCGCATGCTGGCCCGATGCAGGTAATAACCGATCTGCTGGGAGATGCGGCTTATTTGCTCAAGCATCACCGGCTCTGCTTTTTCCACATCCAGCTTGCCGGTGCGCAGCGAACGCAGCGTGCTTTGCAGCACAGCCAGCGGCGTTTTCAGGCTGTGGGTCAGATCAGTCAGCGTATGGCGATATTTGTCGTAGCGCTCACGTTCGCTTTTGAGCAGCCGGTTGAGGTTACGCACAAGGCTTGTCAGCTCGCGCGTGGTTTCAGGGTTGAGCCTGTCGCGATGATGCTCTTCCAGTTCGCGCACTTCGCCCGCAAGCGCTTCGATGGGCCGCAAACTCCACCAGGCGGCCAGCCAGAGCAGCGGGATAACCAACAGCAGGTTGGCGATAAGCACGTAGATAAACCAGTTCCAGACGGTATAACTGCCTTTAAGCTCCACAGGAATGGTGTCTATCACCACCACCGTCAGCGCGGGCATTCTGTCGGTGGCGGGGTATTGGTTTACCGCCACAGAATGGGTCATTTCGTTGTCGTTCTCTTCGCGGCGAAAATCGTTAAGCTGCTTTTGCAGGGAGCGATTCGAGCCGAGCAGGTCGCTACTGGCAACGAAATTGGCTTCCAGTTCGTGAAAGCCGTTAGCAGCGAGCCATTCAGGACGGATCTGTTTTATCAGCCACGGCAGGTTGCGCTGCGCCCAGAGCAGGTGGCCTTTCTCGTCGTAGATAAGCGCAATCGTCGGGCTTTGAATATCGAGATTTTCAGGGATCTCGACGCTAAGCCGGTTACCCTGCCAGGTTGAAAGGGTATAGAAGAGGTTGCTTTCCCCCCGTAGCAGGCGAAAGGTGGTTTTGTCGAAGCTGACGCTGTAGCCCACCAGCGCCACAACGCCATAGGCGAGTGAAAGCACCAGCACTACCGCGGCGGTCGCCAGCAAAAAGCGGACCCGCAAAGAGAGCGGCATGACGTGGCGCAGCAAGCGTTTCATTTTTATTGCAGGTCGAAGCGGTAACCCTGACCGCGTACGGTGGTAATGACCTCAGCGGCGTGCTCTGCCTGGATTTTCTTACGCAGGCGCCCCATCAGCACGTCGATAGTATGGCTCTCGCGCAGCTCGGCGTCGGGGTAGAGTTGCAGCATCAACGACTCCTTGCTGACGACCTTGCCGACATTGCGGATAAGCGTTTCCATAATGGTGTATTCGAAGGCGGTCAGTTTGATGGGGTTGTCGTGGATGGAGAGTTCGCGACGGGAAAGATCCAGCTGAAAAGGTGGCAGCGAGATAATCTGCGAGGCAAGCCCGCTGTTGCGCCGCAGCAGCGCCTGCATACGCGCCACCACCTCTTCAATATGAAAAGGCTTGGTGACGTAATCGTCGGCGCCCGCGCCCAGTACTTCTACTTTGTCTTGCCAACCCTCGCGGGCGGTTAGCACCAGCACCGGCAGGGTCACCTCGTGGCTGCGCCAGCGTTTGATAAGGCTCAGCCCATCTTCGTCCGGCAGGCCCAAATCCACGATGGCGATGTCCGGCAGGTGTTCATTCAGAAAATAATCCGCCTCTTTCGCGTCTTCCGCGGCATCAACCTGATGTCCCAGTTCGCTCAGCTGCACCTTGAGATGGTGACGCAGCAGGGCGTTATCTTCCACAACCAGCACGCGCATCGTGAATCCTCTTATATCAATCGCATAAATAGTGTAACGCTAATTATGCCGCCAGCGTGATAAACATTATGTAAACCAGCGTGGCGCTGCCGCCTGTGCGGCATGGCGGATAATAAGGGGATAATTTCGCGGTGTTCCGGCGCCGCGTTAATAGTGCTCCGGGAGGCGCACGATTTTTTCAAGGCGTCCTCTGCTAATCACAATATGGCCATGGTCGGCCAGTTCAGCGAGGATTTTATAAATCAGCTTGCGGGAAAGGGGGGTGGTTTGCTGGATAAACGCCCCGATGCTGATTTTTTGCCTGATATAACGTTCGCGGCTTTGCATATATTCCCTCAGCCGGGTTCTGACGATGCTGTAGGCGCTTTTGCCTATCACGCTCTCATCGCGATAAACCATATGCATCAGCGCGTGAGTGAGCACCAGGCTGGCGCTTTTCCAGAGATCGTGCCGTTCAATCAGCCTTTTCGCCTGGCTGACAGGCAGGCAATGTACGGTGGCGTCTTCATCCACCTCAATAGTGTGACGGCCGGGAATATCCGTGAAAAGATCTGAAAGGCCGATGATGTCAGGCCCACAGCCCGTTCCGGTATAGAGACGATCGGTTATGCGAAACGTATCGAACCGGCCAGCGCTTATCAGGTAGATCTTTTTTTCATGCGGATCTGCGTTTTGCGCTGGCCAGCTATCGCAAGGCGTGCTGGCGGGAAGCAAGCCATTCAGCAGGGCCGTTATCGCGGCGACAGGTTTAGTCACTTCTTGCAGCGTTAGCGCCTGAAAGCCATACGAACGGCTGAAAAGGTTAACGGGCCGGTTACTCCCTGATGAAACTAATAAACCAGAGTTGTCAGGTAACTTTTTGATATATGACATAATCTTCATGGTGAAGTACGAATCTTTTCTATTACCAGTAAGGGAAACCAATGAAGCAGCGAAAATATCTGACCCGGCATGAAATTAACCAAATCCTCAACGCCACCGCCTTTGGCGTGCACCCTGAACGTGACGCTTGCCTGTTCAGGCTCTGCTTTTATCACGGACTCAGGGTCTCTGAGCTTTGTGGGCTTCGGCTGACCGATTTGGATATACATCAAAAAATTATCTATATCCGGCGCCTTAAAAATGGCCTGTCCACCACCCATCCCCTGACGCAGGAGGTGCTTCCCGCTTTGCAGGCCTGGCTGGAAGCCCGCCGCGCTTACCAGGGAAACGCGTTGCCCTGGCTGTTTTTATCGCAAAAAAGCAGGGCGCTTTCGCGCCAGCAGGTGTATGGCCTGCTGCGACGCTATGGAGAGATGGCGAACCTGGGTATTCACCCGCACCCCCATATGCTGCGCCACGCCTGCGGCTATGCGCTGGCAGATCTGGGGGTGGATACGCGACTAATCCAGGATTACTTAGGCCACCGGAATATAAAACATACGGTGATATACACTGCGAGTAATGCGCAGCGATTTTATGGCGTGTGGGATAAATAAAAAAAGGGGGAGGAACAGAACAAAACCGAACACTTTGAACCAAACTGTTAAATACAAGAAACACTGTGCCGAAAAACGGTCAAAAAATTCCCTGTCTCATATTGAACGTCAATATGTCATTCAAGATTAAATATTTACAGGCTATATAAAATGACGAAGAGAGGAGAGGAAATTACGGAATAAATACAGCTTATTGATGAGCATTTTTAAATTGAAACAAAACGTTTCTTTTACTGGTATTGTTTACTGTTATTTTTATTTTTTTTGAGATTTAATGCTCATCCGTGAGCCATTAATAATTAAATCGTCTGAATGATACAGTTTGGTTCAAAGTGTTCAGTTCTGAATATAACGATTTGCTTATTTCTTTCCCGGGATATGGCCCTGGCGATATCTATTTTGTTCAACGCGAATCGCCGTTGAGTTTCATTTGACTGGCGATCAACCTTACGTCTGTTTAAGCCCGTCGGGGAAAGCAGAAATTAAGGTGGATAATAAACCGCCGCACAGCAAATTCGAACTGCCGTCTGGCTCATCAACGTTAAAAAGAGAGGATCTGTTGTCAGGCGTGACCACCGAAGGGGGGAATTCTGCCAGCAGCGTGTTGGTTATGATGCCCTGTTAATATCAATGCGGGAAATAGTGTTATTTACCCTTCCTGCACTGTTTTTCGGATAGTAATTAAATGACTTCTCTGATTATTTAAGCCTGCTGTCGAAGGCATGCATAATATTGACTTTACGCTAAAAAAAAACGCCACCCGAAGGTGGCGTCTTGCGGCTTATTTAAGGTCGTCTACCATCTGAATCGCGCGGCCAATATAGTTGGCTGGCGTCATTGCTTTCAGGCGGGTTTTCTCTTCTTCCGGCAGCGCGAGGCTATCGATGAATTGCTTCATCCCATCGGCATCGACGCGTTTGCCGCGGGTCAGCTCTTTCAGCTTCTCATAAGGCTTCTCAATGCCGTAGCGGCGCATAACCGTCTGGATCGGCTCGGCCAGCACTTCCCAGTTATGGTCAAGCTCGTCCAGCAGGCGGTCGCGGTTAACTTCCAGCTTGCTTACGCCTTTCAGGGTCGACTGATACGCAATAAGCGCGTAGCCCACGCCCACGCCCAGGTTGCGCAGTACGGTGGAATCCGTCAGGTCGCGCTGCCAGCGGGAGACCGGCAGCTTGCTCGCCAGGTGTTGCAGCACGGCGTTGGCAAGGCCCAGGTTGCCTTCGGAGTTTTCAAAGTCGATAGGGTTGACTTTGTGCGGCATGGTGGACGAGCCAATTTCACCGGCGATGGTTTTCTGTTTGAAGTGGTTCAGGGCGATGTAGCCCCAGATGTCGCGGTCGAAATCGATAAGAATGGTGTTAAAGCGCGCGATGCAGTCAAACAGCTCGGCAATGTAATCATGCGGTTCAATCTGCGTGGTGTACGGGTTCCACTGAATGCCAAGCGACGTGACAAATTCTTCGCTGAACTGATGCCAGTCCACTTCCGGGTAAGCGGCAATGTGGGCGTTATAGTTGCCAACCGCGCCGTTGATTTTACCGAGGATCTCCACTTGTTCCAGCTGGCGGAACTGGCGCTCCATGCGGTAGGCCACGTTCGCCATCTCTTTACCCAGGGTGGATGGGGTTGCAGGCTGGCCATGGGTGCGGGAGAGCAAAGGAATGTCGCGATACTGGTGCGCCAGATCTTTCACCGCATCAATGATTTTACGCCAGTACGGCAACACCACCTCTTCACGTGCGGTTTTCAGCATCAGCGCGTGGGAGAGGTTGTTGATATCTTCAGAAGTACAGGCGAAGTGGATAAATTCCGACACCGCATGCAGTTCTGGCACCTGGGCCACTTTCTCTTTGAGAAAATATTCCACCGCTTTGACGTCGTGGTTGGTGGTGCGCTCGATGGTTTTGATGCGCGCGGCATCTTCTTCGCTGAACTGCGCAACGATTTCGTCGAGGTAATCGTTTGCTTCTCTGGCAAAAGCAGGAACTTCCTTGATCGCTGCGTGCGTGGCCAGCTTTTGCAGCCAGCGGACTTCAACCTGTACGCGGAATTTCAGCAAACCAAATTCGCTGAAAATCGCGCGCAGCGCGCTGACTTTATCGCCGTAGCGTCCATCAACGGGGGAAACGGCGGTCAGTGAGGATAATTCCATAATTCACAACTCCGGGAGGTTAACAATGAGCAAGAATCTGTTTCGCCTGGTTCACCAGACGACTACGGGAAAACATTAATTGCAGGCGGCCGCCGCCGACCTGGTGCCAGAGCACGGCGGCGCGGATGCCCGCCAGCAGGCAGGCGCGCACTTTCGCCTGCACCTGTGGGCTTTGCAGTACGGCGGGCGAACCGGTGACCTGAATGCGCGGCCCGAGCGGGCTGATGACGTCGACATAAATTCCCGCCATGGCGCTGAGCAGGGTGTCGGATTCGAGATCGAAATGATCAAGCTGGCGCTGGAGACCGGCGATGCGCTCGCCCAGGGTATCCATCGCGCCTTTGCTGCCCTCAAGCTTACGCTCAAGCACCATCAGGCTTAGGGTGTAGCGCGTAAGTTCAGCGCTTAGCCCCTGACGGCTGCTGGCATTGAGCACGCCGATAAGGGTTTCAAGACCGGTGCGCAGGTTCGCTTCATTGCCGCCAAACACCGCAAGGGTTGAGGCCGGGTTTAAGTCGATAACGCTGCTTAGCGACACGCGCATGGCTTCGCTGTCGCAGTGTCCCTGATGCGCCAGTTGCTGAACCAGGCGGGCGGACTGGCAGATGCCTGCCAGCGCCAGCGTAATATCATAATAATTCTTCGCCACACTTCCTCCTTTACGTGCGCTGTTTACCGGTTACAAAGGCAGCGGCAGGCGCTGTTCGATAATGCCGCCGCCAAGGCAGACGTCGCCAAGATAGAAGACGGCGGACTGGCCCGGCGTTACCGCGGCGACCGGCTCGTCAAAGCGCACTTCAATGCGCTCGTCGTCAAGCGGGCGGATAATGCAGGGAATATCGGTCTGACGGTAGCGCGTTTTCACCGTGCAGCGCAGCTCAGCGGTAAGCGGCTCGCGGCTTACCCAGTGCAACTGCTGAGCGATAAGCCCAACAGACATCAGGCGCGGGTGGTCGTGGCCTTGCGCGACGATAAGCACGTTGTTCTCAACGTCTTTATCCACCACGTACCATGGCTCTTCGCCGCCATCTTTCAGGCCGCCGATGCCAAGCCCTTTGCGCTGGCCGAGCGTGTGGTACATCAGTCCCTGGTGCTCGCCGATTTCATCGCCGTCAACGCTGATTATTTTGCCAGGCTGAGCCGGCAGATAGCGGCCAAGGAATTCGCGGAATTTACGCTCGCCGATAAAGCAGATGCCGGTGGAGTCTTTTTTCTTTGCGGTGATAAGCCCCAGATCTTCGGCGATGCGGCGCACCTCCGGCTTTTCCAGTTCGCCAACGGGGAACAGGCTTTGGGCGATTTGCTCATGGCCGAGCGTATAGAGGAAGTAGCTTTGATCTTTATTGCCGTCGAGACCGCGCAGCAGACGGCTTTTACCGTCGACATCCGCGCGACGCACGTAGTGACCGGTCGCGATATAATCCGCGCCTAAGTCTTCGGCGGCGAACTCCAGAAAGGCTTTGAATTTGATCTCTTTGTTGCAGAGGATATCCGGGTTCGGCGTGCGTCCCGCTTTGTATTCCGCGAGAAAATGCTCAAACACGTTATCCCAGTATTCTGCGGCGAAGTTCACCGTGTGCAGTTCAATGCCGAGCTTGTCGCACACCGCCTGCGCGTCGGCAAGGTCGGCGGCGGCGGTGCAGTATTCCTCGCCATCATCCTCTTCCCAGTTCTTCATGAACAGGCCTTCCACCTTATAGCCCTGCTGTTGCAGCAGGAAGGCGGAAACGGAGGAATCAACGCCGCCGGACATCCCGACGATCACTTTTTTCAGGCTATTATCAGACATTGCACCACTCACGACTTGAAACAAAGGCGGCGTATTCTAACACGCACTGGCGGCGCAGACACCCCCTGAGCATGCCGCCGGGCCCGCGCAGGCGAAATTAAGCAACTTAGCGGCAACAATTGCCAATTGTGTATTGGCGGATAAAGCGGGAAAAGGTGAAGGAATGCGGCGGCGGGAACCGCAGAACGATCCCCGCCGGGCTGTTAGGCGTAGCGCTCCTCAAGCGAGAACTGCTCAACGGTTTGCCCAAGCTGGCGGGCTTGCGCGTCAAGCGAGCTGGCGGCGGCGGCCATCTGTTGCACCAGCGCGGCGTTTTGCTGGGTAACGCCGTCCATTTCATTAACGGCGATTGTCACCTGGCTGATGCCTTTAGCCTGTTCATCCGAGGCGCTGACGATTTCGCCAATAATCGTTTGCACCGACTGCACCGCCTGGGTCATCTCCTGCATGGTTTTACCGGCGTCGTTAACCAGTTGAACGCCGTTTTCCACCCGCAGGCTGGATTCTTCAATCAGCGCGGCGATCTCTTTTACTGCACTGGCGCTGCGCTGAGCCAGATTGCGAACCTCAGAAGCCACCACGGCGAAACCGCGGCCCTGTTCGCCTGCGCGCGCCGCTTCCACCGCCGCGTTAAGCGCCAGGATATTGGTCTGAAATGCGATGCTGTTGATCATGGTGGTGATATCGCTAATCTTCTTCGCGCTGTCGTCTATTTGCGCCATGGTCTGCACTGCCTGGCCTACCAGCGCTTCGCCGCGGCTGGCTATGCGGGTAGCGTTCGCCGTCAGCGCCGTAGCCTGGTGGGCGTTAGCGGCGTTGTGTTTCACGGTAGCGCTGATCTGCTCCATGCTGGCGGCGGTCTGTTCCAGCGCGGCCGCCTGCTGTTCGGTGCGGGAGGAGAGGTTAATGTTGCCGCTGACAATTTCGCTTGCGCCTTCGCGAACCGAACTGCTGGCCGCTTTGATCTGCCCGACAATCTGGCGCAGTTGCGCCTGCATGGTGTGCAGCGCATAAAACAGGCTGCCCTGGTCGCCGGTCTTAATCGTTATCGCGTTGTCCAGTTTGCCCTCCGCCACCGCCAGCGCGATGGTGGCCGCTTCACGCGGTTCGCCGCCGAGCGGTTTAAGCACTTTACGGCTAAAGACAATCCCCAGTAGCGCGCTGACCAGCAGGATGCTTACCACCATCATGATAATGGCGTTTCTGAGCTGTTGGTTAGCGGCCGCCATGACCTGGCTTACCGGCGCCACAATGCCCAGATACCAGCTATCCGTACTGTTGCCAATGCTCACCGGCTGCCAGGTGCTCAATGCCTCTTCGCCAAGCACAGGATCGGGTCGTTCGGTAACGTTGCGGCTAAAACCGGCGGTATCGCCAGGAAAAGCTTTGCTGGTGAGGCTGGCGTCGGGCGAGGAGATAACCTTACCGGCGCTGGAGAGCAGCACGGCGTAGCCGCCGCCTTCCCAGGGTTTAATTTGATTCACTTTTTTCTGTAACGAGGCCAGTGAAATATCGGCGGTTACTACCGCCTGCAACTGGCCTTCGTTTACGATGGGCGACGCTACAGAGGTGAGCAGCGTCGGCACGCCATTGTAGGGGTAGCTGTAAGGCTCGATCAGGGTATCTTTTTGGGTCTTTTGCGGGATCAGATAATAATCGCCCTGTCCGGGCGTCGAGTAAGAGAGCAGGGGGTGAAAGTTATAGGCGCCCGCCTGGTCGTGGTCTACAAAGAAGGCGTAGCGGCCCTTCGGCGCCTGGTCGGGTTTATCAGCAAACTCCGCATCGCGCCCGTCAAAAGCGTTTTCTTCAAAAATAACCGACACGGAAAGGTAGTCGGGATTATCGCGCAGCGCGGATTCCAGCAGTTTATTAGCGACATTGCGGTCGGTTATGCCAGCGCGAGGCAAAGCCGCCATGCTATGGCCAAGATTGTGCGCCACATCGCGGGCGTAATTAAGTTCCTGTTGAATTTTAAGCGCTTCGCTGCGGGCAATTTGCTGTAAATAACTTTCAGCTAATGTTTTTTGCTCGGCGCTGGATTGCCAGCTCAGTACCCCGATAGTCACCACAAAACCCAGCGTGATGGTTAAAGCGCCTGTCCACAACATCTGCGCCCGTGTACTCATTTTTTTTAAAACAAACGGTCTGGCCATCACGGCTCCTCAGGGTAAACCCGACAAAATTATTTCCGTTCCTTATCAGTCATCGCCTCCATGTCACTTTTCTATCGGCGGTGATTTTTTGTTCTTTAGCGAGCGCAGGGTGGCGGTGAGCGGCGGAAAAAGGGGCTTTTTGCGGGGAAAGCAGCAGGCAAACGCAGGGCAATGCGCCGGTAGCAAATAAAAGCGCTAAATGTAGCGGATATGGATAGCAGGTTTAGCTGGGGTTAAATATTTCGCCGGGCAACAAAAAAGCCAGAACAGGGCGTTCAACGCCCCGTCACGGCGAAAGCATTAGCCAAAGGGCCAGTTAAACGCGCCGATAACAGAAAGCGGATAACGCTCGCCTTGCTGCCAGGTGCGAATGCTTTCTGCCACCAGCGGCGAGCGCAGGTTAGCGGCGTTAAGGATTTCGTCCGCGCTTACCCAGCGGCAGCAGTCAATATCGCTGTCATGCGGTTGGGTAGGGAGGACATCTTCCAGTTCAAGGCTGAACAGAAAGCGCAGGAAAGGGGTATTGTCTGGCGCAATCCACTGATGAAGCCGTAAAAAATGCTGCGGCTCGGCGGTAATGCCTGTCTCTTCCCAGAGTTCGCGCCGCGCCGCGTCCACCAGGGTTTCATCTGCTTCCAGATGGCCCGCAGGCTGGTTCCACAGCGCTTTGCCGTTAATGGTTTCCTCAACAACAAGAAATTTGCCTTTCGCATGCACAACGCACGCGACGGTGACATGAGGTTTAAACATTCACATTTCCTTTTTCAGAGAGCCCTTTCAGAGCGCGACTTCGCGCCAGTCGCCGTTGGCGAGGTTGTCCAGCGTATACTCGCCCATGGCGTAGCGAATCAGGCGCAGCGTCGGAAAACCTACGTGGGCGGTCATTCTTCGCACCTGGCGGTTACGCCCTTCGTAAAGCGTTATTTTAAGCCAGGCGGTGGGAATGGCTTTACGCTCACGTATCGGCGGGTTGCGCGGCCACAGCCAGTGCGGCTCGGCGACAAGCTCAACGCCTGCGGGCAGGGTGGGGCCGTCGTTAAGCGTAACACCGTTTCTCAGGGCGCTCAGCGCCTCTTGCGTCGGTTCGCCTTCCACCTGCACGTAATAGATTTTGCCGGTACGCTTGCCAGGCTGCGTCAGTTTCGCCTGCAACGCGCCGTCGTTTGTTAACACCAGCAACCCTTCGCTGTCGCGATCGAGGCGGCCTGCAGCATAAACGCCCGGCACAGGGATAAAATCCTTCAGCGTTTGCCGGCCGGCCTCATCGGTAAACTGCGGCAGTACGTCATAAGGTTTATTGAACAAAATAAGCCGCTTTGGCCCCTCGGGCTGGCGCTGTCTGCCGGCTTTACGGTTGCTGAAACGCTTAAGCTGGTGATTTTTCGAAGAAGTTTTTTGCATACTATTTTCAGATGTTATGGATTGCCGCATTATAGCGGAATCACAATAGCGTGGCATGGGGCACGACATTGAGTTAGTATTGACACGCCTATTACAAATCATTAACAAAATGAGTCACAACCAGTAGCGCTCGAAGGAGAGGTGAATGGAAAGCAAAGTAGTTGTTCCGGCGGAAGGTCAGAAGATCACAGCGCAAAACGGCAAGCTGAATGTTCCCAATAACCCGATTATTCCTTTTATCGAAGGGGATGGCATCGGTGTGGACGTAACGCCGGCCATGCTGAAAGTCGTGGACGCCGCGGTTGAGAAGGCTTACAAGGGCGAGCGTAAAATTTCCTGGATGGAAATTTACACCGGTGAGAAGTCGACCACCGTTTACGGCCAGGATGTCTGGCTGCCGCAGGAAACCCTGGATCTGATTCGTGAATATCGCGTAGCGATTAAAGGCCCGCTGACTACGCCTGTTGGCGGCGGCATTCGCTCCCTGAACGTGGCCCTGCGCCAGGAGCTGGATCTGTACGTCTGCCTGCGCCCGGTGCGTTACTACCAGGGCACCCCAAGCCCGGTAAAACACCCGGAACTGACCGACATGGTTATCTTCCGTGAAAACTCCGAAGATATTTACGCGGGCATCGAGTGGAAAGCAGACAGCGCCGAAGCGGACAAAGTCATTAAATTCCTGCGCGATGAGATGGGCGTGAAGAAAATTCGCTTCCCGGAACATTGCGGCATCGGCATTAAGCCGTGCTCTGAAGAAGGCACTAAGCGCCTGGTGCGCGCGGCGATTGAATACGCGATCACCAACGATCGTGATTCTGTGACGCTGGTGCACAAAGGCAACATCATGAAGTTCACCGAAGGCGCCTTTAAAGACTGGGGCTACCAGCTGGCTCGCGAAGAGTTCGGCGGCGAGCTGATCGACGGCGGCCCGTGGGTGAAAATCAAAAACCCGAACACCGGCAAAGAAATCGTCGTCAAAGACGTGATTGCTGACGCCTTCCTGCAACAGATCCTGCTGCGCCCGGCGGAGTATGACGTTATCGCCTGTATGAACCTGAATGGCGACTATATTTCCGACGCCCTGGCGGCGCAGGTTGGCGGTATCGGTATCGCCCCGGGCGCAAACATCGGCGACGAATGCGCGCTGTTCGAAGCGACCCACGGCACCGCGCCGAAATACGCAGGCCAGGACAAAGTCAACCCGGGTTCAATCATCCTGTCCGCAGAAATGATGCTGCGTCATATGGAATGGTTCGAAGCGGCTGACCTTATCGTTAAAGGTATGGAAGGCGCTATCAACAACAAGACCGTGACCTATGACTTCGAGCGTCTGATGGAAGGCGCTAAACTGCTGAAATGTTCAGAGTTTGGCGACGCGATCATCGCGAACATGTAATCCGCTTGGCGGGTTAAAGAAGAACGGGAGCCATCGCGCTCCCGTTTTTTTATGGCTAATTCTTCTCATCAGGGGTTTATCAAAAGAGGGTAAGCCTGCGCCCGTTTCAACCCGGCGCGCTTAGCGCTAAGTGAAAGGGAAGTAGCAGCAAACACGCACGATAAAAGCGCTGTTGACGAATACACTCCCGCGTTAGTTCTCCGGGCCTGGCCCGGTCGAAACAACAGGTTGCAAAGCGCGGCTCATGCTGGCATCTGTTGCATAAAAATACGGACTGGCATCACAGGATTTAACCCCTACAATTTTTGTTAGCTTAAATAATTGTTAGCGTTGGTGTATGATTTAGCCGTTATTTCAACCGCAGGGATTCGGTTAATCTTTCTCTTTTCCTGCCCACTAAGGTTTTTACATGGCGCTTAAAGATCATACTTCTGTCTTTCCGGTCACGCACTGGAAAGCGGGCCCTCTGCCCGGCTACCACGCACTCGCTCTCAAACTCACCTACCTTACCCATTCGGCTGCGGGCAATGGCACGGAACATCGATCGCAGTTTTTCGCCTTTCCTCCTGAAATGGTCGAAGCCCTGATTTCAGAACTACAAAAACAGCTCGACGCTTTGCAGAACCTGGATAAAGGCAATTCCCCGCAAGCGAAGCATTAAGGCCGCCGCGTTTAAAACTTCGCCTGAAAAAGGTTACCATCGGGCCAGAATCAGCAAGGCGCAACCCGCCTGAAATAATACCTTTTGATAACCTTTCAAAAGCCTCAACCCGGAGATCTTCATGCTGGAAAAACTTCGCACCCGTGACGGGAAAAAATTTATTGCAGCGGCGGTTATTCTGTTTCTGATCGCGCTGACGGTTATTTCAAGAGTCACGTTTCAGGGTGTGGTGGATCAATACAATCTGCCAATGGAGAAATGGACGCATACCATGTTTATTATGCAGGGCGCATGGGTGTTGATTTACACCATCGTCTTTACCTTTATTACCTCGTTGCCCTTCGCTTTCTATTTTCTGGGGCCGAAAGACGATCGCGGGTAAAGCCGGGAGAAAAGGGCGCTGCAATGGCGCCCTTTTACTTTATGCCGTAACGTTTTTTTTCGCCGCTTTCCGCTGCCCGACCAGGCGAGCCCGCAGCATGTCATAGGCCCAGTTATAAAGCATGGTGTAAGGCAGGAAGAAAAGAATAAAGCCAATCTCCAGCACAAACGCGGCTGCGAAGCTAATACCCAGATAGAAAGCCGCCAGAGTGACGCCAATAGTAATAAAACCGCCTTCAAAGCCGACGGCATGCAACGCCCGGACTTTCGCCGTGCGCGTTACGCGATGCGCGGGCCAGAGCCGGTCGAATAGCGCGTTGTAGATTACATTCCAGATCATGGCGGCGGTCGCCAGCAAAATGGTAAGGCCGCCCATTTCCATCACCTGGCGGCCCATCAGCCAGGCGGTGGCAGGGGCAAGTATGAGGGTGGCGATGCCTTCAAAACAGATTGCGTGAAAAAGGCGTTCTGCCAGGGAGCGTTTTTCGGGTTCGGTAGCGTGCATATTTTGTCTGCCTTCACTCGGTAATAGACCACAAGCTGTGAATTCTATCGGCAATGGTGATAACCTGAAGTGAGGTTCCATCGATAAAAGCGATACTTCATGCGTTACTCACCGGAAGCGTTAACGGCCTTTGTTGAAACCGTCGCCGCAGGATCGTTTTCCGCAGCGGCGCGCAGGCTGCGAAAAAGCCAGTCCACCGTCAGTACAGCCATAGCCAACCTGGAAACCGATCTCGGCGTGACGTTATTTGACCGCTCGGCCAGGCAACCCGTGCTGACTGAACAGGGGCACCAGGTTTTTGGCTACGTTCAGGCCATTCTTGCCGCCAGCGAGCGGCTCGATGCGCTGGCGGTCTCGTTATCTGGCGAGACGGAGCCGCGGTTGTCGTTTGTCCTTTCCGATACGCTGGATCCCAAAGTGCTGGAAAACCTGCTGGCCCGCTTCGATGAGGCGTTTCCGCATACGGAGTTTGAATGCCTGATCGGCGAAGATGAAGACGTTATCGATTTGATACAAAAAGGGCGCGCGCAGATCGGTTTAACAGAGGCGAGATCGTCTTATCCGGTCGATATTGGTTTTAGCCGGTTGCCGCGACAAACCCGCATGGGGATTTATGCCGCCTGCGGTCATCCGCTGGCGCAGCGCCAGCAGCTGACTTTTGATGAGCTGCATGCCTGGCGCGAATTACAGCTAAACACCTATCTTGAACGGCCCGATAACGTCTGCCGCGGGCCGGTGTGGTCGGCGCCCAATTATCTGTTGCTGTTAAGTATGGCGGTGCAGGGGCACGGCTGGTGCATGTTGCCTTGCGCGCTGGTTGATGAGTTTGCGCCGCCGGGCAGCCTTGTGACTTTGCCCGTGCCGGGCTGGCCGCGCGCCTTATCCATCGATCTGCTCTGGAACAAGCGAACGCCGCCTGGCGCGGCGGGAAGGTGGCTGCGACAGTATCTGACAGCAGAAAACCCTGCCTGACCCTGGCGCAGCTTTACGCGGCGAGCGCAAAGTAAAGGGTGACAATCAGCGCTGGCTGCCGCTCAGCCCGTCGACCTGCAAAGCCATCTCGTCGAGCAGCTGAAAGCGTCGGCGATACTCCGCCCGTTTTTTGCTGGGAATACTCTCCAGCGTTTTTCTCTCCAGTTGCAGCGGCAACCGCCAGCGATAAGCGCCATCGCGTACGCCCTCTACAGAAGCCCAGAATTCATCGTAACTGGCATGAAAATGACGAGCTTTGCTGAGCCGGTAGCGCAGCGCCTGAAAAACATGGCCGCGATTGCTCACGCCATCTATCGCGCCAATGCCCGTTCGGGCGGCCAGCAGCCAGAGAAATTCCATCAGTATGCGTTTAGGGAACAGGCCATAGCAGGCGCGCGTTGCCTGCTTAATCGCATCATGGGTGACGTTGCGCCGCGGCCCCTGCAACCCGCCGATAACGATTCGCCATTGATTCAGCCCGCCCGTTACGCTGAATGTCAGGCTGGCGAGCAGCGTCTGGCTGCCGTCCCGCAGCCAGAGCGTGCATTCGCCTTCGCGTTCCGCTTTCCTGGCGCAGGAGGCGTACAGGGTGAACTGCGTCTCTTCCTTGCCCTGTAAATGCAGCAATGGCGTCTCTTCCATTGCGGTAAAAGCGCTGGCAAGCGGCGTCGCCAGGGTGGCAATGAACTGATAATGGCTCACAATGGCGTCCGCGCGCTGGCCGGCGGACAGGCCCCGCGCCAGATAAAGCCGGTGGGTCTTGCCCGGCAAGGTAACCTGGGACTGCAACAGTTGCCCGAAGTCTGCCCGCCCGGCCAGGCCAGAAAGCATCCTGCGCGTGGAAGGGTAAAACAGCAGCGTGCGAAGAAAAAATTTCAGCCGGTAATCCCACTTGCTCCAGACAGGCCCTGGAACAAATTTACCGGTGATCAACGAGGCGATGAGGTGCTCACGCGGCTGTGGATCGCATGAAAAAGGCAGGTTGGTGTCTGTCAAAATCGTTATCCTGAAGTCGTTTTATTTTTATTATAAGGATGTAAAAACGGGCAGGTAATCACTGCCGGGATATTAATAAAAGCTGTTTAGCTTTTATTTAAAAACAGGGGCGGGCGGGGGCTTAATTTTTTTGGTGAATGCGCCGTGGTCTTTATTTTGCATTTGAAATTGCTTTCAAAACAAGGCGTTATATTTATATGTTTGCAGCGATGAGTTTCTTTTTGAATAAAAAGGAGATTAACTTCAGCGCTATTACCATCTTTTTAGTCTGTTCGTATAAACAAAAGGTAAACCAATGGCTTTTTTATTTACTATTGTGGAAGCCAGAGGGATTTTGTTGACTTACTTTCAGCCGGAACCCGCCCGGGCGTCTCCTGCCGCAACCGTGGTCTGTCGGCTTGTGCCAGGGCCTGGCTTTCGTCGCCCGCAGCGCTGAACACGGCATTGCAGATGGCCTGCTGCTGTCGTCTTTCAGGATGCAGACAGTATTAATAAAAGGAGAAAGATGTCAGCACAGTTTAAAATAACTTATAGTTATTACATTAATTTGCGTTAAGTGTTGAATCTTAATTCATATCTGACTATGTTTATTTTGTCGGTTTTCCTCTCTTGTTTCGAATTATTCCTGGTATTCACACCCGCCTGTTCAGGCGGGTTTTTTTTCTCTGTTGATTTTTGTTGCACAAATAATAACCGCGAATTTGTACATTCATAAAAGTTTGTAGAGATTTAAAACGTTGCAAAAAGATAATAAATGACGGATTTGCGCTTTTGGCTTTTATCAGACATGCTTAACTTTATCTCGGCCCGGTTAACAACGGCTATTTCAGCGTCACAGCGCATAGTTTGCTTTTAACATTATTTACGCACGTCGCTTAATTTCAGTTATGCACAATTCTCTCCGCCGATAGCTCATCAGGTAAGAGCCACTGTTGACTAACAGAGGTGCGAGGTTCGAGTCCTCGTCGGCGGACCATTTTGCCCACACGCCTTGTCAGCCCCTTCGCCCCCTGAGCGCCCCCCTGAATCTCAGCCATTTTTTCGCCACACCTCCAATCTTCTATTAGGGTTAAAGCAGTACTGATTGCGCAGGAACGTTTTGTTCCAGATGTGCATCACCATCACCGGAGGGAAAGCATGACGCAACCAACGTCTCAAACAGCCATTAATGAAGAGCTGGCGCTGCTCGACCGTTACTGGCGCGCCGCCAACTACCTTTCTGTTGGACAGATTTACCTGATGGACAACCCGCTGCTGCGCGAACCGCTGCGCCCGGAGCATATCAAGCCGCGCCTGCTTGGCCACTGGGGAACCACGCCCGGGCTGAATTTTATTTACGCGCACCTTAACCGGGTCATTCGCAGCCGCGATCTTGAGATGATTTACATCTGCGGGCCAGGCCACGGCGGGCCGGGTATGGTGGCAAACACCTGGCTTGAAGGAAGCTACAGCGAAATTTACCCGGATATCAGCGAAGATGCCCAGGGCATGCAAAAGCTGTTTAAGCAATTCTCCTTCCCCGGCGGCATTCCGAGCCACGCCGCGCCGGAAACGCCAGGTTCCATCAACGAAGGGGGCGAGCTGGGTTATTCGCTTTCGCATGCTTTCGGCGCGGTATTTGACTATCCGGATCTCATCGCCGCCTGCGTCATAGGCGATGGCGAGGCGGAAACCGGGCCGCTGGCGTCAAGCTGGCACGGAATTAAATTCCTTAACGCCGCGCGTGATGGCGCCGTGTTACCCATTCTTCATCTTAACGGTTACAAGATTGCCAACCCGACTCTCCTTGGCCGCGCCAGTGATGAAGATCTGCAACAGCTTTTCAGCGGATATGGCTACGAGCCGCTGTTTGTCAGCGGGCATGAGCCGGAAAAAATGCACCAGCTCATGGCGCAAACCCTGGACCAGGCGCTGGATAAAATCCGCCGCTACCAGCAGCAGGCGCGCAGCGGCGGCGAGGCGCAGGCTATCCCGCGCTGGCCAATGATTATTTTACGCAGCCCAAAAGGCTGGACCGGGCCGCAAACGGTAGACGGCAAAAAGGTGGAAGATTTCTGGCGCGCCCATCAGGTGCCTGTCGCTTCA
Organism: Franconibacter helveticus LMG 23732; assembly: GCF_000463115.2. Classification (GTDB taxonomy): domain Bacteria; phylum Pseudomonadota; class Gammaproteobacteria; order Enterobacterales; family Enterobacteriaceae; genus Franconibacter; species Franconibacter helveticus. The sequence continues at coordinate 153,912 of NZ_AWFX01000054.1, read as the reverse complement.
TGCCGTGAAAACGACGAACACCGGCAGATCCTGGAAAACTGGATGCGCAGCTATAACCCTGACGATCTTTTCGATGAGCAGGGCAGACTGAAACCTGAGCTACGGGCGCTCGCGCCTGCGGGCGATAAACGTATGGGAGCCACCCCTTATGCCAATGGCGGCAGGCTTCGCCGCGAACTGCAAACGCCGGCTATCAGCGATTACGCCGTGGAAATTACCACCCCTGGCGAGCCGCAGGTCCAGTCGACAGAAGTGCTCGGCAGCTACCTGCGCGACATTTTTACGCGCAACCCGGATAACTTCCGCCTCTTCGGCCCGGATGAAACCGCCTCCAACCGTCTGAGCAACGTATTTGAAGTCACCAGCCGCACCTGGCAGGAGCCGGTTAAACCTTACGATGAACAACTCTCGCCGGATGGCCGCGTAATGGAAATCCTGAGCGAGCACCAGTGTCAGGGCTGGCTTGAGGGCTATCTGTTAACCGGTCGTCATGGCTTGTTTAACTGCTATGAAGCGTTTATTCACATTGTCGACTCCATGTTCAACCAGCATGCGAAATGGCTGAAGGTGACGCGCAAGCTGCCATGGCGCAAACCGGTCTCCTCGCTCACTTACCTGCTTTCCTCGCACGTCTGGCGTCAGGATCACAACGGCTACAGCCACCAGGACCCAGGGTTCATGGACCATGTCGCCAATAAAAAAGCGGATATCGTGCGCATTTATCTGCCGCCCGATGCGAATACGCTGCTGTGGGTGGCTGACCACTGTCTGAAAACCTGGGATCGCATCAATGTTATCGTGGCAGGTAAACAGCCAGAGCCGCAGTGGCTGACGATGGAAGAGGCGGCGAAACATTGCGAAGTGGGGATGGGCATCTGGCCCTGGGCAGGAAATGAACAGCCGGGCCAGGAGCCGGATGTGGTAATGGCCTGCGCGGGCGACGTGCCTACCATGGAGACGCTGGCCGCCGTGGATCTGCTGCGTAATTATCTGCCGGACCTGCGCGTACGGGTCGTTAACGTGGTGGATCTCATGGCGCTGCAAACGAAAGAGCATCACCCGCACGGCCTGAGCGAAGAGGCGTTTGATAACCTCTTTACGCAGGATAAGCCGGTTATCTTCGCGTTTCACGGCTACCCCAGCCTTATCCATCGCTTAACTTATCTGCGTAATAATCACCGAAATTTCCATGTGCGCGGCTTTATGGAAGAGGGGACGACTACCACGCCCTTTGACATGACCGTGATGAACGAGCTGGACCGCTTCCATCTGGCCCAGGAAGCGATTTTGCGGGTGGCGAAATTGCAGGGTAAGGCAGACGCCATTCTGGATGAATTGCAGGAGAAAATCGCCGCGCACCACGCTTACGTGCGTGAGTACGGCGAGGATTTACCGGAAGTTCGCGGCTGGAAATGGCCCTCACAGCAGGGTAGCGGCGGCGCGCCAGAGTAAGGCAGAGTAAGCCAGGCATGCCCTGGCTTGCGCGTTAACTGGCGTGGCAAAAGGCAAGTGAAGGCGGTGAGCTAAACTTACCGCTCCTACAGGTCAGGAGGTTCAGATGGTTGATAAAGATTCCAATACGCATCGTAAAGAAGAAGGCGAAGTGAGCAAAGGCTTGCCGGAGGCGGCGCCAAAAGGGGGGAATGCTTACGAGGAAGACGATACGCTCAGCCATGACGATCATCGCAAGGCGCAACGTGAGCAAGACCAGTAAAGCGTGAATAAACGCGGCGCGGCGTCAGGCTGCGCCTGCGTAACCGCCACAAAAATCATAAGAAAAAATGATGATGCTTACCGTACGGGGAAACGGCCAGAAGTCAGTCGCCCCAATGTTAAAGCCTCTCCCTGGAGGTTTATCCAGGAAGAGGCTTTATACACTTTCTTTCCCTGAAAGGGGGTTAGCGCATGAGCTCAGACTTACTTACGTCCACCGCCATGGCTGTTCTGTCCACCTTTCTTACCTGCTTCAGAGGCTTTTTCGCGGTCATTAGCGAAGTTGCCGCCGCTATGCTGACCACCTTTTTTACCTGCTTCAGAAGCTTTCTGACGATCTTCTGCGAAGTTACCAGAACCACCACGATGTTCGGCCATATAAACCTCCAGATTTAGTTTCATCCAGGAAAGTAAAAGTAGCGTTAAATGCTACTGCATCGTTGCTACACGATTAAATATAGAAGCTGATTGCGGTTAGGGAAGTAAGAATAATCCGTATCGGCCTTTTAATTGTTTTATGTTGAATATCAATAACTTATATATAAAGTTACAGCCTGTAGAATATATCTTTGCTGGCGAAAAAAGCGTTAAAAAAAGCCTGTGGGCAGGGGCGAAGGCCGCAAAGGGCGGAGATAACAAAAACTTATGGAAATAAAGAAAAGCGGGAAGGAGAAAAAGCGAAACGGGGGAAAAAGCAGGGCCGCATGGCGGCCCCGAAAGATTATTTGCGCGCTAACAGATAACCCAGCACAACGCCTGCGGCGGCTGCAATAGCAAGACCGCTAAACGGGTTGGAGGTCACCTGGTCACGTACGGTGTCTGCTGCGTCGCGCACCGCATAGCTTGCCTGGTTCGCGTACCGACGCGCCGCGCCTTTCGCTTCATCTTGATGGCTGTTGGTGACGCGCCCATAAGCTTCCTGAGCAATACCTGATACTTCTTTCAGTTTATCATCGGCTTTACCAAACATATTTCCCTCCTGAAACGTTACTCGGTAAGTGTTAAGTGTAGCAGAGCGCCAGACGCAGCCCTGGAAACCAGGATTTATGAACCTTTTTGTATCTGGAAAAGAAGGGAGCTGGCTCACGACGCTGCCGTTTTATCCAGGCGTATACTGAGCACTTACTCCTTTAATGGTAGAGAAAAACATGGAAGAGGGATTTTACTGGGTGCGCTATGCGGGCGCTAAAGTCGTGGCCTGGTATGCTAACGAAGAAACGCGGGATTATTTAACGGGCGAAATCATTACCGGCGTGTGGCATTTTGTGGGCGCGGGAGATGTTATTGCATACGGTAATGAAGTGAGCGTACTCAGCGGCCCGCTGCAACCACCTGAAGAAAACGAAATGGAATGATCGAGAACGGGGTCTTTATTTCATTTACGTTATCAGCGCGTTGTCAGCGTTTTTATTTGGCAAAAAATGGCATTTCCTGGCGCATTACAGCAAGATGCAGCCGAATTACGCACATAACGCGAACCTGGTGGCCGTTATTTCAGTACAATTAAGTATTTACTTAATTGCTGGTTGTTATGTCTTTTGTTTTAAAAAATATCCTCTCGTTTTTCGCCTCCGCACTTCTGGTTTTGCTTACTGTCAGCGCCCTGTATATCGATATCGCCTGGCTTCATGACGGCATTAACGAAACGTCCATCACAGAGATAATGCAGGAAGTGATGCTGGCAGCTATTGCTTTTCTTCTTTTGCGTCACGGTTACCGGGAGCGGGAAATGCGGCAAGGCGCTTTTCTCATCGCCGGTTTCTTTAGCTGCATGCTTATCCGGGAAATGGATTTTTTATTTGATGAAATCCGGCACGGTGCGTGGGTTTGGTTTGCGCTTGTCGCCGCGCTTTCCAGCATCGGCTATTGTCTTACCCGGCCTCGCGACACGGTGCGACAGCTGGCTCGCTTTATGCGTCACCCCTCCTACGGCATGATGTTTTCCGGCCTGCTGTGCATCCTGATCTTTTCTCGTCTTTTCGGTATGCATATTCTCTGGGAGCAGGTCATGGAAGAGGGATATAACCGGCTGGTCAAAAATATGGTGGAAGAGGGCGTAGAGTTTTTCGGCTACGCGCTTTGTCTCTCTTCTGTCGGCTGGTATTTACTGAATAACGAAAGGTAAAAAGCATATGCATAACAGGGTTTTTACTAAGCGCGATGCTGTTTGCGCTGGCGGATCCAGCAGGCAAGCCCGCCAGAAATAGCGGCTTGAAAAACAAAACCGCCCGGAGGCGGTTTTTATGGAGGCTGGCGAGGCGCGCTTTCAGACACGCTCGGCTTTATCGGGGCCGCAAAGCATTATCGGGTCGCCTGCTTCCAGCCGCTGTGAAAAATGACGCTTCATGCCTGGACTAATGCCGGCGCCGCACCACATAAAATGATGGTCATACCGGCGGGCCGCCACTGCGGGACGCATTCCCGGTTCAGAGGCGATTTCAACGCGAAATCCAAGCCCTGTCAGACGAAGGGCTTCCAGCCAGATTTCCGTTTCATTGTTTACGCTGACTGCTTCAAGAAACAGCGGCACCGCTTTTTGCCGTTCGCTATTCTGCATACTGTTCAGGGTTTGCTGTACAACAGCACGATGAAACCGTGAGTGTCTTAATGCGCTACCCGACAAACTTTCCTTATGAAGTAAATCGTTAAGCGGCTTTAATAAATAATTCACGCAATTTTCACTGCTGTAGTCACGCATCAGGCGCCGCAAATGTTTATCCAGCGCGACATCATCGGCGTAATCAAGCAGCAGCAACAACTCTTCAAGACGATATCCCCAGCCGCTGTGATGATAATGGCGTGGGGCATAAATCAGATTATAAATTTCGCCCAGGGTATCGCCACGGGAAGTCAGGACAAGGATGTGATTAATTCTGATGTACTGGCTCCAGCTATATCCGCGCTTAAGATCTTCCGCGCGCGAGATAAGCCCCGCTCGCTTCCAGTTTTTAAGCGTAGTCGGCAATACGCCCGTCATGGCGCATACCGTTTCAGTGTTGAGATATTTCATAGAGACCTTAACAAGAAGGAATACAGTAAACATTCCAGAAATCTTAGTCTGGCTGAATTTTCATCAATTAGATAGGGTAAAGCGCGGCTAATTTGCGCCAGGTAATAATATTCCGCTTCGTTATTGCTTTTTTGCGGGCCTAATCTCTTAATTATGCACTTTAAATATTCTGCAACCGGTTACGGATAAATTTGTCAGGAAAAGTCAGCCATACCGGCAGCGTTCATTGATGACCGCTTAATTTGTTATTCACCTTTTCCCGCTTTTACATTTATTCAGCGCTACAGATAAAGTTTCAGGTCGATATTATTTAGCCGTGCTTACTGTGTGGGTAAACAAGCGTAACCGACAAAATCGGTCAGGCAACACGTGCGCCCAGGCAAAGAAAGCAAATGGCAGATAAAAAAAAGCCCGCACAGATAACGAGGCGGGCCAGAAATACTGGAAGCAATGTGAGCAATGTCGTATCGAATACCTGAGTGAAACACTCAACTATTCGATACGCAAAATATAATCATTCTCATTTTGCTTGTAAACCTTTTTATAACCATGAATTTAATGCGCCTAAAAAGGCCTGCCCTGGCGCGAAGATAGGGGCTGGCAAAGCCTAAGGATGACCACTGCTTCCTTAGATTTCGTAGGTGAAAACAGAGACGGCTTGAGTTTTACTTAGCGGCATTACCGTTTATTTTTTTACGTAAAAAGGAAAGGTTATGGCGCAGAATGAGGCGCTCTCGCAAAAATATCCCAATGCCTTCCGGTGGTCATTCGGCGATTCAGCCGCTATGGCGAATGAGCTTGCTGCGCTGGTGGTTGCCGGTAAAAAACGCGCAACCTGCGGTTCGCTGGCGAGCTTTGAGCAGGAGACCGTCCGTCCCTGGCCGGGCTGCTATCACATTGTGCTGAACGGCGAGCAACAACCCGTTTGCGTCATTCGCACCCAGGCAATGCAACTTATCCGCTTTGACGACGTAACGGCGGAGCTGGCGCAGCTGGAAGGCGAGGGCGATCTTAGCCTGCGCTACTGGCAGCAAGAACATCGCGCTTTTTTCGAACGCGAAGGCACATTTTCGCCTGACATGGAGCTGGTGTTTGAACACTTTATTCTTATCGAAACGCTGTAAATCACTGTGCGATAGCGGGCGAAAGGGGGTGACGAGGCCGGAGAATGACCAGGAGGCGCTGGCGACCGATGCGCAGAGAAAGCGTTTGTTGGCAGTCGCGGCGGCGCGGGAAACGGCATAGCAGGCGCGCGAACCGAATATGACTTGCACCAGGTCGCTTAAGAGATAGCGTTGCTGGCGAGCGCCATGCAGGCCGCGCCTGAAAGCCAGCCTGGGGATTAACAGGCGAAAAAAAACCCGGCCAGGCCGGGAGAATACACGGGGTCTTTTTTATTTGTCACTGAGTATAGCGTGCTGCCGGCCTTTGTCTGCCCACCATAAATGGCAGGCGTAATTACCACCAGCCGAACGCGACGCCTGCCCAGGCGATAGCCGCCACGACAATCAGTATCAGCGTGGTCTTTCTCATTGTTGTTAGTCCTTGTTTTGCAGGGTTCTGAGGAAGCGGCCTTTATGCCATCAGAGAGACGCAGGGCGCAACCTGAGCAGGCAGAAAACGTCTCTTCACGCACATTTTGCGCAGCCCGAAAAGGAAAAGAAAGGAAACAACAGACGGCAGGGCAGCCCGTGAGCAAAGGCGGGAGAGAGCAAGGCCCGCCCTGGTTTATCAAACAGAAAGGCGAATTATTCGCTTACCAGCCACATATCCGCCTCTTCAAACATCTCTTCCAGCATGCGGTTAAGCTTTTCGCGATCGTTTTTGCTGGCGTCGGAGTTCAGGCCGTTGGTCTGCATGGGCTTCACGCGCACATCAGCGTCAGGAAAAATACGGTGAACGCGGCGGGTCAGCTCGTTCAGGATAATCTCCTGGGCGCCAGGCAGACCGGCAACGTTACGTTTGTCATAGACAAGTTCAACAAACATCAGGGAACCTCGGGTACTGGGTTTATATACAGCGGGAATGCACTATAAACGCGCGTCTGAAAAAGGTAAAGATGAGACTTAACGAAAGCGCGAGGCTTCGCCGGTTTATTTCTTTCACCGCGCTTCGCCTGGAGAGCTATAAATATAAGGAACGCTAACTTTTTGCAGTAAGGAGCGGTACTGATGAATATTGTGTGTCTCGGCTGGGGATCGCTTATCTGGAAGCCCGACCCGCTGCCCGTGGCGGGAGAGTGGCATCAGGATGGGCCGCGGCTGCCGGTGGAATTTTCACGCATGAGCGACGGCGGCGAACTGGCGACCGCCATCTGCCTGAACGCGCCGCGCGTGCCTGTATTATGGGCGCAGCTTGCCGTGAATTCACAAGAAGAGGCGACGCTCGCCCTGCGCGAAAGGGAAGCTATTCCGCCAGAGCGAAAAGACGGCACGGGTCTTTTGCTTATTGACGAACAGGCTGTGGGAGAACTGGCTGCCTGGGCGCGGGAGCGCCATATCGATGCGCTTATCTGGACCGCCCTGCCGCCGCGCGTAGGCCATAACGAAGGGCAAATTCCCACCGCGGCGCAAGCGGTCGCTTATCTGGAGAGCCTGACGGGCGATGTCCGGGAACATGCGCGCCAGTACATTGAGCAGGTTCCGGCCCAACTCGATACCCCTTACCGGCGCGTTATCCGCCAGCAGTTCGGCTGGGACAATGCCTGACGGGCGCTCTTCGCCTACCCGGTCATCTCTCTTCTGATCCCATCAAAAAAAATGCCCCGCAGGGTGCGCGGGGCAAATTCAATTCATTAAATTTGAGAATGGCGTTCCGTGGTCCAACGACAGAACGCTTCGAGGGTAATGCAGCGCCGGGCTGCAAATATGGAGAAACGGTGAATTTTGCTTACAGGGGGGTAAAAAGTGCGGTCTGCGGCACACGCATTATTTACAACCGCCGTTAGGAATGTTCTGATCTGCGCGTTCTTTTTTTGTTCCTGCGAGTAATACAATGTTCCAGTTAAAACCGGGATCGCTTGCCATGATTATTGGCGCGCGTACCGCCGCCGGGCGGGTGAATGTCGGTAAATCCGTTGAGCTCTTTGCGCTGTGCCAGCCGGGAGAGCGTTTTATCAATCCCGTTAATGGCGTGACGACGCAAATGCCGCGCGAAGGCGTTCGCGCCCTGTGGCTGGTGACGGGCGATGTAGTGTCATTTGACAGACAGCATGGCTTTGCCTTTGTGCGCGCCGAACATTTAATGCCGCTGGATGGCGACCTGGCGCCCGCCAGAGAAGAGGCGCTTTTCCTCAGCTAAGGCTGAGCAGCGTATCCAGCGCCGGCGTACGCGCATTCTGCCACCACAGGTAGGCGCGATACCACTCGCTCTGGCTGTCGGACACGAGCTGCTCTACGCTCCAGCTTCGGCTTAGCACCGCATGCAGGCAGACGCAGGATCGCACCATGCCGTAAAGCAGCCATCCGGCGCCGAGAAACGCGCTCAGCAGCGCAAGCGGCGGCATAACTATGCGCGACTGCGCCACCAGCATCAGTAAAATCGACGACTGTAACGCCAGCCTTATGCCTAACGCGCTGGCGAAAAACGCTCTTGCGCGCTCCGCGCTGTAAAAGCAGGGGTTAGTGAGGCTGCGGCGAAAGCGCGCCTGGCGCGAGCCATTGCCGCTGTCGAGATATTCAAGCGGGATGAGCACCAGGCCCGACTCGGTGAGCTGGTGCAAACGCATGGCCACCGCCAGCGGAAAAATCAGCCCCATCGCCAGCAGGAAAAAAATGCCCGCCGGGACGCCGTTTTGTAACAGATTCAGGCAGACAAGCCCGCCCAACACCACCCATCCGGTTTGCCACCAACGCGCCGCCATCGCTTTCTCCTCCGTCAAACTTTTCACAGTATGGCAGCGCCAGAGCGCGGCGAGGCTAATTCTTTCGTCGCAGCGACTATGCCAGAGCACGTAAAAAGTCTGCCAGCACCTGCGCATGGTTTTGCTGCGTATCGCGTGAGCCATAAAGCAGCGTCACAGGCTGCGTGCGCGAAAGGGTTGCAAGCCGTTGCGCCTGCGCTTTCAGCGTCTCAAGCTCCGCGCGATAAGCCTGGCTGAAGGCGGCAAAATCAATAAGTTCCGCGTGAAAGTCTTTACGTAGCCGGGTTGAAGGGGCGAGCGCTTTGCACCATTCGTCGCACTTCAGCGCCTCTTTTTTCACGCCGCGCGGCCAGAGCCGGTCGACCAGCACCCGGTAGCCATCCTGCGGGGCAGGCGCGTCGTAAACACGTTTTATCTGGATCATGGTTCCTCGCAAACACAAAGCCGCTGTTTCAGCCAGCACATTCTACGCCTGGCGATTTGTCTGCGCCAAACCCGAGCTCCCTGAAAACCCTGCTATTTTTTAGTGTTGTTAGCGCGCGCCCGGATCTGTATGCTGAGGTTCCTTATGTTATGCATCACCGTTCTCTGCATAAGGAAACCCTCATGGAAAACTCTCCCCTGAAATCCACTCTGCGTATCGCTCTGGTTGGCGACTATAACCCCGAGGTGCTGGCGCATCAGGCTATTCCCCTCGCGATTGACGACGCCGCCGCCGTGCTGGATGTGACCGCCGATTACGACTGGCTCGCCACGCCGGACATTGCAAGCCCGGAAGATTTGGTCGGCTACGACGCTATCTGGGTGGTGCCGGCAAGTCCCTATAAAAATGAAAACGGCGCCTTTCACGCCATTCGCTATGCCCGCGAAAACAGCGTGCCGTTTCTCGGCACCTGCGGCGGCTTCCAGCACGCTATTATCGACTATGCCCGAAACGTCATGGGCTGGAGCGACGCCGCCCATGGCGAAACGCACAGCGAAGGGCGGCTGGTGATTGCGCCGCTGACCTGTTCGCTGGTGGAAAAGCGCGACACCATCGAACTTCGTCCCAATACGCTTATCGCCAAAGCCTATGGCCAGCTGGAAATTGAAGAGGGCTATCACTGTAACTACGGCATTGCGCCGCTGTTTGCCGAAGCGCTGGCGCAGCAGCCGTTGAAAGTGACCGGCTGGGATGATGAAGGCGAAATCCGCGCCGTTGAGCTGGTGACGCACCCCTTTTTCGTCGCCACGCTGTTCCAGCATGAGCGCGCGGCGCTGGATGGCCGCCCCGCGCCGCTGGTGCAGGCGTTTTTACGCGCCGCTCAGCGTTAATGCCGCGAAGCCAGGGGGGCGCCCCTGGCCCGATCACTCGACATGGATCTCCCGGTCGCGCCCGGCGAATGCGCCGAATGTCGCCATAATGACCGACAGCAGCGCGCAGAGAATAAGCGGCAGGCTCCAGCTTGCCAGCAGATCGTGCAGTTTCCCCATAACCGGCGGACCGCCTGCTGCGAGCAAATAGCCTACCGACTGCGCCATACCGGAAAGCGCCGCCGCCTGATGCGCGGAGCTGGCGCGCAGCCCGATAAAGGTCAGGCCGAGGATCATGGTCGCTCCTGATCCAAAACCGAACAGCACCACCCACAGCCCCGCCTGGCCTGGTACGAGCCATAGCCCGATCGCGCTGACCGCGCAAAGCAGCGAGACGCCGACCGCAATAGCGCGCTGATCGCGAAGCCGCGAGAGGATAATCGGCACCGCAATGCCTGGCGCCGCCGTCGCCAGTTGCAGCAATCCGTGGAGCGAACCCGCCTGCGCCTCGCTGTAGCCCTGGCTTATCAGCATGCTGGGCAGCCAGCCAATCACCACGTAATAGATAAGCGAGTTGAGGCCGAGAAAAAGCGTGACTTGCCAGGCGAGCGATGAGCGCCACAGGGCGCGCTGCTCGCGCGGCGACGGGCCGTTTACCGTCGATGCGCGCTTTTGACGCAGCTGAGGAAGCCACAGCAGCAGCGCCAGCAGCGGGAAAGCCATCAGCGCAAGCAATGCGCCGCGCCAGCCGAAACCGAGCGCCGCGACCGGCACCACCAGCGCCGAGCCAAGCGCCGCCGCCGCGCCCATGGTCAGGGAATAGGCGCCGGTAAGCCGCGCCACCTGGCCTGGAAAATCGCGCTTGATCATCCCCGGCAGCAGGACATTGCCGAGCGCGATACCGCAGCCGATGACGGCGGTGCCAACGAAAAGCCCGGTCGCGCCGCCTGCCGATCGCAGCGCGATGCCTGCGCAAATCAATAGCAGCGCGCCGAACAGGCTGCGCTCCATGCCAAAACGGTGCGCCACGCCAGCCGCCAGCGGGGAAACCACCGCAAAAGCCAGCAGCGGCAGCGTCGTCAGCACGCCCGTGCTGGCGGTAGAGAGGTCAAAAGCATCGCGAATGGCGTCCAGCAGCGGCGCCGCGCCGGTAAACGTCACACGAAGCGTGGTGGCGATAGTCAGAATGCCCGCCAGCAACAACAGAGCGCGGGGACGGGCAAGCGTAGTGGAAGTCATCAGGCTGTCTCATCTAAAAAACGTGATGCAGAGCATAACGCTTCTTCGGGATTATGGAATCAAGCTAAAATGCCAGTTAATCGCTAAATTCGGACAACCTCATGGAACAGGGCTTAGAACTTGAAGGCTACAACCCGGATCTTCATGCCGACCCGGCGGTGGCGTTTCGCATTCGCGTGGGCGAAAGCGAACAGGAGATCCCGTTTCATCACCATCGTAAGGGGCAGCTGATCCTTGCGCTTCATGGCGGCATTGCCTGCGAAGTGGAGCAGGGGGTCTGGATGGTGCCGCCGCAGTATGCCGTCTGGCTGCCTGGCGGACTTGCCCACAGCAATCGCGCCACGGCGAACGCGCAACTCTGTTTTCTTTTTATCGAACCCGGCGCGGTGAACCTGCCGCGATCGTGCTGCACGCTTAAAATTTCGCCGCTGGTGCGCGAGCTGATTTTAACGCTGGCGGAACGGCGAAAAACGCAAAGCGAGCCCGCTCAGCTGGCGCGCCTGGTTGAGGTATTATTCGATGAGCTTGCGCGCCAGCCGGTGGAACAGCTTCAGTTGCCCGTCTCCAGACACCCAAAAATTCGCGCTATGGTCGAGGCGCTCGCGGCAAAACCGGACGATCGTCGTACGCTCGCGGCCTGGGCGGCGCAGTTCGCCATGAGCGAACGCAACCTCGCCCGGCTGGTGGTAAAGGAAACAGGGCTGAGTTTTCGCCGCTGGCGCCAGCAGCTTCAGCTTATTGTCGCCCTGCGTCTGCTTATTGATGGCCAGCAGGTCACGCAGGTGGCTCAGGCGCTGGGCTACGACTCCACCACCGCCTTTATCACCATGTTCAAAAAAGCGCTGGGACAAACGCCGGGGCGTTACCTGCGTGACGCGCAAACGCCTGCCTCCGGCCTCTGAGCGGGCGTTTACTGGCGGCCAATCAGTAGCGATACCAGCCCGGCGGCAATCAGCGGCCCGACCGGCACTCCCCGGAACAGCGCCACGCCTAATACGGTTCCCACCAGCAGCCCGGCCACGATGCTGGGCTGGCCGGTCATCAGCGTGACGCCGCGTCCGCCAAGCCAGGAGACAAATACGCCTACGGCGATGGCCACGAGCGATTTCCAGTTCAGGAAAGAGTGAAACAGCGTGGAAGCGGGCAGCGTGCCGCTGGCGATGGGAGCCAGCACGGCGACGGTGAGAATAATAATGCCGATGGTCAGCCCCTGTTTTTCAATCCAGGGAAATGTCTGTTGCAGCGGCGTCATGCGGATAACTATCAGCACCAGAACGGAGATGGCAACGGTGGTGTTATGGCTGATAAAACCGAGCGCCGCCAGCGCCAGTAAAATCAACAGCGTGCTGTCAAACATAGGAGTTCCTTGCCTGAACCCTTTTTATTAAAGGAAAAAGTAGAGCGAAACCGCAGCGGTTCGGGTCAGAAAATGGCCGCTTTGGTCTGAAATCGTTAGCTACGGCGAAAATCGATCAGTTCGGGACGGGCGATGCGCAAATAATCCGCCGTATCCATCACTATCGATTTTTCCAGCAGACCGGCGTTAAAGGCGATTTCGTCAAAACGGGCAAAAAGAAGCGGGTCCGCCACGAGTTTCAGGCTTGAGTGAAAACTAAACGGGGGGATCGCGCCGAAGACACAGCCGGTTAGCGCATCCACTTCCGCCGGGCTCGCCAGCGAGGCTTTAAGACCGCCGACATGCTGCGCCAGCAGCGTCAGATCTGCCTGTTGATCCGCAGCCAGGATAGCAAGAACGTGCTGCTTAACGCCGTTGCCCTTGATTTTACAAACCAGCGCTTTGGCGCCCTGTCCGAGCGCGGTGCCGCGAATTAACGACACCTCCTCGCATTTGCCGACGGGTTCGTGGTCCATCACCCGGTAGCGCGCTTCGTTATCTTTCAGCAACGCCACCAGTTGCTGATGCACCGCCACGCCTTTGTCTGTCATTATTTTCTCCGCTGATTGCCGGTTGATAATTGTACCGTTTACGATACGCAGCGCGGCGTGACATTGCAATAATGTAAAAATCGAAAATAAATTTATCTTCAAAATAACGAGATATATAAAACAGGGCAGAGAATTGACGTTGCACGTTTGGCTTACCTGATGGAACTGTATTATCGTGGAGTAGCGGGTAAAAATAATGCGTTGCCACGGTGTAAAGCTTGTTTCTGCCCGTCAATCAATCCGGTTAAGCAGCAGCGGAATAAAAGAGGAGGGCTTATCTTTTATTCATGGCGAACGGCAATGTACTGTGAATTAAAGGAGCGGCGGCAAGCGCTTTTCTATTACGCTTCAGCCTGACGGTGAATCAGCCTTTTATATTATCGAGGCAACATCGGTTCGGGTAATTAATGTGTTTACGGAGGTTGGGTATGGCGGAACATCGTGGCGGCTCCGGCAACTTTGCTGAAGACCGCGAAAAAGCGTCTGAAGCGGGCCGCAAGGGCGGCCAGCGTAGCGGCGGCAACTTTAAAAACGACCCCGAGCGCGCTTCTGAAGCGGGCAAGAAAGGGGGACAGCATAGCCATGATAAGGATCGCAAATAAGGTTAATCCTGCATGGTATTAACGCAACAGCAGCCCTTAAGGGCTGCTGTTTTTGTTTTGCGTTTCGATAAATCGCAGCAGCGAAGGGGCATCAAGCGGCCGCGAATACCACCATCCCTGACCATAACTCTGCGGAAAGTGCGTACGCAAATAGGTTATTTGCGACGTCTCTTCCAGCCCCTCAAATACCACTTTTTGCGACATCGACTTCAGCAGCAGCATTAAGTTTATCAGCAGCGTTTTATTCAGCGAGTGGGTGGATATCGAATCGCTAATGCTTTTATCTATTTTTATCTCATCGACCGGTAATTGCGACAGCCAGGAGATATTTGAATAGCCGGTACCAAAATCATCGAGCGCGATAACAAATCCCGCTTGCTTAAAGCGGGTAATGGCGCTGGACATACTTTCCAGATTCGCTCCCTGACGTTCCGTGATCTCAAGAATCACCCGCCCGGGCGTTAAGCTGTGCTGGCGGGTCTGCTCAATAAGAAAGGGCAAATAATCGGCAGAAAAGAGGTCGGCAAGGCTTACGTTGATACTGAGCGTAAAAGGGTAGCGCTGCATTAGCGCCTGCATTTCGGCAAGGGCTTTCGTCGTCACGTAGCGGGTTATTTGCGGCATGATGCCTGCCTCTTCCGCGAGCGGAATGAAAACCTCCGGAGAGATAGCGCCCATATCGTCATCGTCCCAGCGCAGGAGCGCTTCCACGCCGGTTAGCCTTGCGGACTGAATCTCACAGATCGGCTGGTAAACCACGCGCAATTTTTCCTGCGCCAGTGCCCGCTGCAACCGCGCGGGAAGAGAGGTTTTTTTGCTGCGCCAGAAATGCCAGCACAGCGAGACAAGCGTGCCGGTGAGCAGGGCGATAAAAAAGACAAAGCCAATAATAACCGCGGATTCATTAAAGAAGCCGGTAGCGCGCGCGCCGGCGACCGCGCAAAGATCAAACTGCGGGCTACACCTTTTTCTGACAATATAATCCCAGCGGCTTTTGCCGTTGATAGCCTGTTGTAACTCTTCTGTGTTCCTGCCCACAGTGAAATAGCGTTCGTCGCCTGACTTATTCACCGCCAGCGCGCTGAACCAGGCCGTCTCAGGCTCACTTTCAAAACGGCGGAAAGCAAAAGGGGAGAGAAAAATGATAAGGTCGCGGCGGCGCAGCGCCGTGGCTTCTACCCCGTTCGCCACCGGCAGCTGCAAAAAAGCGGCGCCAGCGATATGTTTCGCCTGTTCGCCTTCCTGCCTGAGGGATAACGGAGAATCAAGTCGTCCCCATAAAACGGAGCAGGTTAGCGCGTCGTTATTAACCCGGCCAATATCTTTAATTAATTGATAATTCCAGAGCAGCGAACGCAAGTGGCTGATATCAGCCGCGCTGCAAGGCGGCGCGGCGGGTTCATGGGCATTTTCCTGGGCGATGCTTTGGGCTTGTTGCAGCAGATAAACGCTACGCTCAAGCACGGTAGCGCTGAATGTTTCAACTCTCGCTTCACTCAGGCGCCAGGCGATAGTCTGGGCAGCCAGCAACAGTAAAACCAGGCTGGTTAAAATGGCCAGCAGCGTTACCAGCAGGTGGCTGAGAGTCAGGTTAATCCGGCGAGACATGAAGCATATCATCCTGAAGCGCTGTGCGACGGGCATAAAACATTAGCACTATAGCGATTGAAAGGAGGGCTGCAATTATTTATGCAGGTTATTAAACAAGTGTCAGGGCGTTAGTTGAAAATTCGCGCTATTAAGGTTGAAGTGTTAATGGGGCTTAAATAATTAATAAAGCACTGCTTCATTAAAAAATAAAAGCCAGCGATATCGCTGGCTTCTCTGTTAGCTGTAGGCTTCGCTCGATTGTTTATGAAACAGTTCGCGAAAGACGGGGTAAATATCTTCCTGATCGCGAATATGTTGCATGGCGAAATTCTCGAAATTCGCCTGTAAATGTTCATATTCGCGCCACAGCGTCTGGTGCGCCCGACGGGTAATTTCGATGTAACTGTAGTAACGCACCACCGGCAGAATTTTCTTCGCCAGAATTTCGTGACACAGCGGCGAGTCGTCTGCCCAGTTGTCGCCATCTGAAGCCTGCGCGGCGTAAATATTCCACTGCGCCGGATCGTAACGCTCTTTAACGACTTCATCCATGAGCTTCAGGGCGCTGGAAACAATCGTGCCGCCGGTCTCCTGCGAGTAGAAGAATTCATGCTCATCCACCTCTTTCGCCTGGGTATGGTGGCGAATATAGACCACTTCCACGTTCTTATAAGTCCGGCTCAGGAAGAGATAGAGCAGGATATAAAAGCGCTTGGCCATATCTTTAGTGGCCTGGTCCATCGAGCCGGAAACGTCCATCAGGCAAAACATCACTGCCTGGCTTGAAGGTTCCGGTCGTTTTTCATAATTCTTGTAGCGTAAATCAAAGGTGTCGATAAACGGCACCCGCTCGATTTTCGCCCGCAGTTCAGCAATCTCTTTACGCAGCCGCTCTTCTTCCAGCAACTGAGCCGGTTCGCTCTTCGCAACCTGGTCAAGGTTCTCTTCCAGCTCGCGCAGCTCGCGCCGTTTGCCCGCAGTCATGGCGGTGCGTCGCGCCAGCGAGTTTTGCAGCGAACGCACAACGCTGATATTCGCCGGCACGCCGTTTGAGGTAAAACCCGCGCGGTGCGTTTTGTACTCATTAAGCTGGCGGTGCTGGTTTTTCTTCAGGTTCGGCAAGGCGAGATCTTCAAACAGCAGGTCCAGATATTCATCTTTCGAAATTTGAAAGACAAACTCATCC
This sequence comes from Franconibacter helveticus LMG 23732, assembly GCF_000463115.2. Lineage (GTDB taxonomy): Bacteria > Pseudomonadota > Gammaproteobacteria > Enterobacterales > Enterobacteriaceae > Franconibacter > Franconibacter helveticus. The sequence continues at coordinate 137,470 of NZ_AWFX01000054.1, read as the reverse complement.
TGGCCTTCGCCGTCGGGGCTTGCCTGGCCTTGTCCGCTACCCGAGCCGCCGCCCCCGCCTTGCGGGCGTTCCACGCGGTCGTTTTGCACAAAGTGATCGTTACCGGGATGAACGCGATGACGCAGGCCGCCGCGCCCCTGGTGAAACATCGGTTCGCTGATATCTTCCGTAGGAATGGAGACGGACTCGCCGCTCTCCACGTCGGTTACCGAACGCTTGTTGATGGCCTCGGAAATCGACTGCTTGATTTGCGCTTTATAACGACGCAAGAAGCGCTGGCGGTTCACCATGCTCTTGTTTTTGCCGTTAAGTCGCCGGTCAATGAAATAGGCCATATCTCCCCCAGACTGCATATATGCCAGCGCAGCAAAGCCGCAGGTCGCACCTGCGGCAGATGTCAGACGGCTGTGGTTATGACGATTTACGTACGCGCAGATACCATTCGCACAGCAGGCGCACCTGCTTACGCGTATAGCCTTTCTCCATCATACGATCGACAAAATCGTCATGTTTTTTCTGCTCGTCGGTCGAGGTTTTGGCATTGAACGAAATGACCGGCAGCAGTTCCTCGGTATTCGAGAACATTTTCTTCTCGATAACCGTGCGCAGCTTCTCGTAGCTGGTCCAGTTCGGGTTGCGACCGCTATTATTCGCCCGGGCGCGTAACACGAAGTTGACGATTTCGTTGCGGAAATCTTTCGGGTTGCTGATGCCCGCCGGTTTTTCAATTTTTTCCAGTTCCGCGTTCAGGGATTCACGGTCAAACAGCTGGCCGGTATCCGGGTCGCGGTACTCCTGATCCTGGATCCAGAAATCCGCATAGGTGACATAACGGTCGAAAATGTTCTGCCCGTATTCGGAATAGGATTCCAGATAAGCCGTCTGGATCTCTTTGCCGATAAACTCGGCGTATTTCGGGATCAGATAGCCTTTTAAGTATTCCAGGTAACGCTCCGCCAGCTCCTGCGGGAACTGTTCGCGTTCAATTTGCTGCTCAAGCACATAAAAGAGATGCACCGGGTTGGCGGCGACCTCGGTGTGATCGAAGTTAAAAACGCGCGAAAGGATTTTAAAAGCAAAACGGGTAGAGAGGCCGTTCATGCCTTCATCGACGCCCGCGTAATCCCGATATTCCTGGTAGGATTTCGCTTTCGGGTCGGTGTCTTTCAGGCTTTCGCCATCATAGACGCGCATTTTTGAGTACATGCTGGAGTTTTCCGGCTCTTTCAGGCGCGAAAGGATCGAGAAACGGGCCAGCGTTTCCAGCGTGCCAGGCGCGCACGGCGCATGGGTTAACTCGCTGTGATTAAGCAGTTTTTCGTAAATTTTGATCTCTTCCGAGATACGCAGGCAATAAGGCACTTTGACAATGTAAACACGGTCAAGAAACGCCTCATTGTTTTTGTTATTACGGAACTGAACCCATTCCGATTCGTTGGAGTGCGCCAGGATAATGCCGTTGAACGGCAGGGCGGAAATGCCTTCGGTGCCGTTGTAGTTGCCTTCCTGGGTTGCTGTCAGCAGCGGGTGCAGCACCTTGATAGGCGCTTTAAACATCTCGACAAATTCCATGATGCCCTGGTTGGCGCGGCAAAGCGCGCCCGAGTAACCATAGGCGTCCGGGTCGTTCTGGGCGTGGTTTTCCAGTTTGCGGATATCCACTTTCCCTACCAGCGCAGAGATGTCCTGGTTGTTTTCATCGCCAGGTTCGGTTTTGGCGATAGCAATTTGTTCAAGAATAGACGGCCAGACCTTCACCACGCGGAATTTAGTGATATCGCCGCCAAATTCGTGCAGCCGCTTCGCCGCCCAGGGCGACATAATGGTGCCGAGATAGCGACGCGGAATGGCATACTCTTTTTCAAGAATTTGCGCATCTTCCTGCGGGTTAAACAGGCACAGCGGGTGATCGTTAACCGGACTGCGTTCGCCGTTAGCGCTCAGAACATAAATCGGCACGCGCTGCATCAGCGCTTTCAGACGCTCCGCCAGTGACGATTTGCCGCCGCCCACCGGGCCGAGCAAATAAAGGATCTGTTTCTTCTCTTCAAGCCCCTGAGCGGCATGTTTCAGGTAAGAAACAATTTGCTCAATGGCGTCTTCCATGCCGTAAAACTCCTCAAACGCCGGATATCTTGCGATAACCCGGTTCGAAAAGAGACGGGACAGCCGTGGTTCCTGGGCAGTATCCACCATCACTGGCTCACCGATGGCCATCAATAGCCGTTCTGCCGCGTTGGCATAAGCACTGCGATCTTGCCGGCAAACGGTAAGAAACTCCTGCAGTGTGAACTCTTCGTCCTTGGCAGCTTCATAACGCTGGCGATAGTGATCGAATATATTCATGGCATGCCGTCCTTTCGTTTTAGCACAGGTTAAAGAGCCGTTCATATGAATAGTGGAGGCTCCCGGAAGACGTATTCTGAGTACAGCAACCCTTATGCCAACTGGTGCGTTCTTTACGCGTTGCACTGTGCTACTGCGATCAGGTTAATGCACCTTCTTAAGGTAAAGCGTAGATGGCATTTATAAAATTTGCCTGGCGCTTTACGCGAATTTCAAATACATATCAATAACTCATCCTTAGCATTTCATTATCAACTTAAGCGGCAAAGCGCTGATTCATCAACGGGTCATAAAACTGCAAGTCATTTGTCATGCCGTTTTGTAAACCTGACGGGTTAAGTAGCGATGTAAAGAATGATGAAAAATTTTGGGATGAGAGGGTTGCGCGGTTACACTTCACTTCGCTGATTATTTGATGAAAGGACGTAATGGATTGTGAGCAAATTCAAATTTCTGGCATTAGGCGTTTTACTCGCTTCGACAGTAACCGCCGTTCATGCGGAAGATCGGTTTAGCCTCGGCGCTGGCGTTGCCGTTGTTGAAAACCCCTATAAGCAGTATGACAATGATTTCTGGCCTGTGCCGGTTGTCAATTATGAGGGTGACAATTTCTGGTTCCGTGGTCTGGGCGCAGGCTACTATTTATGGAACGACCAGACCGATAAGCTTTCTGTTATGGCCTATTATCTGCCGCAATATTTTAAGCCGGGAGATAGCGATAACAGACAGCTTCGCCGTCTGGATAAACGTAAATCCACCATGATGGCGGGCTTCTCTTATACCCACTTCACGCAATATGGTTTCCTGCGCACCTCGCTTGCGGGCGATACGCTGGACAACAACAACGGCATCCTGTGGGATATCGCCTGGCTTTATCGTTATACCAACGGCGGCCTGACCTTAACGCCGGGCATCGGCGCCGAATGGAACAGCGATAACATGAACGAGTACTACTATGGCGTAAGCCGTAAAGAGTCTCGCCGCAGCGGCCTTGACGATTACGATCCGGAAGATGGCTGGAACCCCTATGTCGAGCTGACCGCCAGCTATCAGCTAACAGACAGCTGGACAGTATACGGCACCGGGCGCTATACCCATCTTAGCGATGAAATCAAAGACAGCCCGATGGTTGATAAATCCTGGTCTGGTCTGCTGTCAGCCGGTGTAACTTATACCTTCTGATAGTAAGTCGTGCATACATTGCTTGATAACGGGGCGTTCGCGCTCCGTTTGCATTTCCGCGGTGCAATTTACCGGCAGAATGACGGAGGATGTCATGGCAAAAAAAGAGGTGATTTTTCCTGAAGCGCTGGCCCTGCCCGCTATCGGCCAGGGAACCTGGTACATGGGAGAGAAAGCAGGTCAGCAGAAAAGCGAGGCGGATGCGCTGCGCGCGGGCATCGATCTCGGCCTGACGCTTATCGATACCGCCGAGATGTACGCCGAAGGCGGCGCTGAAAGGGTGGTGGGGGAGGCGATTCGCGGTCAGCGCGATAACGTTTTCCTCGTATCTAAAGTCTATCCCTGGAACGCAGGCGGTGCGAAAGCGATTGCCGCCTGTGAGGCAAGCCTGAAGCGCCTTGGCACAGATTACCTCGACCTTTACCTGCTGCACTGGCGCGGCGATATCCCGCTGGAAGAGACAGTCGGGGTAATGCAGACGCTCATGCAGCAGGGGAAAATCCGCCGCTGGGGCGTTTCAAACCTTGATTATGCCGATATGCAGGAACTCTGGCGCATCGGCGGCGGTCGCGAGTGCGTTACCGATCAGGTGCTTTATCATCTTGCTTCTCGCGGAATAGAACATGACCTGCTGCCCTGGTGTCAGCAACATCAGGTGCCCGTCATGGCTTATTGCCCGCTGGCGCAGGCAGGAAGATTGCGTGATGGATTAATGCGCGATCCGGTCGTTAATGATATCGCGCAGGCGCGCTCCATTACCGTGGCGCAACTGTTGCTGGCCTGGGTTATCAGTCATCAGGGCGTGCTGGCCATTCCTAAAGCCAGTAGCGTCGCGCATGTAAAAGAAAATGCGGCGGCGCTGGAAATAACATTAAGTGATGACGAACTGGCGCGGCTGGATCGGGCTTTTCCGGCGCCGAAAGGAAAGACGCGGCTGGATGTCGTCTGAGCGAATCCCCCCGCCAGCAGGCGAGGGGGAACACGCTTACCCTTTTTTCACAACGCGCAGCGTCTGCGACAGACGTGAAGGTTTCTCTTCGCTTGTTTTTTGCGGCGCTGTGACGCAGGCGGTTTCCACACAAACGAACGTTTTATAGCCGTCATCCGGAACGTCCGCCATGCTGACGGAGAGCGCTGGCCCTGGGTTCCAGCCGACTACGTTGCTGTGATGATGGTGAACGACCTCGATGCAGCGTTTGAGCCCGGCGTCGTGAATCAGACTGCACGCCTCGGCGTTCAGGTAAACGCGGTCGGTGCGATCCGGGAAAGTCTGTACGCCATCGCTGAGCTTGCCCTGCTCGCCGCCGTTCACTTTATCAATAAAGGTGTCGCCAAGTCCGCTGACTTTAACCTGGCTGATATCGCCTACGTTGAAATAGGTGTGCAGCGCGGAAGTGGTTTCAAAATCGCCGTGCGCTTCCAGTTCCATTTCACAGGTTTTGCCGATTTTAAAACGCGCGTAGAGCGTAAATTCGTGCGGCCAGTACTGGCGGCTGGCTTCGCTGCTGTGTAGTTCGAACGTCAGCACGACGCCATTCTCATCTTCGTTATGCGCGCTTAAGGTCCATGGCAGGTTGCGGGCGAAGCCGTGCGACGGTAATTCTTTCTGCGCCGCCGGGCCAAACCACGGCCAGCAAATCGGCACGCCGCCGCGCAGCGCTACGCCATTTTTAAACGGCGTAATGTCGCTCAGCCACAACACTTCTTCTTCCCCGGCCGGTTTCCATGAGAGCAGATGCGCGCCCTGCAAGGCGAAGGAAGCGCGAACCTGCGGATGGTCAACAACAATTACTTCCAGCTCATCCTGCTGGCGGCGGGAAAGGACAGGCGTAATCTGTTCAACTACCGGTAGCGCAAAAATCTTATTAATCATTTCGGGCAATCCTCTGTCTCGAAGCCATAAAAAAGGGCGACCGAAGTCGCCCTTAGGATCAGATTCTCATCTCGTCTTATTTGGAGATGTGAGCGATCAGGTCCAGAACTTTGTTGGAGTAGCCGGTTTCGTTGTCGTACCAGGAAACCAGTTTCACGAAGTTGTCGTTCAGTGCGATACCCGCTTTAGCATCGAACACGGAAGTGCATACTTCGCCGTTGAAGTCGGTGGATACCACGTCATCTTCGGTGTAACCCAGAACGCCTTTCATTTCGCCTTCAGCGGCTTTCTTGATTGCGTCTTTGATCTGCTCGTAGGTCGCTGCTTTTTCCAGACGAACGGTCAGGTCAACAACGGATACGTTCGGAGTCGGAACGCGGAACGCCATACCGGTCAGTTTGCCGTTCAGTTCCGGCAGAACTTTACCTACTGCTTTCGCTGCGCCAGTAGAAGACGGGATGATGTTCTGAGCCGCGCCACGGCCGCCGCGCCAGTCTTTGTGAGACGGGCCATCAACGGTTTTCTGAGTAGCGGTGGTCGCGTGAACGGTGGTCATCAGACCTTCGATGATGCCGAAGTTGTCGTTGATAACTTTAGCCAGCGGAGCCAGGCAGTTGGTGGTGCAGGAGGCGTTGGAAACGATGTCCTGGCCTGCGTATTTGTCAAAGTTGGCACCACGTACGAACATCGGGGTGTTGTCTTTGGACGGGCCAGTCATAACCACTTTTTTAGCGCCAGCGGTGATATGCTTACGAGCGGTTTCGTCGGTCAGGAAGATACCGGTTGCTTCAGCGACTACGTCAACCCCCACTTCATCCCATTTCAGGTTAGCCGGGTCTTTTTCAGCGGTAACGCGGATTTTTTTACCGTTAACGATCAGGTGGCCGTCCTGCACTTCAACGGTACCGTCGAAACGGCCGTGAGTGGAGTCATACTTCAGCATGTAAGCCATGTATTCAGCGTCTAACAGGTCGTTGATCGCAACGATCTCAACGTCAGAACGTTTCTGAGCAGCACGGAAAACAATGCGACCGATACGGCCAAAACCGTTGATACCTACTTTGATAGTCATATATTCCACCAGCTATTTGTTAGTGAATAAAAGGTTGGTTGTAAAATTACAAAAACCTTACGCAGCGTCAAGCGGAATCGTGTCAATCATTGCGACAAATCAATCCTGTGCACAACCTTTGCTCGACTGACTCGCTCACTATTCCTTTTGGGCTACAACCCCACATGGGGACGTTGCGGTGAATTTTAAAGGCCCATAAAACCAAAAACGTGAACACCATCACATTTAGCCCCTGGGCTTTCTTTCAGCGCTAAGTTTAGTCTAAAAGATGACACGCCACTGTTAATGTTTTGTTAGAATCTGCCAGATAATGTGACTGCTTAACCTGCCCCGAGATGTAAATTATGGCTAATCAAAACTCCCCGGACGACCTCAAGAAAAACCTGACGGAAATGCAGTTTTACGTCACCCAGAACCACGGCACCGAGCCGCCGTTTACCGGGCGTCTGCTGCATAACAAGCGGGAAGGCGTTTACCACTGCCTGGTGTGCGATGCGCCGCTGTTTAACTCGCAATCTAAATATGATTCAGGCTGCGGCTGGCCGAGCTTTTACGAGCCGGTAAGCGAAAACGCCATCCGTTATCTTAATGATTACTCGCATGGTATGCAGCGTATCGAAATTCGCTGCGGCAGCTGCGATGCGCATCTGGGCCACGTTTTTCCGGACGGCCCGCAGCCGACAGGCGAACGTTATTGCGTTAACTCCGCCTCGCTGAGCTTCTCCGACGATGACGGCAGCGAACAAATCAAAGGCTGAAGAATCGATTCAGCAAATTATTCCAGGAGCCTTGCTTTTATGAACCTTGATGACCTTATCAGCAGCATGACGCCGGAAGTCTATCAGCGTCTCGCCACGGCGGTGGAATTAGGGAAATGGCCGGATGGGGTGGCGCTGACGCCGGAGCAAAAAGAGAACAGCCTGCAACTGGTGATGATGTGGCAAATGCGCAATAACACGGCGCCCCAGCACATGACCATTGGCACGGACGGCGCTATCGTGACAAAGAGCAAACAGCAGCTCAAAGAGGAATTCGGCATCGTGCCGCCGCCCATCGCGAAGCTAAAACCTGACTAAGCTGAAAAAGCTGAACTTTATGCTGAACGCAAAAAGCCCTCTGCAAAGAGGGCTTTTTATTGGGCGGCATTCAAACCGGAAGCTCAGCGTCTCACGCCTGCGTTTCGCGCCAGTCGTCCAGCGTATAGAGCGTTGCGCCTTCCGTCGCCAGTTCCATAAACGCGCGGGCGCTGTCCTGCGGTTGCAGGTTCACGCCGCGACAGCCATCGGTGATAACGTTCACCTCATAGCCAAGCTTCAGCGCGTCCAGCGTGGTGAATTTTACGCAGTAGTCGGTAGCAAGCCCCATGACAATAAGCTCGCTGACGCCGCGTTCCCGCAGCCAGTCGTCCAGCGCCGTTTTCTGACGATGACCGTTATCAAAGAAGGCGCTGTAGCTGTCGATGGCAGAGTTCTCGCCTTTGTAAAATACCGCTTCAATCGCTTTTTGATTCAGCAGCGGATGCAGCTGCGCCCCTTCGGTATTTTGCACGCAATGGACAGGCCACCAGGTTTGCGGCAGGCCATCAAGCATGCCCTGAGTAAACGGCTCTGTGCCCTGCACCGACGCAAAGCTGCCGTGATTCGCCGGATGCCAGTCCAGGCTCGCCACCACCGGAATGCTGCGCGCTTTACACCATTCGATAAGCGCATTCGCCACATCCACCGTACTGTCGCCTTCCGGCACCGAAAGCGCGCCGCCGGCGCAAAAATCGTTTTGCAAATCGACCAGCAGCAGGGCGCGTAAAGTCATGGAGGTCTCCTTATCATTCGTCCGGGGTGAGTTCGCCGCGCAGGTTGCGCATCATCGCTTCGCGGATTTCCTGGGCTTCCAGCCCCTGGCTTAGCAAGTAATGGAGTTTAGTCAGCGTCGCTTCTACTGTCATATCGAAGCCGCTGATAACGCCCGCATGCGCCAGCGCGTTGCCGGTGGCGTAACCGCCCATATTGACCTTGCCTGACATGCATTGCGTGAGGTTAACCACCACAATGCCGCGCGCGCAGGCTTCGCGCAGCTCATTGAGAAAATCGCCGTGTTGAGGCGCGTTGCCGACGCCATAGGAGCGCAGGATAAGCGCCCGCACGGGCTGGCGAAGGAAGTTGCGCACTACATCAGCGGAAATGCCCGGGTAGATAGTCACCACGCCGATAGGTTGCGGCGTAATCGGGTGCACCTGCAATTCGCCGCGCCCGTGCGGGGCGGGAGGCGTATTAAGACGACGAATATGGATGCCCGCTTCCAGCAGCGGCGCCAGGTTAGGCGAGGCGAAAGCATCGAAACCGTCGGCATGGGCTTTAGTGGTGCGGTTGCCGCGATAAAGGCGATTATTGAAAAAGAGCGTTACCTCGTTGATCGGGTAATTCGCCGCGACGTAAAGCGAGTTCAGGAGGTTAGTCTGGCCGTCAGAACGCAACTCCGCGAGCGGGATTTGCGAGCCGGTCACGATAACCGGTTTGCTGAGGTTCTCCAGCATGAAAGAGAGGGCTGACGCGGTAAACGCCATGGTGTCGGTGCCGTGAAGGATGACAAAGCCGTCGTAGTCGTCATAGTGGGCCTTGATATCTTCGGCGATATGTTGCCAGTCCTGCGGCGTCATATCGGAGGAGTCCATCAGCGGGGCATATTCATGGATAGTGAAATCCGGCATTTCGGGGCGGTGAAACTCCGGCATTTGCGAAAGCTGGTGCTGCAAATGACCGGAAACCGGAATGTAACCCTGTTCAGAGCGTTGCATACCGATGGTGCCGCCGGTATAGGCAACGTAAATCGATTTCTTTTGCATGGGATCGCTTAGGTTGTGCATAAACAGGCGCAGTATAGTGGCGCGGGGCAAAAAAAACAGCCCGGCAAAAGCCGGGCCGGGGAGAGATTAACGTACGTTGCCGCAGGTCAGACAGAAGGCATAACGGTTTTGCGGGTCGTTGAACGCGGCCAGCTTATCGCTTTGCGCTTTCACCGTTTTGGCCGCCTCGCTAAGAGACGCCGGCAAGTAAGCCTGCAACGCCTGGGGCAGCATCGCCTGCACTGAACCGCTTACGCCGCTTATCACCATATCCATAAAGGTCGGCTCGTCCTGATAATAATCGACGTGCCAGCTTTTCAGTTTCGCCAGCTCCGCCGCTTTCGCCACGGCGTCGTCAAAGTCGCCAAGGCTGTCTACCAGGCCGTTGTTTTTCGCATCCTGTCCGGTCCAGACGTGGCCCTGCGCTATTTCGTCAATCTGCTGCGGCGTTTTGCTGCGCGACTGCGCCACCAGATTGATAAAGCGCTGATACCCATTTTCAATGGTGAGCTGCATCATCTGCTGCACTTCCGGCGGCAACGCTTTCGTCACGGAAACATCCGCCAGCGGCGACGTAGCCACGCCATCGGTATGCACGCCGATCGAATCCAGGCTATTTTCCACGGTGTTGATCACGCCGAAGATGCCGATGGAGCCTGTCAGGGTGCTGGGGTTAGCCACAATGTAGTTCGCAGGGGTCGAAATCCAGTAACCGCCGGAGGCCGCCATACCGCCCATTGAAACCACCACCGGTTTGCCGGCTGCTTTCGCTGCCGCCAGCTCCGAGCGAATGACTTCAGACGCGGTCACGCTGCCGCCCGGGCTGTTAACCCGCAGCACAATCGCTTTGACCTGCGGGTCAAGGCGCGCGTCGCGGATCTGCGAGGCGGTGGTGTCGCCGCCCACGTTACCCTGCGTCTCTTCGCCATCCATAATCGCCCCGTTGGCGAAAATCACGGCCACGGACGCGCCTTGCTGGGCCGGTTTGTTTACCGGGTAGTCATAGAGGCTCACTGCGCTGAAGTCTTTATCTTTCTTGCTCCAGCCAAACTGTTTCACCAGCGCTTTTTCTACCTCTGCGCTGGAGGCGAGCGCATCCACCAGCTTATTGTCGAGCGCATATTTCGCCGTATCGCCGCCCACTTTTTGCAGCCCGGCCAGCAGCCCCTGAGCGCCAGGGAAGACTTGCGAGGCGGGGATCTGCCGGTTAGCCGCGAGCGTATTAAGGTAGTTTTGCCACAGCTCGCCAATCCAGCGGCTGTCCGCTTCGCGCGCCTGCGGCGACATGTCGTCGCGAATAAACGGCTCGACGGCGGATTTATACGTGCCAACGCGGAAAACGTGGGTGCTTACCTTAAGCTTGTCGAGCAGCGACTTATAGTACAGCCCGTTAGTGGCGAAGCCGTGCAAGTCCACTTCACCTTGCGGCGACAGCCAGATTTTATTGGCGAAGCTTGCAAGATAGTACTGACCCTGGGTGTAGCTTTCGCCCACCGCCAGCACCGGCTTGCCGCTGTCGCGGAATTCGCGCAGCGCTTTACCGATATATTGCATTGAGGGTTGATCGGCGCCGGCGAAATCTTTCAGATCCAGCACGATGCCTGTAATGTTGCGGTCGTTTTTCGCCTGGCGAATGGCGGCCACAATATCAAACAGCGAATTCTCCTGAAGCCTGTCGGAGTTGGCGCCGAAGAGCTGGCGGCCCAGCGCGCCAAGCTTGTTGTTAACGGAGGGTTTATCCACCACCACCCCGGTAATATCGAGCAGCAAAGCGCCGCGTCCCGGCTGCGACGACTCGCCGCCGCCAAGCTGCATCCAGATGCCGACGCCCACCAGAATGAGCAAAATAAAGAACAGGTTAAGCACCAGTTCGCGGATAAAATTCAGCAGACGCCATGTCCACTTAAAAAAACCGGCAATAATTCGCCACAGGGTGCGCATGTCCTCTCCCTAATCGTGTGAACGGGGGTATCCCGTAAACCGCCCGCATCAGACGCGGGTGCGCTCAAAGTGTAAATAGAGGCTGGCGGCTTGTCAGCAGGAAAGAGGGGCGATGCTGTAACAAAAAAGAGTGCTGTGTTAATTTTGTAAACAAAATGCATAACAGGAGAGACCTGATGGACGCACTTGAACTGCTCGTTAACCGCCGTAGCGCTTCCCGGCTGGCCGAACCTGCGCCAGCGGGCGAGGCGCTGGAAAATATCCTGCGCGCAGCGATGCGCGCCCCCGATCACGGCACCCTGCAACCCTGGCGTTTCTTCATTATTGAAGGCGAAGGGCGCGAGCGCTTCAGCCAGCTGCTGGAAAAAGCGGCGCGGGAAGCGGGACAGGATGAAAAAGCGCTTGAGAAAGCGCGCAACGCGCCGTTTCGCGCGCCGATGATTATCACCGTAGTCGCGCACTGTGAAGCGCACCCGAAAGTGCCGCAGTGGGAGCAGGTGGCTTCTGCGAGCTGCGCGGTTATGGCGATGCAGATGGCGGCGCTGGCCCAGGGGTTTAACGGTATCTGGCGCAGCGGCGCATTAACGGAAAGCCCGCAGGTTCGCGAGGCATTCGAATGCCGCGAGCAGGATCAGATCGTCGGTTTCCTCTACCTCGGCACACCGCAGCTGAAAGCGTCTACCACCATCACCGTGCCCGATACCGCGCCTTTTGTCCGTTATTTCTGATAAAAGCGCCTTTGGCTGTCTGGATAGTGAGCAAAAGCGGCGCAATTCAGACAGCCGTACTTATCACTCCCTCTTTCTGGCGCTACCATAGGCGCGCGTCGTCCCGCCCGCTGGGTGCGACACCGTTCATCTACAGGAGAGGTCCATGAGTGAGCATGCTATTCGTTTGACGCAATACAGCCACGGAGCCGGTTGCGGTTGTAAAATTTCCCCGAAGGTGCTGGAAACGATCCTGCACAGCGAGCAGGCGAAGTTTGTCGACCCGAACCTGCTTGTGGGGAATGAAACCCGCGACGACGCCGCGGTCTATGATCTGGGCAACGGCACCTGCATCATCAGCACCACCGATTTTTTCATGCCTGTTGTCGACAACCCCTTTGATTTTGGCCGCATCGCTGCCACGAATGCCATCAGCGATATTTACGCCATGGGCGGCAAGCCTGTCATGGCGATAGCGATTCTCGGCTGGCCGGTCAATACGCTGGCGCCGGAAATCGCCCGTGAAGTTATCGAGGGCGGCCGCGCCGCCTGTCAGCTGGCGGGTATCAGCCTGGCTGGCGGCCACTCTATCGACGCGCCGGAACCTATCTTCGGCCTTGCGGTGACCGGCGTGGTGCCCACCGAGCGCGTGAAGAAAAACAGCACCGCTGAAGCGGGCTGCAAACTCTTTCTTACCAAGCCGCTCGGCATTGGCGTGCTGACCACGGCGGAGAAAAAATCGCTGCTGCGCGACGAACACAAAGGCCTTGCCGCTGAAGTGATGTGCCGTATGAACAAAGCAGGCGCGGACTTCGCGCGCGTCGAGGGCGTGAAGGCCATGACGGACGTAACCGGCTTCGGCCTGCTTGGGCATCTGAGCGAAGTATGCCAGGGCGCAGGCGTGCAGGCGGAAATCTGGTATCAGGAGGTGCCGAAGCTGCCGGGCGTAGAGGCGTATATTGCCGAAGGCGCCGTGCCGGGCGGCTCAGCGCGCAATTTCGCAAGCTATGGCCATCTGATGGGCGACATGCCGGAAGCCTGGCGTAACCTGCTGTGCGATCCGCAAACTTCCGGCGGCCTGCTGCTGGCTGTCACGCCGCAGGCGGAGGCGGAGGTCGCCGCCATCGCAGCGGAGCATGGCATCACGCTCGCCGCCATTGGCGAACTGAAAGAGGCCCGTGCGGGGCGTCCAATGATTGAGATCCGCTAACGCCATGCGGTTGTTTATCGCTGAAAAGCCCAGTCTCGGGCGCGCTATCGCCGACGTGCTGCCAAAGCCGCACCGCAGAGGCGATGGCTTTATTGAATGCGGCAACGGCCAGGTAGTCACCTGGTGCGTGGGCCACCTGCTTGAGCAGGCGCAGCCCGACGCCTATGACAGCCGCTACGGGCGCTGGAACCTGGCGGATCTGCCTATCGTGCCGGAAAAATGGCAGCTTCAGCCGCGCGCTTCGGTCACAAAACAGCTTAACGTCATCAAAAAGCTGCTGCGCGAGGCGAGCGAAGTGGTGCACGCAGGCGACCCGGACCGCGAAGGGCAACTGCTGGTGGATGAGGTGCTGGACTATCTGCAACTCGCCCCTGAAAAGCGCAGGCAGGTACAACGGTGCCTGATAAACGACCTTAACCCGCAGGCGGTAGAGCGGGCTATTTCCCGCCTGCGTGAAAACCGTGACTTTGTGCCGCTCAGCACTTCGGCGCTGGCCCGCGCCCGCGCCGACTGGCTCTACGGCATTAACATGACCCGCGCGTATACCCTGCTTGGGCAAAACGCTGGCTACCAGGGGGTATTGTCGGTTGGGCGCGTTCAGACGCCTGTGCTGGGGCTGGTGGTGCGGCGCGACGAAGAGATAGAAAACTTCGTTCCCAAAGATTACTTCGAAGTAAAAGCCCACATCGTTACGCCGAAAGAGGAGCTTTTCGTCGCTATCTGGCAGCCCAGCGAGGCCTGCGAGCCGCATCAGGACGAAGAGGGAAGGTTGCTTAACCGGGCGCTTGCCGAGCATGTGGTCAGGCGCATCGCCGGCCAGCCTGCCCACGTCACCGCCTACAGCGACAAACGTGAAACTGAAGCTGCGCCGCTGCCTTTTTCGCTCTCGGTCTTACAGATTGAAGCGGCGAAGCGGTTCGGCCTTTCGGCGCAAAACGTGCTGGATATCTGCCAGAAACTCTATGAAACCCACAAGCTCATCACCTATCCGCGTTCCGACTGCCGCTATCTGCCGGAAGAGCATTTTGCCGGTCGCCATGCGGTGATGAAAGCAATTGGCGTTCACGCCAGCGAATTGCTGCCGCAGCCTGCCGTTGATCCGGACCGGCGCAACCGCTGCTGGGATGATAAAAAAGTGGACGCTCACCATGCCATTATTCCCACCGCGCGCAGCGCGTCTGTTTCCCTGAGCGACGGCGAGGCGAAGGTCTACGGGCTGATTGCCCGCCAGTATCTGATGCAGTTCTGTGCCGATGCGGTCTTTCGTAAATGCGTCATCGATCTGGATATCGCAGGCGGCAAGTTTATCGCCAAAGCGCGCTTTCTGGCGGAGGCGGGCTGGCGTGCCATGCTGGGGGCGAAAGAGCGCGACGAAGAGAACGACGGCTCGCCGCTGCCGATAGTAGCCAAAGGCGACGAACTGCTGTGCGAACAGGGCGAAGTGGTGGAGCGACAGACCCAGCCGCCGCGCCATTTTACCGACGCCACGCTGCTTTCCGCCATGACCGGCATCGCCCGTTTTGTGCAGGATAAAGCGCTGAAAAAAATTCTGCGCGCCACCGACGGGCTGGGAACCGAGGCCACGCGCGCGGGCATTATCGAGCTGCTGTTTAAGCGCGGTTTTCTGGAAAAGCAGGGGCGCTATATCCGCGCGACGGAGCCCGGACGGGCGCTTATCCATGCGCTCCCCGAGCTTGCGGCGCGCCCGGACATGACGGCGCAGTGGGAATCCACCCTTACGCAAATCAGCGAAAAGCAGTGTCGTTATCAGGACTTCATGACGCCGCTGGTGCAAACGCTCTATACGCTGATAGACCAGGCGCGAAGCGCGCCGGTTCGCCAGTTCCGCGGCCTTGCGGCGCCGCAGGCGAAGGGACAGCGTAAATTTAAAAGCGGTAAAAAAAGCGCCGTGCGCGGCAAGAAACGCGACGCGGCCGCATCAGGACGTACGGAAGAATAGCGGCTGGCCTGCGTCCTGCGACGCAGGCTTTTCTGCCGGGCTTAGATAACGCCCTGCGCCAGCATGGCGTCTGCGACTTTCACAAAGCCCGCAATATTCGCTCCGCGAACATAATTAACCTGGCGTTCGCCTTCGCCGTAGGTCACGCAGGCATGGTGAATGTCATGCATGATATGGTGCAGACGCGCATCCACTTTCTCCGCTTTCCAGCCCATGCGCGCGGCATTCTGCGCCATCTCCAGCCCGGAGGTGGCGACGCCGCCCGCGTTAGCGGCCTTGCCCGGCGCGAACAGCACGCCCGCGTCCAGAAAGGCGTCGGTCGCCTCGATGGTCGTTGGCATATTCGCCCCTTCAGCCACCGCTTTCACGCCGTTTGCAATCAGCGTGCGCGCCGCGTCTGCATCCAGCTCATTCTGCGTGGCGCAGGGCAGGGCAATATCCACCGGCACCGACCAGGGCTGCTTGCCTTCGAGATAAGCGAGGCCAAATTCGCGCGCGTAGTCGGCTACGCGGCCGTCGCGGCTGGATTTGATTTCTGCAAGGCGCGCCAGTTTTTCAGCGTTAAAGCCCGCTTCATCCACTACCGTGCCGTTGGAGTCGGAAGCGGTCACCACGCGCGCGCCATAGAGCATCGCTTTTTCGATGGCGTATTGCGCCACGTTACCGGAGCCGGAGACCGCCACGCGCATCCCTTCAAGCGACATGCCGTGCTGCTTCAGCATGGCGTCGGTGAAATAAATCAGCCCATAGCCTGTCGCCTCAGGGCGGATCAGGCTGCCGCCGAAAGAGAGGCCTTTGCCGGTAAAAACGCAGGCGTTATGGTTGCCGAGCTTTTTCATCATGCCAGCCATATAACCGACTTCACGTCCGCCGACGCCGATGTCGCCCGCCGGGACGTCGGTATCCGGGCCGAGATGGCGCCACAGTTCGGTCATCAGCGCCTGGCAAAAGCGCATGACTTCGCCTTCGCTCTTGCCTTTCGGGTCAAAATCGCTGCCGCCTTTGCCGCCGCCCATGGGCAAGGTGGTAAGGGCATTTTTGAATGTCTGTTCAAAGCCGAGGAATTTCAGAATCGATAAATTAACGGAGGGGTGAAAGCGCATACCGCCTTTAAAAGGACCGATAGCCGAGTTGAACTGCACGCGCCAGGCGCGGTTCACCTGCACCTGATTGCGATCGTCCACCCACACCACGCGAAACTGGATCACCCGCTCCGGCTCCACAAGACGCGCCAGCAGGGCGTGATCGCGATAGCGAGGGTGAGCGTCCAGGAAAGGCCACAGGGTGGTCATGACTTCTCGCACCGCCTGGGCAAATTCCGGTTGATGCGGGTCGCGCTGTTGCGTGGAGGAGAGAAACTGTTCCAGAGTAAGGTGTTGCCCCATAAGGTATAAGCTCCGTTTATAGTTTAGTGACTTTATTTTCTTAATTAATGCATAAAAATGCACCAGCCCGCTGACTATACCATCCGGTAAAGGCGATAAAGCAAGCAAAATTTGCCTGCTGTTCCGGCGATTGTTTTTATTATCATCATGAAAACTTATGGCAAAAGAGGATGTATTGACGAAACTTGTGAGATATGGCGCAGTAAGCGATAACGGAGCGGCGAAACCGCGGCCATCAGGAGAAAATGCATGATTAAGTTAAACGTAGTGCTGGCAGGCGGGTTGCTGTTGTTGACAGGTTTATGCGCAGCGGCAGAGCGTTACCATTCCGGGTCGGGTGGTTATCCGGATGAGAGTTATCCGCCGGATATCGGCGTCGCCGTGCCGCCGGAGGTGTTCAGTAGCGGCGGTCATCGCCCGCCGCCCTGTAATCAGTGCTGTATTTATCAGGATCAGAACTATTCAGAAGGGGCGGTAGTAAACGCCGACGGCATTGTGCTGCAATGCCAGCGCGACGAGAAAACGCTTAGTACGAACCCGCTGGTCTGGCGTCGCGTGCGGACATAAACGCAACGAGCAGCGGAATATCCGCCGGGGCAAGGTCATAGCGTAATGCCTCGGCGGGCTCGCACCATACCAGCGAACTGTGGCAATGGGCGATGGGTTCGCCGCTGAAATCCGCCACGTGCCAGGCATGCAGATGAATACGGCGACCGCTAACGTCCCGCTCGTGGCTCGCCACATAATTTCCTGGCGTCGCCTGAATGCCTAACTCTTCCTTAAGCTCCCGGGCCAGCGCCTGTGGCTGGCTTTCGCCGCTTTCCACTTTGCCGCCGGGAAACTCCCACAGCCCCGGCTGGTCGCCGCCTGCGGGGCGCTGCGCCAGCAAGATTTTTCCGTGGCGTTCAATAATGGCGGCGACAACGTCAATGATTTTCATCTGTTTTAATAAACCCGTCCTGAAAGATTAACGGTCCGCCAGACAACCCTCTCCCGGCAAGGGAGAGGAAAAGCAGCCGCTTTTGCTGGCGTTTACAGCCTGAACTTCGCCCACACCGGAGCATGGTCGGACGGTTTTTCCATGGCGCGAATAGCGTAGTCGATGCCCGTTTCCTCAAGGCGTTCCAGCAATGGCGCGCTTGCCAGCAGCAGATCGATGCGCAGACCGCGGTTATCGTCAAAACCGCGCGAGCGGTAGTCAAACCAGGAGAAGCGATCAACCGCGTCGGGATTGGCGTGGCGGTAAGTGTCAACCAGTCCCCAGTTAAGCAGGCGGCCCATCCATTCACGTTCCTCTGGCAGAAACGAGCACTTGCCGGTGCGCAGCCAGCGCTTGCGGCTCTCTTCGCCAATACCGATGTCCAGATCGGTCGGGCTGATATTCATATCGCCCATAACAATTACCGGGTTTTCGCGCTGAAGCGCGTTTTCCAGATAATCTTGCAGGTTCTGATAAAAGGCCGCTTTAGCGGGAAACTTCACCGGATGGTCGCGGCTTTCTCCTTGCGGGAAATAGCCGTTGATAACCGTGATATTGCCAATCTCAGAAGGGATTTCCGCCATGATGATGCGGCGCTGGGCCTCTTCATCATCGCCCGGGAAACCGCGGCGCACTGCGACAGGAGGCTCTTTTGTCAGCAACGCCACACCGTAATGCCCTTTCTGGCCGTGGTAGAAAACGTTGTAACCGAGTTTAGCTACCTCTTCGAGAGGAAACATGTCGTCGTGCACTTTGGTTTCCTGAAGGCCAATGACATCAGGCTGATGCTGTTCCACCAGCGCTTCAAGCTGATGAGGACGGGCGCGCAGGCCGTTGATATTAAAAGAGACGAATTTCATAATCACTGCCACATTGCAGATTAAACAAGGGCCTGAGCTTACCAGAAAAGCCCCCGCATCGCTGCTCTCATCAGCAATCCTTTTAATCGACAGCGCAAATGAACCTCGCCCTATTTCAGCGCAAGGCGCCCCAAAAAAGGGCGTTTTTTTCTGCTGAATCCTGCCTGCGATCACAAATACAGAATGATATTCGGTTTATGCATAACATTGCTTATTTATTTCTCTACAACCGCAGCGCATCACGCGAATATTCACTGATTATGCACTAATAGTGAATAATTCTGGTTCGTAAATTGTTGATTTTTCATGGTTGCGCTCAAGTTATTCATTTTTCCCTCTGGCTGGCACAAAGTCTGCAATCTATTGTAAGAGCGCAAACACACCATATTTATTAACAAACAATCAACTTTTAATTTACCGGAACGAGGTCGCTATGACGCAGTCAATTACCCGCCAGAACTTTGATGAATGGATGATCCCGGTTTATGCGCCGGCGCCTTTTATTCCGGTACGGGCTGAAGGATCCACGCTGTGGGACCAGCAGGGCAAAGCGTATATTGATTTCGCAGGCGGCATCGCCGTTAACGCGCTGGGCCACGCCAACCCTGAACTGCGCAAAGCGCTGGAGGAGCAGGCGGCGAAGCTGTGGCACACCGGCAACGGCTATACCAACGAACCGGTACTCAGGCTGGCTAAACAGCTTATCGACGCCACCTTTGCCGACCGCGTTTTCTTCTGCAACTCGGGAGCGGAAGCCAACGAAGCGGCGCTGAAACTTGCGCGCAAATATGCGCACGACAAATTCGGCCCGCAAAAGAGCGGCATCGTGGCGTTCAAAAATGCCTTTCATGGCCGCACCCTGTTTACCGTTTCTGCTGGCGGTCAGCCTGCCTATTCGCAGGACTTTGCGCCGTTGCCGCCGCAGATTACCCATGCCGTTTATAACGATCTCGCCTCTGCCCGCGAACTGATTACCGATGAGACCTGCGCGGTGATTGTAGAGCCAATGCAGGGCGAAGGCGGCGTGGTGCCTGCCGACCCGGCGTTTCTGCAAGGGCTGCGCGAATTGTGCGACAAGCACAACGCGGTGCTGATTTTTGACGAAGTGCAGACCGGCGTTGGCCGTACCGGCTCGCTCTATGCCTATATGCACTATGGCGTTACGCCGGATGTGCTTTCCACGGCGAAAGCGCTGGGCGGCGGCTTCCCGATTGGCGCGATCCTCACCACGGAGCGTTTTTCTCAGGTCATGGGCGTCGGCACGCATGGCACGACTTATGGCGGCAACCCGCTGGCGGGCGCAGTAGCCGGGCGCGTGCTGGCGCTCATCAACACCCCGGAAACCCTGCAAGGGGTAAAGGCGCGCCACCACGCTTTTGTGGAACAGCTTAACGCCCTGAACAGCCGTTTGAATCTGTTTAAAGAGATCCGCGGCCTTGGGCTGCTGCTGGGCTGCGTGCTGAACGACGATCACGCCGGCAAAGCCAAAGCTATCTCTACGCTTGCCGCGCAAGAAGGGGTGATGGTGCTGATTGCTGGCGGCAACGTGGTGCGCTTCGCGCCTGCGCTTAACATCAGCGATGCAGAGATCGCCGCCGGGCTTGAACGATTCTCCCGCGCGTGCGCACGTTTTCTGGCGGAGGGTTCATCATGATGGTGATTCGTCCCATTGAACATAACGACATCGGCGCGCTGCTGGCGCTGGCCCGGAAAACGGGCGGCGGGCTGACTTCGCTGCCGGTTGACGAAGGCACGCTCAGCGCCCGCATTGAACGTTCCCTGCAAACCTGGCGAGGCGGCCTTTCGAAGGCCGATCAGGGCTATGTTTTTGTGCTGGAAGAGACCCAAAGCGGCGCGGTAGCGGGTATTTGCGCCATTGAAGTGGCGGTGGGGCTGAACGACCCCTGGTATAACTACCGTGTCGGCACCCTGGTGCACGCCTCGAAAGAGCTGAATGTTTATAACGCGCTGCCCACCTTGTTTTTAAGTAATGACCATACCGGCAGCAGCGAGCTCTGTACCCTGTTTCTCGACCCGCAGTGGCGAAAAGAGGGCAACGGCTACCTGCTTTCCAAATCGCGCTTTATGTTTATGGCCGCCTTTCGCGACCGGTTTAATGAAAAGGTTGTGGCGGAGATGCGCGGCGTGATTGACGAGCACGGCTATTCGCCGTTCTGGGACAGCCTCGGCCAGCGCTTTTTCTCTATGGAATTTAGCCGCGCCGACTACCTGTGCGGCACCGGCCAGAAAGCGTTTATCGCCGAGCTCATGCCCAAGCACCCGATCTACACCCATTTTCTTAGCAAGGCGGCGCAGGAGGTCATCGGCCAGGTCCATCCGCAAACGGCGCCTGCCCGCGCCGTGCTCGAAGCTGAAGGGTTTCGCTATCGCAATTACGTCGACATCTTTGACGGCGGCCCGACCCTTGAATGCGACATCGACCGGGTGCGCGCCATTCGCAAAAGCCGGCTGGTGGAGGTGGCGGAAGGCCAGCCCGCCACGGGTGACGAGCTGCCGGCCTGCATGGTAGCCAATGAAAATTACGACATGTTCCGCGTGATGCTGATTCGCGCAAACCCCCATACCGACCGGCTGGTGCTCGACGGCGCTACGCTCGACGCGCTGAAATGCCGCCCCGGCGATACCGTGCGGCTGGTTCGTCTGTGCCCTGAGGAGAAAAAAGCATGAGTTTGTGGATAAACGGCCAGTGGCTGAACGGCAACGGCGAGCAGCTTGAGAAAACCAACCCGGTAAGCGGCGAAATGCTCTGGCAGGGACGGGCGGCGGATGCTGAACAGGTGGCGCAGGCGTGCCTCAGCGCGCGTCAGGCTTTTCCCGGCTGGGCGAAACGCCCCTTTGCCGAACGTCAGGCGATAGCGGAAAAGTTTGCCGGGCTGCTGGATGAAAATAAAACGCAGCTCACCGAAATTATCGCCCGGGAAACCGGCAAACCGCGCTGGGAAGCGGCGACAGAAGTCACGGCGATGATCAATAAAGTGGGCATTTCCGTAAAGGCTTATCACACCCGCACTGGCGAGCAGCAAAGCCCGATGCCGGATGGCGCCGCCTCGCTGCGCCACCGCCCGCATGGCGTGCTGGCGGTGTTCGGGCCTTATAACTTTCCGGGGCATTTGCCTAACGGCCACATTGTGCCGGGGCTGCTGGCGGGCAATACGCTGGTGTTCAAGCCGAGCGAATTAACGCCGCAGACCGGCGAAGCGGTAATGAAACTCTGGGAGCAGGCGGGGCTGCCGGCGGGCGTGCTTAACCTGGTGCAGGGCGGGCGCGATACCGGGCAGGCGCTCTCCTCGCAACGCGATATCGACGGGCTGCTGTTTACCGGCAGCGCCAACACCGGTTATCAGCTTCATCGCCAGCTGGCCGGACAGCCGGAGAAAATTCTGGCGCTGGAGATGGGCGGCAATAATCCGCTTATCGTGGACGATCCGGCGGATCTCGACGGCGCGGTGCATCTGGCTATTCAGTCCGCTTTTATCACTGCGGGGCAACGCTGTACCTGCGCGCGTCGCCTGCTGGTGAAACGGGGCGAGGCGGGGGATGCGTTCCTGGCGCGTCTGGTGGCGGTAAGCGCCCGTATTCGCCCGGGCCGCTGGGACGCCGAGCCGCAGCCGTTTATCGGCGGGCTGGTTTCCGCCCAGGCGGCGGAGCGGGTGCTGGAAGCGTGGCAGGGGCATCTGGCGCGCGGCGGCAAGCCGTTGCTGGAGCCGAAACTGCTGCAAGCGGGCAGTTCGTTGCTTACCCCTGGCATTATAGAAATGAGCGAAGCGCGCGACGTGCCGGATGAAGAAGTTTTCGGCCCGCTCTTGTGCGTCTGGCGCTACGACACCTTTGAGAACGCTATCCGCATGGCGAACAACACCCGCTATGGCCTGGCAAGCGGGTTGATTTCCCCCGACCGGGCGCGGTTCGACCAGCTGTTGCTGGAAGCGCGCGCGGGGATAGTTAACTGGAATAAACCCCTTACCGGCGCGGCGAGTACCGCCCCGTTTGGCGGCGTGGGGGCTTCCGGCAACCATCGCGCCAGCGCCTGGTATGCCGCAGACTATTGCGCCTGGCCGATGGCCTCGCTCGAAAGTCCGAATTTTGCGCTGCCAGCGACGTTAAGCCCCGGTCTGGACTTTACTAAGGAGCAGGCATGAAAGCGCGCGAAGTAAACTTTGACGGCCTGGTGGGGTTAACTCACCACTACGCCGGGCTGTCATTTGGCAACGAAGCTTCCACAAAGCACCGTTATCAGGTCTCTAACCCGAAACTTGCTGCGTTGCAGGGGCTGCGCAAGATGAAAGCGCTTTCGGATGCCGGTTTTGCCCAGGCGCTTATCCCGCCGCAGGAGCGCCCTAATGTGCAGGCGCTGCGCCTGCTGGGCTTTAGCGGCACGGATGAGCAGGTGGTGGAAAAAGCCTGGCGGCAGGCGCCGCATTTACTTAGCGCGGCAAGCTCTGCGTCTTCTATGTGGGTGGCGAACGCGGCGACAGTCTGCCCCTCCGCCGATGCGCTGGATGGCAAAGTGCACCTGACCGTGGCTAACCTCAATAATAAATTCCACCGCGCCAGCGAGGCGCCCACCACTGAACGGCTGCTGCGCGCTATCTTTCGCGATGAAACACGCTTCGCCGTACATCCGGCGCTGCCGCAGGTGGCGATGTTCGGCGACGAAGGCGCGGCCAACCATAACCGCCTTGGCGGCGACTACGGCGGGCCGGGCATACAGCTTTTTGTTTATGGCCGCGAAGAGAGCGGCGGGCTTATTCCGGCCCGCTACCCGGCGCGCCAGACGCTGGAGGCAAGCCAGGCGGTGGCCCGCGTCAATCAGGTCAACCCGAAGCAGGTGATTTTTGCCCAGCAAAACCCGGCGGTGATCGACCAGGGCGTATTCCATAACGATGTCATTGCGGTTTCTAACCAGCAGGTGCTGTTTTGCCACGAGCAGGCCTTTCTTCATCAGCAGGATGTATTAGGCGAGCTGCGGGCGAAAGTGCCAGGCTTTATAGCCATTGAGGTGCCGGCGAGCGAAGTTTCGGTACAGGACGCGGTACAAACTTACCTTTTCAACAGCCAGTTGTTGAGCCGCGAAGATGGCTCAATGACGCTGGTGCTGCCGGAGGAGTCGCGCCAGCATGAAGGCGTCTGGCGTTATCTGAACGCGTTGCTGGCCGCCAGGAATCCGATAAGCGAACTGAAAGTGTTCGACCTGCGTGAAAGCATGGCTAACGGCGGCGGCCCCGCCTGTTTGCGTCTGCGCGTGGTGTTGACAGAAGCGGAGCGTCAGGCGGTGAACCCCGCCGTAATGATGAACGACGCGCTGTTTGAAACGCTAACCCGCTGGGTGGAGAAACATTACCGCGACAGGTTGACGCAGGCGGATCTCGCCGACCCGCAGCTGCTGCGCGAGGGCAGGGAAGCGCTGGATGAACTGACGCGCTTGCTAGACTTAGGATCGGTTTATCCTTTCCAGTGCTGACGAGGAGGCATCATGCGGGATTTTCTGGCGCAAACGCTGCGGGGCAAAGCGCCAAAGCAAAAGCAGGGCGAGACCGCGCACTTTCGCTGGCAATGGTGGGATGAAGGCGTTTTACTTCTGACCCCCATCCAGCCGGTAGAGAAGTCGCTTATTCTTTCTGCGGGCGTTCACGGCAACGAAACCGCGCCAGTGGAAATAGTGGATAGCTTGCTCAAAAAGCTGTTCGACGGCGCACTCACGCTACAGTGGCGGCTGCTGGTGATACTGGGCAACCCGGCGTCGCTGCGCAGCGGCAAGCGTTATTTGCACAGCGATATGAACCGTATGTTTGGCGGGCGCTGGCAACAGTTTCCGGATAGCGTCGAGACGCAGCGGGCCAACGTGCTCGAGCACCAGCTGGAAACCTTTTTCGCCAGCGGCGAGGAGAAAGTGCGCTGGCATCTGGATATGCATACGGCTATTCGCGGCTCTTATCATCCGCGCTTCGGCGTTTTGCCGGCCCGGCCTCTGCCTTATGACGACGCTTATCTGGCGTGGCTTGGCTGCGCGGGGTTACAGGCGCTGGTTTTTCATCGCGCCCCCGGCGGCACGTTTACCCATTTCAGCAGCGAACATTTTGGCGCGCTGAGCTGTACGCTGGAGCTGGGTAAGGCGCAGCCGTTTGGTGAAAACGATCTTACGCAGTTCGCTGAAACGCAGGAGGCGCTGGCGGCGCTGCTCTCAGGCGGCGAGGCGCCGGTGGCGCAGGCGCCGCCGCTGCGTTATAAAGTGGTGCAGCAAATTACCCGCCACAGTGAAAATTTCGTGCTGCACATGACGGCGCAAACGCTCAACTTCACCGCCTTTCCACGCGGTACGCTGCTTGCGGAAGATGGCGAGACGCGTTATGAAGCGACGCATGACAAAGAATATGTTTTATTCCCGAACCCCGCGGTCGCGACCGGTATGCGGGCAGGATTAATGCTTATTGAGATGAAATAATTTACAGGCTCCGTTCAGGAGCCTGTTTATATTCTGACTGGCCGAAAACTATTTGCAGAATATTCCTGGCGTATTGCTTTATTTTGCATCGGCTTCACTTTATACTTTCTGCACATTTCCTTCGTAATCAAGTGATTGTTATATTTTTTAGCGTTTCTCCACGCTTTATCCTTATTTCCTTCATAATTGATTAAATCTTGTTTTTTATCCTTTCATTGTTTTACTGTGGCTCTGATTACTTGACGTAAGAAGCCCTAAACTCATTCTCGTCAACGCGACAAACCCTGTCGCTGAATAAACAAAGTAAGGACAATATTATGCGTAAATTAACTGCGATTTTTGTTGCTTCCACTCTGGCTCTGGGCGCAGCTAATCTGGCACATGCGGCGGATACCGCCACGTCCGCAACCACCGACAGCAAGCCGATGCAGCACCATAAAGGCCCGCGCGGTCCGCACAATGAGATGATGTTCAAAGGCCTGAACCTGACTGATGCGCAGAAACAGCAGATTCGCGATATTCATAAAGCGCAGCGCGAGAAGTTCAAGCGTCCGTCTCTGGAGGAGCGCCGTGAAATGCACAACCTCATCGCCAGCGACAGCTTCGACCGCACCAAAGCGCAGGCCCAGGTCGACAAAATGGCCGAGCAGAACAAAGCGCGCATGATGGCTCATCTGGAAACCCAGAATAAGATCTATAACATTCTGACGCCGGAGCAGAAAAAGCAGTTTAACGCCAATTTTGAGAAGCGTCTGACAGAACGTCCGGCGCCGGAAGGTAAAATGCCGGAAGCTGCTGAGTAACCCTTACAGCGACACCTTCAAGACCGCCGGTCTTGTCCATAGCGCGCCATGTCGCTGTGGACAGGACCGGCGGTTTTCTTTTTGCGTTTCCCTCTTGCCTGCGGCTGGCAGATCGTTATTCTCATTGCCTCAGCGTCCGTTAAAAAACTTTTGCTGTCAGGATGTTAAATCCGCTGGTAAAAAGAGCCGCCCGGCTTTTGCGACTTTGGCGCGGCGCTGCCGATATCCGGTTTTGTTTATACCCATAACATTTTCGCTCTGCCTCTTTATGGCGGAGCTTTGGCGCATGATGCGTTTTTTTCAGGAGCGGTAATGGAATTTTTTGATATTAAAAAAATGCCGGTCAATTTATGGCGAAACGGCGCAGGCGAAACGCGCGAGATTTGCTGTTTTCCGCCCGCTACCCGCGATTTTAACTGGCGAGCCAGCATTGCCTCGCTTTCAGGCAACGGCGAATTCGCCCCCTTACCGCAGATAGATCGGGTGATCACCCTGCTGGAAGGCAGCGAAATAACGCTTGATGGCGGCAATGCGTTTCGTCATACCCTGCGCCGCCACCAGCCGTTTAGTTTTTCCGGCGAGCAACCGGTGCGCGCGGAATTATCCGCTGGCAGGATGTCGATGGATTTTAATCTTATGACCCGTCGCGGCCGCTGCCAGGCGAAGGTGCGGGTCGCTGACCGCACCTTCACCACGTTTCGCTCGCGCGGCGGGATAATCTATGTGATTAGCGGCGCGTGGCAGTTGGGGGACAAACTGCTTACCGCCGATCAGGGCGCCTGGTGGCAGGAGGGCGTCCATACGCTACGGCTACTGAAACCAGAAGGCCAGCTGCTGTTTAGCGAAATCACTTATCTCTGAGCGAGTTCAGCGGCCAGCTCCACAATAGCGTGCTGGCCGCTGATAAGCGGCTTACAGAGTATTTTGTAGCCATCGTTATCAAAACCCTGCGGCGCCCGCTTAATGGCTTTCGCCTCTTCAAGCGTGTTAACCGAGCCAAGCCAGAACCAGTTATGGATAATATGGTACTGGGTCATCTCGCCAAAGCTCTCTTTCAGCCCCACCGGCCCTTGCCACGGCCAGCAGATCACCTGCATGCGCGCCAGCGCCGCCATAAGCCGTTCATTGTGCGCTTCTTCGCTTTCACGCCCGCAACAGGCGCCCGCACAGCGCTTCAGCGCCGAACGAAAACAGGCGCGGCCGCGGCTTAGCGATTCCAGCCCCAATAGCCCATAACAGAGCTGGTGTTCATCCGCCAGCGACTGGAGCGTTTGCAAAGCGGCGCGGCGGCTGGAGAAAAGGCCGTAAAGCCCCGGCTCATGGGAGAAATCAACTTCGCGGGCGTAGACCACTTCCGGCTTCGCGCCGTTCAGGCGCAGCGAGCAGAGCTGTCGGTTGCGGCGCAGGCGCTTATTAAACAGCGGCTGTTGCTCTTTAATCATCTGCGCTTCCAGCAGCAGCGCGCCAATTTCGCCCGCCGTGCGGATAAACGTGATTCGCCGCGACTGGCGCAGCATTGCCGCCTCATCCGGCGTGCGCAAATGCGACAGCACACGGCTGCGGATGTTTACGCTTTTACCGATATAAAGCGGCATGGTTTCGCTTTCGCCATGGAACACATACACGCCCGGATGCCTGGGTAAATCTTCAAGCCAGGGACGCAGATGCTCAGGGTATTCATAAATCGCCGCAGCTTCGAAATCGAGCCTTGGCGCGCCAGTACGCCTTACCACTCATTACTCTCCTGAATACTGTTTACTTATCCAGTCTATCAGGGAATGATTGGTGGAAAAAGCGTCATCTTGCTCAGCGATTGCGCGTGGCAAGCCAGCAGACCAGCGATCCGAGCACCACCATGCCCACGCCTTGCCAGAAACCGAAGCCGGGAGTCAGGCCCAGCCAGAGGCTCGCCAGCAGCGCGGAGAGCACGGGGGTGAAGTAAGAGGCGGTGGCAAGCAGCGTCATATTGCCGCGGCTGATGCCGTGGTTCCAGGCGGAGTAAGCGACAGCAGTAGAGAGCCCCATAAACAGCAGTTGCAGCGAGGCGGGCAGCGTAAAATGCAGCGCAGGCTGCGCAGTGAAGAAAAATTTCCCCCACAGCACCGCGGCCGTGGCGCAGAAGAAGAGCGTGACGCCGCTCGCGCCTTTGCTCCAGCGGCGCGTGAGGTTGCAGTAAAGCGCCCAGATAAACGCGGCGGCGAAGGCCAGACCATAAGCGACGGGATTATCCTGCATGTTGGCCCACAGCAGCGCGGGAGACCAGTCACCGTCGCCTTTCATCACCTGCGCCACGCCGGTTATCGCCAGCGCCAGGCCCGGCCAGATGAACCACGAGGCGCGCTGGCCGTTTAAAAACAGCGCCAGCAGCACGGTAAGGCTCGGCCAGAGGTAGTTGATCATGCCAAGCTCCAGCGACTGCGCCCGCGTGTGCGCAAGCCCGATGGCAAGCGCGAGGCTTATCTCATAGCTGACAAAAAGCGCGCCGCCGATAAACAAGTAACGCTCAGGCAGCAGGCGCGGGCGCGGCAAGCCAGAGGCCAGACAAAGACAGAGGGCGCTTACGGTGTAGATGAGCGCGGCGCCGCCTGTTGGGCCAAACTGTTCGGCAATGCTGCGAAATAAGCCAACGGAGGTGCTCCAGAGCAGAATGGCTGTCAGCCCCGCCAGGGTGGCGCGCTGCGTGCAAACCGGCGAAGCGGAAAGGGAAGGGGAGGAATCAGGCATACGCTTCCATAAAAAGGTGGCCGAAGCCACCTTTGCGCGATTATTTTTTCCAGAAATCATCAAAGATAGTGATGGGCGGCCGACGCTTATGCTCGGTTTTGAGATACCAGCCTTCGATGGTTTTCGCGAGGTTTTCGTCAATCTGCTTGCCTTCGAGGTAATCATCGATGTTTTCGTAAGTCACGCCCAGCGCCACTTCATCCGGCAGGGAAGGACGGTCGTCTTCCAGATCGGCCGTTGGCACTTTCAGGTACAGATGCTCCGGACAGCCTAATTCTTTAAGCAGCTGTTTGCCCTGACGTTTGTTAAGACGGAACAGCGGGTTGATGTCGGTGCCACCGTCGCCATATTTGGTGAAGAAGCCGGTAATCGCTTCCGCCGCATGGTCGGTGCCGACCACGACCCCTTTGGTCATGCCCGCAATGCTGTATTGCGCTTTCATACGCTCGCGCGCTTTTTCGTTGCCGCGTACAAAATCGCTCAGCTCAATGCCCGCTTCGCGCAGCGCTTTCTCGCTTGCGAGCACAGATTCCTTAATATTTACCGTCAGTACTTTATCCGGCTGGATGAATGCCAGCGCGTCCTGGCAATCTTGTTCATCAAACTGCACGCCAAACGGCAGGCGTACGGCGATGAACTGATAGCTGCTGTCGCCGGTTTCGTCACGCAGCTCGCTGATAGCCAGCTGGCTTAGCTTGCCGGCGAGCGTGGAGTCCTGGCCGCCGCTTATCCCCAGCACCAGGGTTTTCAAAAAGGGATAGGTTTTGAGGTAGCTTTTGAGGAAATCGACGCTGGCGCGGATCTCTTCACGGGCGTCAATTTGCGGTTTCGCGCCAAGCGCCTGAATAATCTCTTGCTGCAAAGACATTTAACCCCTCCGGTTGTGGTTACCTGCAACGCGCAGGCGAAAAATCAGCATTTGTTAAAGCTAACCCTTTGACGGCAAAACGACAAGTTTCCTGCCGTCTTCGCACGTACAAGCGCTGCTAATTGCGTCGCTTGCCTTTTCCCTTATGTCCATCAGGGAATAATCCTAATTCGCTTCGCTTATCGCTAACGAGTTGATAAATGTTCATTTCTATTCCAGGCTTATTTCACACGCTGAGAAAAGAGGAAGACAAAATGAAAAAGAACTTTGCAGGATTTTTAAGTGCAGCGGCGGTTATGACTATGCTGGCGGGCTGTACGGCTTATGACCGCACTGCCGATCAGTTCACGCAGCCTGTAGTGAAAGATGTGAAAAAAGGCATGAGCCGCGAACAGGTTCGCCAGATTGCCGGTCAGCCTTCTTCTGAAGTGACCATGATCCATGCTCGTGGCACCTGCCAGACCTATATCCTGGGCAGCCGTAACGGCAAAACTGAAACCTATTTCGTCGCCCTGGATGACACCGGTCACGTACTTAACTCCGGCTACCAGACCTGTGCCGAATACGACACCGACCCGCAGGCGCCGAAGCAGTAAGCGCTTTCAGGCAATAAAAAAACCGGCGCTGGCCGGTTTTTTTATGTTTATTTATCAATAAGCCCCTGTTTGTTTTTTTCCTCTTCACGACGCACATCGCGAAACAAAAAGCCAGACTAAAAAATAGCACTTTTCGTATTTTTTTTATTACGGGTTGGGTTTATTTTTTTTCATCATTCCCGCTTCTGAATTGGTTGTTTTTAAGACGTGAATGACGCTTTTTTTGCGGGTATTATCAGCACAAATATTAGTTGTTATTCTAAAAATAATTTAGCGCTATAAAAAACAAAAAAGTATTTGCTTTGTCAATGTAATCTCAGGTTGATTTTTACTTATGCTTTGCTATAAATTTCCGCGGCTCAACTTATGGCCGGGTTAATAGTTCCACTAAAAACAACCTGTATTCTGAAGGTTATTCCGCCAGCAATCAGCACCAGCCATCATCATGGAGGAAAATATGAAAAAATGGTTTGCGTCTTTAGCCGCGGTTGGTTTTTTAGCCGCCGCTCCCGCATTAACCTTTGCAGCAGACGGCACCATTAATTTTACGGGCAAAATTACTGACCAGGCGTGCGAAATTGACGCGCCGAACCATAAAATCAATGTCGAATTAGGCACCTATTCTGTGGGACAATTTAATGGCGTCGTGGGCACCAAAACGCCGCCCATTCCTTTTGTTATTAAATTAAAAAATTGCCCGGTGGTAGAAGAGGGCGAGAACCCGCATTTCAGCATTTACCTGACCGGCGATTCCGATGTAGTCAATAAAGACTATCTGAAGGTAACCGGCGGGGCGGCGGGCGTTGCCATTGTCATTCATGACGACCAGGGCAATATCGTTCCTATGAACAACTTTACCACCCGCAAATTTGAAGTGCCCTCAGCGAATGTGGATTTAAACCTGATTGCATATTATGAATCTACGGCCACAACTATTACTCCGGGCGTAGCTAACGGAACTACCGATATTACGTTCGACTACCGGTAGCATTTACCGTTTTATATAACACTAAGCCGAAGGCATCTCGCTTTCGGCCTTTTCTGTTTTGTTTATATAATTAAAGGAAACATTTAATGAGGCCATGTAAGTTATCCGGCTTACTGCTCATGGCAGGTATTATGACGGCAGGTTTATCACACCCTGTTCTGGCGGGCGGCATTGTGATTGGCGGCACGCGCGTCTTTTATGAGGATAATAAAAAAGAAGCTTCACTGAATGTTAAAAATAACAATACTGAAAACCCCTTTTTGATACAGTCATGGGTAGATACTGGCGATGGAAAGACGAGAGGGCCTTTTATCGTCACGCCGCCTTTATTTCGCATTGAACCCCTGGAAGAGCGTACGCTGCGTATTGCGAAGACGCGTAACGATTTACCGGAGAATAAAGAATCGCTTTTTTATTTAAATATTCGCGCGATTCCTCCCTCCGATCCTGCCTCGGTGAATACGTTAAAGCTCGTGGTAAAAACGCGGCTCAAACTGTTTTATCGCCCCCGGGGGCTGGTTACCGGGGCGCAGGATGCTTATAAAAAATTACGTTTCCAGTTAACGGGACAAACGTTAACCGTTGAAAATCCCACGCCCTGGCATGTGGTGTTTGAATATTTAAAGGTCGGCACCACGACCCTCAAACAGGCTGACATGGTAGGGCCGTTTGGCCAAAACGTCTTTACGTTGCCTTCAACAGAACGCTCCCGTCGCGTGACCTGGTCCGCCATCAATGATTATGGCGGCGCCACGAAAAGCGAGACTCGCGCTCTTTGATACAGGATGAAACTGCGCAGGATGCAAGAAAAACGCACGTACGCGCCATCGGGTAAAAGCCTGCCAGATGCGCTTGCCCGCACAACGCTTATGGCAGGCTGCTTTGCTTTACTCTTTTCTGAAACCCAGCCAGCCAACGCCCGCGATCGCGTCTGGTTTGATCCGATGCTGATGGAGCAGGGGAACCCTGGCCAGCAAGGCGTGGATTTATCTATTTTTAGCGACCGGGGAACGCTGCCGCCGGGCAGTTACAAGCTTCATGTCTGGCTTAACGGGAGCGACGTCCTGACGCGGGATATCACCTTGCGTGCCTCTGCTCCGGCTGAAATGTCCCCGGTGATAACCCGGCGATTGCTAAAAGACCTGGGCGTTCGGGTTGAGGCTTACCCTGCGCTGGCAACGTTAGCGGATGACGCGCCGGTCAACGACCTGGGAAGCATTATCCCCGCCGCATTTGCGAAAGTAGATACCCGGCGCATGATTTTAAACGTCAGTATTCCACAGGCTGCGTTGGTGGTTTCCCCCCGCGGCTATGTGGATCCGCAATACTGGAATAATGGCATCACCACGCTGTTTAGCAATTACTCCTGGTCGGGTTCGCAAAATCAGGCGGATGGCCGTCCCGATGAACAGTCGCAGTATGTGAATCTGCAAAACGGGCTTAACGTCGGCCCATGGCGCGTGCGCAATTACTCCACCTGGACGAAAGATGATGCGGCGTCGCACTGGAATTCGCTGTCAAGCTGGGTTGAGCGGGATATAAAAGCCTTGCGCGCGCAGTTGGTGATCGGTGAAAGCTATACGCCGTCAGCGCTGTTTGACAGCGTGCAGTTTAAAGGCGTTCAGCTCGCCTCGGACGACAATATGCTGCCGGATAGCCAGCGGGGCTTCGCGCCGACCATTCGCGGCATCGCCAACAGCAACGCCCAGGTCACCATCCGGCAAAACGGCTACATTATTTACCAGAGCGTGGTGGCTCCCGGTGCGTTTGAGATTAACGATCTGTATCCCACCTCCCACAGCGGCGATCTTGAAGTCACGGTGAAAGAAGCCGATGGACGAGAGCATGTCTTTATCCAGCCTTTTTCCTCCGTGCCTGTGATGCAGCGGCCCGGTCAGGCGAAGTACAACCTGACGGCTGGCCGCTATGAATCAGGCTGGGCGCATGACAACGAACCGGAATTTGTGCAAGGGGCGCTGTTTTACGGCGTGAATAACCGGGTCACGCTTTACGGCGGCGCGCTCGGCGCCGAACAGTATCAGGCGGCAGCGCTGGGTGTGGGCATCGGTATGGACGAGTGGGGCTCGGTATCGCTGGATATCACGCAGGCGCACAGCGTCTTACAGGATGAATCGGTTCATGATGGCCAATCTTTTCGCTTCCAGTACGCCAAAAATATCGAGGCGACCGGCACTGCCGTAACCCTCGCCGGCTATCGCTATTCCACGGCGGGTTATTACACCTTCGAAGAGGCAAATCGTGGGGAAAACGACGCCAGCGCTTCTGATTATGCTTTCGACCAAAAGCGCAGTCAGTTCCAGATCAGTATCAATCAGAGCACGCGCGAGTACGGTTCTTATTACATTAACGCCTGGCAGCGAAACTACTGGGATCGCGACGACACCGAGAAAAGCCTCTCCGCCGGTATGGCGATAACCTACGCGACAGTAAGCTACAACGTGTCGCTCAACTGGAATAAAACTCAGGGCGAAACCGATCGGCAAATTGCGCTGGGGATTTCCATCCCGCTCAGCGAGTGGCTTCCCCATAGCTGGGCAACGGTCAGCATGAGCCAGAACAAAGCGGGCGACAGCAGGCTGCAAACCGGCCTGAGCGGCAGCGCGTTTGATGATGGTCGGCTGGGCTACGCTTTCTCGCAAAGCGTTAACCGTGAAGGGGATTCGCACGATGTTGACAGCGACAGCAATGCCGAGGTGAATTATAAATCCCGCTACGCCAACCTGAATCTTGGCTATTACCGGAGCGACACCAGCCGTCAGTGGAGCTATGGCGCAGCCGGGGCTGTGGTCGTACATCCTCATGGCATTACGCTTTCGCAGCCGCTTGGCGATGCGTTTGCGCTGGTCAGCGCGAATGGCGCCAGCGACATCAGGCTGGTCAACCAGCCCGGCGTCTCGACAGACTGGTTTGGCTACGCCGTTGTACCCTGGCTTACGCCTTATCAGGAAAATCGGTTAACCATTGATACCACCACGCTGCCGCCTGACGTCGATACCGAAACGACTTCCGCCCGCGTTATCCCGAATAAAGGGGCGCTGGTAGAGGCGCAATTCGACGCCCGACGAGGTTATCGCATCTTACTGACGCTGCATCGCGCAAACGGCGACGTCGTGCCGTTTGGCGCCATCGTGACGCGTAAAGAGGCAAGCGATACGGAAAGCATCGTAGACGAAGGGGGCGTGGTCTATCTGTCTGGCATCAACGACCAGACGACTTTGCAGGTGAAGTGGGGCCGGGAAAGCACTCAGCACTGCCAGGCTAACGTTATTTTACCGCCAGCCCTGCCGGAAGGACGAGACATGCTCGACCTGACTGCGGCGTGCATCTAATCAAGGAAGAGAGTATGCGTATTCGTTTAATCGTGTCCCTGTTGTCTGGCGCTGTGATGGTTTCTTTTTCTTGCGCCCGGGCGGCGACAGGGTATTGCAACACGGAGGGGGGGCCGAAGATTTACAACGTCGACGCAACGTCAAAACTGGACGACGGCAGCCTTAACGCGGCGGGAAAAACGTTCAACGTTAACTTTGGTTCATCAGATTCTTATGCCGCGAAATGCGATTGCGACGTGAACGACAAGCAGCAAAACGCCGGGGCCTATTATAAAGCTGTATACCTGGTGCCCAGCATTCAGACGGGCGATATGAGCTTTATTCATATCAACGATAATATGGATATGGCCGCGTTTATTCATATCGCTAATTACGAAAGCAATTTCGCCGTTCCCTTTGTGGACATCTGGAATAAAAAAAATAACGGCTGCGACTTAACCAGCTTTTCAACGGGCAGGGAAGGTTCGCTGACCTTTCGGATTAATAAGCCGTTTCTGGGCCAGGTGGTGATTCCCAGTATGCCTGTCGCGGCGATTTATGGCACCGTGCGCCCGGGACAATACTCCACGGAGCCGATGGCTGAAGTCTATGTTCAGGGCATCATCACCGTGCCGCAAAACTGTGAGATTAACGCGGGCAGCGTGATTTCCATCGACTTTGGCACCATCTTAACCAGCCAGTTTCAGACAAAGCATGAAAAACCGAGCAATTATACGGAGAAGCGCACCTCGATTGCCTATATCTGCAACAATATTGATGAAGCCGTTCAGCTGAGCATGACCTTTTCCGGCCCCGCCGCCGACGACATGCCGGAGGCGTTGCAAACGTCTAATCCGGATGTGGGCGTGGTGATAAAGGATGGCGCAGGCACCGTTATTCCGCTCAATACGGGTGAATTACCGATGACGCTGCAACAGAGCGGCAGCTATATCAATCAGCAGGGCGCGGCGGACATTTTGACCGCGCCCGTTAATCTCACAGGGAATGTTCCGGCCACGGGCCAGTTCAACGCATCGGCGTCCATTACCATTAACATCAAGTGAGCCGCAACGACGCGCCAGGGACAAAACAAAAGCCCTCTCGTTTACCGCAGAGGGCTTTTTACTCACGTCAACGCCTCAGGCCGGAATAGTCAGGCTTTTGGTCGTCCGCGACCAGATACGATGACCCGCCAGCAGCTTCACGAAATCATCAGTGAAGTTTCCGTGGGCGTTATCGGCCTCCAGTACGCCTTCTTCTCCTGCATCAGGCACCTTAATAAAAGGTTTGAACTGGCGGGCATCGCCGAGCAGCGCAATAACCTTAAGATGCTTATACGCCTCCATCAGATAATAAGCCGCATCGGCGTTATTCAGGATAGAGGCGACGTCGCCCCCTGGCACAATCACCGCATCCACGGTCAAAGAAGGGGAACCGGCAAACGTGCCCGCGACGGGGATCTTCGAGCCGTCATCCGCCACCGCTTCACCCATCCGTTTATAAAGCAGCTTCGCATGCACGCCGTGGGCTTTCAGTTTTTGCAGCACGGAGAGCAACTCGGCGCCGTTAACGTTATCGTTAAGCAGCACGGCTACAACGCGGCCTTTTACCGACCCGCCCGGCACGGCGTAAAGGCTGAGGGAAGGGTCTTTTTTCAGCCCGTTGACATCCTTAGGCGGAGCGATGTGCATCTGTTCATCAGTAAGCGTAATGCCCAGATTCTCCGCAACCGGCTGGGCCAGTGAAATGTCGATATGACAAAGCTGATCCACCACGCGTTCGCGAATATAAGTGCGCACTACTTTGCTTAACTCGAAGCTAAAGGCGTCAATGATATGGCGCTGTTCGACCGGGGTCTGGCTCTGCCAGAAAAGGCGCGGATGCGAATAATATTCGCCAAACGACGGGCTGCGTTCGCGAACTTTATGCCCTTCGATACGCTCCTGGTAGCTTTCGAACCCGCCGCGCTTCGGCCCCGGCGGCGTTTCGCGCGGCCAGTTATCGTTGATAGAGTTTGGCTCGTAGTTGGCCGGATTGGTGTCGATATCCATACGGTGCATGCCGTCACGCTGGAAATTGTGATACGGGCAGGTAGGGCGATTTATCGGAATTTCATGGAAATTCGGCCCGCCGAGACGGCTGATTT
This sequence comes from Franconibacter helveticus LMG 23732, assembly GCF_000463115.2. Lineage (GTDB taxonomy): Bacteria > Pseudomonadota > Gammaproteobacteria > Enterobacterales > Enterobacteriaceae > Franconibacter > Franconibacter helveticus. The sequence goes on along the minus strand of NZ_AWFX01000054.1, from coordinate 101,199 downwards.
GCGTATCGGTATAAGAGAAAAGGCGGCCCTGAAGCAGCGGATCGTTAGTAAAATCCAGCCCCGGTACGATATGCCCCGGATGGAAAGCGGCCTGTTCGTTTTCAGCGAAGAAGTTATCAGGGTTGCGGTTAAGCACCATTTTGCCGACCAGCTGCACCGGCACCAGCTCTTCCGGAATCAGTTTCGTGGCGTCAAGCAGGTCAAAATCAAACTTGAACTCATCTTCCTCGGGAATTAACTGTAGCCCCAGTTCATATTCCGGGAAGTCGCCCGCTTCGATGGCTTCCCACAGATCGCGGCGATGAAAATCGGGGTCGCGGCCGGTGAGCTTCTGCGATTCATCCCACAGCAGCGACGCTTTGCCCGCCACCGGCTTCCAGTGAAAGCGGACAAAAGTCGCTTTGCCTTCAGCGTTGATCATCCGGAACGTATGAATACCGAACCCTTCCATTGTGCGGTAACTGCGCGGAATGCCGCGATCGGACATCGCCCAGATAACGTTGTGTAACGTTTCCGGTTGCAGCGAGACATAGTCCCAGAAGGTATCGTGAGCGCTCTGGCCTTGCGGAATAGCCCAGTGCGGCTCCGGCTTCACGGCGTGCACGAAATCCGGGAATTTGTGGGCGTCCTGAATAAAGAAAACCGGCGTGTTGTTGCCAACCAGGTCAAAAATGCCTTCCTGGGTATAAAACTTGGTGGCGAAGCCGCGGATATCACGCACGGTATCGGCAGACCCTGCGCCGCCCTGCACGGTAGAAAAGCGCACAAAAACCGGCGTGATTTTATCCGGGTCGGCAAGGAAATCGGCTTTGGTGATATGGCTCAGGCTCTTGTAAGGCTGAAAATAGCCGTGCGCGGCTGAACCGCGGGCATGAACGATACGCTCCGGAATGCGCTCATGGTCGAAGTGGGTGATTTTTTCCCGCAGGATGAAATCTTCAAGCAACGTCGGACCGCGCGTACCGGCGCGCAGCGAGTTTTGATCGTCGGCGATGCGCACGCCCTGGTTGGTGGTCAGCGGGAAGTTTTCGCTTCCCTTGCGGAAAGTGTCCAGCGCTTTAAGTTTTTCGTTAGCGGTATCCGGCGCTTTCAGGCTGCCGGGCGCCGTAGGCTGTTCCCCGGGCGGCGTGGGGACAGGGTCGGGGCGGTGTGAACCATCTTCCGGGGCCAGAGAATCAAGGCCGGGACGCGACTCGTTGGCGTCATGCACGGGCGATTCGTGATGGCGGGGGTTATTCTCTTCATGCGACATTGAACTCTTCTCCTGTTTTCATTGCTGAAAGGCGGTTTTTTCGTGTTCAAAAGCTCTCTAACTATAGAACAGAGAAGGGAATATAGCGTTTGCGCCAGGCGGCAATCTGGCGCGAAAAACGCCATCTGCAAGCCATCGACGCACGTGAGGCGCGACGTGCGGGGCCACAATCCGCTATCATTGTTTTTTCCTGTTTATGGAATCGTTAAGAGTAAAAAACCGACGCCTATGAAACCACTTCGTCAACAGAATCGTCCCATCATCAACTATGTACCCCGCGTGGAGCCGGCGCCGCCGGATCATGCCGTGCGCATGGAGGGTTTTCAGGATGTGTACCTGCTGCGTGGCAAATACGTCGCGTTTGTTCTGGTGGGCGAGCATTTTCGCCGCTCGCCTGCCTTCAGCGTGCCTGAATCCGCCCAGCGCTGGGCCATGCAGATCCGGCAGGAAGAAGATGTGTAGTCTGCCGCAGGCATAAAAAAAGCCGCCCTCGGGCGGCTTTTGCTTTTTAAAGCGTTTAGCGGTGAGCCAGTTCGGCCTCTTCGTCGCTGTTCAGGATCGCTTTGTCAGTCTGCTTCAACCACTGGCTGGTCAGCGTGCCTGCGGTCATTGAGCCGCTTACGTTCAGGGCGGTGCGACCCATATCAATCAGAGGTTCCACGGAAATAAGCAGCGCCACCAGCGTTACCGGCAGGCCCATCGCCGGCAGCACGATAAGCGCCGCGAAGGTTGCGCCGCCGCCCACGCCCGCTACGCCTGCGGAACTGAGCGTGACGATGCCGACAAGCGTGGCTATCCACATCGGGTCAAACGGGTTGATGCCTACCGTGGGCGCGACCATTACCGCCAGCATAGTGGGGTAGAGACCTGCGCAGCCATTCTGGCCGATAGTGGCGCCAAAGGAGGCGGCGAAGCTTGCGATAGATTCCGGCACGCCCAGGCGGCGAGTCTGTGCTTCCACGTTCAGCGGAATGGAGGCTGCGCTGGAGCGGCTGGTAAAGGCGAAAGTCAGTACCGGCCAGACTTTGCGGAAATACTTCAGCGGGCTTACGCCATTAACCGCGAGCAGGATGCCGTGAACCACGAACATAATGCCAAGGCCCAGGTAAGAGGCAACCACGAAGCTGCCCAGCTTGATGATGTCTTGCAGGTTGGAGCCTGCAACGACTTTCGTCATCAGCGCCAGCACGCCGTAAGGCGTAAGCTGCATCACCAGGCGAACCAGCTTCATCACCCAGCTTTGCAGGGTATCAATAGCCGCCAGCACGCGTTCGCCTTTCGGCGCATCGTCTTTCAGCAGCTTAAGCGCAGCCACGCCAAGGAAGGCGGCGAAAATCACCACGCTGATGATGGACGTGGGGCTGGCGCCAGTCAGGTCGGCAAACGGATTTTTCGGTACGAACGACAGCAGCAGCTGCGGCACCGTCAGGTCTGCAACCTTGCCGACATAGTTGGTCTGAATGGCGTTAAGGCGGGCGGTTTCCGCGCTGCCCTGCACCAGGCCTTCTGCCGAAAGGCCGAACAGATTCGTCACGAAAACGCCTACCAGCGCCGCAATCAGCGTGGTAAAGAGCAGGGTGCCGATAGTCAGCACGCTGATTTTGCCAAGCGAGGAGGCGTTATGCAGGCGCGCCACGGCGCTCAGAATAGAAGCGAACACCAGCGGCATAACAATCATTTGCAGCAGTTGAACATAGCCGTTGCCAACCACGTTGAACCACTGGATAGAGCTTTTAAGCACTTCGCTGTCGGCGCCGTAGATCAGTTGCAGCGCCAGGCCAAAGACCACGCCGATGACTAAACCAAGCAGCACTTTTTTAGCGAGGCTCCACTGCTTGTGACGCGTTTGCGCCAGCAACAGCAGCAGAATAACGAACACGATAACGTTCGCGATTAGTGGAAAGTTCATCCCCGTTTCTCCTGAGTTCTTATAGCAGGCACGCGTACAATGGCATGCCTTTATGCCGCAAAGGGTATCAGAAGCGCCGGGCTTCCTTTATATCCAAAAAGAATAGGTTATTCCGCGCGGTATTATTTTGTTGGTTTATTGTTCGGTCTGGTGATGAATAAAGCGATTAAAGCCATTTTGCAGGGAATTAATCGCCTGAGACGACCAGCGAATTGCACTGTTTTCGGGCATTCCCTGCGGCATCCAGACAGCCCAGGCGAACAGGGCCATGCACAAAACGCGCTCCAGTTGATTGCCTTTTTGCGGCGCCAGGATAGGCAAACGGAAGCGCCAGCGGCAGGGCCATAGCAGCGGCACGCCAGCTGGCGTGAGCATATCGGCAAGAATGTGGCTCAGGTAGCCTAATACCATGCCCTGTAGCGCATCGGCGGGCACAATCCAGCTTTCCGGCACCTGGAGATAGAAAATCGTCAGCAGACCGAACACGGCCAGCAAACTATGGGTGAACCCCCGATGGCCGAAAGCGCGGGCGATAGGTTTCGAAATCCACTTTAGCCGCTGTCCCAGGAAAGACTTAGGGTGGTCGATGTCGGGCAGCAGGCACGTCAGAATGGCGGAAGGAACGATATGCCACCAGTCGCCCTGCACCAGCACAGGCGTAAGCTCGGCGTTTTTGGCGAACACCGCACAAGCGATAGAAAATAGCAGGTGGCCTTCCGCCGTCATGATAAAACCCAAAAGCAACTGTCAATTCATCCAGTATAGGGTTTTTATACAGTGGGCGGAAGTGGTGACGGTGTAACTCTTTGTCACAAACCGCGCGGATAATCAGCGCGCCAGCCAGCCTCCGTCCACCGCCAGGGTATAGCCATTAACATAGTCGGCTGCCGGTGAGGCGAGAAAAACCACTGCGCCCTGTAAATCCTCTGGCTTGCCCCAGCGTCCGGCCGGTATGCGATCGAGGATTTCCTGGTTGCGGGCGGCATCTTCCCGCAGCGCCTGGGTGTTGTTGGTGGCCATATAACCGGGCGCAATGCCGTTAACGTTGATATTGTGCTGCGCCCATTCATTCGCCAGCAGACGAGTCAAGCCCAGTACGCCGCTCTTCGAGGCGGTGTAAGAAGGCACGCGGATGCCGCCCTGAAAAGAGAGCATAGAAGCAATGTTAATAATTTTGCCGCCGTCGCCTTGTTGAATGAACTGCTTCGCTACTGCCTGGGAGAGAAAAAAGAGTGATTTCAGGTTCAGATTCATGACCTCATCCCAGTCCCGCTCGCTAAAACTGAGCGCGTCGTCGCGGCGAATCGTGCCGGCATTATTGACCAGAATATCTACCCGGCCCATTTTCTCCACCGCCTCTTGCACAATCGCTTCCAGTTGATCCTGAAGCCCAAGATCCGCCTGGATGGCGTGAAAGCGTCGGCCCAGCGCCTGCACTTTTTGGGCGGTCTCGTGCGGCACTTTGCGGTTCACCCCGACAATATCGCACCCGGCTTGCGCCAGACCCAGCGTCATGCCTTGTCCCAGACCCGTATCGCAGCCGGTGACCAGCGCAACTTTCCCCGCAAGCTTAAAAGCGTCAAGAATCATAGATACCTCTGTATCGTGATAAAAAAGGGTAGGGATGAGCCTGCGAGAAGCATAGGAAGGGGAGAGACAAAATACAAATGAATTTGAAAAGGCGTTTTATAAATTTTGATGGACTTAATAAAAAAGGGCAGCAAGCCGCCCTTTAGCTGTTAACCGCGAAGATGTTCGCAGGTGAGCTGTTCAAGCGAATCGAGCTTCACGTTCGCCAGCGCCCAGCGTGGGTCACCGCGATTTTCCGGCGCAGGTACGACTATAGAACGCATGCGGGCGGCTTTAGTGGCTATCATGCCGTTTACAGAATCTTCAAGCGTGACGCAGGTCAGCGGGTCGACGCCAAGCTTTGCCGCGGCGTCCAGATAAACCTGCGGGTGTGGTTTACTGTAGGGAAGATGTTCCGCCGAGGCGATAACATCGAACTGCTCGCGCAGTTCAAACATGCCCAGCACCTGTTCCAGCATACGCAGCGGTGAAGCGGAAGCGAGCCCCACTTTCAGACCCTGCGCTTTGCAAAGCGCGACGGCCTGGTGCACGCCAGCAAGCAGCGGCCGTTTCTCTTCCACAAGGTTAATGGCGCGATTAATAATGCGCTCCGTCACTTCCGCAACGGAAGGCCCGTTCCAGGGTTGCCGGGCAAACCACAGGTCTACAACCAGATCGATGCGTAACCCTAAGGTGTCGGGAAGTTCATGGCGACGGGAGATATCCACCCCCAGTGTTTGCATCACTTCCAGCTCCGCCTGGTCCCAGAGCGGCTCGGAATCAATCAGCAACCCATCCATATCAAAAATCGCGGCGAGGATCTGGCGCGAGGTCGACATCTGTTGCACTCCTTTTCAGATTTTATAAGCGGCGTTATCAATAGCCTGAAAACCGAAGTATGGCTACTGGTTTGTCTTTGCGCCTGGAAAGTTCAGCGAAAAGCGCAGGGAGAAGGTAGACTTATGGCGACAATGTGGCGTCACAATCAAGGGGAAAGCATGACGTATCAACAAGCTGGACGCATTGCCGTTGTAAAACGCATAGCCGGATGGCTTATCTTTATTCTGGCGACAGTTTCCACGGTTATTTCCGTTCTGAAATTTATGTATGAGCACAGTGACAAGCAGCCGGGCATTAACGCCGTCATGCTGGATTTTGTTCACGTAATGATTGAAATGATGCGTTTTAACACGCCTTTTCTGAATCTGTTCTGGTATAACTCGCCGCTGCCCGACTTCCGGCATCAGGCCAATATTCTGTTCTGGGTTATCTTTGCGCTGATTTTTGTCGGTCTTGCATTGCAGGCAAGCGGCGCGCGTATGAGCCGTCAGGCGCGCTTTCTGCGTGAGGGCGTGCAGGATCAGCTGATTCTGGAGCGAGCTAAAGGGCCAGACGGGCTGAGCCGCGAGCAGATCGAGTCAAAAATCGTGGTGCCGCGACACACCATATTCCTGCAAATTTTCCCGCTCTATATCCTGCCGGTGATTGTCATCGTGCTCGGATACCTTTTCTTTTCACTGCTTGGTTTTATCTGAGGCTTGAGCCACTCCTTTGCGGAGTGGCTGTGTCTTCGCTTCAGGCTGCCAGAATCCGCTCCAGCGCCTTTTGCGCCGTGACCAGATGTTGCCCGCCAAAAAGTATCGCCCGGTTGAGCAGGGTATAAAGTTGATAAAGCGGCTGGCGCGTTAAAAAGTCGGCGGGCAGAGGCGATACCGACTGATAACCGTCATAAAGCTGCGCGGGTTGTTCAGGATGCAGCGGCAACATCGCCAGGTCGCACTCTCTGTCGCCCCAGTAACAAGCCGGGTCGTAAAGATAAGGCCCATGCGGGCCAAGCGCGCAGTTGCCGGACCACAGATCGCCATGCAGTAAAGAGGGCTGAGGCTGGTGGCCCGACAGTTGCTGATACACGGCGTCGACAATCAAATCGATATCACCGAACTCCAGGCCTTTTTCCGCCGCCAGTTCCAGCTGCCAGCCTATGCGTTGCTCAGCAAAAAATGTGGCCCAGCGACGCTGCCAGGCGTTGGGCTGAGGCGTGGTGGAGAGGTCATTGTCAAAATCGAGTCCGAATTGCGGCTGCTCGCTCCACTGATGGAGATGCGCTAATTGTTGCCCCAGAAGAAAAGCGTGGTGGGCGTCGAGGGGGCGAGGCTCAAGGTATTCCAGCAGCAGGAAACTGTAATCTCTGTCGCTGCCTGAGCCGAAAACGTGCGGCACCGTTACCGTCTTACTGCGAGCCAGCAGTTCAAGCTGGTCCGCCTCGGCGGTAAATACGGGCAGCAGCGCCCTGTCATCACACTTAACGAAGATGGCGTGACCGGCGAAAGAGACCTTCCAGGCGGCGTGGATTTCACCTCCGGGCAGCTCTTGCCGATGGGTTATTTCACCTTCACCCAGTTGCTCATTCAACAATCGCGTTATCGCTTGCCACATGACGCTTATCTCCCGGGTTATCAATCACATCATCAGGTTAGCGCAAAAGGGCGGTTCAGAAAGCAGACTTAACGCACACCCTTTAACCTTGCGCTGCGGATGTTATATCGCTTTTTGCCACGCCTCCCAGGTGGTGACTTCCACTTCAGGTTTTTGATCGAGCGCCACTTCGCCAAGACCGCGCGCCATTTCCGCGACTTCTTCTTTGCTCAGCGCGCTGACCATACCGAACGTGTTGGGGCCAAGCTCGTGAATTTTGCCTTCGTCATCGCTTATGGTGAGTAAAAAGCCGCCCCGCGTAAGCTCATTGGTGAGCTCGTTAATGTCTGCAAGGCTGCGCTCCTGGTATTTCAGGGTAACGATAAAGCGGGTGATCTCTCCGTTGCTCATTATTTACCTCACTGTGGCAAGCCGCCAGGCAGGCGCCTGGCGGGACGGGAAAAGGCAGAATTAGCCTTTCAGGTAGTGATAAATTTTGTCGGTGTTCTCACGTGAGCAAAGCTGCGTGCCCTGGTGCAGCGTGGCGGCGCTGCCCGCGGCCACGCCATAACGCACCATATCCAGCAGCGGAGCGCCTTCAGCAAGCTTGAGCGTCATCGCGCCGACCATGCTGTCGCCTGCGCCTACTGTGCTCTGGCTCTTTACCGGCGGGGGCACGACTTGCACGCATTCATGCTCATCAACCGCTAATGCGCCTTGCGGACCCAGCGAGACGACGACACGCCGCGCTTTGCCGCTTTTTACCAGTTCCGTCGCTGCCTGGCGCACATCGTCCGGCTGCGTCAAATCGCGGTTGACCAGCGCGCCGAGTTCTTTCTGATTGGGTTTCACCAGTTCAATATTACCCAGTTCCAGCGCGGCGGCGAGCGCCTCGCCAGAACTGTCGAGGATGCAGCGGATGCCCTGACGTTGCGCCGCTTTTATCAGGTCGCAAAGTTTGGCTACATTCACGCCCGGCGGCAGGCTGCCGCTTATTACCAGAATAGCGTCGGCTTCAATCGCCATGATTTTCTCTTCGAGCTGGCGAAACTCTTCATCGCTTAATGCCGCGCCGGGCATCACGAAGCGATACTGTTCGCCGCTGGCTTCCACATGCACATGCAAGTTTTGCCGCGTCCAGTCTTTAGCCGTTATCGTTTGAACGGTGACTTGCTCATCCTGTAAAAGGGCGATGAGGTGCTCGCCCGTGGCGCCGCCTGCCGGAAAAATAGCCGTGGCTTTTCCGCCCAGATGCGAAATAGCGCGGGCAACGTTAATTCCGCCGCCGCCAGGCTCAAAGACGGGGGCGGTGCAACGCAGTTTGCCTTCCGGGTAAATTTGCGCCGTAAGCGTGGCGCTGTCGAGCGAAGGCGCCAGCGTCAGCGTATAAATACGTACCATGTGACCTCCTTTTAAAATGGGCTGCGATAAGCGTAGCACTCCCGGCCGGGCATCGGTGTGAATTAACACGCTGATTTATCAAATAAAGCAAGAATCAACATTAATTCTATATATATGAATTAAAAGCAGTTTTAAGAACGCTCTTATTCAAAAATAGCTATAAGATTTTATTGCTATGTTATTCGGGGCTTTTTATAATTTGTAACGTTTCAGCGTGCCTTATGTCGTTGATTACAGGTGAACATTCCGGGACCTTATCGGTCTCTTTTTTGTTGTACGGACCTAAAAATAAATGAAGCTTTTGAAGACAGTACCCGCAGTTATGCTGCTTGCGGGAGGCGCTCTTGTGAGCCAATTCGCAATCGCCGACAACACCGTTTTTACTGTCATGGACGATCCTTCCACCGCAAAAAAACCTTTCGAAGGCAACCTGAACGCCGGCTATCTGGCCCAGTCAGGCAACACGAAAAGCTCCTCTTTAACCGCCGACTCCACGTTGACCTGGTACGGTCAGACCACTGCATGGTCGCTGTGGGGTAACGCCAGCAATACGTCATCTAACGATGAACGTTCGTCAGAGAAATACGCAGTGGGCGGTCGTAGCCGCTACAACGTAACCGATATGGACTACCTGTTCGGCCAGGCAAGCTGGTTGACCGACCGCTACAACGGCTATCGCGAGCGTGATGTCGCCACGCTCGGTTATGGTCGTCAGCTTCTTAACGGTCCGGTGCACAGCCTGCGCTTTGAATTTGGTCCGGGCGTTCGCTATGACGAGTACACCAATGGCGAAACTAAAACTCAGGGGCTGGGCTATGCTTCCGGCACCTACGCCTGGCAACTGACCGACAACGCTAAATTCACGCAGGGCGTTTCTGTCTTCGGCGCGGACGATACTACCGTTAACTCCGAAACGGCGCTGGATGTCGCTATCAACGCACACTTTGGCCTGAAGGTGGCTTATAACGTTACATGGAACTCTGAGCCGCCATCCTCAGCACCCGAGCATACCGATACGCGCACCTCGGTCACGCTGGGTTATAAGATGTAAAACGTCAGGCCGGTTTTTCCGGCCTGATTTTTTAAGCTCTTTCGCAATGCATAATTTTGAAAATGGTTTGTAGGTTTAAATAATATAAAAAATCATTTCTTCACACTTCCTCCATAATTAGCCACTGAGTTAAACATTCAATTAATTTGAAACGAAATGACAAATAATTTGATTGGGCAAAAGTGTGATCTGGATCTACAATATCGGTACGGCGGTTTTATTGCCGCAGGGTTTAACCGGATTCAGAAAAATAAGAGAAGAAGATGATGAATATGATGAAAACCACAGCCGCAGCCATTGTGCTGTCTGCGCTCTCCTTCGGCGCTTTCGCTGCCGAAACTGCAACCGATACCCGTACCGCCCCTTCCAGCACCTGGAATGTTAAAGATGTGGAAGCGGGTTCGTCTATTCAGCCAGGCGCAGCTTCTACCGGCCAGTCTATGAATGATGCGTTTAATGTTCATACATTAGTGGCGGGTGAATGGTCATAATAACCCGAACCCATGGGGTTATATGCCTTATATATAGCGCGCACGCTATGTCGTTAAAATAAAAACCGGTTAGCAATCTCCGGTTTTTATTTTTTTCTCCACTACCTTTTATTCCTCGCTATTTTTTCCTGAAACCTTCCGCTTAATTTTTTCTTATTTCGCTCACTCGTTTTTCTGGATTTTATTCATCGCTCAGGGCGTGCTGTACTCAGAAAAAATTTACCTTAAAGCGAAACCGTACAGAATATCCCCACTTTTTGTGAATTTGATCACAAATTTAAACGCTGGTAGGGTAGATGTTCAGGCATCCGAAACCGCAGAACAATTTTCATTCGGCTGCATTGTAACCAACTTGCAGGGGTAAACCTGCTACGCTCTTAATGGGAGCCTGGTTATACAGGTTTCTTTATCGCTAAGGAGGCGGGCCACAGTCGGTAAAATACGTACATACAGGACGTATTCCGCCGGGTCGGGAGCGATTCTAAAGAGGATGGATATGAAATTAAAAAGAAAAAAAGTTAAGCCCATTTCGCTTAGCGACGTAACCATTATTGATGATGCAAAACTGCGCAAAGCCATCACAGCAGCTTCGCTTGGCAATGCGATGGAGTGGTTCGATTTCGGTGTCTATGGATTTGTCGCCTACGCACTCGGTAAAGTCTTTTTCCCCGAAGCTAACCCAAGCGTGCAGATGATAGCCGCGCTTGCCACCTTCTCTGTACCTTTTCTTATTCGCCCGCTCGGTGGTCTTTTCTTCGGGATGCTCGGCGATAAATATGGCCGACAGAAAATCCTTGCTATTACCATTGTTATTATGTCGATCAGTACATTCTGTATCGGCTTAATTCCCGGCTATGAAACCATTGGCATATGGGCGCCGGTTCTGCTGCTGCTTTGTAAAATGGCGCAAGGCTTTTCCGTGGGCGGCGAATATACCGGCGCGTCTATTTTCGTTGCCGAATATTCGCCCGACCGTAAGCGCGGATTTATGGGCAGCTGGCTTGATTTCGGCTCGATAGCGGGCTTCGTGCTGGGCGCAGGGATTGTGGTGCTGATTTCCGCCATTGTCGGCGAAGAAAACTTCCAGAGCTGGGGTTGGCGTATTCCGTTTTTCCTGGCGCTGCCGCTTGGCATCATCGGCCTTTATCTGCGCCATGCGCTTGAAGAGACGCCAGCGTTCCAGCAACACGTTGATAAGCTTGAACAGGGCGATCGTCAGGGGTTGCAGGATGGTCCAAAAGTCTCTTTTAAAGAGATTGCCACTAAGCACTGGCGCAGTTTGCTGACTTGCATTGGTCTGGTTATCGCTACTAACGTAACCTACTACATGCTGCTCACCTATATGCCGAGCTACCTGTCGCATAACCTGCATTACTCTGAAAGCCACGGCGTTTTGATCATTATCGCTATTATGATGGGAATGCTGTTTGTCCAGCCGGTAATGGGATTGCTTAGCGACCGCTTCGGCCGCCGACCGTTCGTCATTATCGGCAGTATTGCGCTGTTCGTATTAGTTATCCCGGCATTTACGCTTATCAACAGCAATGTGATTGGGCTAATTTTTGCAGGCCTGTTGATGCTGGCGGTGATCCTGAACGCGTTTACAGGCGTTATGGCTTCCACTCTGCCAGCGATGTTCCCGACGCATATTCGCTACAGCGCGCTTGCCAGCGCATTTAATATTTCGGTATTAGTGGCGGGTCTGACGCCTACTGTTGCCGCCTGGCTTGTGGAAAGCTCAGAAGATCTCATGATGCCAGCTTATTACCTGATGGTTATCGCGGTTATTGGGTTCATTACGGGCATTACCATGAAGGAAACGGCGAACCGTCCGCTCAAAGGGGCGACGCCAGCCGCTTCTGATATTCAGGAAGCGCGTGAAATCTTGCAGGAGCACCACGACAATATCGAGCAAAAAATCGAAGATATTGATCAGGAAATCTCCGAGTTGCAGGAAAAACGCAAACGCCTGGTGCAACAACACCCGGATATTAACGAATAAGGTTGTTGCCTTTCTCCTGAAGCCCGGCTGGACAAGCCGGGCTGCCCCCGTTCCGGTATTTCACTCCGTTCTATCCTGTTTCACTTTACGCCACGGAAATATGTACACTTTGATGTACATAATTGGGCGGATGTACACATGCATCACAGATGCATAACTCGTAACGCTAAACGGAAAGCCGACCACGCCCTATGCACCTTGCTGCATCGCTGTTACGGAGAAATGACGGTTACGGTCGATGATTCCGTTCGTGTCAGCCACTCCCGCAGCGAAGGGCACATCTGTTACGTCAGCTTGCGCTTTATCGAGTCCGGCGAGTTGTCATTCCGGCCACCAGACTGGCAACGGGCCGATAGCTCTCTTCCTGCGTCTCTATTTTTGATAATGCCACTTCCCTGGCGTTCAGCGCTTTCGGTATGGACGGAATGCCCGATTTTATGCAGGTCGGCGTGCTGAATGACGTGAGCGGCATGACAGGGCGTTCCAGTATATTGATTCCGGTACCAGTACGGCGTCGCGCCTGCAACAGGGGGTTGTCTGTTTTGTTAAGATCGCCATTGAGTGGGATGAGCTTCGCTGCAAAAGATGTGGCGCACCGGGCCAGAAAATGGAGACAGCATAATTATCATGCTTAACGGCGTACCACGAGAGATTACTTACCGTTCGATCCGCTTGTCCACGCCGCCATTATTTCCATCTTCTCCTGTCGCCGGCCGGAAAAAAGGCCGGGGCATGTAGTTAAATGCCCCGCACATTCTTTTTATTTTATTATTTCCTGAAGATTACCACCCCTGTAGATGCTAATAGAACTTATTCTCTGTAAGTCCTTATAAGGCATGTCTCCGCTTATAATGACAACGGGACATCCTGCATTACTCTTCATCTCTTCCGGGGTTGGCAGTCTCTCCCATACTGAGCGGCCAGTAATCAGGTTTAAATAGGCCCTCACGCGCATGTCGCTGTAAATTACGGAACATTGCCAGTTAACATCATTCGAAGCCTGACCTATTAAGTTTAGGTTTTTCTGCTGGATTTCTTTCCAGCTGTCAAATTCCTTCACATCATTTCGATATTGATAAACTGAAATTATCACTGAAATTGAAATTATCGCTAGCAGAAATCCATTTAGTTTCGCATTAACGTTATGCGATACATACGAGATCATTATTGCCAGCAGAAATGACATTTTGAGTCTGTCAAAGGTGTAGCTAGTCGCATGTTGGGCAAGAGCAATATTTTCAGCCAAAAGAAAAAGAGCCGCCAGTAATGAAAACTTTAATGCTTCATCATGATTATCCTTGTTCTTTATCTTTAAAAATAAATACAACGGTATGACTATTAAGAATGATGCGAAGGAATACCAGTAACCCGTAATCAACTCAAGGAAGTTCGCATTACCACCACTACGGGCTGAAAATCTGGCAATTGATGCCGAGATGAAATCGTGAAAGTTGACGCTCAGGTAAATTTGGGCAACATAGGTCGCGACAGCGGCAGTAAGAGATATCACTAAAGTAAGACTAAACTTCACATCTCTGGACTTCTTAGAAAAGAAGAAGTAGATTAAGGATAGACCGCCAAGCACATATCCAGTCCACTCTGTCATTGCCATTAAATATATTGCTAATCCGGCTACAACAAGCCAGATATACCCTTTTTGTTTGATTCTCTCACAAGATGAGAGTAAGAAAATAGCTATAAAAAGCTGGCTGAGAGATTGAGGCCAGTATATCAACCCTGTTGCAGCAAGAGACTCTCTCGACAGTATAAGTGGAGCGCAGGATAGCGCAGCAACTGCATAGTAAAAACTTCGGTTAACATTGAAGACTCTAATCAAAAATAGGTATGTCACAAATAATGTTAACAAAAGAACTAATGAGTTAAAGGCGAACAAACTCATGAGGGAGTAGTCAAGATTAAAAATCTTAATAAATAAGGCTGGAAGTATGAAGCCTATACCTGGAAAGCTGGTATATATGTAGCCCCCAACATTATCACGCACCGCCGCTCCCCATGGGATTTCATTATTGTTCTTGCCATATTGCGTGACTATAGGTAATAAGTGGTGTTCACTAATGCTTCTTTCATTCATTGATTTGGCTATCAGCAAAGAGTGAAATGATGCCTCAATGTTTTCAATGCCTTCGTTATTCTTTATGTCATTATATTTAATGGCTAAAGAAACAAAAAACATAGCCAATAGAATTATTATCCCAAAAAACAAATTTCTGCGTTTCATCTCAGCCATTTCTTTCAATTCCATTCGATCAATATTCAATAAAATGTCACTAAGAACAATCTTACCACCCGGAGCGGATTTATACCTCGAAAAAAGCCCGTGCGACAGGGCAGGGATAGATCGCGCCGGATATTGAGCGTCCTGCTGCCGCAGATCCACAGGCTACCTCGTCGTGATCTGCTCTTCCGGCAAAATTACTTTGTTTTAATCTGGCGCGACGGTTCCCGATACCTGCAAGCGGGCGTCATGCTGGTCGACTTTTCAGCCAGGGTGTGGCGCATTAACCTTTAGACGCTAGAGCGCCGAAGCCGAATAGCGGGGTGCTGATGTCCGTTATGGATAGCAGAACATGAAAGACGCAAAGGGTTCGCTGTATTTTGCCGGGCAGGGGATTACCCCGTCGTGGCAAATGCGAAGGGAAATGTTGTCGCCGTGCTACACGACGAGGCTTGAAGACACCCCTCTTGCCAGGGCTAATTGCATTCCCTTCCTTTATACCGCGCGATATATGAGCGGATGCTGCGTCTTTTACTGCATATTTAGACTAACCGCTGCGTGCTTTCCTAAGTTGCTCGTGGCGTGTACCATTGTGTTTCGGTATCAGAAGGTGAAAGCGGGTACATGTCGGTTTTAGTACGTCCTCATGTACACACTTTGCAGAGTGAAGCTTAGAAACGCATTTAACTTACTGATATAAATAAACTATTTATTATCATATGTGCTCTTTCGTGTGGGGCACCACTGTGAATAAGGATTTTACATGCCTGTTATTACGCTTCCTGATGGTAGCCAACGCCATTTCGACCACGCCGTCAGCCCGATGGATGTCGCTCTTGATATCGGCCCGGGCCTTGCCAAAGCCTGTATCGCGGGGCGCGTCAACGGTGAACTGGTAGACGCATCTGATTTAATTGAACAAGACGCGCAACTCGCCATTATCACCGCGAAAGATGAAGACGGACTGGAAATTATTCGCCACTCCTGCGCGCATCTGCTCGGTCATGCCATCAAGCAGCTTTGGCCGCATACCAAAATGGCGATCGGCCCGGTTATCGACAACGGCTTTTATTATGATGTCGATCTGGACCATACGTTGACCCAGGAAGATCTCGACGCACTCGAAAAGCGTATGCACGAGCTTGCAGAGAAGAATTACGACGTCATCAAGAAAAAAGTAAGCTGGCACGAAGCGCGGGAAACTTTTGCGCAGCGCGGCGAAAATTACAAAGTTTCAATTCTTGATGAAAACATTGCTCATGATGATAAGCCTGGCTTGTATCATCATGAAGAATACGTCGATATGTGCCGCGGGCCGCACGTACCGAATATGCGTTTTTGCCATCACTTTAAGCTGATGAAAATCGCAGGCGCGTACTGGCGCGGCGACAGCAATAATAAAATGCTGCAACGTATCTACGGTACCGCCTGGGCGGATAAAAAAGCGCTTAACGCTTATCTGCAACGCCTGGAAGAGGCAGCCAAGCGCGATCATCGCAAAATTGGCAAGCAGCTTGACCTCTACCACATGCAGGAAGAAGCCCCGGGAATGGTTTTCTGGCATAACGACGGCTGGACTATCTTCCGCGAGCTGGAAACCTTTGTGCGCTCCAAGCTGAAAGAGTACCAGTATCAGGAAGTGAAAGGTCCGTTCATGATGGACCGCGTCCTGTGGGAAAAAACCGGCCACTGGGACAACTATAAAGATGCCATGTTCACCACCTCTTCCGAGAACCGTGAATATTGCATTAAGCCGATGAACTGCCCGGGCCATGTTCAGATCTTCAATCAGGGTCTGAAATCTTACCGCGATCTGCCGCTGCGTATGGCGGAGTTCGGCAGCTGTCACCGTAATGAACCGTCAGGCGCGCTTCACGGCCTGATGCGCGTACGCGGTTTCACCCAGGATGACGCCCATATCTTCTGTACAGAAGAGCAGGTGCGCGACGAAGTGAATGCCTGTATTCGCATGGTGTACGACATGTACAGCACTTTCGGCTTCGATAAGATTGTGGTGAAACTGTCTACGCGTCCCGAGAAGCGTATCGGCAGCGATGAAATGTGGGATCGCGCGGAAGCAGACCTTGCTGTGGCGCTGGAAGAGAACAATATTCCTTTTGAATATCAGCTGGGCGAAGGCGCGTTCTACGGTCCGAAAATTGAGTTTACGCTCTATGACTGCCTCGATCGCGCCTGGCAGTGTGGCACAGTTCAGCTAGACTTTTCGCTGCCTTCGCGTCTTAGCGCATCGTATGTGGGCGAAAACAACGAACGTCAGGTGCCGGTGATGATTCACCGCGCTATTCTGGGTTCGATCGAGCGTTTCATCGGCATTCTGACCGAAGAGTTCGCCGGGTTCTTCCCGACATGGCTCGCGCCGGTTCAGGTTGTGGTGATGAATATTACTGATTCACAGTCCGAATACGTTAACGAATTGACTCGTAAACTGCAAAATGCGGGCATTCGTGTAAAAGCGGACTTGAGAAACGAGAAGATTGGCTTTAAAATCCGCGAGCATACTTTACGTCGTGTCCCGTACATGTTGGTCTGTGGCGATAAAGAGGTCGAAGCAGGCAAAGTTGCCGTTCGTACCCGCCGTGGTAAAGACCTCGGTAGCCTGGATGTAAACGACGTAATTGAAAAGCTGCAGCAAGAGATTCGCAGCCGCAGTCTTCAACAACTGGAGGAATAAGGTATTAAAGGCGGAAAACGAGTTCAAACGGCACGTCCGAATCGTATCAATGGCGAGATTCGCGCCCAGGAAGTTCGCTTAACAGGTCTGGAAGGCGAACAGCTGGGAATTGTGAGTCTGAGAGAAGCTATCGAAAAGGCTGAAGAAGCTGGAGTAGATTTAGTTGAAATCAGCCCTAACGCCGAGCCGCCAGTTTGTCGTATCATGGACTACGGCAAGTTCCTTTATGAAAAGAGTAAGTCTTCTAAGGAACAGAAGAAAAAGCAGAAAGTTATCCAGGTTAAGGAAATCAAATTCCGTCCTGGTACTGACGAAGGCGACTATCAGGTAAAACTCCGCAGCCTGATTCGCTTTCTCGAAGAAGGCGATAAGGCCAAAATCACCCTGCGTTTTCGCGGGCGTGAAATGGCCCACCAGCAAATCGGTATGGAAGTGCTTAATCGCGTGAAAGACGATTTGCAAGAACTGGCAGTAGTCGAATCCTTCCCAACGAAGATCGAAGGCCGCCAGATGATTATGGTGCTCGCTCCTAAGAAGAAACAGTAAGGCCATCAAGTAACATTACCTGTGGGGCCAACAGGCTTCACGGGTTTTGTTCGCCTGGGTTTCGTTTATCAACAATGCGAAGTGGAAGTTAATAAAATGCCAAAGATTAAGACCGTACGCGGTGCTGCTAAGCGCTTCAAAAAAACCGGTAAAGGTGGTTTTAAGCACAAGCACGCTAACCTGCGTCATATTCTGACCAAAAAAGCAACCAAGCGTAAACGTCACCTGCGCCCGAAAGCCATGGTTTCTAAAGGCGATCTGGGTCTGGTAATCGCGTGCCTGCCGTACGCATAAGCCGTTAACCTTTAACTTTTTTATCGCCTGAAGCTTAACGTCGATGTTTTGCAACTAACGCAGCAAGACGTGGAGTAAAGGCAACATCAGAATATAGATACAGGAGAGAGCCATGGCTCGCGTAAAACGTGGTGTGATTGCACGTGCACGTCATAAGAAAATTTTGAAACAAGCTAAAGGTTACTACGGTGCGCGTTCTCGCGTATACCGCGTTGCCTTCCAGGCTGTTATCAAAGCTGGTCAGTATGCTTATCGTGACCGTCGTCAGAAAAAGCGTCAGTTCCGTCAACTGTGGATTGCACGTATCAACGCAGCAGCACGTCAGAACGGTATTTCTTACAGCAAATTCATCAACGGCCTGAAAAAAGCCTCTGTTGAAATCGACCGTAAGATCCTGGCTGACATCGCCGTATTCGACAAAGTGGCATTCACTGCCCTGGTTGAAAAAGCGAAAGCAGCTCTGGCGTAAGCCAGTTTGAAAGAGGGAGCTTGTCTCCCTCTTTTAATTTAACCGCTTCAATACGTTGACAATTGTTCCCTGAGCCCTTTCAATAGACGAAAACGCTCAGAACATAAGGTAACTGCAAGCATGAATGCTGCTCTTTTCCGCTTCTTTTTTTACTTTAGCACCTGATGTCAGGAGGCTAGCGCGTGAAAGAAGAAACGGAAAACAGCGCCAAAAGCCTCCCTCGTGGAGGCTTTTTTATTGCCTGATGGTTTGAAGAACGCCACTGATTAAGGCACAACGCCACTATTAATGAGGAACACCATGCCACATCTCGCAGAGCTGGTTGCCAGTGCAAAGGCAGCCATTAACGATGCCCAGGATGTTGCCGCGTTAGATAACGTACGCGTCGAATATTTAGGGAAAAAAGGGCACCTGACCCTTCAGATGACCACCCTGCGTGAACTGCCGCCGGAAGAGCGCCCGGCGGCGGGTGCGGTGATCAACGAAGCAAAAGAACAGGTTCAACAGGCATTGAATGCGCGTAAAGAAGCGCTGGAAAGCGCGGCGCTGAATGCCCGCCTGGCGGCAGAGACGATTGATGTCTCACTGCCCGGTCGTCGAGTGGAAAATGGCGGCCTGCACCCGGTAACGCGCACTATCGACCGTATCGAAAGCTTCTTCGGCGAGCTGGGCTTCACCGTGGCGACCGGCCCGGAAATTGAAGACGATTATCATAACTTCGACGCGCTGAATATTCCGGGGCACCACCCGGCGCGTGCGGATCATGACACCTTCTGGTTCGACGCCACGCATCTGTTGCGTACCCAGACTTCGGGCGTGCAAATCCGCACCATGAAAAACCAGCAGCCGCCGATCCGCATCATCGCGCCTGGCCGCGTCTACCGTAACGACTACGATCAGACCCATACCCCAATGTTCCACCAGATGGAAGGGTTGATTGTTGATAAAAACATCAACTTCACCAACCTTAAAGGGACACTGCACGATTTCCTGCGCAACTTCTTTGAAGAAGATCTGCAAATTCGCTTCCGTCCTTCTTACTTCCCGTTCACTGAACCCTCTGCGGAAGTGGACGTAATGGGTAAAAACGGCAAGTGGCTGGAAGTGCTGGGTTGCGGCATGGTGCATCCGAACGTGCTGCGTAATGTCGGTATTGATCCGGAAATCTATTCTGGTTTCGCGTTTGGCATGGGCATGGAGCGCCTGACCATGCTGCGTTACGGCGTCACCGATTTACGCGCTTTCTTCGAAAACGATCTGCGTTTCCTCAAACAGTTTAAATAAGGGCAGGTAAGAACAATGAAATTCAGTGAACTGTGGTTACGCGAATGGGTTAATCCATCCCTGGACAGCGATGCGCTGGCGAATCAGATCACCATGGCAGGCCTGGAAGTGGACGGCGTTGAAGCTGTTGCCGGCGCTTTCCACGGCGTGGTAGTGGGTGAAGTGGTGGAATGCGGCCAGCATCCAAACGCAGATAAACTGCGCGTAACGAAAGTTAACGTCGGCGGCGAACGCCTGCTCGATATCGTCTGCGGCGCGCCAAACTGCCGTCAGGGTCTGAAAGTCGCTGTGGCGACCATCGGCGCTGTGCTGCCGGGCGATTTTAAAATCAAGGCGGCTAAGCTTCGCGGTGAACCGTCAGAAGGCATGCTCTGTTCTTATTCAGAGTTAGGCATTTCTGAGGATCACAGCGGGATTATCGAACTGCCAGCCGATGCCCCCATCGGCACAGACATCCGCGACTACCTGAAGCTTGACGACAACACCATTGAGATTAGCGTAACGCCAAACCGCGCCGACTGCCTTGGCATTATCGGTGTGGCGCGCGATGTAGCGGTGCTGAACCAGTTGCCGCTGAACGAGCCGGAAATTGCGCCTGTTGCCGCAACGGTAAACGACACGCTGCCCATTCGCGTTGATGCGCCTGAGGCGTGCCCGCGTTATTTAGGCCGCGTGGTGAAAGGCATTGATGTTTCTGCGCCGACGCCGCTGTGGATGCGCGAAAAACTACGCCGCTGCGGCATCCGTTCTATCGATGCGGTTGTCGATGTCACCAACTATGTGTTGCTTGAGCTGGGTCAGCCGATGCACGCCTTCGACCTGAGCCGTATTGAAGGCGGCATCGTGGTGCGTATGGCGCAAGAGGGCGAAACGCTGGTACTGCTGGACGGCAATGAAGCGAAGCTGAGCGCTGACACGCTGGTTATCGCCGATCACAATAAAGCGCTGGCGATGGGCGGTATCTTTGGCGGCGAACATTCCGGCGTCAACACCGAAACCCGCGACGTGCTGCTTGAGTGCGCTTTTTTCAGCCCGCTTTCCATCACCGGTCGCGCCCGTCGTCACGGCCTGCATACCGATGCTTCTCACCGTTACGAGCGCGGCGTGGATCCGGCGCTGCAATATAAAGCGATGGAGCGCGCTACCCGCCTGCTTATCGACATTTGCGGCGGTGAA
Organism: Franconibacter helveticus LMG 23732; assembly: GCF_000463115.2. Taxonomy (GTDB): domain Bacteria; phylum Pseudomonadota; class Gammaproteobacteria; order Enterobacterales; family Enterobacteriaceae; genus Franconibacter; species Franconibacter helveticus. Next base: position 80,412 of record NZ_AWFX01000054.1, on the reverse strand, counting down.
GCAGGCCCGGTCATTGATGTCACCAGTGAAGCGCATCTGCCCAAGCGCGCCACCATTACGCTGCGTCGCAGTAAGCTTGACCGTTTGATCGGCCATGTTATTGCCAGCGAGCAGGTAACGGACATTCTTAAGCGTCTGGGTTGCGAAGTCACTGAAGGTCAGGACGAATGGCAGGCTGTGGCGCCAGGCTGGCGTTTCGATATGGAAATTGAAGAAGACCTGGTAGAAGAGGTCGCCCGCGTCTATGGTTATGACAATATCCCTAACGAGCCGGTGCAGGCGGGCCTGGAAATGGGCAGCCACCGCGAAGCGGATCTTTCGCTTAAGCGCGTAAAAACATTGCTGGTGGATAAAGGTTATCAGGAAGTGATCACTTATAGCTTTGTCGATCCGAAAGTGCAGCAACTGCTGCATCCGGGCGAGGAAGCGCTGATCCTGCCAAACCCGATCGCCAGCGATATGTCTGCAATGCGTCTGTCGCTGTGGACTGGCTTACTCAGCACCGTAGTTTATAACCAGAACCGCCAGCAGAACCGCGTGCGTATTTTCGAAAGCGGCCTGCGCTTTGTGCCTGATACGCAGGCGGACCTCGGGATCCGTCAGGATCTTATGCTGTCGGGCGTGCTTTGCGGCAACCGGTATGAAGAGCACTGGGACCAGGCGAAAAACGGCGTCGATTTCTATGATCTGAAGGGCGATCTGGAATCCGTTCTGGAACTTACGGGTAAATTATCTGAAATTGAATTTAAGGCGGAAGCGAATCCGGCCTTGCATCCTGGCCAAAGTGCTGCCATTTATTTAAAGGGCGAACGCATTGGTTTCATTGGCGTTGTGCATCCGGAGCTTGAGCGCAAACTCGACCTCAACGGCCGCACGCTGGTGTTTGAGCTGCTCTGGAACAAAGTAGCGGACCGCATTGTACCGCAGGCCACCGAGGTTTCTCGCTTCCCGGCGAACCGCCGCGACATCGCTGTGGTAGTGGCTGAAAACGTACCGGCAGCAGATATTTTGGCCGAATGTAAGAAAGTTGGCGCAAATCAGATAGTTGGCGTAAACTTATTTGACGTGTACCGTGGTAAGGGTGTTGCGGAGGGTTACAAGAGCCTTGCCATCAGCCTGATCCTTCAGGATACCAGCCGTACACTCGAAGAAGAGGAGATTGCCGCTACTGTTGCGAGATGTGTAGAGGCACTAAAAGAGCGATTCCAGGCATCATTGAGGGATTGAACCTATGGCGCTTACTAAAGCGGAAATGTCAGAATATCTGTTTGATAAGCTTGGGCTTAGCAAGCGGGACGCCAAAGAACTGGTGGAGCTGTTTTTCGAAGAGATCCGTCGCGCTCTGGAAAATGGCGAACAGGTGAAACTCTCCGGTTTTGGTAATTTTGACCTGCGCGATAAGAACCAACGTCCCGGACGCAACCCGAAAACCGGTGAAGACATCCCCATTACGGCGCGCCGTGTGGTGACCTTCAGGCCGGGACAGAAGTTGAAAAGTCGGGTTGAAAACGCTTCGCCGAAGACAGAGTAATCTGACCTAATCAAAAAGGCCGCATTGTGCGGCCTTTTTTCTTTTGCGCGCCGAAACCGGCCCTTAGAATCAAAGGACTATAACCATAACGTCAGATTCACCCATGCTCTCTTTTATCGAACAACAACGTGTGCATGAACGCCGCTGGCTGTGGGGCCTTCTGGTCTTCATGCTGCTGACGATGTTGCTAAGCCTCTGCGCAGGCGACCAGTGGCTGGCGCCGTCAGCCTGGTTTAGCGAAAGCGGTAAGCTATTCATATGGCAAATACGTCTGCCGCGTACGCTGGCGGTGCTGGTCGTTGGCGCGGCACTGGCGCTTTCTGGCGCCATTATGCAAGCGTTGTTTGAAAACCCGCTGGCGGAACCCGGTCTGCTTGGCGTCTCTAACGGCGCGGGCGTAGGGCTTATCGCCGCCGTGCTGCTGGGCCACGGCGCATTGCCTGGCTGGCTGTTGGGGCTGTGCGCCATCGGCGGGGCGTTAGCGATCACGCTTATCCTGCTGCGTTTCGCCAGGCGTCAGCTTTCCAACAGCCGCCTGCTGCTGGCAGGCGTGGCGCTCGGCATTATTTGCAGCGCGCTCATGACCTGGGCCGTTTACTTCTCCACCAGTCTTGACCTGCGCCAACTGATGTACTGGATGATGGGCGGTTTCGGCGGCGTAGACTGGCGGCACGGCTGGCTCATTGCGGCGCTTTTGCCGGCAATGGTCTGGGTTTGCCGTCAGGCGCTGCCGCTCAATATGCTGGCGCTGGGAGAAACGTCCGCCCGCCAGCTCGGTCTGCCCGTCTGGCTCTGGCGTAATGTGCTGGTGATAGCGACGGGCTGGCTGGTTGGCGTCAGCGTAGCGCTTTCTGGCGCGATTGGTTTTATCGGTCTGGTTATTCCTCATATTCTGCGGCTATGCAAACTCACGGACCACCGCGTCCTGCTGCCCGCCTGCGCGCTGGCGGGCGCGGCGGTGTTGCTGGCGGCGGACATCATTGCCCGGCTGGCGCTGGCTTCGGCGGAGCTACCGATAGGCGTTGTCACCGCAACGCTGGGCGCGCCAGTATTTATCTGGCTATTATTAAAGGCTGGACGATAAAGCCTTCATTCAATCCATTAAGGGGATGCTATGCAACAAGATGTGCTGAACACCGAAGTGACGACCATTGACGGTGAAACTACGTCGCTTGAACGCTGGAAAGGCAAGGTGCTGCTGATTGTTAACGTGGCCTCGAAATGCGGTTTGACCCCGCAATACGAGCAGCTGGAGAACATTCACAAAGCCTGGGAAGAGGCGGGCTTCAGCGTGCTGGCTTTTCCCTGCAACCAGTTTCTCGGCCAGGAGCCGGGCAGCGAAGAAGAGATCAAAACCTTTTGTAGCACTACTTACGGCGTAACGTTCCCGCTGTTCAGCAAAATTGACGTCAACGGGGAGAACCGTCATCCGCTTTACCAAAAGCTGATTGCCGCCTGCCCAACCGCAGTTGCGCCGGAATCAAGCGGATTTTATGAGCGTCTGGCAAGCAAAGGGCGCGCGCCGCTCTATCCGGACGACATCCTGTGGAACTTTGAAAAATTCCTGATTGGCCGCGACGGACAAGTAGTTCAACGCTTCTCGCCGGATATGACCCCGGAAGATCCCATCGTGATGGAAGCTATCAAGGTGGCGCTGGCGAAATAAAATGGCGCTGATGGAATTGCGCGATGTGGCGGTGCCGGGCCGTCTTGGCCCGCTTACCGCTACCGTGAAACCGGGAGAGCTGTTGCATCTTGTCGGGCCGAACGGCGCAGGGAAAAGCACGCTGCTCGCGCGCATGGCGGGGCTTACCACTGGCGCGGGCAGCATTATGTTTGCGGGCGCGCCGCTGGATGAATGGCGCAGCGAACAGCTTGCCCGCCATCGCGCTTTTCTTACGCAACAGCAGATGCCGCCTTTTACGATGCCGGTCTGGCATTATCTTTCTCTGCACCAGCATGCCAGCCCGAATGCAAGCCGGATAACAGAGATAGCCGGGGCGCTCTGGCTTGATGATAAGCTCGCCCGGCCGGTGAACCAGCTTTCCGGGGGAGAGTGGCAGCGGGTAAGGCTTGCAGCTGTCGCGCTGCAAATTGATCCGCATTCCAGTCCAGCGGGGCAACTCCTGTTGCTGGATGAGCCGATGAACAGTCTGGACGTTGCGCAACAGGCGGCGCTCGATAAGCTGCTCTATCAACTCTGCGAGGCGGGTATCGCCATCGTTATGAGCAGCCACGATCTAAACCACACGCTGCGCCATGCGCACCGCGTCTGGCTGCTGCGCGAAGGCAAATTAATAGCCGAAGGCAAGCGCGATGAGGTGCTTACGCCTGCGCATCTCGCTACCGCTTATGGCCTGCCGTTTCGCCGCCTTCAGGTGGAAGGTCACAGCATGCTCATTTGTCCCCTTTAGCAAAGCACGGCGCTTGCCTCGCCGAACCGGGGCAGGCTACATTAGCCAAAACAAAAAACGGGTAGAGGATTTGCCTGAAAATGCGGCTCTGGTTACTCCTTGCTGCAACCCTGCTGCTGGCAGGATGCAGCCATCATCGCGCGCCGCCGCCCAATGCGCGGCTGTCTGATTCCATCACCGTTATCGCTGGCCTGAATGACCAGCTTAGCCACTGGCGCGGCACGCCTTATCGCTATGGCGGAATGAGCCGCGGCGGAGTGGATTGTTCGGGCTTCGTTATGCTGACGTTACGCGACAAGTTCGGGTTGCAGCTGCCGCGCGAAACGCGCGAGCAGGCTGAAATCGGTACGGAAATCGATAAAGACGATCTGCTGCCAGGCGATCTGGTGTTTTTCAAAACCGGCAGCGGCCAGAACGGCCTCCATGTCGGCATTTATGATACCGATAACCAGTTTATTCACGCCTCAACCAGCCGTGGCGTGATCCGCTCCTCGCTTGATAACGTCTACTGGCGCAAAAAATTCTGGCAGGCGCGCCGTATCTGACTTTCCCCGCCGCCTTGCGCGGCGGCGTTCCTCTTCACACTTTCCGCTTTTGCTTGCGCCATATTGTAACAATGGCGACTCGCTCTCTCCTTGCCCGGCAACCTGACGCTACGCTTAACCTTCGCTTACGCAGATCGCGAGCAATTCAGACCTTTTCAGGCGCAGGAGCAGCAATGAGCAAAACAATCAAAATTGCGGTTATTGGCGGCGGCAGTAGCTATACCCCGGAACTGGTAGAGGGGCTAATTGCGCGCCGGGCGTCAGTGGCGCTACGGGAACTGGCGCTGGTGGATGTGGAGGCAGGACGGGATAAAGTCGAGACCATCGCGGCGCTCACCCGCAGGATGCTGGCGAAAAACGGCATGGAGGCGGTGAAAGTGACGGTGCATTTCCAGCCCGACGAGGCTATCCGCGATGCCAGTTTCGTATTGACGCAACTGAGGGTTGGCCAGTTAGCGGCCCGCGCCGCCGATGAACGGCTGGGGCTGAAATATCATCTTATCGGCCAGGAAACCACTGGCATCGGCGGCTTCGCCAAGGCGCTGCGCACCATTCCCGTTATGCTTGATATCGCCCGTAAGGTGGAAAGGCTGGCGCCCGAAGCCTGGATAATTAACTTCACCAACCCGGCAGCTATCGTCACCGAAGCGGTGCAGCGCCATACCAACGCCAGAATCATCGGGTTATGCAATGTGCCGATCGCCATGCACCATATGCTCGCCCACATGCTGGAAGAGCCCTTCGAGGCGCTGCGTTTGCGGTTTGCCGGCCTGAACCATATGGTCTGGGTACACGAAGTGAACGTGCGGGGTGAGAACCGCACCCAGGAGGTTATCGAAAAACTTTGCAGCGGCGCGGCGATGACCATGAACAATATTAAGGAGGCGCCATGGCCTGCCGGACTGTTGCGGGCGCTGGGCGCCATTCCGTGTCCTTATCACCGTTATTTTTATCTTCCCCGTCATATGCTGGAAGAGGAGCAGGCGGCGGCGCAAAAGGAAGGCACCCGCGCAGAGCAGGTGATGAAAGTAGAAGCGTCGCTTTTCGGGCAGTACCGCGATCCGCATCTTGCCCATAAGCCCGCGGAGCTTAGCCTTCGCGGCGGCGCGTTTTACTCGCAGGTCGCGCTGGAATTAATAGAAGCGATTCATAACGATACAGGCGCGCAGCTGGTGGTGAATACCGCTAATAAGGGGGCTATTCAGGGACTGCCGGATGACGCTGTGGTGGAAACCAACTGCGTGGTCGATGCCGCAGGGGCGAAACCGCTGGCGTTTGGCGCGTTGCCGCCCGCCATGCACGCACTGACCACCCAGGTAAAAACGTACGAGCGCCTGACCATCGACGCGGCGGTAAACGGCGATAAGCAGGCAGCGTTGCTGGCATTGATTGTTAATCCGCTGGTGGGCGACGCCGGGCTTGCCGGGGATATACTTGAAGAGCTTTTAACACTCAATCGCGATTACCTGCCCGCATTTCGCTGATTGCCGAATATATGAAATAGCGGGGCAGGCGTAGTTGCCCCGTTAGAGAAGTTAAACAATCCTTCACAGCTTAACGTTCAGGTTAAAAAATAGTTATGGTCATTGTTTAGCGTAAATAAATTAAGATTTTTTGTAATTGATACCTTACAAATCATTTATAGCGACAGGTAATTTTTTCAGCCAATTTGTCTATTGACGATTAACTATAGTAAGCTAAAAGCAGCTAAGGATAATTCTGAATCTCTAAGGATAGAGCGTGGTAATTATTGCAATAAAATCAGTCTGGTTGCACCGTTGTGATATGCAAAAAATCTCGTTGTTTATTACCGGACCAGACGGAGCGTGAATAATGATTGTTTCGCTCGACGTCCAATACCGCTCGCAGTATTTATTTCTCCCTACCTGGCGGGGGGATGGCTCACTGTTGGGCGTCGAACTCCTCGCTGACTTTATTAGCGAAAATGCCCCGGTGCGTATTCCGGCAGGATTAGTTCTTTCTCAACTTACAGCGGAACAACAGCTCATCCTTTTTTATGAGGCTATTAGTCTGGTTGAGCATAATCGGTCATTTTTTATCGATAATAATGTTCTGGCCTGGGTTAGCGTTAATGAAATTACCGCCAGGGCGCTTTTGACCAGCATTGCATTGCAAAAAAGAGTCAGTGAATTGTCATTTCTGGAGTTCAGCATTACTGAGGATTTTCCAGGGCTGAATGAAGGTAAGTCGCATTCGGTACTTCACCCTTTGCACAAAATCCATCCATTAATGCTGGCTAACTATGGTTCAGGCGGCACAACCAGCCGGGCAGTTTATGAAGGGCTTTATCAGCGGGTGAAGCTCGATAAAAACTTTATTAACCGTAAACTCTCGCCTGCGACGTTCGAGCCTTTTATTTCCGCCATCATTAAACAGATCTCCCCCTGTTGCGAAACGCTTATCCTCCCGGGCGTGGACAACGAAATAGCCCGCCGTCACGCGGTAGCGCTGGGCGTCGGCGCCGTTCAGGGAAGCCTCTGGCCGCCCGTTCTTGCCGCCTCGCTGGCGAAACTCATTGAATAACCCTGCATAAGCGCCGTGTTTAGACGGCGCATGAGGCACTACACTTAGTGCAGGAGGCCTCATGAGCGAAAATCCCCAATTTGTATCCACCTGGCGCGACGAGCTGCCGGGTTTCTTTACCGAGCTTTCCCCCACGCCGCTGAAAAACAGCCGCCTGCTGTGGCATAACGCGCCACTGGCGCAAGAGCTGGGGCTTGATGAAACGTTATTTACACCAGAGCATGCGGCTGGCGTCTGGGGCGGCGAAGCGCTGTTGCCGGGCATGGCGCCGTTGGCCCAGGTTTACAGCGGCCATCAGTTTGGCGTCTGGGCCGGGCAGTTGGGCGACGGGCGCGGTATTCTGCTTGGCGAACAACAGCTGCCAGACGGGCGTAAAGTCGACTGGCACCTGAAAGGCGCCGGGCTGACGCCTTATTCCCGCATGGGCGACGGACGTGCGGTGGTGCGCTCGACGGTGCGCGAGTTCCTTGCCTCTGAAGCGATGCACTATCTGGGTATTCCCACCACCCGGGCGCTTTCGATAGTCACCAGCGACACGCCAGTGCGGCGCGAAACCACCGAACGCGGCGCCATGCTGATGCGTATTGCGCAAAGCCATGTGCGTTTTGGTCATTTCGAGCACTTTTACTACCGTCGCGAGCCGGAAAAAGTGCAGCAGCTCGCCGACTACGTTATCGACCATCATTTTGCCCACCTGGCGCAGGAGAAAGAGCGTTACGCCCTGTGGTTTAACGAGGTGGTGGATCGAACCGCTTCGCTGATGGCGCACTGGCAAAGCGTAGGTTTCGCCCACGGCGTAATGAATACCGACAACATGTCTATTCTCGGGCTGACTATCGACTACGGCCCTTATGGTTTCCTGGACGATTACCAGCCGCACTTTATCTGCAACCATTCCGATTATCAGGGGCGGTATGCGTTTGATAATCAGCCTGCGGTGGGGTTATGGAACCTGCAACGGCTGGCGCAGACGCTGTCGCCTTTTATCGATGTCGATGTGCTCAACAATGGGCTTGATCGCTACCAGATGTCGCTTATGCGCGCTTACGGCAAACAGATGCGCGCGAAGCTCGGCTTTCATACCGAACAGATGGCCGATAACGATCTGCTGACGACGCTGTTTTCGCTTATGGCGCGCGAGGGGAGCGACTATACCCGTACTTTCCGCATGCTGAGCCAGACGGAACAGCATTCCGCCGCCTCGCCGCTGCGCGATGAATTTATCGACCGGGGAGCCTTCGACAGCTGGTTTAGCCGCTACCGTGAACGGTTGCAGCAGGAAGAGATCACCGACGACGCGCGCCAGCAGGCGATGAAAGCGGCGAACCCGGCGGTGGTGCTGCGCAACTGGCTGGCGCAGCGGGCCATTGAAGGGGCGGAAAAAGATGATCCCAGCGAACTGGCGCGCCTGTGCGAAGCGTTACAAACGCCGTTTGCCGATCGCGATGACGATTTCACCCACCGTCCGCCGGACTGGGGCAAAAGGCTGGAAGTGAGCTGTTCAAGCTAACATAAAGGCGCCGGAAGGCGCCTTTTTAACGTGGGATCAGGCCCGGCTTTGCATTGCCTCTGCAAGCATGGCGAGCAGCGCTTCGCTCTCTTCCCAGCCGAGGCACGGGTCGGTAATCGATTGACCATACACCAGCGGCTGCCCGGCGGCGACAGGCTGGGCGCCTTCTTTAATGAAGCTTTCCACCATTACCCCTGCGATGCCCTGCGAACCGGCGCGCAGCTGGCGGCAAATCTCTTCGCACACCTCCAGCTGACGGCGGTGCTGTTTCTGGCAGTTGCCATGGCTGAAATCAACCACCAGCCGCTCCGGCAGATTAAATTCGCGCAGCGTCGCGCAGGCGGCGGCGATATCCGTCTCATGGTAGTTCGGCTGTTTACCGCCGCGCATGATGATATGACCGTATGGATTGCCGCTGGTCTGATAAATCGTCATGCGGCCATGTTTGTCAGGCGACAGAAACATATGGCTGGCGCGGGAAGCACGAATGGCGTCGACGGCGATACGGGTGTTGCCGTCAGTCCCGTTTTTAAAGCCCACGGGGCAGGAGAGGGCCGAGGCCATTTCCCGGTGGATCTGGCTCTCTGTGGTGCGCGCGCCGATAGCGCCCCAGCTAATCAGGTCGGCAATATACTGGCCGGTCACCATATCCAGAAACTCCGTGGCGGTGGGAACGCCAAGCGCGTTAATCTGCACCAGCAGACGGCGGGCGAGCTCAATGCCATGGTTTACCCGGTAACTGCCATTAAGGTCCGGGTCTGAGATAAGGCCTTTCCAGCCCACCACGGTACGCGGTTTCTCAAAGTACGTCCGCATCACGATTTCAAGCTGCGCCTGATACTTCTCGCGCAGTGGCTTTAGCCGCCCGGCATACTCTACGGCAGCGGAAAGATCGTGGATTGAGCAAGGCCCAATCACCACCAGCAGGCGGTTATCTTCGCCATTAAGGATTTTTTCGATACGGCGGCGCGCGCCGGTGACATGTTCCGCCATTTCGGGCGTGACGGGATAGCGTTGCGCCAGCTCCTGCGGCGTGACAAGCGTGTCGATGCGCGCCGTGCGCAGTTCATCGGTTTTATTCATTGGGTGTCTCGAAAGTGGTTGCTTTCCGGCCACAGCGCCGGAAAGTGATGGCCATCACGATAAACGAATCACGTCTGATTTCAAGAAACGAGAAAGATTATCAGCCAGATGAACGAGACCTTACCATAAATTATCGCACCGTTGAACTAGCTTGCTAGTACATGCGTCGACTCAGCTTCATAATATCGAGGATTTTGGTCGCCAGTTCTTCTACCGAAAAGTTCGTGCTGTTGAGGTAGGGGATCTGGTGCTTGCGGTAAAGCGCTTCCACTTCAGAAATCTCCATCCGGCACTGGCGCATTGAGGCGTAACGGCTGTTTTCGCGACGCTCTTCCCGGATAGCCGCCAGCCGCTCCGGGCTGATGGTCAGGCCAAAAAGCTTGTGCTGGAGCGGGCGCAGCGCTGCAGGCAGCGTCAGGTTATCCATGTCGTCGGCAATAAACGGGTAGTTTGCCGCACGAATGCCGAACTGCATTGCAAGATAAAGGCTGGTGGGCGTTTTGCCGCAGCGGGAAACACCAAGCAGGATCACCTGCGCCTGGTCGAGGTTGCGCAACGAAATGCCGTCATCATGGGCGAGCGTGTAATCGATCGCGGCGATACGGGCGTCGTAGCGCATCAGGTTGCCCGCCGTTAACCCGTGGGTACGGTGCGCCACCGGGGTTGGGTCCAGCTTTAGCTCCTGCTGTAGCGGGGCGACCAGCGCCTGGACAATATCCTGGCAAAACCCTTCGCTTTGCAAAATGATGGCGCGCACTTCCGGCAGGACAATAGAAAAAAACACCAGCGGGCGCAGGCCGGTTTGCTGAAAAATGGCGTCGATCTGCTCTTTCACCGCCCGGGCGCGGCTCTCGTTTTCCACAAAAGGCAGGGTAATGCTGTTGATAGAAACCGGAAATTGCGACATCACCGCATGGCCCAGCACTTCCGCGGTTATGGCGGTGCCATCGGAAATATAAAAAACATGACGATCAACCACATTGTCCATTGCCTGCATCCTGAATGAGTTAAGAACCGGCCTAAGCATAATTTAAATCCGCAGGCCAAAGCATAGCGATTATCTCATTTTTATAAAATGAAACGGGGTTTTTATAATTAATGAAAACCACCATTCAATTTTTCGAAGCGGCAGATAATCCTTTATTTTAATAATGATTTCTTCTTAATCAATAGCTTAGAATTAGTACGAAAAGTGGTCTGAAATTAATGGTAAGTGGTCTGAAAATTAAAAAATTTAATATGCTTGAACGATTCACCGTTTTTCGCTGCGGAATAAATATGCCAGACTAAATTTGTTGTCAGGTGTTTCGTATCCCCGTTCATATATCACAAAAGGATTGTTCGATGACCAACAATGGCTCGTCACCGCTGGTGCTTTGGTACAACCAACTCGGCATGAATGATGTAGACAGAGTTGGGGGCAAAAATGCCTCCCTGGGTGAAATGATTACTAACCTCTCCGGCATGGGCGTCTCCGTACCGAATGGATTTGCCACCACTGCCGAGGCGTTTAACCTGTTCCTCGACCAGAGCGGCGTCAACCAGCGCATTTATGAACTGCTGGATAAAACCGACATTGACGATGTGTCAGAGCTTGCGAAAGCGGGCGCGCAGATCCGTCAGTGGATCATCGACACACCTTTCCAGCCCGAGCTGGAAGAGGCTATCCGCGACGCTTACGAGCAGCTTTCCGCCGACGACGCCGAAGCGTCGTTTGCCGTACGCTCCTCCGCCACGGCAGAAGATATGCCGGACGCCTCTTTCGCCGGCCAGCAGGAAACCTTCCTCAACGTGCAGGGCATCGACGCGGTCATGGTGGCGGTGAAGCATGTCTTCGCCTCGCTGTTTAACGACCGCGCTATCTCGTATCGCGTGCATCAGGGTTACGATCATCGCGGCGTCGCGCTTTCGGCTGGCGTTCAGCGCATGGTGCGTTCCGATCTCGCCGCTTCCGGCGTAATGTTCTCCATCGATACCGAATCGGGCTTTGATCAGGTGGTATTTATTACCGCTGCGTACGGCCTTGGCGAAATGGTGGTGCAGGGCGCCGTCAACCCGGATGAGTTTTACGTGCATAAACCGGGGCTGGAAGCGGGACGCCCGGCGATTGTGCGCCGCACGCTGGGGTCGAAAAAAATCCGTATGGTTTATGGCGAAACCCAGGAGCACGGCAAGCAGGTGCGCATTGAGGATGTGCCGCAAACTGACCGCGATCGCTACTGCATTACCCCTGACGAGGTGCAGGAGCTGGCGAAGCAGGCGGTGCAGATTGAAAAACATTATGGCCGCCCGATGGACATCGAATGGGCTAAAGATGGCCATACCGGCAAGCTGTTTATCGTCCAGGCGCGCCCGGAAACCGTGCGTTCCCGCGGGCAGGTCATGGAGCGCTATCAGCTGCATTCGCAGGGGAAAATCGTGGCGGAGGGCCGCGCAATCGGCCACCGGATCGGGGCGGGCGCAGTGAAAGTCATCCATGACATCAGCGAGATGAACCGCATTGAGCCAGGCGATGTGCTGGTCACCGACATGACCGACCCGGACTGGGAGCCGATCATGAAAAAAGCGGCGGCGATTGTGACTAACCGCGGCGGGCGCACCTGCCATGCGGCGATTATCGCCCGCGAGTTGGGCATTCCGGCGGTTGTAGGCTGCGGCGACGCCACCGAACGGCTGAAAGATGGCGAAAACGTCACCGTTTCCTGCGCCGAGGGCGATACTGGCTACGTGTACGCCGAGCTACTCGATTTCAGCGTCAAAAGCTCAAGCGTCGACACCATGCCAGACCTGCCGCTGAAAATAATGATGAACGTCGGCAACCCGGACCGCGCGTTTGACTTTGCCTGCCTGCCTAACGAAGGGGTAGGGCTGGCGCGCCTTGAGTTCATCATCAACCGTATGATCGGCGTGCATCCTCGCGCGCTCCTGGAGTTTGACCAGCAGGAAGCGGGCCTGCAAAACGAAATTCGCGAAATGATGAAAGGTTACGACTCACCGCGCGAATTTTATGTCGGCCGCCTGACGGAAGGGATCGCGACGCTTGGCGCGGCGTTCTGGCCAAAACGGGTTATCGTGCGCCTGTCCGACTTCAAATCGAATGAATACGCCAACCTGGTGGGCGGCGAGCGTTACGAGCCGGACGAAGAGAACCCGATGCTCGGCTTTCGCGGCGCAGGCCGCTATGTCTCAGACAGCTTCCGCGACTGCTTCGCGCTGGAGTGTGAAGCGGTTAAACGCGTGCGTAACGAGATGGGGCTGACTAACGTGGAGATCATGATCCCGTTTGTGCGCACCGTAGAGCAGGCGAAAGCCGTGGTGGACGAGCTGGCGCGTCAGGGGCTTAAGCGCGGCGAGGACGGGCTGAAAGTCATTATGATGTGTGAAATTCCGTCTAACGCCCTGCTGGCGGAGCAATTCCTTGAGCACTTCGACGGCTTCTCCATCGGCTCTAACGATATGACTCAGTTGACGCTCGGTCTTGACCGCGACTCCGGCGTCGTATCTGAACTCTTTGACGAACGCAACGAGGCGGTAAAAGCGCTGCTTTCCATGGCTATCCGCGCGGCGAAAAAAGAGGGCAAATATGTCGGTATCTGCGGCCAGGGGCCGTCAGATCACGAAGATTTCGCCGCCTGGCTTATGGAAGAGGGGATCGACAGCCTTTCCCTGAACCCCGATACCGTGGTGCAAACCTGGCTTAGCCTTGCCGAACTGAACAAGTAACGTAAGTGTTGAGAAAAGCCCGCGCAATGCGGGCTTTTTTTATTTATCGCGTTTATATATTTGCGCCAGCTCACAGTCAGGAGAAAAAGCAAAAAAACGTAATCTGTCTGGTAATTACAGCAATTGTTGCGCGGCCTGGGCTTATTAATACTTAGCCTCACATCGCACGGTCTGTTGGTGTGCGGGTTGAATAATTTTAACCTGATAAAAGGCAAATAATAATGACGCTCTCCTCTGTGCTGACTACCAAAGATAAAATAGGCTACGGGCTTGGCGATATGGCCAGCGCGCTGGTCTGGCAAACCGCAACCTTATTTCTCGCTTATTTCTATACCGATATATTCGGCCTTCCCGCCGCTATTATGGGCACCATGTTTTTACTGGTGCGGGTCATCGACGCCTTTATTGACCCCTGCATCGGCGCGCTGGTGGATCGCACGCAAACGCGCCACGGCCGCTTTCGCCCGTGGCTGCTCTGGTTCGCGATCCCCTTTGGCGTTAGCTGCCTGCTGACATTCTATGTGCCGCCCCTTAGCCCGACGCTGAAAATCGTTTACGCCTGCGCTACCTACAGCCTGCTGAGCCTTGTCTATTCGGCAATCAACGTGCCTTACTGCGCCATGCCCGGCGCGCTGACGCTTAACCCGCGCGAACGCCACTCGCTACAATCCTGGCGCTTTGGGCTGTCGTTTATCGGCGGCCTGATTGTCACAGTGATCGCCTTGCCGCTGGTGGAGTGGCTTGGCGACGGCAACCCGCAAAAGGGCTATTTCTTCGCCATGGGGTTAATGGGGTTATTAGGCGTCGTGCTTTTTTACTGCTGTTTCTTCATGACCCGCGAGCGCTATGCGCCAGGCAATGATAATTCCGCTTCACTGCTTAAAGATTTAAAGCTGCTGACGGCCAACAGCCAGTGGCGGATTATTTTTGTCTTTAACGTTTTATTATTAACCGCAGTGGTGACGCGTGGCTCCGCCACCATGTATTACGTCAAATACGTCATGCTGCGCCCCGATTTAGTCTTTGCGTTTATTGTTTCCGGCATGGTGGCGAATTTATCCGGCGCCTTATTATCAGAGCGTCTGCTGGGGAAATTCGACCGCGTGCGCGCCTATCAGTGGACCATAATTAGCTTTGTGGCGCTGGCGGCGGCGATCTTTTTTATCCCGCCTTCCGCTGTCTGGCTCATATTCACCATAAATATTGTTTTCAGCTTTATCCAGAACCTGACGACCCCCCTGCAATGGACCATGTTCTCTGATGTTGTGGACTACGAGGAGCACCGCAGCGGGCGGCGTCTCGACGGGCTGGTTTTCTCCACCGCGCTGTTCGCCATCAAATTTGGCCTGGCGCTGGGCGGCGCTGTTGTCGGGTGGGTGCTGGGCATGGTTGATTACCTGCCCAACCAGACCGCGCAGAGCGCTACCGTGCTGACCACCATCAATGCGCTGTTTACGCTGATCCCTTGCGCGCTTTTCCTTTGCATGGCGCTGCTGCTCTGTTTTTACAAACTCAGCAGCCGCCGCGTAGCCGATATCGCCGGGGCGCTGGCCCGCAAGCGCAAAACCCGCGAAGAAACCTCGTCACTCAACCCCGCTGTACAGGAGTAACTGATGACCGAGATTTATAAAGATCCGCAGCGCCCGGTAAACGAGCGCGTGGCAGACCTGCTGGCGCGTATGACGCCGGAGGAGAAATTTGCCCAGATGCACGCTTACTGGCTCATCCTTTCCCCCGAGGGAAACCATCGCGAGCGCAGCGACCTGAGCGACGACTTCGCCGGCGTGAGCGAACAGGCGGATCTCGCCACCCGGCTTCAGCGCGGCGTAGGGCAAATAACCCGGCCGCTCGGCACACATATCGTAGAGGCGAAAGAGGGAGTGCGCGCCGCTAACCGGCTGCAAAAAACGCTGGTGGAAGAGACGCGCCTCGGCATTCCGGCGATGTTTCACGAAGAGTGTTTAGTCGGGCTGCTCTGTAAAGACGCCACGCTTTTCCCTTCTTCGCTTAACTATGGCTCGACATGGGATCCGGAGCTTGTGGAGCGCGCCGCGGCGGCAATCGGCGCAGAGGCGCGCGCCACGGGTTGCCACCAGGGGCTGGCGCCGGTGCTGGATGTCTCGCGCGATGTACGCTGGGGGCGTACCGAAGAGACCTTTGGCGAAGATCCGTGGCTGGTGGGCGTCATGGCCACGCGTTACGTACAGGGGCTCCAGGGCAAATCTCGCGACCTGCTCGCTACGCTGAAACATTATGTCGGTCATTCGTTTAGCGAAGGGGCGCGCAACCATGCGCCGGTACACCTGGGCTTTTGCGAACTTAACGATACTTTTCTGCTGCCCTTTGAGATGGCGGTGAAACTGGCGAACGCCGGTTCGGTGATGCCTGCCTATCACGATATCGACAACCAGCCAGGACACAGCGACCATTTCCTGCTCACCGGGGTGCTGCGTAACCAGTGGGGCTTCGATGGCCTTATTGTGGCCGACTACGGCGGCGTCAGCCTTTTACACCAGCATCACGGCGTTTCGCACGACGGCGCGGAGTCCATCGCGCTTGCCTGCAACGCCGGGCTGGATATTGAGCTGCCGAAAGACGACTGCGCGCGCCATCTGGGGGAAGCAGTAGAGCGCGGGCTTATCAGCATGGAAAAAATAGATGAAATAGTCGGGCGCGTGCTGGCGCACAAATTCCGTCTCGGCCTTTTCGAGCGTCCTTATGCCGATGAAAACGCCGTGGTGCTGCAAAGCGACGAGGCGCGAAGCGTAGCCCGCGAAGTGGCGACTCGTTCGCTGACGCTGCTGGAAAACCGCGGCGCGTTGCCGCTGGCCCCCGGCCAGAGGGTAGCGGTTATTGGGCCAACGGCTGACGATCCGCTGGCGCTGCTGAGCGGCTATAGCTTCCCGGTGCATCTAATCATCAGCGACATGCTTGAGCAGACCACGCAAGTGACCACGCCGCTACAGGCGCTGCGTGAGCAACTGGGCGAAGCGAACGTGCGTTACGCCAAAGGCTGTCACATTATTGAGAAGCGCATGGCGGGGGCGCCTGTTTTCCCGGGTGACAGCGGCAACAAGCCGATGCAAAGCTCGCCGGTTTCACGCGACCTGAGCTTAATCGCCCAGGCGGCGGAGCAGGCGCGGCAAAGCGATGTGGTGCTGGCGTTTGTCGGCGATCTCGCCGGGCTTTTTCAGAGCGGTACGGTGGGCGAAGGGTCCGATACCGACAGCCTGGCGCTGCCCGGCGTGCAGCAACAGCTGCTGGAGGCGCTGGTGGAAACAGGGAAACCGGTCGTGGTGGTGATGACCGGCGGGCGGCCTTACCACCTGGGCGGGCTGGAGTCGCGCGTTGCTGCGCTGCTGATGGCTTGGGCGCCGGGGCAGGAGGGCGGTCACGCCATCGCGGATGTGCTTAGCGGAAAAGCGGAGCCGCAGGGGCGGCTGGTGGTTTCCGCGCCGAAAAGCGCCGGAGCGATGCCTTATTACTACAACCACAAGCTGAAAAGCGGAGGGACGCCGTACGCCTTTCATTTTGGCGCGCGCTACCCGTTCGGCTACGGCCTGAGCTGGACGCAATTCGATTACAGCCCGTTGACGCTGGCGGAGTCTGAGGTTGCCGTTGACGACGGCATCATCAACGTTTCCGTCACCGTTACCAACAGCGGCGAGCGTAAGGGAAGCGAAGTGGCGCAGCTTTACGTGCGCGATAAAGTCGCCTCAATGGTGCGGCCGGTGCAGGAGCTAAAAGCCTTTCAGCGCGTGACGCTGGAAGCAGGCGCCTGCGCGCGCCTTACCTTCTCGTTGCCGGTTGATATGCTTAACTTCACCCGCCGCGACGGCGAGCGTATTGTCGAGCCGGGCGAATTTGAGATTCATGTCGGCGCATCCAGCGCGGATATCCGTGCAACAGCGACCGTAACGGTGACAGGCGAGACGCGTATTCTGGGCCAGCAGTGGAAAATGCTCAGTCATTGCGAAGTGAGCCAGTAGCAAAAAAAGGACAAAAAAAAGCCCATCGTGGGAGATGGGCAAAGACTACACACAGCAATTCGTTTCACTCAGGGGATTTCCATGTTTATAAATCAAGGGGTTGATTTATAACCGTGACTTTATAGTAGGCATCTGCCGTTTTGACGTCGATCAGATTCGTCTCAATAGTTAAATAATGGTGAATGATCTGTGTTGTTAAACCCGCTGTAAAGAAGAAACCTAAGGGTCTGACCAGTAAGTCGTGGTTTACGATTGATAAGCACAACTTAACAATAAGGCGGGTTTCCCCGCCTGCTGATTACTTTTCTGCGCCTTCGTTTTCCGGCTCTTCCAGCACTTCCATGGCCTCTTCCGGCGAACTTTGCGGCGGCGGCGCCTCGTGAACCCACACCGAGTAAAGCCGCCAAGAGACCGCCAGCACCACCGGGCCGATAAACAGGCCAATCATGCCGAAAGCGATAAGGCCGCCGATGACGCCGGAAAGGATAAGAATCATTGGAAGATCGGCGCCCATGCGGATAAGCACCGGCCGGATAAAGTTATCCAGCGTGCCGACCACGGCGCTCCAGGCCAGCAGCACCATGCCCCAGGTGGCGTCGCCGCTCCAGTAAAGCCAGATAATCGCCGGCACCAGCACCGGCAGCGGGCCAATCTGAATCAGGCTGGTGAGGATCATCACCACCGTCAACAGCGTGGCGTAAGGGATGCCGGACACAGCGAGGCCGACGCCGCCAAGAATGCCCTGCACCAGCGCAGTCACCACCACGCCGAGCGCCACGGCGCGGATTGCCTGCGCCGCCAGCAATACGGCCGCATCGCCGCGCCTTGAGGCGAGGCGGAAAGCGAAATGCCGGATACCGTTCGCGACCTGTTCGCCACGCCAGTAAAGCACAATGCTGAAAAGCAGCATCAGGCCAAGGTGCATCAGCAGTCTGCCGACATGCGCCGCCTGGCCGATAAACCAGCCGGTAGTGGTGCCGATATAGGGGCGCGCTTTCGCCATAATAGCGCTGCCGCCGCTGTCCAGCAGGTTATGCCAGCCCAGATAAAGCTTGCTGCCGACCATGGGAATGCTGTTAAGCCAGGCGAGATCGGGAAGCGCCATCTGGCCGGAACTCACCCATTTGATCACCGGCGCGCTGTTATCCACCACGCTGTTGACCAGCAGCGCTATCGGAATAACAAAAAGTAAAATGAGCAGCAATGTCATCACCAGCACTGCCAGCGAACGTCTGCCCCACAGCAGACTTTCAAGGCGCAGCAGCACCGGCCAGGTGGCGATCACCACCGTACCTGCCCAGGCGAAGCCAAGGATAAACGGCCTGACAATCCACAGGCAGGCGACAATCATCACCGTTAAAAACAGCACGGACAACAGAATCTGCGGCACGTCCATGGGCTGACGAAGTTTCAACATAAACCACATTCACCTTAATTAATGCGCCTTACGCCAGGCGCGAGCTGTGATGGCGCTTGCAGGCCCATCGGTATTTAAATGATGAAGTATTTCAGTGATTTTTGACAGACGGAAAGCGCTGCCAATTCTTACAGGCGTCCGCTAAAAAAATGTGATACAACCTTGAATGCACAACGCAAACGATAACTTCTTAACATCACCAACGTCAGGCAGGGTCAACGATTCATGATCCCACAGATTTCTCAGGCGCCAGGGCTTGTACAGCTGGTGCTCAATTTTTTGCAGGCACTGGAGCAGAAGGGTTTTACCGGCGATACCGCCACCAGCTATGCGGAACGCCTCACCATGGCGACCGACAACAGCGTTTACCAGCTTCTACCCGATGCCGTTCTTTTTCCCCGCTCAACCGCCGATGTCGCGCTGATAGCGCGGATCGCCGCCGAGCCCCGCTTTAAATCTCTGGTCTTTACCCCGCGCGGCGGCGGTACCGGCACTAACGGCCAGTCGCTCAACCAGGGCATCATCGTTGATATGTCGCGCCATATGAACCGCATTATTGAGATCAACCCGGAACAGGGGTGGGTGCGGGTTGAGGCGGGCGTTATCAAAGACCAGCTTAACGAGTTCCTTAAACCTTACGGCTATTTCTTCTCGCCGGAGCTGTCTACAAGCAACCGCGCCACGCTTGGCGGGATGATCAATACCGACGCCTCCGGGCAGGGGTCGCTGGTTTATGGCAAAACGTCCGATCACGTGATTGGGCTGCGGGCGGTGCTGTTGGGCGGCGATATTCTCGACACGCAGTCTATCGCCACGCCGCTTGCCGAAGCGCTGGGGCGCGACGCCACCGCCATCGGGCGTATCTATAAAACGGTGCTGGAGCGTTGTCGCGAACAGCGCCAGTTGATCCTCGATAAATTCCCTAAGCTTAACCGCTTCCTGACCGGTTACGACCTGCGCCACGTTTTCAACGACGATCTCAGCGAATTCGATCTCACGCGCATTCTTTGCGGCTCCGAAGGCACGCTCGCCTTTATTACCGAAGCGCGGCTTGATATCACGCCGCTGCCGAAAGTCCGCCAGCTGGTTAATGTGAAATATGACTCCTTCGACTCCGCGCTGCGAAACGCGCCTTTTATGGTCGAGGCGAAGGCGCTGTCGGTGGAAACGGTAGACTCGCGGGTGTTGAACCTGGCGCGGGAAGATATTGTCTGGCATTCGGTGCGCGAGCTGATCACCGATGTGCCGGATAAAGAGATGCTCGGGCTAAACATTGTGGAATTCGCGGGCGATGACGAAGCGCTGATTGAAAGCCGCGTGGCGGCGCTGTGCGAACGTCTGGATGCGCTGATGGCCGCAGGCGAAGGCGGCGTTATTGGCTGGCAGGTTTGTCGCGAACTGGCGGGCGTGGAGCGTATCTATGCCATGCGTAAAAAAGCGGTAGGACTGCTCGGCAACGCCAAAGGACTCGCCAAGCCGATCCCCTTTGCGGAAGACACCTGCGTGCCGCCAGAGCACCTTGCTGATTACATCGCTGAATTTCGCGCCTTGCTGGACGGCCACGGGCTGAGCTACGGCATGTTTGGTCATGTGGATGCGGGCGTGTTGCACGTTCGCCCGGCGCTGGATATGTGCGATCCGCAGCAGGAGATGCTAATGAAGCGCATCTCCGATGAAGTGGTTGAGCTCACCGCGCGCTATGGCGGGCTGCTGTGGGGCGAGCATGGCAAAGGCTTTCGCGCTGAATACAGTCCGGCCTTTTTTGGCGAAACGCTTTATAACGAACTACGCCGCATTAAAGCCGCCTTTGATCCGGACAACCGCCTGAACCCGGGGAAAATCTGTCCGCCGATGGGCGTTGACGCGCCGATGATGAAAGTGGATGCGGTGAAGCGCGGCACCTGGGACCGGCAAATTCCGCTCGCCGTGCGCACCTCATGGCGCGGCGCCATGGAGTGCAACGGCAACGGCCTGTGCTTTAATTTCGACGCGAAAAGCCCGATGTGCCCGTCGATGAAAATCACCAGCGATCGTATTCACTCGCCAAAAGGCCGCGCGACGCTTGTACGCGAGTGGCTGAGGCTGTTGTCCGATCGCGGCATAGATCCGTTAAAGCTTGAAAAAGCGCTGCCGGAGAAACGCGCCAGCCTGCGCACCCTGATTGCCCGCACGCGTAACAGCTGGCACGCCAACAAAGGCGAGTATGACTTCTCCCATGAGGTTAAAGAGGCGATGTCGGGCTGTCTTGC
Source organism: Franconibacter helveticus LMG 23732 (assembly GCF_000463115.2). Lineage (GTDB taxonomy): Bacteria > Pseudomonadota > Gammaproteobacteria > Enterobacterales > Enterobacteriaceae > Franconibacter > Franconibacter helveticus. Next base: position 59,407 of record NZ_AWFX01000054.1, on the reverse strand, counting down.
CTGTAAAGCCTGTTCAACCCAGTGTCCGATAAAAATCGACGTGCCGGAGTTCCGCTCGCGCTTTTTACAGCTCTACCACACCCGTTACCTGCGCCCGCTGCGCGACCATCTGGTGGCGACAGTGGAAAGCTACGCGCCGCTGATGGCCCGCGCGCCCAAAACGTTCAACTTCTTTATGAGCCAGCCGTGGGTGCGCAATTTTTCTGAAAAGCACATCGGCATGGTGGATCTGCCGCCGCTTTCCACGCCCACGCTTCAGCAGCAACTGGTGGGGAACCGCTCTGCCAATATGACGCTCGAGCAGCTGGAAAAGCTCTCTCAGGCGGCGCGGGAAAACACCGTGCTGGTGGTGCAGGACCCGTTCACCAGCTATTACGACGCCCAGGTAGTCGCGGATTTTGTGCGGCTGGTGGAAAAGCTCGGCTTCCAGCCGGTGGTGCTGCCGTTTTCGCCTAACGGCAAGGCGCAGCATATCAAAGGCTTTTTGCAACGCTTTGCCCGCACTGCGCAGAAAACGTCAGAGTTTTTAAACCGCGTGGCGGCGCTGGGTATGCCGATGGTAGGCGTCGACCCGGCGCTGGTGCTCTGTTATCGCGATGAGTACAAACAGACGCTGGGCGCGGAGCGCGGCGATTTTCACGTCATGCTGGTGCATGAATGGTTGCCCCAGGCGCTGGAAAAACGCGAGGCGCTGCCGGTCAGCGGCGAGCCGTGGTATCTCTTCGGTCACTGTACAGAGGTGACGGCGCTGCCCGGCGCGCCCGGCCAGTGGGCGCAAATTTTCGCCCGCTTCGGCGCGAAGCTTGAAAACGTGAATGTTGGCTGTTGCGGTATGGCGGGTACCTATGGCCATGAGGTGAAAAACCACGCGCGCTCGCTCGGCATTTACGAGCTCTCCTGGCACCAGGCGATGCAGCGCCTGCCGCGCAACCGCTGCCTCGCCACCGGCTATTCGTGCCGCAGCCAGGTGAAACGCATCGAGGGCAACGGCGTGCGTCATCCGTTGCAGGCGCTGCTGGAGTTTCTGCCATGATCTGGAAACGTACCGCCACGCTTGAAGCGCTTAACGCCATGGGGCAGGGCAATATGGTGGGGCTGCTCGATATTCGTTTTACGCGTCTTGGCGATGACGAACTGGAAGCGACAATGCCGGTAGACAGTCGCACCCATCAGCCTTTCGGCCTGCTGCACGGCGGCGCGTCCGTGGTGCTGGCGGAAACGCTTGGCTCGGTCGCAGGGTATCTGTGCACCGAAGGCGAACAGCAGGTGGTGGGGCTGGAAGTTAACGCCAACCATCTGCGTTCGGTGCGCAGCGGCCGGGTGCGCGGCGTCTGCCGGGCGCTTCACGCCGGGCGCCGTCATCAGGTCTGGCAGATAGAGATTTATGATGAGCAAAACAGGCTCTGCTGTAGCGCAAGGCTGACCACAGCAGTGGTGTGACTTCCTGTACCGCAAGAAAAAAGCGCCGCTAAGGCGCTTTTTTTATCAGTACTTTTTAACCAGGCGGTCGATTTTTTCCTGGTAATCTTGCGCATTACCCAGGCTGCTGCCCTGAACAATGCTTACCGAGAGAGAGTAGAGATTCACAAGCCGGTTCTGGCGGTCAAACTCGACGTACAAACGGTTGGACTGACCCGATTCGGTGCCGCTGGCGAGATTGTAAAGCGGAATATAGGATGACGCGTCGCGAGAGATTTCCGTGCTGCTGTAAATCCACAGGAGATTGCCATTATCGGCGAACGTGGCTTCGCGCGGCTGGCCCAGAAGCGTAACGACTTTGTTCTGGCTGTCGCCTTTATTAAGGCTGGCGAACGCGCTGTTTTTCACGTTAAGCGGATCTTTTTCGAAGTTATTTTTTTCACGGAAGTTGTTGGTGGTGATGGCGTGGTTCACCACGACATGATTGCTGTCGTAAGCCACAAACAGCGAGCGGTGCGCATAGGTGCCGCTGAGGCCATTCAGATGCCCCGTGTATTGCGCAAGCGCGTATTTTCCGTCCGGAAAGCTTTTCGCGCGCGTGCTGCGGTTCGCTGCTTTTTCCCCGAACGTTTTTTCGACATCCTGAAGCGTGCTTTTTCCGTCCACGATTTTTGCGCTGAGCTGCTGGTCGCTCTGGCTGTCATCCGCCAGCGTTTTATTTCCGTGGATCCATGCCGAACAGGAGGTGAGGGAGAGAGAAAATAGCGTAGCGGCTAATATTGCTTTAACTTTCATAAAGTTATCCATTCGTTTTGCTGGTAAAACAGGGCGTCCTCGCCGCAGCAACCGCGCGGGCCGCGCAGCTCAACCCTTCCTTTTGTTGATGCCAGAATCTACTGGCCGTTGAAGATATCGGCAAATTACCTCAATTCTTTAATCATTATCATGCTTAGATTTTGCATGACGCCAGCGCATGCCAGGCGGCGACCTGAAGTGTTACGGGGCAACGTATTGCCTGAAGGGTGGGCTATTTAATAAATAGGTATTTTCTATACAACTTTTTAACATGTGGCGCATCTAAAAAGGTATTAAGTTTTTAATTAATAATTTCATAGACTTATTAATGTTATTTACGGTCTGATCGCATTTCTGTGAGGGTCTATGCTTATTAAGTGTGCTCAAAAAGTGCCTTTTAGGGTAATACCCCTGATCCGCAGAGGTTGAAGTGATAATTATTATCACTAACATGGTGTTATCGCCTGAAAGGCAATCAATTGTGAGGTAGCGTGATGGAATTACATTCAGGAACCTTCAATCCCGCAGAATTTAGCTGGCAGGGTCTGACCATGACGGCGAGCGCTGCGGAGCATATCCGCTCGCTGATGGCGCAAAAACCGGGTCTGCTCGGCGTGCGTCTTGGCATTAAGCAGACCGGCTGCGCAGGCTTTGGTTATGTCCTTGATACCGTCAGCGAGCCGAAAGAGGACGATCTGGTCTATGAAAACGACGGGGCGCGTCTTTACGTGTCGCTCCAGGCGATGCCGTTTATTGATGGCACCGAAGTGGACTACGTGCGCGAAGGATTAAATCAGATATTCAAATTTAATAACCCGAAAGCGCAGCACGAATGCGGGTGCGGCGAAAGTTTTGGGGTTTAGGCGGTAACTTATGTCTCGTAATACTGAAGCAACTGACGATGTACAAACCTGGACCGGCGGCCACCTGAACTACAAAGAGGGCTTTTTCACCCGGTTGCAGACCGATGAGCTGGCGAAAGGCATCAACGAAGAGGTGGTGCGGGCGATTTCCGCCCGGCGCAACGAGCCTGACTGGATGCTGGAATTTCGCCTTAATGCTTATCACGCCTGGCTGGAGATGGAAGAGCCGCACTGGCTGCACGCCCATTACGATAAGCTGAATTATCAGGATTACAGCTATTACTCCGCGCCTTCCTGCGGCAACTGCGACGACAGTTGCGCTTCGCAGCCCGGCGCCGTGCAGCAGACCGGCAGCAATGCGTATCTGACCAACGAAGTGGAAGAGGCGTTTAACCAGCTTGGCGTGCCGGTGCGCGAAGGGAAAGAGGTGGCGGTGGATGCCATTTTCGACTCCGTATCCGTTGCCACAACCTACCGCGAAAAGCTGGCGGAGCAGGGCATTATTTTCTGCTCGTTCGGCGAAGCGATACATGACCACCCGGAACTGGTGAAGAAATACCTCGGCACCGTGGTGCCGTCGAACGATAACTTCTTCGCGGCGCTGAACGCGGCGGTGGCTTCCGACGGTACGTTTATCTACGTGCCGAAAGGGGTGCGCTGCCCGATGGAGCTTTCAACCTATTTTCGTATCAACGCTGAAAAGACCGGCCAGTTCGAGCGCACCATTCTGGTGGCGGATGAAGGCAGCTATGTGAGCTACATCGAAGGCTGCTCCGCGCCGGTACGCGACAGCTACCAGCTTCACGCGGCGGTGGTGGAAGTGATCATCCACAAAGATGCGGAAGTGAAATACTCCACGGTGCAGAACTGGTTCCCGGGCGATAACAATACCGGCGGCATCCTTAACTTCGTCACCAAGCGCGCGCTGTGCGAAGGCGAGAACAGCAAGATGTCCTGGACGCAGTCGGAAACCGGCTCGGCCATCACCTGGAAATACCCGAGCGTGATCCTGCGCGGCGACAACTCCATTGGCGAGTTCTACTCGGTGGCGCTGACCAGCGGTCATCAGCAGGCCGACACCGGCACCAAGATGATCCACATTGGTAAGAACACCAGGTCGACCATCATTTCCAAAGGGATTTCGGCAGGGCACAGCCAGAACAGCTATCGCGGGCTGGTGAAAATCATGCCGACGGCGACCAACGCCCGTAACTTCACCCAGTGCGACTCCATGTTGATTGGCGCAGACTGCGGCGCGCATACCTTCCCGTATGTGGAGTGTCGCAATAACAGCGCCCAGCTGGAGCATGAAGCGACCACCTCGCGCATTGGCGAAGATCAGCTCTTCTACTGCCTGCAACGCGGCATCAGCGAAGAAGATGCTATCTCCATGATTGTGAACGGTTTCTGTAAGGACGTCTTCTCCGAGCTGCCGCTGGAGTTCGCCGTTGAAGCACAAAAATTGTTGGCCATTAGCCTTGAGCACAGCGTCGGCTAAGGCGTAAGAAAGGATAAGACATGTTAAGCATTAAAAACTTACAGGTAAGCGTTGAAGATAAGCAGATCCTGCGCGGGCTGGATCTGGACGTTCGTCCGGGCGAGGTGCATGCCATCATGGGGCCGAACGGCTCTGGCAAAAGTACCCTCTCCGCCACCCTTGCCGGCCGCGAAGATTACGAAGTCACCGGCGGCGAAGTGCATTTCAAAGGCAAAGATCTGCTGGAGCTTTCTCCTGAAGAGCGCGCTGGCGAAGGGATCTTTATGGCTTTCCAGTATCCGGTAGAAATTCCGGGCGTCAGCAACCAGTTCTTCCTGCAAACGGCGCTTAACGCTGTGCGCAAGTATCGCGGCCAGGAAGAGCTTGATCGTTTTGACTTTCAGGATCTGATGGAAGAAAAAATCAAGCTGCTGAAGATGCCGGAAGATTTGCTCACTCGCTCCGTGAATGTGGGTTTCTCGGGCGGCGAGAAAAAGCGTAACGACATTCTGCAAATGGCGGTGCTGGAGCCGGAACTGTGCATTCTTGACGAGACGGACTCCGGGCTTGATATCGACGCGCTGAAAATTGTGGCGGATGGCGTTAACAGCCTGCGCGACGATAAGCGCTCTTTCGTTATCGTGACCCACTACCAGCGCATTCTTGATTACATCAAGCCGGATTACGTCCATGTGCTTTATCAGGGGCGGATCGTGAAGTCGGGCGATTTCACGCTGGTTAAACAGCTGGAGGAGCAGGGCTATGGCTGGCTTACAGAACAACAGTAACGCGCTGCAACAGTGGCACCGCCTGTTTGAAACGCAGGGCGGCGAGCGCTCTGAATATGCGCAGCAGCATCTCCAGCAGCTTTTGCGCGCAGGCCTGCCCACGCGCAAGCATGAACACTGGAAATATACGCCGCTGGAAGGGTTGCTGAACAACCAGTTTGCGCTGCCGCAGCCGCAGCCACTTAGCGAGGCGCAGCGCGAAGCGCTGGCGCTCAGCCTTGACGCGTTGCGCCTGGTGTTTATTGACGGCCGCTTCTCGCCGGAACTGAGCGATGACGTCAGCGCCAGCGGGTTCGACATTACCTTTGATGAAACGCGGGAAGGGCTGCCTGCGCCTATACAGCCAGAGGTGTTCCTGCACCTGACGGAAAGCCTCGCCAGCGCCGCGACCCGCATTCGCGTGGCCCGCAACCAGCGTCCGGCGAAGCCGCTGCTGCTGATGCATATCAGCCGTGGCAGTGAACGCGACGAAATGAATACGGCGCACTATCGTCATCATATCGAGCTTGCCGAAGGCGCGCAGGCGACGGTTATTGAGCATTACGTCAGCCTGGACGACAAACGTCACTTTACGGGCGCACGTTTTACCATGCAGGTTGCCGCCAACAGCCACCTTCATCACTACAAGCTGGCGTTTGAGAACCCGGCGAGCTACCACTTCGCCCATAACGATATCTGGCTTGGTCAGGATGCGGGCGCATACAGCAGCAGTTTTCTGTTAGGCGCAGGGGTTACGCGACACCATACCAGCACCCGGCTGGACGGCGAAAATACCACGCTTCGTATGAACAGCCTGGCGCTGCCGGTGAACAATGAAGTGTGCGACACCCGTACCTGGCTTGAGCACAACAAAGGCTATTGCAACAGCCGTCAGCTGCATAAAACCATTGTGCGCGACAAAGGCCGTGCGGTGTTCAACGGGCTGATTAAAGTGGCGCAACACGCCATCAAAACCGACGGGCAGATGACCAACAACAATCTGCTGCTCGGCAAGCTTGCGGAAGTGGACACCAAGCCGCAGCTGGAAATTTACGCCGATGACGTGAAATGCAGCCACGGCGCAACGGTGGGCCGTATCGACGATGAACAGATGTTCTACCTGCGCTCGCGCGGCATCGACGAAACGGCTGCCCAGCAGATGATCATTTACGCTTTCGCCGCTGAACTCACCGAGAGCATTCACGACGAAGCGCTGAAGCAGCAGGTGCTGGCGCGAATCGGCCAGCGCCTCGCAGGGGGCAAGGCATGAGTTTTTCCGTGGAGAAAGTACGCGCCGACTTTCCCGTTCTGGCGCGTGAAGTTAACGGTCAGCCGCTGGCTTACCTTGACAGCGCGGCCAGCGCGCAAAAGCCCAACGCGGTGATTGACGCCGAGGCGGATCTCTACCGCCACGGTTACGCCGCGGTGCATCGCGGCATTCATACGCTAAGCGCCGAGGCGACGCAGCGTATGGAAAACGTGCGCGCCCAGGCAGCGAAGTTTCTTAACGCACGTCTGCCGGAGGAGATTGTCTTTGTGCGCGGCACGACGGAGGGGATAAACCTGGTCGCTAACAGCTGGGGCAAAAGCCAGCTGCGCGCGGGCGATAACCTCGTCATCTCCACCATGGAGCATCACGCGAATATCGTGCCGTGGCAAATGTTGTGCGAACGCGCCAGCGCCGAGCTTCGCGTATTGCCCATCAACCAGGACGGCACGCTGCAAATGGATGCGCTGCCGGGCTTGCTTGACGAGCGCACGCAGCTGGTCGCGATTACCCATGTCTCAAACGTGCTGGGGACGGAAAACCCGGTAGCAGAGATTATCAGCGCCGCCCATGCCGTTGGGGCGAAGGTGCTGATTGACGGCGCGCAGGCGGTTATGCACCACGCCATCGACGTTCAGGCGCTGGATTGCGATTTCTATGTCTTCTCGGGCCACAAGCTTTATGGGCCGACGGGCATCGGCATTCTGTATGTTAAAGAGGCCATTTTGCAGGCGATGCCGCCGTGGGAAGGGGGCGGGTCGATGATTGCCCAGGTGAGCCTGACCGAAGGCACCACCTACGCCGCCGCGCCGTGGCGTTTTGAGGCCGGTACGCCTAATACTGCGGGCATTATCGGCCTTGGCGCGGCGATGGATTACGTGCAGGCGCTCGGCCTTGAAGAGATTGGCGATTATGAACGCTCGCTAATGCGTTATGCCCGGCAGCAGCTCAAAAACGTGCCTGACCTGACCGTCTACGGCCCGGATTCGCGGCTTGGCGTCGTCGCTTTTAATCTTGGCAAGCATCACGCCTACGACGTTGGCAGTTTCCTCGATAACTACGGGATCGCGGTGCGCACCGGACACCACTGCGCAATGCCATTAATGCACTTTTACGGCGTACCGGCCATGTGCCGGGCTTCGTTCGCTATGTACAATACCGAAGAAGAGGTGGACCGGCTGGTCGCCGGTCTCATCCGTATTCATCGTTTATTGGGTTAAAGGGAGAGAGGCATGGCAACGTTGCCGGATAAAGATAAGCTGCTGCGAAATTTCAGCCGCTGCGCCAACTGGGAGGAGAAATACCTCTACATCATCGAGCTGGGACAGCGATTGCCGCTGCTTGATGACGACGCGCATAATCCGCAGAACAGTATTTCAGGCTGTCAGAGCCAGGTCTGGATTGTAATGAACCAGCGCGAAGACGGCATTATCGAGCTGGCGGGCGACAGCGACGCCGCCATTGTAAAAGGGCTTATCGCTGTGGTTTTTTCGCTTTATCAGCAGATGACCGCGCAGGATATCGTCGCCTTTGACGTGCGCCCGTGGTTTGAGAAAATGTCGCTTACTCAGCACCTTACACCGTCCCGCTCGCAGGGGCTTGAAGCGATGATCCGCGCGATTCGCACTAAAGCCGCCAGTCTACGCTAAACTTATCAGAACAGCTTTCATCCTGTTACGCGGGGTAAGTCCTTTACCCCGCTTATCTTTCAGCATTCCGGCCTGCCGGTGAATACAGGAATTCAGTATGAAACGCGCGTTCTCTTTTTCTCTTATTTCATTAAGTCTTCTGGGCGCCGCTAACGTTTATGCGGTGGATTATCCTCTGCCGCCACCCGGCAGCCGTCTTATCGGCCAGCAGCAGATTTACACTGTGCCGAATGACGGAAAAAATCTGGAATCTATCGCCGAGAAATTTAATACCGGCGTGTTGCTGATGCTGGAGGCGAATAATACGGTTGATCCCTTCCTGCCAAAACCCGGCTCTGAACTGGTGATTCCTTCGCAAATGCTGCTTCCCGATACGCCGCGCGAAGGCATTGTGGTAAATCTGGCGGAGCTGCGGCTCTATTATTATCCGCCCGGCGAGAACCGCGTGGAAGTTTATCCGCTGGGCATCGGCCAGCAGGGGCGCGACACGCCCATCATGGTAACGCGGATTATCCAGAAAATCCCTAACCCGACCTGGACGCCAACGGCGGGCATTCGCGCCCGTTCGCTGGCGCAGGGTATTAAACTGCCTGCGGTTATCCCGGCAGGGCCGAATAACCCGCTGGGACGTTATGCGCTGCGTCTGGAGCAGGGCGGAGGGGAATACCTTATCCACGGCACTAACGCGCGTCGCAGCATCGGCATGCGGGTGAGTTCCGGCTGCATGCGCATGCGCGCAGAAGACATCAAGTCGCTTTTCAGCCAGGTGGAGTGGGGCACTCGCGTGCAGATTATCAATGAACCGGTGAAATACTCGCAGGAACCGGACGGCAAGCGTTATGTGGAGGTGCATCAGCCGCTTTCGCAGAACGACTGGGATAACCCGCAGACGATGCCCATCGCCATTAATGCCAGCTTCGGCAGGTTTATTGATGATGCAGGTACAGACACCATGGCCGTTGATAATGCGATAACGCGTCGCGCAGGCGTGCCGGTGGTGGTCAGCGCGATGCAGAGCGCGCCGCAGCTTGCCGCGCCGGTCAATAACATGCAAAGCGTTAAGGCAACGGTACACCCGGCGCCTGTCACGCAGGCGGAAGGCACGCCGGTGGTCAGCACGCAAAGTGTGACGGTTGTGCAGTAACTGTTTTAGTAGAAGGGGCAGGAAGCAGGAAAAGCGAAGGCAAACCAGAGGCAAAAAAAATGGCGCACAGTGTGCGCCATTTTTCAATCAAGCTACTATTACTTGCGGTATTTAGTAGCCTGGTTGTCCAGACGCTGGTTAGCGCGAGCTGCGTCGTCTTTAGCAGCCTGAACGTCAGAACGCATTGCGTTCACGTCGTTGCTCAGCTGGTCAACTTTAGCGTTCAGAGTCTGAACGTCAGAAGACAGCTGATCGATTTTAGCGTTGCTGGAGCAACCAGCCAGCAGAGTAGAACCCAGGATTACCGCGCCCAGTACCAGTTTAGTACGATTCATTATTAATACCCTCTAGATTGAGTTAATCTCCATGTAGCGTTACAAGTATTACACAAACTTTTTTGGGTTGAGAATATTTTTTTGATGGGAATACACCTAATTTTGATCGTTCGCTCAAAGAAACACCGACTTTACCCGGTGAGTTAAAAAAACTCAGAGAAAACAGGGCAGTTTCATCGGATTCTTCTTAGATAAATGCGCGGTTAGCCTGCACGTTAATAGTTAAATATTGTTTGAGTTTTTATTAAAGGCGTCGCAGCGGGCAAATAAAAAAAGGCGCCTTGCGGCGCCTTCTTAAACGAAATAATAAAGTGAAATATTATTACAGCACGTGCACAGAAGCCGTGTTGGTGGTGCCGCTCGGTACCAGCGCGCCGGATACCATCACCACGATATCGCCTTTATTCGCCAGACCGCTTGAAAGCGCCACTTCTTTGCCCAGGCGATAGAAATCATCAGTAGAGGCGATCTCTTTTACCAGCTGCGCGATAACGCCTTTGCTCAGCACCAGCTGACGCGCCGTTTGCTCGTTAGTGGTCAGCGCCAGAATGGTCGCGTTCGGGAAGTATTTACGAACGGACTTAGCAGATTTACCGCCCTGGGTGGCAACGACGATAAGCGGCGCTTCCAGTTTTTCTGCGGTTTCCACCGCACCGCGGCAAACCGCTTCAGTGATACGCAGCTTGCGGCTGTCGTTGTTGTAATCCAGGCGGCTGGTCATAACGCGGTCGGTGCGTTCGCAGATGGTCGCCATAATGGTTACCGCTTCCAGCGGGTATTTGCCTTTGGCGGATTCGCCTGAAAGCATGACCGCATCGGTGCCGTCCAGAATGGCGTTCGCCACGTCGCCCGCTTCCGCACGGGTCGGGCGCGGGTTTTTGATCATGGAGTCGAGCATCTGGGTCGCGGTGATAACCACTTTACGCGCGCGAATACATTTTTCGATCATCATCTTCTGCGCGAAGATAACTTCTTCAACCGGGATCTCTACGCCCAGGTCGCCGCGGGCAACCATGATGCCGTCAGACGCTTCGAGGATTTCGTCGAAGTTGTTCAGGCCTTCCTGGTTTTCGATTTTGGAGATGATCTGAATGTTTTCGCCGCCGTGCGCTTTCAGGTGCTGGCGAATTTCTTCAACGTCTGAGCGCTTACGAATAAAGGAAGCGGCGACAAAGTCGACGCCCTGCTCGCAACCAAAAATCAGGTCCTGCTTGTCTTTTTCCGCCAGTGCCGGCAGCGCAATGGAAACGCCCGGCAGGTTAACGCCTTTGTTTTCGCCGAGGTCGCCGTTGTTCAGCACCTTACAGATAACTTTGTTGCCTTCGATAGCCGTCACTTCCATGCCGATCAGGCCGTCATCCACCAGAACGGTGTTGCCCACGTTCAGGTCGCTGGTGAAGCCTTCATAAGTGACTGCGACGGTTTCGCTGTTGCCGATCACGGATTTATCCGTGGTGAAGGTAAAGGTCTGGCCTGCTTTCAGCGAAACGTCATTGCCGCCTTCCAGCTTAATGGTGCGAATTTCCGGGCCTTTGGTGTCCAGAAGAATGGCGGCTTTCTTGCCGGTTTTTTCCATTACGTTACGCAGGTTCTGGATGCGCTGGCCGTGCTCAGCATAGTCACCATGGGAGAAGTTCAGACGCATAACGTTCATGCCCGCGTCGAGCATTTTGGTCAGCATCTCTTCGGATTCGGTTTTCGGGCCGATGGTGCAAACAATTTTCGTCTTTTTCATGACAGTCTTAATCTTTTAGTTGATGAAGGATAGGAAAAATGCGTTCCCGCGGCGCGCTCGCCGTGGCGTGTGAATCTGTTTCGCTCATCTGGCAATGCCACAGCCTAATAAGAATAGGTGACATAAACCAGGCGTGCAGGGGAAAGTGTGCTTGCGCTTCAGCGAGCCGGGATAAGCCTGTTGGTTTGTTTGGGTTATGGCAGTCCAATGCGCTGAAACCATTCAAGATAAAGTGGCCGCATTATAACTTCCATAGCGGGATAAAGGAATTGAAAACGCTGTTTCAAAATACAAATCAGCGAATGACTCTCCTTCTGTTACCCAACCGTTAAAGAGCCATTAAGAAAGCGTTGGTTGCCAAATGCCGCATCAACGGCTTTGTAAAAGAGTTTGCGCGCCTGCCGCGTCCTGTTTTTTTTGCTGATTAATTATTAGCCTTATTATGCTGCGACCTGTTTCTGCTATTAACGCCTGAAAAGAGGGACTCCTCCCACTAAAAATTGGGGGGAAGATAAGTTACCGGCAGATAATAACCTGACTGACGCAATTAATTGCAGCGTTATAAAGGTGAATTAAACTTGTACAAATATCACTAACGCGCACAACTTTTACTATTTATCTTTAGGTTTCATTCTTATTGCAATAAATATGAATATCTGAGTGAGCTTTCTTTGCGGCATGGGATATATTCTATAACGTGACGAAAGTGTGATTTTTAAAAATGATTTTAGTTAAGGATATTCTTAAAATTAAGAAACCGCTTACCGCTTAACTTGTTGTTATTAAAGCAATTAATAAATATTACCAAAAATGGTAGTAATTTTAAGTCATTGAAAAACAAATCATTTAACAAACGGTAAGAATTTGCAATAAATTATCCCCTCACTACACTTAAGCCAGCTTTTCGCGTGGTTAATGGATGAACAATAGCAGGAATAAATAACATTCCGGATAAAGACATCCGGAGAATGGCTTCTGCCTGATTTCCATATTTTAAGCCAGAGCGTTGTTTAAAAGATTTGCTGAGTATGAAGGAAGGTAGGGTGATGACGAATTCCGCATCTGCCAGTAATGGCCACGCTTTTATATTGCCCCCGGAACGACCAACACAACAGGGGCCGGAAGGCATTTTATTTGATTTCAACGACGGGGCGCGTTTGTTATTACCGCAGGGCGACTGGCGAGTAGAAATAAGCGACGACGAAACGGGAAATGTGCTTTTCGCCAATGATGTTATTCAGGGCTGGGTCATTAGCACGAAAAAATACTTTGTGCCTTTTCGGTTACGCGTCTGGCGCAAAGGCGAGGAAAACCCGGTTCTCGATCACGCGCTCGATATGCGCGGCAAACAGGTTCTGATCTCATTTCCAACGGGCACGCTTGGCGATCTGGTGGGCTGGGTGCCTTATGCCGAGCGTTTTCGCAAAACATGGGATTGCCAGACAGACTGCACGCTGGCGCAGCCGATCCTGGAGCTTTTTCAGCCTGTTTATCCCGGGCTTCATTTCTTTACCCCGCAGGCGTGGCAGGCAGAGCGCGGCGAAAATAACTCACTTTACGCCACCTTCCGCGTCGGGCTCTTTTTTCACGGCGACCTTGACCGCCAGCCTTATGACTTTCGCCAGGTCGGTCTGCATCGCACCGCTGGGCATATTCTCGGCGTCGACCCGGACGAAATTATTCCCGACCTGCGCACGCATTCCGCGCGCCAGATAACCGAGCCCTATGTTTGCATCGCGACGCAGTCCACAAGCCAGGCCAAGTTCTGGAACAACGGCAGCGGCTGGCAGGAAGTGATCGATTTTCTCAAGGCGGAAGGCTACCGCGTTATCTGTATCGACAAGGAGAAAGTCGTGGGGCGTGGCTACATCTGGAACAAAATTCCCCACGGCGCGGAAGATTTCACCGGCAGCCTTCCGCTGCGCGAACGCGTAGCGCTGCTTGAGCACGCCGACTTTTTTATCGGCCTTGGCAGCGGTCTCTCCTGGCTTGCCTGGGCAAGCCGTATCCCGGTTGTGCTGATAAGCGGTTTTAGCCTGCCAAACAGCGAATTTTATACCCCCTGGCGCGTCATCAACACCCACGTCTGTAACGGGTGCTGGGATGACGTGCGGCTTGATTTCGACCATCAGGACTATTTCTGGTGTCCGCGCCACAAAGGCACGGACCGGCAGTACGAGTGCACGCGTTTTATTACCGGCAAGCAGGTTATCGGCCAACTACGTCGGCTGATCGCACTGCGAAGCAATCCTTTAGACATCAAAACAACAGCATTGGCAGACCCCGATCAGCACGCCGCCTGACGGCCGATGAAACGGGTCCCCGAGGACATTAACATGAAGAAAAGTCTTAACTGTAGCTACCGGCTGGTATGGAGTGAAGTGCAGCGCGCTTTTGTCGTGGTATCAGAGTTAACCCGGGCGAAAGGCAAGCGCGCCAGCGGCGCGGTGCTTATCTCAGCCGCGGTAGGCACCACGCTCGCCAGTTCCGCCGCGCTGGCCTTCACCACGGATGTCACATCCTCGATAAGCGATGAAGTGGTGCTGGGCGGTACGCAAAACGTACTGACTGGCGGCACCACCACCAACCACCTGATTTCAGACCAGGGCATTCAAATTATCGCAGGCGGTCAGGCGCAACAGACCACCCTTGATAACGGCGGCGTGCAGATCGTGCGCCAGCAGGGAAGCGCCACCGACACCACCATCAACAATGGCACCCAGTGGGTGGAGAGCGATGGCCTGGCGAGCAAAACGACTATCCTCAGCGGCGGCGTACAGAGCGTAGCCGGTACGGCTGACGCCTCGGTCGTGGGTGACGGCGGAGAACAACATATTCTGGCAGGGGGAACCGGCACCGGCACCATCATCAACAACGGCGGCACCCAGTCAGTGGACGGCACGGCGATTTCCGCCGTAGTTAACGACGGCGGTCATCAGATAGTGGAAAGCGGCGGCTTCGCCCGCAGCACCACAGTGACGGATGGCGGCGTGCAGTATGTGAGCGCGGGCGGTTCCTCTTCCGATGGCCGTATTTTCAGCGGCGGCATCCAGCAGGTTTCGGGCAGCGCGTCCGGCACCAGCGTTAACGAGGGGGGCACGCAACAGGTACAACTGGGCGGCCAGGCTCGCGATGCGCAAATCAACAGCGGCGGCACCCAGGCGGTGGAAGGCACCGCCACGTCGGCAGTCGTTAAAGCAGGCGGCACGCAGCTTGTGCAAAATGGCGGCCTTGCCAACGGCACCCAGGTAAACAGCGGCGGGTTGCAGCATATCAACGTCGGCGGCGCTTCGGCAGACGCCCATCTCTTCGGCGGCACGCAACTGCTGGAAGGGACCGCATCCAACACGCAGATCGATGCAGGCGCGGTGCAGCAGATTCAGGCGACCGGCAAATCCGATGATGCTGAAGTTAACAGCGGCGGCCTGCAAAATGTCGGCGGTACCGCAAACTCCGCGACAGTTAAATCTGGCGGCACCCAGCTTGTTCAGAGCGGCGGCCATGCCAACAGCACCGTAGTCCGCGAGGGCGGCGTCCAGGATGTGAAGCTGGGCGGCGCGGCTTCAGGCTCCGTACTGCTGGGCGGCGTACAGGAGCTGGCAGGTACTGCGGGCGATACCATTATCGGCAACGGCGGGGTGCAGCATGTGCAGCTGGGCGCGAACGCCAGCGGTTCGTTAATCAACGAAGGCGGTTTGCAGCGTGTGGAAGGCACCGCCATCTCTGCGGTAGTAAACACGGGCGGCACGCAACTGGTTGAGGATCAGGGCCTTTCCGTGAGCGCCGTCGTCAACAGCGGCGGTCTCCAGCATGTCAGCGTCGGCGGCGCCGCTTCCGACACCGCCGTTTTCGGCGGCGGCAACCAGGTAGTCGCGGGCACCACCACCGGCACGCATCTGAATGATGGCGGCGCGCAGTTAGTTCAGCAGACCGGCAAATCAACCGGCGCGATCATCAACAACCGCGGCACCCAGACGGTGGATGGCCAGGCCATTTCTGCTGTAGTAAACGAAGGCGGTACGCAGCTGGTGCACAGCGGCGGGCTTGCCAGCAGCACCACGGTTAACAACGGCGGCTTGCAGCATATTGATGTAGGCGGCGCGTCCACTGACGGGCGCATCTTCAGCGGCGGCACCCAGGTTGTTGCCGGCACCGCGTCCGGCACCAGCGTTAACGCAGGCGGTACGCAACAGGTTCAGCAGACCGGTAAAGCCATCAACGCCATCATTAACAGCGGCGGCACGCAGGCGGTAGACGGCCTGGCTCTCTCTGCGGTCGTCAACGACGGCGGCGTACAACTGATTCACCGCGACGGCGTGGCGGCAGGCACCATTGTTAACGCCGGCGGGCTTGAACATATCAATGAAGGCGGCGCCTCTTCCGACGGCATTCTGTTCGGCGGCACGCAAATTGTTGAAGGTACCGCTTCCAGCACGCTTATCAACACTGGCGGCGTGCAGCAGATCCACGCTACCGGGAAAGTGACCGACGCAACCATTAACAGCGGCGGCAAGCAGGATGTGGACGGCGCCGCGACGGGCACGACCATCAACGATGGCGGCATCCAGCAGGTGCGCAGCGGCGGGCTTGCCACCGGCACCGTGGTAAACACCGGCGGTATTCAGGATGTGCTGGCAGGCGGCGCCGCCGCCGCGGCGACGCTGCTTGGCGGCATTCAGGAGCTGGCCGGCGTGGCGGCCGACACCATTATCGGCGCAGGCGGCGTGCAGCATGTGCAGGTGGGCGGCAGCGCCACCGGCTCGCTCATCAATGAAGGCGGTTTGCAGCGTGTTGACGGCACGGCAACGTCCTCTGTCGTTAATAATGGCGGCACGCAGTTAGTTAACAGCGGCGGCCTGGCGGCGGGATCTATCGTCAACAGCGGCGGGCTTCAGCATATCAATGAAGGCGGCGCGGCCTCGGACGGGCGCATTTTCAGCGGCGGCACCCAGGTAGTGGCGGGTACCGCTTCCGGCACCAGCATTAACGAAGGCGGCACCCAGCAGGTTCAGCAGACCGGTAAAGCGACCGACACCATCATCAACAGCGGCGGCACGCAGGCGGTAGACGGTTCGGCCATTTCCGCGGTGGTAAACGACGGCGGCGTGCAGTTAGTGCATGCAGGCGGCCTGGCTGCCGGCTCGCTGGTGAACAGCGGCGGCCTGCAACACATCAACGAAGGCGGCGCGGCTTCCGACGGGCTGCTGGCAGGCGGCACGCAGGTGGTTGAAGGCACCGCTTCCGGCACTATCGTTAATGCAGGCGGCGCGCAGCAGGTTCACGTTACCGGGCAAACCACAGGCACGCACGTGAACAGCGGCGGCTTGCAGAATGTCGACGGTACGGCCAACGGCTCCATTATCAACGACGGCGGTCTGCAACTGCTGCAAAGCGGCTCTCACGCCAACAATACCCAGGTGAACAGCGGCGGCATCCAGTCGGTACGGGCGGGGGCGGCGGCATCCGGCTCGCTTCTGCTTGGCGGCATTCAGCGCGTGGCGGGTCTGGCGGGCGGCACCGTTATCGGCCAGAACGGCGTACAGCATGTGATGACGGGCGGCAGCGCCAGCGGTTCGCTTATCAACCAGGGCGGCTTGCAGCGCGTTGACGGCACGGCAACCTCTTCTGTCGTTAACAACGGCGGCGTGCAACTGGTGAACAGCGGCGGTCTGGCGGCAGGCTCCATCGTTAACAGCGGCGGCCTGCAACACATCAACCTGGGCGGCGCGGCTTCCGATGGCACCATTTTCGGCGGCGGCCAGCAGGTCGTGGCGGGCACCGCGTCCGGCACCAGCGTCAGCGACGGCGGCGTGCAGCTGGTGCAGACCAGCGGCAAAACCACCGGCACCAAAGTCAACAGCGGCGGCACCCAGGCGGTGGATGGCACGGCTGTCGCCTCCGTGCTGAATAATGGCGGCGTGCAGCTGGTGAACAACGGCGGTCTGGCAACCCGCTCCATTGTCAACAGCGGCGGTCTCCAGCACATTAAACAGGGCGGCGCTTCCTCTGACGGCACGATTTTCAGCGGCGGTCGTCAGGTTGTGGAAGGCACCGCGTCCGGCACCAGCATCAGCGACGGCGGCACACAGCTGGTGATGACGACCGGTAAAGCCAATAACACCCAAATCAACAGCGGCGGCACCCAGAGCGTCGATGGCGCTGCTATCTCCGCCGTCGTCAGCGACGGCGGCGTGCAGCTGGTCAATCGCGGCGGTCTGGCGGCCAGCACCACCGTCAACAGCGGCGGGCTTCAGCACATCAGCGTGGGCGGCGCGGCCTCTGACGGCACCGTTTTCGGCGGCGGCAAACAGGTGGTGGAAGGCACGGCTTCCGGCACCAGCCTGAGCGATGGCGGCACCCAGCTGGTTACCACCAGCGGTAAAGCGACCGGCACTATCATTAACAACCGCGGCACGCAGAGCGTGGACGGCGCGGCGGTCTCCGCGGTAGTGAATGACGGCGGCCTGCAAATGGTCAACCTCGGCGGCCTGGCGGCGGGCACCCTCGTTAAGAACGGCGGCGTGCAGCATATCAGCCTCGGCGGCGCGGCCTCCGACGGCACGGTCTTTAGCGGCGGCACACAGCTGGTGGAAGGCACGGCCTCTGGCACCAGCATCAGCGATGGCGGCGTACAGCTGGTTATGACGAGCGGCCAGGCGCGCGGTACGCTGGTCAACAGCGGCGGCCTGCAACACGTGGATGGCCTTTCTGATGCCGCCGTGATCAACAACGGCGGCCAGCAGGTGGTCAACCCGTATGGCTGGTCACGTAATACGGTCATCAACGCGGGCGGCAAGCAAACCGTCAGCAGCGCAGGGGCGGCTATCTCTACCGTCATGAACGGCGGCGAGCAAAACATCAACAATGGCGCGAAAGCCATTGATACCCGCATGCTTGGCGGCACGCAGAATGTGGGCGATGGCGGTTACGCCAGCGGTACGCTCATCAACCGCGGCGCAGTGCAAAACCTCAATTCCGGCGGCGAAACGCTGCAAACCTTCGTTTTTGAAGGCGGCGTTCAGAACGTAATGGCGGGCGGGTTTGCTGATGTAACCCAGGTCAACGGCGGTCTGCAAACCGTGGAAGGGCGCGCTCGCGGCACCTCTCTGCTGAACGGAGGGCGCCAGTCGGTGCTGGCCGACGGGCTGGCGGAGATGACCGCCATCGGCGAAGGCGGCATCCAGGACGTTTCCGGTACAGCGTCGCAGACCCGTATCGCCAGCGGCGGTCAGCAGATCGTGAATAGCGGCGCGGATGTGCGGACTACCCTGATTGAAAGCGGCGGCAACCAGACCGTCTTTGACGGCGGCCAGGTCACGGATACGTCCATTCTCGGCGGCATCCAGTACCTGGCAGGCGGCGCCAGCGCCATCGATACGCTGCTTGATAACGGCGGCACCCAGAACATCGCCGCAGGCGCAACGGCGCTTGGCGCTTCTGTCAGCAACGGCGCGCGCCAGAATGTCGCCGGCAGCGCAACGGATGCGGTTGTGGCGGCAGGCGGGGCGCAAAACGTCAACCGCGGCGGCGTGGCAACCTCTACCGTGCTCAACAGCGGCGGCGTGCAGAATATCTTTAACGGCGGCTCTTCTTACCTCGCTGAAGTTAACGAAGGCGGCATTCAAAACGTTCTGACTGGCGGTACGGCGGTCAGCACCACGCTGAATACGGGCGGCACGCAGAACGTAAACAGCGGCGGTACCGTTATTTCTACCGTCATCAGGGCGGGCGGCATCCAGAACGTGAACGACGGCGCTATCGTTGTCGATAACATCGTGGCGGGGGATCAGGTCGTGAACGCGGGCGGCGAAGTGGCGTCTTCCACCGTCAGCGAAAACGGCACCCAGAGCGTCACCTTCGGCGGCACGGCGGTTTCCACCACCGTCAGCGCTGGCGGCGCGCAGAAGGTGCAAGAGGGCGGCATGGTCAACCTCACCGCCGTTGAACAGGGCGGGATGCTGGCGCTGGCAAGCGGCGCAACCGCCACCAACATCATGCTGAACAGCGGCGCGGCGCTGGTGGCTACCACCGATGTCACCGCAGATGGCGAAAGCGACAATGGCGCCTTCTCCATCGCCGATAAGCTTGCCGACAGCCTGCTGCTGGAAAACGGCGGTTCGCTGGGGGTAGGCGCTGACGGCACGGCGAACAACACCACCGTCAACGCGGGCGGCAGCCTGAACGTCACGGCGGGCGGCACCCTGACCGGCTTGACCGAACTCAACGACGGCGCAACCTTAACAGGCGATGTGAACAACGCAGGCATTCTGAGCATCACTGCCGATACCACCGACAGCAGCTACAACGGCGCGCTGACCGGCACCGGCAGCCTGTATAAAGAGGGCGACGGTCAGCTGACCTTAAGCGGCGTGCTTAACCAGACAGGCGGCACTTATCTGCAAGCCGGTACGCTGGTCTTTAGCGGCCTACAGGCAGTGACCGATATCGTGGCGCAGCTCGGCACCTCTTTGCAACTGACCAACGGCACCGCGCTGACCGGTATTATCGACCCGACTGACCTGACGATTGACGCAGGCTCCAGCTGGCTGATGACGGGCGACTCGCTGCTCAATACCCTGACGCTTGGCGGCTCTATTGACTACCAGGCGCCGACCGGGGCGTTTGTACCGAAAACCCTGACGGTAACGAACCTGGTGGGTAACGGCGGCACCATTACGCTGAATACGCTCTTTGCAGGCGACGCAGCGGTAACCGACAGCCTGATCATTGACGGCGGCGCCGCTACCGGCAACACCCGGCTGGCTATCCGCAACCTGGGCGGCCTTGGCGCCAGCACCACCGGCGAAGGCATTCAGGTCGTTAACGCCATTAACGGCGCCACTACCGCAGACGACGCCTTCAGCATGGCGGGCGCGTTGCAGGCGGGTGCTTATAACTACACCCTGCGTCAGGGGACGGCAGATGAAAGCTGGTATCTGACCACGGCGGCGACAGACGCGGGTGAGAGCGGGGCGCAGAACTACCGTTCTGCCGTCTATCTCTACAACTCGCTCTTTGCGCAGGCGATGGACTACGACAGCGCGCTGCTCGGCTCGCTCGACAGCCGTCGTTACGCGGCTCGCGCAGCGACTGAAAGCGGCAGCAACATGTGGGCGCGTTTCCAGGCAGGCCAGTTGAGCCACGACCATGGCAGCGACGACCTGCGCAGCGGCAATACGCCAGACAGCAAAGGCGGCTATACCTTCCTGCAAATTGGTAGCGATCTCTGGCAGAACGCCGACAGTGCCATGGCGCTGAGCGTGGGGATCTACGGCGCGGCGGGTCTTTCGAAAGTAGACGTGCAGCGTGAGAACGACTCCAAAGCGGGGACGGTGAAAGATGACGCTTACAGCGGCGGTCTCTATTTCAACGGCGTGCATGAAAGCGGCTGGTGGTTCGACGTAGTCGCCCAGGGCACGCGCCATAACTTCGAGACCGACCCGCGCGACGGCGACGGCATGAAGACGCATGGCTGGGGCTATGTCGGCTCCTTCGAAACCGGTCTGCCGTTTGAGGTGGGCGCGGGGCTGGTGCTGGAACCGCAGTTGCAGTACCAGTATCGCGGCGTGGATTTGAAAGACGGCAGCGATGACGCGGCGGACGTTTCGTTTGGCGATGCTCACAGCCAGCAGGTGCGCGCAGGTCTGCGTTTTGGCAACAACGCAACGCTGAAAACAACGGCTAACCCGCCGCCGGTAAGCTGGTGGGTGCGTCCGTCCTTTATCCAGACCTTCGACTCGAAAGGCGATCTGAGCGTCAGCGCGCCGGGCGTGGTCAACAGTGAGGCGAGCTTCAGCCCGGATCAGGACGGCACTGCCGCCGCGCTGGATGTGGGCCTGGATGGGCAAATCCGCGACAACGTGACCTTAGGGGTGCGCGCGGGTTATACCCAGACGCTGGACGACGCCGGCACCGGCGGCTACGGCGGTCAGGTAACGCTGAAAATCAGCTTCTGATAAAAAGCTGTTGCAATAAGTGGTCAGAAACCGCGCCCGAAAAGGCGCGGTTTTTTTATTTGCGGCGCAGGGGTTCTGTGCCAGCACTCTGGCGGTCCTGCCTTCTGGCGCGCAAAACGCTGTGGAGGGTTGGTGAAAGGTTCCGTTCGGTAGCGTGGCTGTTGGTTGAGTCTATGGGAGGGGGCATGGTTCCGTTCGCTGGGGCGGTTGTTGGTTGGGACTATGTAAGGGTAGTGAATTGTTCCGTTCGCTAAGGCGTTGTCTTTATATGTAATCACCTCTCACGCGAACGTGCCAGGGGGCTTCGCCGCCAGCCCCCTGGCAACCCCGGCTCCCGGCACGCAAAATCGCCCGCTGAAGCGGGAAACCTCATCTTTTCCCCGCTGGCTTCGGGTCGGGCATGACGGCACGTCCCTGTGCCGACATGCCCTCGCACCGGGTCCAGCCGGTGCGCCCCGGCCACCGTGAAAAAGCTGAGGCGATTTTGAGGCCGGACCCAAATTTCGCTGCGATGTAAAATTTTTACTGAGGCCGAGAGCGGCTTTTGCCCAACGAGAAGGATGCATTGCGCTGTACAGCTAAGCGCAGCGCCACCTGTCTCAGGCAGTTTCAAAACCGGAACCAAACCTCGCTGCGATATGGGTGTTTTAATGGGCCTGAAAGTGGCTTCCGCCCAGGGAAAAAGGTTCCTTGTGCTTGACGGCTAAGCACACGCCACTTGTCTCAGGCAGTTTCAAAATCGGAACAAAACCTCGCTGCAACGCGGGTGTCTTAACGGGTCTGAAAGCGGCTTTTGCCCATGGAGAAGGGTGTCTTGCGCTGGGCGGCTAAGCGCAGCGCCACCTGTCTCAGGCAGTTTCAAAACCGGAACCAAACCTCGCTGCGATATGGGTGTTTTAATGGGCCTGAAAGTGACTTTTGCTCAAGGGTAAGTGAGTACTAACACGAGCATTTTCACAGCAACATTTGCGTTACTGTTTCCATTTACCTGTCAGCGGTGACGTTTATCCGGCCTCAAAATCGCCTTCCGGGCTGGCAGATGGCCGGGGCACGCCGGAGGGAACCGGCGTGAGGTCATGTCGGTGCAGGGATGCACCGTCAGGACCGACCCGAAGCCAGATGCCAGGCCGGAAGGTCTGCCCCGAAGGGGTCGATTTTGCGAGCCGGGAGCCGGGGTTGCCAGGGGGCTGGCGGCGAAGCCCCCTGGCACGTTCGCGTGAGAAAAGCGAACATATAAAGACAACGCCTTAGCGAACGGAACCCTTCACCACCCTCACATAAACCCAAACAGCAGACTCCATAGCGAACGGAACCTTTCACCTGCCTTACATAGACCCAGCCAACAACAGCTCCGGCGAACGGAACCCTTCACCGTCCGCGCATACTCACCTCCACAAAGCCATCAGGCAAATGGCGCCGCGCCCCCGCGCGAACATCACACCCCCAACCTGTCCCGCAGACTGTAATAAGCCGCGCCCATGGCGGTAAACGGGATCTGGAATGAACGCCCGCCGGGGAAAGGGTAATGCGGCAGCGTGGCGAAGGCGTCGAATCGTTCCGCGTCGCCGCGCAGCGCTTCCGAGATAAGCTTGCCTGCCAGGTGGGTACAGGTCACGCCGTGGCCGCTGTCGCCCTGCATGTAATAAATGTTGTTTTCAAGCCTGCCAAACTGCGGCATGCGCGAGAGGGTCAGCAGGAAATTTCCCGTCCAGCGGTAGTCTATTTTCACCCCTTTCAACTGCGGGAAGGTTTTCAGCAGCTTCGGCATAATCAACCTGTCGATGTCGTCCGGGTCGCGCGCGCCGTAAACCACGCCGCCGCCGTAAAGCAGGCGGTTATCCGCCGTCAGCCGGTAATAGTCGAGCAGGTAATTACAATCTTCCACGCAATAATTACTGGGCAGCAGCGAAGCGGCGACATCCGCATCCAGCGGCTCGGTGGTCACCACCTGGGTGCCGCACGGCATGCTGCGACGCGCCAGCGCAGGCTCCAGCTTGCTGCCAAGGTAGGCGTTGCCGGCCACGATCACATAGCGCGCCTTCACCTGCCCCTTGTCGGTTTTCACGATAGCGGGCTGACCGTGTTCGATTTTCACCACGGCAGACTGCTCGAAAATGCGCCCGCCCTGTAAGCGAATCGCCTCGGCTTCGCCCAGCGCCAGGTTGAGCGGGTGAATATGGCCGCCGCTGTGATCGAGCAGCGCGCCGCTGTAGCGATTGCTTGCAATCTCATCGCGCACCTTGTCGGCGTCCAGCAATTCCAACTGATTGTTGCCGTAACGCTCCCAGTTCGCTTTTTGCTCAATCAGCCCCAGATACTGTTTGCGGTTGAGCGCCACAAAGAGCCCGCCTGGGCGGTAATCGCACTGAATATCGTAGCGAGCAATGCGGTCGCGGATAATCTGCGCGCCTTCAAACATCATGTTGCCGAGCATTCGCGCCGTCGGCGCGCCGTAGCGCTCTTCAATCACATCAATGTCGCGGCTGTAAGAGTTCACAATCTGGCCGCCGTTGCGCCCGCTGGCGCCAAAGCCAATGCGCGCCGCCTCCAGCAGCACCACGTCATACCCTTGCTCGACTAAATGCAGCGCGGATGAAAGACCGGTATAGCCGCCGCCCACCACGCAAACATCGCATTCCAGCGATTCGGTAAGGGTCGGATAGGGGGCATGCGCGTTGGCGCTCGCGGCGTAGTAGCTTTTTACATGTTCCATGATTAAGGCTCCAGGGCGATCCAGATGGTTTTCAGTTCGGTGAATTTGTCCAGCGCATGCAGCGACTTATCGCGGCCGTTGCCGCTCTGCTTGTAGCCGCCGAATGGCACGGTCATATCGCCGTCGTTATAGTTGTTGATGAAAACGGAACCCGCTTTCAGCCTGCGGGAGAGGCGATGGGCGCGGGAGAGATCCCGCGTCCAGACGGCGGCGCCCAGCCCGTAGTCGCTGTCGTTGGCAAGCCGCAGCGCTTCGTCTTCGCTGGTAAACGTGGTGACGGCCAGCACAGGCCCGAAAATCTCTTCCCGGGCGATACGCATGTCGTTGCCCACGCCGGTAAAAATAGTGGGGCCGATGCCAGCGGATAGCGACGCGTCGCGCCCGTCAAGCCACAACTGCGCCCCTTGCTCAAGGCCAAGCGCAATGTAGTTGCGCACGCTTTGCGCGTGGCTTTCGTCGATCAGCGTGCCCATGACGCATTGCGGGTCGAGCGGGTCGCCGGGCTGGAACGCCTGCGCCTGTTCAGCGAGCAGTTGCAGAAACGCATCGCGAATACTCTCCTCAACCAGCAACCGCGTACCGGCGATGCATACCTGCCCCTGGTTATAGAAGATGCCCGCCGCCGCGCCCGCCGCCGCTTTTTTCAGGTCCGGGCAGTCGGCGAAAATGATGTTGGCGCTCTTGCCGCCCGCTTCGAGCCAGACGCGCTTCATGTTCGACTCGCCGGCATCTTTTAAAAGCTGTTTCGCCGTGCGCGTGGAGCCGGTAAAGGCGATGGCGTCGACATCCGGATGCTGCGCCAGCGCGCTGCCCGCCTCGTGACCAAAGCCCGGCACCACGTTCAGCACGCCGTCCGGCAGCCCCGCCTCTTTGGCGAGCGCGGCGATGCGCAGGGCGGTGAGCGGCGATTTTTCAGACGGCTTGAGGATGACGCTGTTGCCCGCGGCCAGCGCCGGGCCGAGCTTCCAGCAGGCCAGCAGCAGCGGGAAGTTCCAGGGGACGACCGCAGCGATAACGCCGACTGGCTCGCGCACGATCAGCGCCAGCTCGCTGTCACCTGTCGGCGCGACTTCGCCATAGACTTTATCAACCGCTTCGGCGTACCAGCGAATGGCGCGCACGGCGCCGGGAATATCATCACGCAGGCTATGGCGAATCGGCTTGCCGGTATCAAGCGTTTCCAGCAACGCCAGCTCCTCGTGATGCTGCTCCATTAGCGCGGCGAAAGCGTTCAGCACCTGTTTGCGGGCGGCGGGCGAAGCCTGAGACCAGTCGCCGCGTTCAAAAGCGGCGCGGGCGCTGCTTACGGCAGCGTTTACATCTTCCACCTTGCCGCGCGCGACGTCGGCAATCTTCTCGCCTGTCGCCGGGTTAAGGGTGGCGAACGTCTCGCCGCTCAGGGCGTCGCTGTATTCGCCGTTAATAAATAAGCGCCCCTGCGCGACAAGCTGTTTCGCCTGCTGCCGCCAGTAAGCCAGTTGATGAAACTCCATAAGTGCTCCTTTGAAATTCAACGTGTTATCGAATCATTCCGCCGGTACGTCACGGAATTTGGGCAAAGCGGGGCCGCGGGAGATTTTTAATAAAAATCCCGGGCCTGCTTTTACAGTTATGCAGCCTGCGGTGAGGCGCGTTCGGCCTGCTTCGTTAACCGAAAACGCGCTTTTCGGCTATCAGAAGGTGGTGGGCGTATGCGCGCTGATGATGCGGCAAATCCCGGCCGAGGTATTGCTGAAGCTGTGGGGTATGCCCGTGTTGATGGCATAGCTTTGTCCTGCCGCCAGGTGATAAGTCTGGCCGTTTATCGCCAGCACCACTTCGCCTTCCAGCAGCGTGCCTATCTCTTCCCCCTGGTGTTTAATTCTTTCTCCGGTCGTGGTGCCGGGCTGGTACGTTTCAATAATCATCGCCAACGTGCGATGAGGGTTACCGTTATGAATCAGCTTCATCGAGACGCCCTGGCTGCCTATCTCAATCAAATCGTCCTGATTGATAACCACCTGCGGTTCGTCCGGTTTCTCTGGTTCAGCAAAAAACTCCGACAGCGACAGCCCGTATACCTTCAGCAGCTTTTGCAGCGTACTGATGGCCGGACTGACTTTATCCTGCTCAATGGTGCTGATAGCGCTGTGCGTTAATCCCGAAAGTTCAGCGACGCGGCGCTGCGACAAACCCAGTTGCTGGCGGATCTGCGCTAAACGCTTCCCCGGCGCCAGGGTGATATCGCTCATATTTTTGCTTCCTTAAGTCAGTGTCAGGCGGGCGGTCGTAATTCTGCCCGGTATCCCCGACAGGCGGTGATAAAACCCTCAAACAACAGGCGCGAAAGGGCATATTCATCGCTCTTCCATTCCGGATGCCACTGGACCGCGAGCGCGAAAGGGTGGTCCTCGACGCTCACGGCTTCCACCAGCCCGTCGGTTGACCTTGCCTCCACGCGCAGGCGAGGGCCCAGCGTTCTCACGCCCTGGCCATGCAATGAATTAACCCAGAACCTGTTGCAACCCGGTACAAGGCGGGAGATTAAGCCGCCTGGCTGTACCTGAACTTCATGAGAGGGCGCATATTGCTGCGCCAAAGGCAGTTCCGGATCCTCTCTGTGTTCAAGAAGCTCCGGCTGCTCGAACAGCCGACGATATAGCGTTCCGCCAGTGGCGACAACCAATTCCTGCAAGCCCCGGCAGATGGCGAAAAGGGGGATGCGCCTTTCGAGCGCGCTTTCAATCAGCGCCATGCTCAATGTGTCTCGCCCGGGGTCGGCGTCAGGCTCATCGCCGTTTTCACCATAAAGGTGCGGCTGAACGTTGCTGGGGCTGCCCGGCAGCATAATGCCGTCGAGCTGCGGGAGAAGCGTAGTCAGAAGTTCCGGTTCCGCCAGCGCGTGCGGTAAAGGAACAGGAAGGCCGCCTGCGTGAAGCACAGCGTCCAGGTACTTTTCTTGCAAAGTTTGACTTAAATGTCCTTTTATCCTGTTCCTGCACATAACCACTCCAATGAGAGGTCTGTAAAATATATTGCCCATTTTGCCCTCGCCTGATGGACTAAATTATTTACAAATAACGGTAATGCTTCGTCTGTTGTTCAATATTTTCTCAATCTAGCAGCGGCGTAACTAAAATTCAAACGTAATTTAACATTTGAAAAACATTTCAGTTGCATCTAAATTTTAAAAATGGAAATTATATCGAACGGTCGCAGTCAACAGACCGGGACTCCTGGCAACAACGGCGGTGAATCATGGAAACCAATATCGTAGAAGTCGAGAATTTCATGCAGCACAATGAAGAGAGGCGAAGCAGTGCGTTTGCTCGCGAAGTAAAAGCCTATCTGGAGCGCTATCCTCTGACCGAACATGTCGACGTGATGCTCACAGATTTAAACGGCTGTTTTCGCGGCAAACGCATTCCCGTAGCAGGCTTGCGCAAAGCAGAGAAAGGGTGCTATTTCCCGGCCTCGGTTTTCGCGATGGACATTTTAGGCAATGTAGTAGAAGAGGCGGGGTTGGGGCAGGAGCTGGGCGAACCGGATCGCCGCTGCGTACCCGTAGCCGGCACGCTGGTGCCGTCGACCACCGATCCTGAATATATAGGTCAGTTGCTGCTGACGATGCAGGATGAAGATGGTACTCCCTTTGACGTTGAGCCACGGAACGTGCTTAACCGACTCTGGCAGCAGTTGCGCCAGCGCGGGCTGTTCCCCGTGGTAGCGGTAGAGCTGGAGTTCTATTTAATTGACCGCCAGCGCGACGCCGAAGGGTATCTTCAGCCGCCGTGCGCGCCCGGCACCCAGGATCGCAATACCCAAAGCCAGGTTTACTCCGTCGACAACCTTGACCGCTTCGCCGACGTGCTGAACGATATTGACGAGCTGGCGCGTCTGCAACAGATCCCCGCCGACGGCGCAGTGGCGGAAGCCTCGCCCGGCCAGTTTGAAATCAACCTGCATCATACCAGCGACGTGCTGCAAGCCTGCGACCACGCGCTGGCGCTTAAACGCCTGGTGCGCCAGGTGGCCGAGAAGCACGGCATGCAGGCCACGTTTATGGCCAAGCCTTATGAAGAGCACGCCGGCAGCGGCATGCACATCCACATTAGCGTCGTGAATGATAAAGGGGTAAACGTGCTGGCGGACGCGAACGGCGAAGACTCCGGCATATTAAAGAAGGCGCTGGCAGGGATGATAGACCTGATGCCCGCCTCAATGGCGCTGCTCGCCCCTAACGTTAACTCCTATCGCCGTTTCCAGCCTGGCATGTATGTGCCGACGCAAGCCTCATGGGGGCATAACAACCGTACCGTAGCGCTGCGTATCCCCTGCGGCGACCGCGACAGCCACCGGGTTGAATACCGGGTCGCTGGCGCCGATGCCAATCCTTATCTGGTGATGGCCGCAGTGCTTGCAGGCGCCCTGCATGGTCTGGATAATGACCTCCCTTTGCCGGAGGCCGTCGAGGGTAACGGTCTTGAGCAAGAGGGCACGCCATTCCCGATTCGTCAAAGCGATGCGCTTTACGAATTCCAGGTTCATCCCGCCATGCGCGAACTGCTCGGCGGCCGCTTCTGCGACGTGTTCCACGCCTGCAAGAACGATGAGCTTATCCAGTTTGAGCGTTTGATCACCGAAACCGAAATTGAGTGGATGCTGAAAAACGCCTGATTTTCCGCTGACAATCAACCTCGCTTCCCTGCCTGCATAGCGCAGGCCGGGAAGTTTTTACCCGTAATACCCTGTCGAGGCCGCAGTCCGACAAAAGAGAATACGCCGCTTCTGTGGAAGAAAGCGGCGAGCGTTGCCGGGCGGAACAGGCCGGCTTTTTCCGACGTCGCGCGAAGGAGCGAAGCGCGGCTACGGTTGACTACGACGTTCAGGATACGTTACGAGGAAAAAGAGATGGTGTATGTTTATGTCTATCCGCCGCGCACAGGCATCCGCCTGAGCCGCAGCAAATACGGGCCGTTTTCCGGCGGTGATAACCAAAAGCTTTCCCCACGCCACATCTCCCCGTGTTCGTCTGACGGGTTCCCCAACGTCTCTGGCGCAGAGACAAAAGAGGGGATCCGGCATGGCGATTAATTACGATCTCAATGTCGCGTCCGCGGCGGCGAAACCGCAGCTGCGCAAATCGCTGAAGCTCTGGCAAGTGGTGATGATGGGCCTTGCGTATCTCACGCCGATGACCGTGTTTGATACCTTCGGCATCGTTTCGGGCTTGAGCAACGGCCACGTGCCCGCCTCTTATCTGGTGGCGCTCGCGGGCGTACTCTTTACCGCCATAAGCTACGGCAAGCTGGTAAAGCGCTTTCCTACCGCAGGCTCCGCCTACACCTACGCTCAGCAGGCGATAAACCCGCATGTGGGTTTTCTGGTCGGCTGGTCATCGCTGCTGGATTATCTCTTCCTGCCGATGATCAACGTGCTGCTGGCGAAGCTCTATCTCTCCGCCATGTTCCCGGATGTGCCGCAGTGGATCTGGGTTGTGCTGTACGTCGGCATCATGACTATCGCTAATCTCAAGAGCGTTAATCTGGTGGCGAACTTCAACACGCTTTTTGTCGGCGTGCAGGTGGCGATCATCGTGGTCTTTATCTTCCTCGTGGTGCATGGGCTGCATAAAGGCGAAGGGGTGGGGACGGTCTGGTCGCTCTCGCCGTTTGTCAGTGAAAATGCGCAGCTGCTGCCTATTATTACCGGGGCGACGATAGTCTGCTTTTCGTTTCTGGGCTTCGACGCCGTTACCACGCTTTCGGAAGAGACGCCCAACGCGGGTAAAACCATTCCCCGGGCGATTTTCCTGACGGCGTTATACGGCGGGGTTATCTTTATCGCCGCCTCGTTCTTTATTCAGCTTTTCTTCCCGACCATGAGCCGCTTTAAAGAACCGGATGCCGCGCTGCCGGAGATTGCGCTTTATGTCGGCGGCAAGCTGTTCCAGTCTGTGTTTCTCTGCTGCACCTTTGTGAATACGCTGGCATCGGGTCTCGCCTCGCACGCCAGCGTGTCGCGCCTGCTCTATGTGATGGGGCGCGATAACGTTTTCCCGGAAAAGGTGTTTGGCTATGTTCACCCGAAATGGCGCACGCCAGCGCTGAATGTCATCCTGGTGGGAATTGTAGCGCTGACGGCGCTCTCTTTTGACCTTGTAACCGCCACGGCGCTGATTAACTTCGGCGCGCTGGTCGCCTTTACCTTTGTAAACCTCTCGGTGATAAACCACTTCTTCCTGCGGGAAGGGCGCAACAAAACCTGGCGCGACAAGCTGAACTATCTGGTGTTGCCGCTGGTGGGCGCGCTGACGGTGGCGGTGCTGTGGCTAAACCTGGAGAAAAGCTCGCTGGTGATGGGGCTTATCTGGGCGGCGCTGGGCCTTGGCTGGCTGACGTGGCTGACCCGACGTTTTCGCCAGCCGCCGCCGATGTTTAAGGGCGAGCAGGCGGAAAGCGTGAGCGAGTAGCGGCATCCTGCATAGCGGGCGCGTGCAGCGCCCGCTATGCTCAGCCGTTTAAATTTCCCCCTGCGCCCGGCGCGTTGCGCGCGCCATACAGGCTTTGGAAAAAGCGCGAAACAACGTCAGGTAATGGGGGTTATGCTGTACCTGCCATTCCGGATGGAACTGCACGCCAACGGCGAAGGCGCGGGCCTTTTCCACCGACACCGCTTCAACCAGGCCATCCGGCGCGCGCGCCTCTACGCGCAAGCCCGGCGCCAGCGTTTCAATGCCCTGGGTATGCAGGGAGTTCACTTCAAATTTCGGCGGCAGGCCGAGCGATTCCAGCACGCCTCCCGGCTCGGTATGAATGATATGCGCCGGGCCATATTGTTCCGTGAGATCGGCATCCGGGTTTTCACGGTGATCCGCCCACGGGCCTGCGGTATGCACCGCCTGGTGCAACGTGCCGCCCATCGCCACGTTCAGCTCCTGAAAACCCCGGCAGATGGCGAGCAGCGGCACGCCCGCTTCAATGGCGGCGCGCAGTAGCGGCAGGGTGGTGGCGTCGCGCGCCGTGTCGCTGTGGGTGTTAAGAATGTGCAGCGTATGGCCGTAAAGGTCCGGGTTAACATTGCTTGGCGAGCCGGTAAACAGCAGGCCATCGAGCCGCGCGAACCAGCTTTCCGGCGCGATCAGGTCGCCAAACGCAGGCACGATCACCGGCAGGGCGCTGGCGCCAAACACCACGGCGCGCAGGTATTTATCCCCGGCCACATGAAAAAATTGACCGTTATGCTCCCAGCGGCAGGCGGTCACGCCGATTAAAGGTTGTTGCATAGCCGTTCTCCTGGCGCTCTGGCGCCTGCGCGTGTTACGGGCATTCCCGCGTCTGTTATAAGAACTAATTTTAATCGCTTTTGGCGGGAATGACGGGGTTCGTTTGTTGAGCGGGAAAGGCGGTAAAAATCAAGCTTATCAACGCAGCACGGGTTTCGCCTGTTCTGCGTCTCTTTCAACCCGCTCTGAAAGCCGCTGTTTCTCTTTCGAAGCGTGACAGGGGGGCTTTGAATGGAAAACGGGCATCGTTAGCTTTTTATGTCTGCATTAATTTCCCCAATAATGCACTTCCCGCTTCGCTTTTTTCGTCATTTCCTGCCGCCCTTGCGGATGAATATAACGTAACGTGCTGGCTTAACGCGTTGATGCACTATACTGACCATTGCAGTTGTCATTTACCTACGAGGCTGCCCACGGTTAATCACTTGACGCAAACCTTACCCATGACCCTCAGGAGAACAAAATGCAAAAGCGTAAAACCTTGAAAGAACTGCTGACCGTATCGGCAGTAGCAGCAATGTTCGTCACTGTCGGCGTGCAAGCCCAGACGCAGACCAGCGCCGCGCAGAGTGGTGCCGCAGGCCAGACCCAATCGAGCGGGAAGCTCAGTTCCGGCGATGAAAAAGCGTTAATGGACATGGCGCAGGCCAATGTCAATGAAATCGCCGCCGCTAAGATCGCGCTGAACAAGGCGCAAAGCAACGACGTTAAAGCATTCGCTCAGAAGATGGTTGATGATCACGGCAACGCGCTGACCAAAGTACAGGCGGTCGCCCAGCAAAAGGGCGTGACGCTGCCGACGGAGCCGGATGCGATGCATAAAACCATGGCTGCTGAACTGGAAAAGCAGAGCGGCGACGCCTTTGACAAAATGTATATGGAAAACGCGGGCACCAAAGATCACAAAATGGTGCTGTCGAAGCTGCAAAGCGACGCCACGAATATCAAGGATCCGGATGTGAAGGCCCTGGCTGATGCGCACACGCCGGTGGTGGAGCAGCACCTGAAGGCCGCCCAGGATATGAAAATGAATTAAGGTCACTAAACAGGTCGCTCGGTGGGGAGATTATCCAGCGACCTTAACGGGGTGTTCAGGCGTCACGGTGGGAGCGCCATTGTGGACGGTGTTATAGAACGGGGCCGCTTTGACGAACATGTGCCGATCGATGCTCGCCCGGTGGCGCCGCAAACTGGCACTCGCTTTACCTGTTAACGACCAGAATCCACCCGCAGTAGCCGTTCGGCAGGCTACAGGGCGCAGACAGGCGAGGGATCGCTTCTTGTTCAGCGCCATCATCCGCTCATCGCATTTTTAGCCATCCGGCAACGATGCAGCCCGGCCTTACCATTCCCGGTTTATAAACCGTTGCCCGTCTCTGTTGGCGGTTTCGCCAGGCGTTTTGGCAATCTCCAGCGCATCCCGGCAATCATTAGCCTGTTGTGGCGCTGGCGAACCGGGCGCTGGCATTGGAGCCAGCCATGGAATTAGCGCCGCTTGAATACGGTCTCGTTCATGCCGGTGAAAACGAATGCGCAAGCCGAACTTGTGAGCAATCAACCGGGGCAGGGAACACCTGCTACTGGAATGAAGAGCAATCATCAACGGTGTGATCTGGCGTGAGACAAACCGCGATAAGCTGTCGCTGCATATCCTACTCAATTCTTGCAGCAGTGTGATTATTTGCGCTGACTCATCAGGTGTCTTTTTTTTGTACAAAGACATAAGATTAATCGCATCTTAAATAACACTGCCGCTCTTGCTTAAACATCATTTAAAAACCTAAAAAAAAATTAACCTGTTGATTTTAATGGGTTAACGCATGCATGGGCTTTTTAAACCAATAATATCCACCCAGCATATATAAATGGCTTGTTAACTAAATTATAATTCTTTTATATCCGGATGAGAGATGAGGTTAGAATGCGGTTAATCGTCATGTTGTTAAGCTTATTGGTCTCTGTACACGTCTGGGCGGGCCAACTTCCCAAACCTGGTGGTAAAGTCCTTTTAACCCTCTCCGGTAATATAGAAAATACAAATGAAGACGGGAAAGCCGTTTTTGATATCGAAGGCCTTGAGAAACTGGGCATGGTAAGTTTCCAGACCACTTCTCCCTGGTATAATGGCCGCACTAAGTTTACGGGTATTCCGCTGCAAAAACTCATGGATTATGTCGGGGCGAAAGGGACTGTTGTTAAGGTCACCGCGCTCAATGACTACACCACCGTTATCCCTCTCAGTGATTTCAGGAAATACAATGCAATCCTGGCGGTAAAAATCAACGGAGAGTATATGCGTATCCGGGATAAAGGCCCGCTATTCATTGTTTATCCCTATGACAGCATACCTGAACTGAATAATCAGATTTATTATTCAAGGTCAGCATGGCAGGTCAGCAGAATGAACATTGAGTAGGGGCTCAGAAGCGCATCATGAACAGAATACTGGCTGGTATTATATTTTTTCTTTTTATATCTACCGGGTATATATCTTTCCTTGTGCATGAAAGGCAGCAAGAGCTACAGAAACTGACGCATTACACCGATTCATGGTCTGCTGCACAGCTGGTATCCGAATATTACCGCTTCGAATCCTGGCTTGGTCTTTATACTATCGATGATTCTATGAAGATCGATGATGTACGCCTGCGTCTTGATATTATGCTCAGCCAGAGTGACTTGGTAAAAGAAGGCGATTTGGGGCGCTTTATAGAAAGCAATAAAACGCATAATGAACTGGCTTCACAACTTGAAAATACGCTTAATTATCTGGATGTTCATCTTGAACAAATGAACCGTGCAGAGCTTCAGGCGTACCTGAAAAAAATGCATGCGCTGGACACGCCGCTGGGCCGCCTTTCATCGGGTGCATTAAATAAGGATGTGAATTCGATTAATAATGCGAATCACAAAATTCAAACGCTCTATTATATCTATTCAGCGACGTCTGTACTGCTAATCATACTGAGTGCGATTCTGGGCGTTCTGATATTCTACCAGAACAGAAATATCCTCAAGGCGCACCTTCAGGTTAAGACGCTTGCTGAAGAGCTACAGGAATCTAAAGAGAAACTGCAAATCCAGAATGCGAAACTGGAATATGACGTTTACCATGACTCGCTTACCGACATGAATAACCGCCAGTTCTTCTGGGATAATCTGAATAAAACCATTGAAGCGGCAGAAGGAAATAACGCGTCTGTAACGGTGATGTTATTTGACTTAGACCGCTTCAAAGAGGTGAATGATACCTATGGTCATGACGCCGGAGACATGTTATTACGCCAGATTTCCCACCGCCTGGTGTCGATGAGCCTGGATTCAGATACGCTTTATCGCTTAGGTGGCGATGAGTTTGCGTTTCTCTCAAGCGGCCTGACAGAGAGCAGCGCGGTTTCACGAGCCCAAAAAATATGCCATTCTATTAATCAGCCCTACACGATTTATAATACGATTATAAATATCACCACCTCTGTTGGTATTGTTATTTCAGACACTGAACGCCGCTCCGACTATCTCTATAAACTTGCCGACCTGGCCCTTTATGAAGCCAAAAATGAAGGCCCGGGGAAAATAAAAGTCTTCCGCCAGCGAATGTTAGACAAGCTGCAAGAAAGCAGAACCCTTGAGCATGATATGGCAATGGCATTAGTGAACAAAGAATTCGTGGTTTATTATCAGCCGATTGTCGATTCGTTCAGCCGGGAAATTTACAGTTATGAAGCCCTGATTCGCTGGAGACATCCTCTGAAGGGTCTTATTTCGCCGGATAGTTTTATTCCCGTTGCTGAAAAAACCGGAATGATTAACGAGATGGGGAAACTGGTGCTTGAAATGGCCTGCCGGGAAGCGGCTTGCTGGGCGGTTCCGGCTAAAATCTCAGTTAACGTCTCGCCTGTACAGCTAAGCAGCAAAGCCTTTGCCGGCATAGTGCTCTCCATTCTGAAAGAAACAGGGCTTCCGGCTGACCGTCTTGAACTGGAAGTGACGGAATCCTCTCTCTTTACTGAGAGCGCTACGCCGATGAATACGCTGAACAAGCTCAGAGATTTGGGCGTGAAAATCTCCATTGATGATTTTGGTACGGGCTACTCTTCACTTTCGCGCCTGAGCAAGCTTGCCTTCGACAAAATCAAAATAGATAAGTCCTTTGTGCATTCGATATCCACTCAGGAAGACGCGCTGAATATCATCAAGCTCATCACGGGCATGGCGAAATCCCTCAATATGAAGGCGGTTGCAGAAGGCGTGGAAACGCAGGAACAACTGCAAAGTCTTCAGGCGCTGGGTTGCGATTTCGCCCAGGGATATCTGTTTGGTAAACCTCAGCCTTGTGTCGATGAGGAAATCAGAAACGGGTTAATTACCAACGCTATTCCTGAATTGTAAAGCCCGGACTGGCGGCTGCGCTGTACAAGGCGCTGAAGAGAGCCGGGCACTTGAAGGCTGCCATTAGTCAAAATAAGGTCTCAGAATATCTTCAGTCCAGCTCATAAAAGCCTTTACCCGCTGCGACAAATTGCGCCGGTGCGCGATAACAAAAGAGGCAGTGAGCGGCTCGGGGCGTAAATCAGGAAGCACCTCAATCAGGGCGCCGCGTTTGATATGCGGCAAGAGGGAGGAGTAACCTCCCTGAATTAAGCCTAAACCCGCCAGCCCTGCCTCATGATAAGCCGGTACGCTATTCACTCTCATCGTGCCTGGCAACATTAAAGATTTATAACCATCGGCGGTCGGATACTCCCACCCGTCAGGTTTCGACCCAAAATTTCGCATGTAGTAAACCATTCTGTGCCCCTGATGGAGAAGATCATCAAGCGTCTGCGGTACACCAAAGCGATCCAGATAGTCCGGGCTTGCTGCGTTGATCATGCGCAGATGCCCCAGAGGCCTGGCAATAAGCGTTTCATCGGCGATGGGCCCAAGGCGAACGACGCAGTCAAATCCTTCCAGAACCAAATCGACAAGGCGATCGGTACTTGAAAGCTCAAGCTCCAGTTCAGGGTGTGCATTCAGCAATTGTGGCAGGGCTGGGATCACCACGCTCTGTGCCAGCACCGCCGGTATATCAACGCGTAATCGTCCCCGCAGCGGCCTGCCGAAATCCGCGAACATAGACTTCAGCTCTTCTGCTTCCGCCAACAAGTCACGCGCGCGTGAGTAAAACGCGCGCCCATCTTCTGTCAGTTGTACGGTCCGTGTTGTCCGGTGCAGAAGCGTAGCGCCTACATCGCGTTCGAGCTCACGGACCACCAGCGAGGCGCGCCCTTTCTTGATGCCAAGACTTTCAGCGGCCTGCGTAAAGCTCTTCATTTCTGCAACACGCGCAAAAATGATCAGCGCATCGAGATTTTTCATTGTTCACCCTCAGGGTAACAGTACGTTATTTTTTGGGCTGTTTATGGCGATATTACTTTTTAATAGACTGCATTCACACCGCGTAACCGCGTAACGTTTTCTGAAGGCAATCAACATGTTTTTCTCTGCGTTATCCGGAGCAGACGATCAAGCGCCAGGATGCAGAGCGTTACCCGGAACCTTTCGCTTTTAAAGCAGAGGGGTAAACCCAGGGTAGTGAACGCATTTCAGTTTATTCGCGGCTGTCTGCGTGCTTACGCTGAAATAGATCGCCATTTACGAAGGATGAAGAGAAATGAATAAAGGTTATTTGATCGCTCATGTGACGGTATCAGACCCTGTCGCATACGCTGAATATGCCCGCGCTGCCGGAGAGGCAATGAAAGATTTCAATCCGAAGATCGTTGCCTGGTCCGGTCAGTATGAAAACCTTGAGGGCGAATCTCATGAACGGCATGTCGTTTTTGAGTTCGCTTCCTTTGCCGAGGCCAAGCGTTTTTATGAAAGCCCCGGATATCAGGCCGCCAGGTCAATACGGGCCGGCGCTGCGACCGGCACTTTTGTGTTGGTTGAAGGGGCCAGTGTTTAATATTAAAGACGCGCATGTCTGTTTTGTGCCAAAAGCGGACGTTGCTAATATCGGAATGTACTAGTCAATGAGGGCAGGTCAGGCAGATTATTTAACGTTTTAAAGCCTACATCATTATGGAAAAGGGCTGCCAATGTATTATGGGAAGACTTCCGGCACGCCACCGGTTACCCAGAGAAACTGGTATATATTATATCTGCGGGAGTGCTCAAGCCTTACCCTCTGTGCTCTCCTCCAGACACGTTCTGGTTGGATTCTGTAGTCCAATGGGAAGACTGGATGGAATCAACTCGGTACGACCTTGACTATCGCACACCTGGTTACGGCAGCCGTCTCGAAGGCCATAGCCTCTTTTTATCTAAGGTACAAAGCCTGATTAAAGAAGAGGGGATAGAGAATTTTACCTGCGACATTACCGACGTAAATGGGATTTCCTCTTCCAGTTCTATAGATTACGGTATCCGGGATATAGATGCTTTCCCGCTTCGTCATGCAAAACGCTATATCTCAGCGATAACTGAGCAAAGTCTTGCTTAAAACATGCAACATCCGGGTATCAGACTCGATGATATGCGCTTTGCTGATTATCCATGGACGTCGCGGCGTTTGTACTGGCTGAACTGCGACTAAATGGTCATGCTCAGACCGGAAGCTTGATTATTCCCGGGATCCTGCGGTCCGAGACGATTAAATAATATTAAAAGCTAAGTGTATTTTTGAATCCTTACTCATGCCTGCCCCAAGCTTATGCAAAATGCCACTAACAAACCCCGTCTGCGAATAAGAAGCCCATTTCCCACCGGTCATCGCCGGATAGTCGGGACACCTATTTCAGAACTGGTAAGAGCGGCAAAGAAAAAAGGCCGCCCAGGGGACGGCCAGCGCATGCTTAAAGCAGTGTGTTTACCTGAGTTAGCGGAGTGGGCGCGTACAACCCGGCACACCCCCAGACACCGGCATTCTGAAGAATTACCCGTTTATTCATATCGCCGGTTCGGACTATTATTCGATCGCTGTACCGTCTGATGTTATTAATCAGGATATTAAATGTTTCTTTATCAATCTGTACCCGGGCAAATTCCTCATCCAGTACAACGACATCACAGCTCTGAACGAAAGGGTGACCGTTCCCTACATCTGCAAGCCAGACGGAATTGACTCCCCGCGACAAATCTTCAATTTTGGTATGCAATCCCTGTGGTAACTGGAGGGTCACGAAGGGCAGTGTTTTGAGCATGCTTCGACAAAGGTGATCGAATGTCAGTAAGGCTGCCATGCCATCATCTGCAACCACAATGGAGCAGAAAAGGCCCTCATCCTGAAAAAACGCGGCCTGCCTGCTGATGGTTTTCAACATTTCGAACAGATACATTCGTTTCTGTTCGATGCTTATCAATGCTGACGGATTTTTTGAGCCTACCTGCACACCGAGAAGTTGTCCTGAGCCTGGAGCGGTAATCTTTTCTGCATACATCGTTATTCATCCTCAATGACCTGACTCACCGGCGTTGGTCATTTGCGTTTTTTGTCTGTATTAACCTTGTACCGTCCGGGTCAGGCATGTAACGGTGACATCAATATATATTCTCTGACACGCTGCGATAAAGATTAAAGCAACCTGTCACGGGCAATCAGAGAGTTTTCATAAAAGTTTGTGTAAGGTAAGCGCTATTCATCTCAGGAGCTATACCTTGCGGATCAGAAAAAACTGAAAAAAAGGCGTTTTAGAGAAAAACTAAGGCCTGTGCAGATTATGCGCTTAAAAATCTTTTTTTATCAGAACATTACTTACATACCGTTTCGACAGTTCTGGTTAATCTGTGGGCAGGAAATCCCCCTATTGTTTATGCCTTTCATGAGGTTGCCGATACGAGTTCGTATCGGCTTCTTTTTAAGACTTTTCTTGCTAAATATAATATATCTTGATTTCATGAACGTAGCGGTATGCTGACCAGAACGGTACTGGCGCAACCCAAACTCAAATTAATATAGTTGCCCCGTATTTGCATTTGTCAGATTTATGCCAGTACCGTTCTGATGTCGGGTACTGGCACTTTTTGATATTAGTTTTTTTCTGTATGTTTCCTGTCCGCAAATATCTGTCTGCTCTTAATTATCCTGATACTAAGCGGCTGTGATTTACCTTATTTTCAGGTAGCCGATTCCAGGCCACTGTCTGCCGCCCCGGCAGCATAAGCCAGCCTGTGTTGTTGAGCGGGAGGACGCATAATTTTTAATATGCTGTAAGCTACCGGGACGTGTGATACCGGCTCGCCATAATCACGTGTTCCTGAGCAACTTTTGCAGACATCCCCGGAAACCGTTGCGTGGATTACGATAGTCCGGATAAGAGAATTATCATCAATCGTTGTCAGCATTAAGCTGTTCAGTCATTGCTTCAGGCGTACCGGCCATGTTCTGACAGCCATGAACCGAAACGACTATAGTTATTTCAGGAATAATGCGTCGCCAGTACTTTACGTAGCCCACTGATAATACGTTTTTTCCAGTCTGGCGAAGATGTCCGGTACTGTAAAAATACGCTCCCTTCCGCCTGGAAACCCCGAAGCGGCAGAACATTAATCTCTTTCCGGTCAGTAAGATTTTCAACCCAGGGCGCCGGAACGACTGCCAAAAGGGGGGCATTACGCAACGCCGGTACTAACTGGCTGTAGTCACCACATATAAAAGACAGCTGACGTGATAACCCGGACCGGAAAAGCTGCCGGTCCAGTTCATTGGCCGACTGCGGCCAGGGATGACAATAAAAATGCTCAAAATCTTCCAGCTCATGGAAATCCAGAGCGGTACGCCCGCCCATTTTATCACGCAGCAGCGGCCCGTAAGCCACGACCAGACGAGTACTTCCCACACGTTCGTAATGCAGGACACTGGACTGTTTCTGATAGTCACCGACTGCAATGAGGAGATCAATTTTTTCTTCTATCAGTTCATCACGCCATTCACGTCGTTCAAAGGTAAGGCATTCAATGACAGCTTCAGCCTCATGTCCCTTCCTTGCTAATTCAGGTGTAAGGAGCACGTTAAGTGCCGGAGGAAGCACCACCCGAAAAAGACGGGCATCAGGGCTGGCCCCGCCAAACAACTCCTCGTTGAGAGAGGCAAACAAAGGAACCAGCCAGCTTCTCTTTAAGCTTTTCAGCAAACAGGGTGGGAACTTGCTGGTTACCAACGCGACGAAATAAGGGATCATTCAGCGAGTCCCGCAAACGCGTCAGGGCGTGGCTGACCGCCGAGGCACTCAGACCGAGCTTCTTTGCGGTGAGACTGGTAGAGCCTGTCGAAAGCATAACATAAAGAATTTTAAGGAGATTTAAGTCAAGTTGCAGGATATTCATTCTTATTCGATGTAATTGCACCAAAGTAAATAGCGGCTCATTATACTCCGGCTTTTTATGTCAGGATCATTTATGTATCGTTCCGCATTACTTTTAACCTGGTCTTTATTTATGTTACCACTGAGTGGATTTGCTACCCTTAATCCTAACCAGCCTCTTTCAGAAGCACCGCCCTTTTCTTTATTTGCTGAGTGGGCAAAGCCAGTAAAACCTTTTCGCATCGCTGATAATGTCTGGTATGTCGGAACGGAAAACCTTTCATCCATTCTGATAACAACGTCCGAAGGTCATATTCTGGTTGATGGTGCCCTGGATGCCAGCGCGCAAAATATCAGACAGAATATAGAATCCCTGGGTTTTAATATTCATGATATCCGCATAATCCTTAACAGCCATGCCAGACTCGATCAGGCTGGAGGAATATCAAAATTAAAATTATGGAGCGGCGCGTTACTTGCAGCCAGCCAGGCGAATGCAGATCAGATGGGGCGCGGTGGGAAAGATGATTTTGCATTGGGTGATGCGCTTCCTTTCCCGCCTGTTACTACCGACATTATCGTTCATAATGGCGAGACAATTAATCTGGGTGAAGTAACAATCAAAGCGCTGTTAACCCCGGGCCATCTTCCGGGTTCCACCTCATGGTTGTTCAGCCTTCCGCGTGGCAGGACAATGATTTATGCTGATAGTCTTGCCACCCCGGGCTACTATCTTGTTGATAATAAAAATTATCCTGCACTGGTGAATGATATTCGAACAAGTTTCGCTACTTTGTCAGCGCAGCATGTGGACATCTTTATAGCCAACAAAGGTGAACGTTTTAACCTGGCAGAGAAGCGCACCAGGCTGTACGCCGGAGATAAAAACGCGTTTACAGACCGGGATGGTTTACAAAAGTATGTTTCACAATCAAAGCAGACTTTTGAAGAGCTTTTGAAAAAACAGGCCGGTTTCAGTAAGTAGCGCTTTTATCATCTGAATTTGTTTTGTGTCCATGAGTTCGCAGGCAGGTCAGAACGGCTGCGTTCTCATGTGACATACGGTATTTATTCTGACAGTGCCACATGCCAGTAAGTGGCCACACTTCGGGATTCCTGAAAATGTTTCATGCCAGCCATTCATTAAAAATGATGTTTGTCCTGCTCCTGTCATGCAGCTGGCTGGTGCATGCAGATGATCCAGGAAGCCAGTATGAAAGCCTGGCTAAACAGGGCGACAAACACGCTCAGTACTTCTTGGCTGATACTTACGTAAGTGCAGGGGATTTAGCTCATGCGACTTACTGGGCCGAGAAAGCTGCTTCACAAGGCCTGCCCGATGCCTATGCACTTCTCGCTGAAATTCATCTTGAGGGTAAGAAAGATTTCGTAAAAGCTAAATACTTTGCTGACAAAGCTGCCAGCTCAGGCAGCAGAGCCGGAGAAGTAATTTTATCCCGGCTTTTAATAAACAGCCGGGCCGGGCTGACAGACTGTTCCCGGGCCACTGCTCTGCTGACTCAGGTGTCAGCGTATCCGGATGATGATGCTGCGGTAGACGCTCAAATGGTGCTCGGGATCATGAATGCAGCAGGGGTATGCTTGCCTGAAAATACTCAAATGGCGCATTACTGGCTGCAACGCAGTTCGTCTATATCCCGTACTGGTTATGCAGAGTACTGGGCCGGAATGGCTTTTTTGAAAGGGGATGAAAGATTTGTAAAACCGGATCAAGCTAAAGCCGCCTACTGGTTTAAACAAAGCTGCATACAGGGATTTGACTCGGGTTGCGATAATATCGAGCTAATAAAATAAGCCTGCTTCGTTAAGCTTAACGTAACTGATAACACCTGAATCAGGTTTGTTGCCCGTTTCCTTGTAGACGCCTCCCGAAACTCTCGCCAGTTCAGATACTACTGAACCGGCGTCAGGTTTCGAAGACCATCCTGAAGCGCTGTTTATTACCTGAAGCAGTAGTTTGAAATATGAATTTTAATACATCACAATAACAAAGCCGAAGAATGCGGACTGCACTTAATTGCCGGGCCAAACCTCAGTAATAATCATTTGATAGTATGGCCGTCAAGACGAGCAGCTACCTGCTTACTCTCTTAATTGGCATTACTGTTCACCAGAAAATCCTTATGCCGAACGTCCGTTCCTCGCTCATAGCAGACCTTTGTCTTATGAAGCATGACCGCTTTGCGCCTGCTAACCAAGAGTGGACTGAACAGACCTGAGCGTCCTTCTTCGGATCCACCCACTGCCTGCCCGTATTGCCAGCCAGTAGGCGGTCATTTTTAGCTGAGTGGCGTGATCCGGGCAGTAAATGAACGTTTCCGTACGCAGCGCGTGTTGACCTTCTTGTCGTTCCGTCACCCGATAGCGCAGTAAAAGCTTTGCGCTACCCGGCGCGACTGGCGCCTGGTAAGCGTCGGTATCCGGCACGTTTTCAAGGCCGAAATCTGCACGCCAGAATTGTCCGCGTAAGCCGTAGCAGAGTTCCGTTGCTGAGTTTTCCAGAAGGGTAAAACTGTGCAGGCCAAAGCTGTTAACCGCCCGGGGCTGTTTCTTTGGCCCAAAACGCTGCGGAAGTTGTCGCACAGACATCAACAGGCGGATGACGGCATCCTGCTGAATGTCGAAGTCTGTGACTAACGCCAGGATCCTTTCAGGCGAATTCGTCTTAATGATGGTCTGGTGTTTTTCATAAAACTGGAACTGCGGCAAAAGAAGGGGGATATCCTGCCACTG
Organism: Franconibacter helveticus LMG 23732; assembly: GCF_000463115.2. Classification (GTDB taxonomy): domain Bacteria; phylum Pseudomonadota; class Gammaproteobacteria; order Enterobacterales; family Enterobacteriaceae; genus Franconibacter; species Franconibacter helveticus. Next base: position 15,985 of record NZ_AWFX01000054.1, on the reverse strand, counting down.
AGCAAGCGCTTTACGGGTAACGAATCCAGGGTTCAGCATGTTACCTCCTTGTTAACCTTCAGGCCCAGCCAGAGTAGCAGAGGCCTCGAAGCAAACAAAACCCGTACAACATTTGATGGGCGCAGGGGGCCATGCGTGATAACGGACGGGGAGATAAGAGCTTGTGTCCGTCATCGGGGTATTTACAGCGGGAAAATAAAGCCCGCATTTCGCGCATAGCGGGCCTTCCGGCTGTTGGTCAGCCTGCTTTGTGCCAAATGCGGCCCTTACACGTTGAAAGGGCCGATGACCAGGCATCGTGAACGTTTGTTATGTTTGCTTTTGTCTGGAGGTATAGATATCAGGCCGGGTAATGGCCCACGCGTAGTTTTTCTGATTCACCGGTTCATAACCAAACTTTTCATAAAGCCAGGGCGCAGTTGTTGTGAATAACAAGATCCTGCGAAGCTTTTCAAACATTGGGTGGCTATGAATACACTCCATAAGCCATCTTCCCAACCCGTCGCCCTGGTACTCCTCAAGCACATACACATCACAAAGGTACGCGAAAGTAGCATAATCCGTTATCAGACGTGCAAAGCCTATCTGGGATTCATTGCGATAAATGCCAAAGTTAAGGCTGTTCGCTGCTGAAGCAGCGACGGTTTCCAGATCGATACCTTTTGCCCATGTGGATCTCGTCAAATACTGATGCACAGCCTCTATGTTCAGCTTTTCATTGTCTGTACTAATCAGGAAATCATTCATACGCCATTCATGTATCGCTGAAACGCTCATTTTTATACCTGCCAAAATGATCCAGGGAGACTTAACCTTATCATTATCTACAAGAAATTATCCCAACTGAATCGCGCTGTCTGATATGAAGATTGAACCGTTAACGCTAAGGCACAACGCCTGCTCCTCGCTCAAAGCAGACCTTTGTCTCATGTAGCATCTGCAAAGGGAGCGCAGCCCCCCCTTTACACGTTCGGATGAATTTGGGTGAGCGAGAAAAGCGGCGATGCCGGAGCAGTGCCTTTCGCGAAGCCACATCGCTACAGCGCATCCTTCTCAATGCCCAGCCGCTTCATGCGGGAAAGCAACGTGGTGCGCTTCACCCCAAGGCGCTGGGCTGCGCCTTTCGGCCCGGCTATGACGCCGTTGGTCTCTTTCAGCACCCGCACGATCCGCTGATATTCATCTTCTCCTTCGCGTTCTTCATCAGCCGCCGGGGCGGGGGCGGCTTTTTTCGGCGCGGCAAAGGTCACTTCCGGTAAAGAAAGCTGCAACACGTTGCCGCGCGTCAGCAGTACGGCGCGCTCAATCACGTTCTCCAGTTCCCGCACGTTGCCTTGCCATTCCATCTTGCTCAGCGCGTGCAGCGTTTCGGCAGGAATACTGTCGATGCTGCGTCCAAGGCGGCGGGCGATTTTAAAGGTAAACGCCTTCACCAGCAGCGGAATATCTTCCGGGCGCTCGCGCAGCGGCGGCAGGTTAATGGGAAAGACGTTCAGACGGTAGTAAAGGTCGCTGCGAAACTCCCGGTCGGCCACCATCTGGCGCAGGTCGCGGTTAGTGGCGGCGATGAGGCGCACGTCGGTCTGAATGACTTTATTGCTGCCAAGCCGCTCGAACTCCTGCTCCTGCAATACGCGCAGCAGCTTTGGCTGCAACTCCAGCGGCATGTCGCCCACCTCATCCAGAAACAGGCTGCTTTTATCCGCCAGTTCAAACCGTCCGATGCGCTGGGCGCTGGCGCCGGTAAACGCGCCGCGCTCGTGGCCGAACAGGTCGCTTTCCAGAAGGCCTGCGGGCATCGCCGCGCAGTTAAGCTTCACCATCCGCCGCCCGTTGCGCTCGCTGAGGTTATGAATAGCGCGGGCGATAAGCTCTTTGCCGGTGCCGGTTTCGCCAAGGATCAGCACCGTGCTGTCGCTTTTCGCCACCATTTCCACCTGCTTCATCACCGTGGTCATCGCATCCGAGCGGCCAATGATTTCGCCGAAATTCGCCGGCACGTTGTTGATCTGCTCCGTCAGCGCCAGGTTCTCATCCACCAGACGCTCTTTCAGCCGGTGGATCTCCTGGTAGGCGAGGGCGTTGTCCACCGCAATGGCGATGCGTTCGGCAATCTGGCGCAGCAGTTTCAGGTTGGCGGCGGTAAAAATGTGTTCTTCGCACTGGGCAAGCTTCAGCACGCCAAGCAGTTTATCGCCGAATATCAGCGGCAGCAGGCAGAGCGTCTGGATCTGGTTGCCCCACATCTCGAACAGCATGCGCTCATAAGGCGCCAGATCGTCGCGCTGGTGCAGGTTAACCAGCAGCATTTCGCGGCTTTTCAGCACCCGTTCCGAAAGCGTGCCTTTCGCCGTCACTTCGCTCTGGTCGTGCAGCGGCGCCGTTTCGTCAACATAGTGCGTTGACCAGATGGTGAGTTTACCCTTACGCGGCGAGGGCAAAACCACGCTGACCGAGTCGATATTGAAGTAGTAATGGATTTCGCGCGAGATCTCCGTTACCAGCTCATCAAGATGCAGTTTGGAAAGCACGGCGTTAGTAATGGCCACCAGAATGCGAAAGTCGTCCCGCTCCCGGCACAGCAACTGGTAGTTCTGGTTATCGCCCACCCGCGTCTGGATCTGTTCCGCCGCCACGCTCACTATCTGCGTCAGGGTTTGCAGCCGGGAGTACTCTTTTTCGCTCCATGGCGCGTCGGCATGGCGAATAAATTCGCAGCCGCCAAAGATTTGCCCTTCGGCGGCGAGCGGCGCCAGGCAATAGTGGCCGAAAGAGGGGTAAAGGGGCAGGGCCGCAAGCTGCGGCCAGGTGTCGGCAAATTCGTCATACCGGCAGTGCAGCACTTCGGGACGGGAAAGCACCCGGCGCACCGGACCGTGGGATAGCACGGTTTCATCTTCGTACTGCACCGCTTTGCCTGAGCTATCGACGCTGTAAAAACAGACCCGCTGATGCCTCGGGTGGTAAAGCAAAATGTTAACCCTATCCGCCATGCCTGCGTTTTTCACCAGGGTTTTCAACGCCTCCGCCAGCGCGCAGAGATCGGGCTGCTGCAACAAGTTGCGAGTGATGTCGAACAGCCCTTGCTGGCCGAGATCGCTCATGGGGGTATATGACATTAGGCTCATCCGAAAGGTTTCGCAAAAGGCGAAACAAGAAAACACTATAATAACTAAAGCTTAATTAAAGGTTTTTTGCGCAGGAACAGGCTTTAGCAGATCCGCGGTAAAGGTTCGCTGTGCGGCAGTTCCAGCGTGCGTTTCACGCCATAAAGCCCGCAAAGCCGCACGCCTGCGCCTGCCGTCATTTCGCCGATAATAGCCGCATCGGCGCCCAGCGGGTGAGCCTTCAGCGCGTCCAACGCCTGTTGCGCCGCTTCACGCGCCACGCCAATCACCAGTTTTCCTTCATTAGCGAAGTTCAGCGCCTCAAGCCCCAAAAGCTCGCACACCCCGCGCACCGCAGGTTTAAGCGGCAGCGCCTGCTCCTGAAGCGCAATGCCGCAGCCGCTGCTGGCGGCAAACTCATGCGCTACCGCATTAACGCCGCCGCGCGTGGCGTCGCGCAGCGCTTTCACGCCCTTAACAGAGCGCAGCGCCTGTACCAGCGGCGAGAGCAGGGCGCAGTCGCTGGCAAGCTCGCCTTCCAGCCCTAACTGTTCTCGCAGGTTAAGAATGGTCGCGCCGTGGTCGCCCAGCGTGCCGGATACCAGCAGCACGTCCCCTGGCGCCAGCGAGCTTGCGCTCCAGCGGATCTCGGATGGTATCGCTCCGACACCCGCGGTATTAATAAACAGTTTGTCCGCCGCGCCGCGCGGCACCACTTTGGTATCGCCGGTGACAATGTCTATCCCCGCTTCGCGGGCGGCGGCGGCCATGCTGCCGACCACTCGCTCAAGCGTGGCCAGCGCAAGCCCTTCTTCAAGGATAAAGCCGCAGGAGAGCCAGCGCGGGATGGCGCCGCTCACCGCCACATCATTGGCCGTGCCGCACACGGCGAGCTTGCCGATATCGCCGCCGGGGAAAAAGAGCGGGTCAATAACGTAGCTGTCGGTGGAGAAGGCGAGGCGGTCGCCCTGGGCTGTGAGGCAGGCGAGCGGCAGGCGCGCCTGGTCTTCCTGCTCGGCAAGCCAGGGGTTGGCGAACGCCTGCATAAAAAGGTGGTTGATTAGCTGCTGCATCGCCTGGCCGCCGCTGCCGTGGGCGAGGGTAATGGTGCTCATGCTTCACACTCCTGAGAACGGTACTGATACCATGCCGCGCACGCGCCTTCGGAAGAGACCATCAGCGCGCCAAAGGCGCTTTGCGGGTTGCAGCGCGCGCCGAACAGCGGGCACTGCGCCGGTTTGCAGCGGCCGGTCAGGACGTCGCCGCAGCGGGCCTGCGGATCGTCATTAACCCGCTGTTGCCTGGGCGCGAACCGGGCTTCGGCGTCGAAACGGCGCCAGGCTTCGCGAAGCTTCACCCCCGAGCCGGTAATCACCCCCAGGCCGCGCCATTCGCTGTCGCCTTCCACGCAAAAAACTTCGGCAATCGCCTGTTGCGCCGCCGGGTTGCCCGCGTCCGGCACCACGCGGCGATACTGGTTTTCAACACAGCTTTGCCCGCGGATTTTCTGCTCCGCCAGCATCAGCACGCCCTGCAACAAGTCCAGCGGTTCAAAGCCCGCCACCACCAGCGGCCGCTGGTGTTCCCCGGCGATAAAATCGTAGCGGGCGGTGCCGATAACCATGCTGACATGGCCTGGCGCAAGAAAAGCATCGATGCCGTTGTCCGGCTGCGAGAGCAGGCTGGCGAGCGTCGGAATAAGCGTGATGTGCTGGCAGAAAAGATAAAAATTGCGAACATCGCGCGCTTTCGCCTGCCGAAGCGTCAGGGCAGTGGCAGGCATGGTGGTTTCAAAACCCAGCCCGAAAAACACCACTTCGCGCTGCGGATTTTTTTCGGCGAGCGCCAGCGCGTCCATGGGCGAATAAACAATGCGCACATCCGCGCCCCGCGCTTTGGCCTGCAACAGCGAACCGTTTTTCCCCGGCACGCGCATGGCGTCGCCGAAGGTGCAGAAGATAACGCCCGGTCGCTCTGCTATCTCAATGCAGCTGTCGATACGTCCCATCGGCAACACGCAAACCGGGCAGCCCGGGCCGTGAATAAACTCGATATTGTCCGGCAGCAGCTGATCCAGCCCGAATTTAAAAATGGCGTGGGTGTGGCCGCCGCACACTTCCATAATGCGCAGCGGCCTTGCGGCGCTGTAGGCCAGCCTTGTTGCCCGCTCGCTGAGCCTGTCGATAAGCTGCATTACCCGCTGCGGCTCGCGGTATTCATCCACAAAGCGCATCAGCGGGCCTCCTCGCCGTAAAGCAGCGGGCCAACGTCCGGCTCGACGTCGAACATGTTTTGCAGCGCCTCCAGCGTATCAAGCGCCTCTTTTTCATCGATCAGGCTCATGGCGAAACCCACATGCACCAGCACCCACTGGCCGAGACGCGGCGCCCCATGTTGGTCATAAGCGCCGACCAGCGTCAGGTCTACTTCGCGCGTAACGCCGCTGACCTCTACGCGGGCAAGGTTTCCCTCCCCCAGTTCGCAAATCCGCCCGGGAATGCCTATGCACATCGTTGCGCCTCCAGCCAGGCGAGCCAGGCGTCCATGCCGTCGCCTTTGGTGGCGGAAACCGGCAGGATTTCAATCTCCGGGTTCACTTCCCGGGCGTAAGCCAGACATTTTTCCATGTCGAAATCGAGGTACGGCAGCAGATCGATTTTGTTAAGCAGCAGCAAGGAGGCGGCGGCGAACATATGGGGATATTTAAGCGGCTTATCCTCGCCTTCCGTTACCGAGAGCACCGCCACCTTGTGCCGTTCGCCCAGATCAAAACCGGCCGGGCAGACCAGGTTGCCGACATTTTCGATAAACAGAACGCCCCCTTCGGCGAGCGGTAAGCGCGCCATGGCGTCGGCTACCATCTGCGCATCCAGATGGCACCCCTTGCCGGTGTTGACCTGTATGGCAGGCGTGCCGGTGGCGCGGATGCGTTCGGCGTCGTTCACCGTTTGCTGGTCGCCTTCAATGACCGCGCAACGGGTTTTGTCGCGCAGGCGTTTGAGCGTTTCCGTCAGCAGGGTGGTTTTGCCGGAGCCGGGGCTTGAGACAAGGTTCAGCGCCAGCTGCTGGCGCTCGTTAAAGCGCTGACGGTTGCGCCGGGCAAGCTGGTTGTTTTTCTCCAGCACGTTTATCTCAAGCTCTACCATTTTGCGCTGGCTTAAACCCGGCGCATGGGTGCCCGCTTCGCCGTGACCGTAATGCAGATCGCCTTTCGCCGCGACAGAAGGGGTAAAGAGATTCACCGTGGTGATGGCTGCCGCCAGGCGGGCTGGCGGCGCGAAGGGGGCGGCACGAAACGCCGAATGGGGGTTGCGTTCATCCCCTTCAATATAGAGGTTGCCCTGTTCGCAACCGCAGGTGGTACACATAGCTACTCCTGTTCAATTTCCAGGCGTTTGATCTGCACGCCGTCGTCGGCGACGATGCGCAGATTTTCGCCGCTACACTGCGGGCAACGCCGCACGCGCTGGCTCAGCAGGTGAACGTGTTGCGCGCAGTCATGACACCAGCACTCCGCTGCCTGCTGCGCCAGATGCAGCTCGCAGCCTTCGGCGCAGGTATCGCGGCAGACCAGCGCGAAGCAAAATTCCAGCGCGCTGCGCTCCACGCAGGAAAACGCGCCGATTTCCAGCCAGACGCCGGTCACCCGGCGCGCGCCGAGCCGCTGCGCCTGTTGTTCGATAATTTCCACCGCCCGCTGGCAAAGGGTGATTTCATGCATAAGACCTCCAGAGTCGTGCGGGAGCCAATGCAATTAAGGTGCCAGCCCTGTAACAGCGGCTGGCGAAGAGGTGTCGAGGCTGTCGAAATGACATGTCACGACAGCGCGCCTGACCGCGTGATTTCTTAAAAATTCATTATTTTCAATATGATAAAAAATGGCATGTTTTGTGCTAAACGGGGTGACTATCCGTAAACGAGTACTACGCCATGATCCTTTCCGAACTCAGCCAGAAGGCCGAATTTATCGCGGACCGTCACCGCAGCCTGCAATCGCAGTGGCACACCTACTGCAACACGCTTGTTCAGGCCATTACCCTGTCGAAACACAAGTTGCATCACGCCATGGGCTGCGAGCCGCAAACCGGGCTTTGCTTCTTTCTTTTCGACCACTTTGTCATTCGCGTGGAGCAGGGCGAAGGCTTTCACTGCCACACCATCCATTACTTTGTGGAAAGCCGCGACGGAGGTGAGCGCGCCCTTATCGCCAGCGCGCAGCTTGACCAGAACGGACAGCTTGACGGCGCGGTAGATATCCGCGACCGCGAACGGGTGCTTGAGCATTACCTCAATAAAATCAATGGCGTTTATGAGGGACTGTATGAGGCGGTGCAGAGCGACGCGCCGCTTCGCATCAGCGCGCTGCTTGCGAAAGGCGATAAGCCCGCCGCTGTCTGACCGTTCACGTGTCGGCGACTGTCGATGTCGACACATTTCGTCAAAAATGTCTCACCTGAGGAACTGCTGGTGAATCGTTTTGTAATTGCTGACTCTTCGCTCTGTATCGGCTGCCGCACCTGCGAGGCCGCCTGTTCAGAGACCCATCGCCTGCGTGGTTTGCAGTCCCGGCCGCGTCTGCAAGTGATGCGCAACGAAAAAGACTCCGCGCCGCAGCTTTGTCATCACTGCGAAGATGCGCCCTGCGCCCAGGTCTGCCCGGCAAACGCCATTGTGCGCGAGGCGGGGGCGGTCCAGCTCAATGAGAGCCTGTGCGTAAGCTGCAAACTGTGCGGCATCGCCTGCCCGTTCGGGGCGATTGAGTTTTCCGGCAGCCGTCCGCTGCATATTCCCGCCAACGTCAACACCCCAAAAGCGCCGCCCGCGCCGCCTGCTGCGGCCCACGTGGGGGCTTTTCTCGACTGGACTCCCGGCATTCGCGCAGTAGCGGTGAAATGCGACTTGTGCGCCTTCGACGAAGAGGGCCCGGCCTGCATCCGCACCTGCCCGACCAACGCATTGCATCTGGTCGATAACCACGATATTGCGCGCGCCAGCCGCCGCAAACGCGAGCTGACCCTTCATGCCGACCTGGGCGATCCGTCGCTGCTGCCGGAATTAAGCAGAGGAAATTCATGAGCATAGTGATTTTACTGAATGGCGCGCTGGCGGCATTTCTGGGCGGCGCGCTGCTCTCGTTGCTGCTGCGCGCGCACAGGCCGCTGAGCGGATTTATCGCAGCCGCAGGCGGCGTGCTCGGCAGTCTTGGCACACTGATCGCAGGGGCGCTGGCGCTAAGCGGCCTGTGTCCGGCGACCGTCGTCGCGCTCGGGCTGGGGCATTTTTCTGTGCAGGTGGGGCCGCTGAACAGCGTCTGGCTGCTCGCTTTCGGCTTGCCCGGGCTGTTCGTCAGCCTCTTTACGCTTGCCGGCGATCGTACCGGCGCGCCGCGCACCGAAGGCTGGCTGTTTAACCTGCTGCTGGCTGCCGCGGTGCTGGCGGTCACGGCGCGCAATATCGCCGCGCTGGTGGTAATGGCGGAGATAATGAGCCTCGCCGCGCTTTTCCTGACCGGCTCCGGCAAGCTTTGGTTCGCGCTGGGGCGCGGCGGCACGCTGTTGCTGGCGTGCGCCTGCGCGCTGCTCTGGCGCCAGTACGGCACGCTGGATTTCACGCTGCTGCATGAACTGACTGCCACGCAGTCGCCCGGCGTCGGCGTTCGCCTGCTGGGGCTGGCGGGGTTCGGCCTGCTGGCGGGCATCGTGCCGCTGCATGGCGGCGTGGTGCAGGCGCATGCCCAGGCAGGCAGCCCGGCCGCCGCGCTCTTTTCCGCCGTGGCGCTCAAAGTAGGGCTGTATGGTTTGCTGATGTTCTCGCTTATCGACAGCGCGCTGCCGCTGTGGTGGGGCGTGCTGGTGATGCTGCTTGGCATGCTTACCGCTTTTATCGGCGGGCTTTACGCACTGATGGAACACCATATCCATCGTCTGCTGGCTTACCACACGCTGGAAAACGTTGGCATTATCCTGCTGGGGCTGGGGGCCGGGCTGACCGGCATGGCGCTTCGCGAACCGGTGCTGATCGCGCTTGGCATGACTGGTGGTCTTTACCATCTCTTCAACCACAGCCTGTTTAAAACCACGCTCTTTTTAGGCGCGGGCACGGTCTGGCATCGCACCGGCCATCGCGATATTGAAAAGCTCGGCGGCATCGGCAAGCGGATGCCGGTTATCTCTCTTGCCATGCTGGTGGGGCTGATGTCGATGGCGGCGCTGCCGCCGCTGAACGGTTTCGCCGGCGAATGGGTTATCTACCAATCTTTCTTCCGGCTGGGGCAACTTTCGCCGTTCGCCGCGCGGCTGTGCGGGCCGCTGCTGGCGGTGGGGCTTGCCGTTACCGGCGCGCTGGCGGTGATGTGCATGGCGAAGGTTTACGGCGTGACGTTTCTTGGCGCGCCGAGAACCCCGCAGGCGGAGAACGCCCAGCCTGCGCCTGGGCTGATGAACCTTAGCACTGCATTGTGCGCGCTCTGCTGTGTTATCGGCGGTATTGGCGCGCCGTGGCTGCTGCCGCTGCTGCAACACGCCGTGCCGCTGCCGCTGGTCACCGCCCGGACCGGCGTTTCGCAGCCGCTCATGACGCTGCTGCTCATCGGTTCGCTGCTGTTGCCGTTCCTGCTGCTGACCCTGCTGAAAGGCGACAGGCTGCCCGCCCGCACGCGCGGCAGCGCCTGGGTCTGCGGTTACGATCACGAGCCTGCGATGGTGATTACCGCCCACGGCTTCGCCCAACCGGTGAAGGCCGCTTTTGCGCCGCTTATCGCGCTGCGTCGCTATCTGACGCCGGGCGTACCGGGCTGGCAAAGCGCCTGCCTGCCGGGGCTTTTCCGCCGCCTGGCGGTTATCGAACTGGCGGTGCTGCTGGTTGTCGTCATTTCACGGGGAGTCTGAGATGCAAAATATCGTTTTTCCGCTGGCGCAGGCGCTGGTGCTTTTTGCCGCTGCGCCGCTGCTTTCCGGCGTGAGCCGCGTATGCCGCGCCCGGCTGCATAACCGTCGCGGCCCGGGCGTGATGCAGGAGTACCGCGATCTCATCAAGTTGCTGGGCCGCCAGAGCGTGGCGCCAGCGGCTTCGGGTTGGGTGTTCCGCCTGATGCCGCTGGTGATGGTGGCGGTCATGTTTACCCTCGCCACCGCCTTGCCGGTAATTACCCTGGCGTCGCCGCTGCCTGCGCTCGGCGATCTCATCACGCTTATCTATCTCTTCGCCATTGCCCGCTTCTTTTTCGCCATCGCCGGGCTCGATACCGGCAGCCCGTTCACCGGCATCGGCGCAAGCCGCGAAGCGATGCTCGGCGTGCTGGTAGAGCCCATCCTGCTGCTCGGCCTGTGGACGGCGGCCCAGGTCGCAGGCTCTACCCACATCAGCCAGATTGCGAACGCGGTCTGGCGCTGGCCGGCGGAGCACGGCCTGACCCTTGGGCTGGCGTGGCTTGCCTGCGCCTTCGCCACCTTTATTGAGATGGGCAAGCTGCCGTTCGATCTCGCCGAGGCGGAGCAGGAGCTTCAGGAGGGGCCGCTTTCAGAGTACAGCGGGGCGGGGTTCGCGCTGCTGAAATGGGGCGTGAGCTTTAAGCAACTGGTGGTGTTGCAGATGTTTGTCGGCGTGTTTCTGCCCTGGGGGCAGATGACGCAGCTTAACGCGGCGGGTTTTTTGCCTGCGGTGGCGCTGGCGGTGGTGAAGCTGCTGCTCGGGGCGCTCATCATCGCGCTGTTTGAAAACAGCATGGCGCGCCTGCGTTTCGCCGCCGCCTCCCGCGTCACCTGGACCGGATTCGGTCTGGCCTTTTTAGCTTTCGTCTCCTTGCTGGCGGCGTGATCAAGAGAACTGAATGATGTCTGAAGAAAAAGTGGGCCAGCACTACCTGCGCGCCCTGCACGAGGCGTTTCCCGGCGTGGTGCTGGATGAAGCCTGGCAAACCCGCGACCAGCTCACCGTCACGGTGAAGCTAAATTATCTGCCTGAAGTGGTGGAATACCTCTATTACCAGCAGGGCGGCTGGCTGTCGGTGTTGTTCGGCAACGATGAGCGCAAGCTCTGCGGCAGCTTCGCCGTTTATTACGTGCTTTCAATGGAGCAGGGTACGAAATGCTGGATAACGGTGCGGGTGGAGGTGGACGCCGACCGGCCGGAGTTCCCCTCTGTTACGCCGCGCGTGCCTGCCGCCGTCTGGGGCGAGCGCGAGGTGCGCGACATGTATGGCCTGGTGCCGGTCGGGCTGCCGGATGAGCGCCGCCTGGTGCTGCCGGATGACTGGCCGGACGATCTGTATCCGCTGCGTAAAGACAGCATGGATTACCGCCAGCGCCCGGCGCCCGTCAGCGACAGCGAAACCTATGAGTTCATCAACGAACTGGGCGACAAGAAAAACAATGTGGTGCCCATCGGCCCGCTGCATGTCACCTCTGATGAGCCAGGCCATTTCCGTTTGTTTGTTGACGGCGAAAACATTATCGACGCCGATTACCGGCTGTTCTATGTGCACCGCGGCATGGAAAAACTTGCCGAAACGCGCATGGGTTATAACGAAGTGACCTTTCTTTCCGATCGCGTCTGCGGCATTTGCGGCTTTGCCCACAGCACGGCGTATACCACTTCGGTGGAGAACGCGATGGGCATCGTGGTGCCGGAGCGTGCGCAGATGATCCGCGCCATTCTGCTGGAGGTGGAGCGGCTGCACAGCCACCTGCTGAACCTCGGGCTGGCGTGTCATTTCGTCGGCTTCGATTCCGGGTTTATGCAGTTTTTCCGCGTGCGGGAAACCTCGATGAAAATGGCGGAGATCCTGACCGGTGCGCGCAAAACCTATGGCCTGAACCTCATAGGCGGCATTCGCCGCGACCTGCTGAAAGAGGACATGCTCCAGACGCGCCAGCTGGCGCAGCAGATGCGCCGTGAGGTGCGGGATCTGGTGGATATCTTACTCAGCACGCCGAACATTGAGCAGCGCACCGTGGGCGTGGGGCGGCTCGACCCGCAGATCGCCCGGGATTTCAGCAATGTTGGCCCGATGGTGCGCGCCAGCGGACACGTCCGCGATACCCGCGCCGATCACCCGTTTGTCGGCTACGGGCTGTTGCCGGTTGAGGTTCACAGCGAGCAGGGCTGCGATGTTATCTCGCGCCTTAAGGTGCGGATTAACGAAGTGTTTACCGCGCTCAATATGATTGATTTCGGCCTTGATAACCTGCCGGGCGGCCCGCTGATGGTGGAGGGGTTTACTTACATTCCCAACCGCTTCGCGCTCGGCTTTTCCGAAGCGCCGCGCGGCGACGATATCCACTGGAGCATGACCGGCGACAACCAGAAGCTCTACCGCTGGCGCTGCCGGGCGGCGACCTACGCCAACTGGCCGACGCTGCGCTACATGCTGCGCGGCAACGCCGTTTCCGACGCGCCGCTTATCATCGGCAGCCTCGACCCGTGCTACTCCTGCACCGACCGCATGACGGTAGTGGATGTGCGCAAGAAGAAAAGCCAGGTGGTGCCGTACAAAGAACTGGAGCGCTACAGCATTGAGCGCAAGAACTCGCCGCTGAAATAAGCGAACGCCGTGGTGGGGGGCGCTCCCCGCAATCGCCCTCTCTTCGCAGAGGGGCAGGGAGACAACGCCATGGCGCTCACAGGAGTCAACATGTTTACCTTTATCAAAAAAGCGTTAAAAACCGGCGTCGCCACACGCGCTTATCCGCTTGAGCCTCTGCCGGTCGACAAAAATTTTCGCGGCAAGCCGCAGCATAACCCGCAGCAGTGTATTGGCTGCGCGGCGTGCGTGAACGCCTGTCCCTCTAACGCGCTGACGGTGGAAACGGATCTCGCGGCCGGACAGCTTGCCTGGCAGTTTAACCTCGGGCGCTGCATTTTCTGCGGCCGCTGCGAAGAGGTGTGCCCAACCGCCGCCATTCGCCTGACGCCGGACTATGAGCTGGCCGTCTGGCGCAAGGAAGATTTTCTTCAGCAGGCGCGCTTTGACGTGTGCCATTGCCGCGTTTGCCGCCAGCCGTTCGCGGTGCAAAAAGAGATTGATTATGCGATTGCGCTGCTTAAGCACAACGGCGACGAGCGCGCCGAGCGCCACCGTGAAAGTTTTGAAACCTGTCCGGCCTGCAAACGCCAGCAGGGACTTGCTCCGTCGGCGCGTATCGATCTCACCCGTGAAATGAAGGAGGCCGTGTGATGAATCTGCTCGGGCCGCGCGATGAAAACGGCATTCCGCTGCCGTTGACGGTAGAGGAATCTGTCGCGCGCATGAAAACGTCGCTTCTGAAAAATATCCGGCGTTCCGCTTATGTTTATCGGGTTGACTGCGGCGGCTGCAACGGCTGCGAAATTGAAATTTTCGCCACGCTTTCGCCGCTTTTCGACGCTGAACGCTTTGGCATTAAGGTGGTGCCTTCGCCGCGCCATGCTGACATTCTGCTCTTTACCGGCGCGGTGACGCGCGCCATGCGATCCCCGGCGCTGCGCGCCTGGGAGTCAGCGCCCGATCCGAAGATCTGCATCTCTTACGGCGCCTGCGGCAACAGCGGCGGCATCTTTCACGATCTCTACTGCGTATGGGGCGGCACCGACAAAATTGTGCCGGTGGATGTCTATATTCCGGGCTGTCCGCCAACCCCTGCCGCCACGCTGTATGGCTTCGCGATGGCGCTGGGGTTGCTGGAGCAAAAAATCCATGCGCGTCTGCCGGGCGAGGAGGATAACCAGCCTGCGCAGATCCTGCATTCTGACATGGTGCAGCCGCTGCGGGTGAGGGTGGATCGCGCCGCGCGGCGGCTCGCGGGCTACCGCTATGGCCGCCAGATAGCCGACGACTTCATGCGCCACCTCGTTAACGGGCATCACAGCGTGGCGCGCTGGCTGGAGCAGGAAAACGATCCGCGCCTGACGGAGATCGTCTCGCACCTTAACGATGTGGTGGATCGGGAGCGTGTCTGATGACGGAAACGGTGGTGTTCAGCAAGCTCAGCCGCAAGTTTATCGACGAAAACGACGGCACGCCGCCGCAGGCGCAGCAGGTTATCTATTACAGCCTGGCGATTGGTCATCATCTGGGCGTCATCGACTGCCTGAAAGCGGCGCTGGTTTGTCCCTTCGACGAGTATCAGAAGTGGACAGGCACGCTGGCGGCAGGCGCTGCGCGCAGCAAAATGGAGGGCGTGCCGCGCTACGGGGAGATTGTTATCGACCAGAGCCACGTGACGCTGCTGGCGAAAGCGTTTGACGAGGCGCTGCCTCGCCAGAGCGCGTTGCAGCAGGGCTGGAGCCGCGAGCTGCTTAGCCTGTTGCAGGCTATTCAGCAGGAGCCGGCGGTTTATGTGATGGTAAGGAGGGATCGTGACTGACGTTTTATTGTGCGTGGGCAACAGCATGATGGGCGACGACGGCGCGGGGCCGCTGCTGGCGGAGAAATTTCGCGCCGCGCCGCAGGGCGACTGGGTGCTGGTCGATGGCGGCAGCGCGCCGGAGAATGACATTGGCGCTATCCGGGCGCTGCGCCCGGCGCGGCTGCTGATTGTCGACGCCACTGACATGGGGCTAAACCCCGGCGACATTCGTCTTATCGATCCGGACGACATTGCGCAGATGTTCATGATGACGACCCACAACATGCCGCTCAATTACCTGGTGGATCAGCTTAAAGACGCGGTGGGCGAGGTGCTGTTTCTTGGCATTCAGCCCGATATTGTGGGTTTTTATTATCCGATGACGGAGGCGGTGAAGCGCAGCGTTGAGACGGTTTATCAACGGCTTGCAGGCTGGCGGGGAAATGGGGGGGTTGCGCGCCTTGATGAGGAGTAAAGGGGGGGGGTTCGCCGGGGCGGCGGTTGTTTGGGTGGTGAATTGTTCCGTTCGCCGGAGTGGCTGCTGTTTGGGTTTATGTGAGGGTGGTGAAGGGTTCCGTTCGCCGGAGCGTGGCTGCTGTTTGGGTTTATGTGAGGGTGGTGGAAGGTTCCGTTCGCCGGAGCGGCGGCTGTTTGGGTTTATGTGAGATTGGTGAAAGGTTCCGTTCGCTAAGGCGTTGTCTTTATATGTCCGCTTTTCTCACGCGAACGTGCCAGGGGGCTTCGCCGCCAGCCCCCTGGCAACCCCGGCTCCCGGCACGCAAAATCGCCCGCTGAAGCGGGAAACCTCATCTTTTCCCCGCTGGCTTCGGGTCGGGCATGACGGCACGTCCCTGTGCCGACATGCCCTCGCACCGGGTCCAGCCGGTGCGCCCCGGCCACCGTGAAAAAGCTGAGGCGATTTTGAGGCCGGACCCAAATTTCGCTGCGATGTAAAATTTTTACTGAGGCCGAGAGCGGCTTCCGCCCAGGGAGAAAGGTGTATTGAGCTGGACAGCTAAGCGCAGCGCCACTTGTCTCAGGCAGTTTTAAGACAGGAACAAAACCTCGCTGCAATGTGGGTGTCTTAACGGGTCTGAAAGCAGCTTCCGCCCAGGGAGAAG
>NZ_AWFX01000054.1:0-423 GCF_000463115.2 Franconibacter helveticus LMG 23732 | reverse complement strand
TGTCTCAGGCAGTTTTAAGACAGGAACAAAACCTCGCTGCAATGTGGGTGTCTTAACGGGTCTGAAAGCAGCTTTTGTCCAGGGAGAAGGGTGCATTGCGCTGGACAGCTAAGCGCAGCGCCACTTGTCTCAGGCAGTTTTAATACCGGAACAAAACCGCGCTGCAATGTGAGTGTTTTAATGGGCCTGAAAGTGACTTTTGCTCAAGGGTAAGTGGGTACTAACACGACCATTTTCACGCCAACATTTTTACACCAACATTTTTACAGCAACATTTGCGTTACTGTTTCCATTTACCTGTCAGCGGTGACGTTTATCCGGCCTCAAAATCGCCTTCCGGGCTGGCGGATGGCCGGGGCACGCCGGAGGGAACCGGCGTGAGGTCATGTCGGTGCAGGGACAAAAACGCCGGGAGCGTTTTTG
>NZ_AWFX01000053.1 GCF_000463115.2 Franconibacter helveticus LMG 23732 | reverse complement strand
AGGCAGTTCGCTCCAAGCTGGACTGTATGCACGAACCCCCCGTTCAGTCCGACCGCTGCGCCTTATCCGGTAACTATCGTCTTGAGTCCAACCCGGAAAGACATGCAAAAGCACCACTGGCAGCAGCCACTGGTAATTGATTTAGAGGAGTTAGTCTTGAAGTCATGCGCCGGTTAAGGCTAAACTGAAAGGACAAGTTTTGGTGACTGCGCTCCTCCAAGCCAGTTACCTCGGTTCAAAGAGTTGGTAGCTCAGAGAACCTTCGAAAAACCGCCCTGCAAGGCGGTTTTTTCGTTTTCAGAGCAAGAGATTACGCGCAGACCAAAACGATCTCAAGAAGATCATCTTATTAATCAGATAAAATATTTCTAGATTTCAGTGCAATTTATCTCTTCAAATGTAGCACCTGAAGTCAGCCCCATACGATATAAGTTGTTGACAGGATTAACCAAAAACTTGAGAACCTCACCAGAAGGACCAAAGAATGTCATCTTTGTCGTTTCCCCATTCGTCTCTCCATTCTTATATTCGAATGATTTACCATCAAGAAAAGCTGCATTAGGTGAAAGCATTATCTTTAAATCTCGTCCTTCACACTGATAATGGAATTGTTGTGCAAATGAACTTGCAGAAAGAAGAAGCAGCGAACAAAAAAGTATCTTTTTCATATCAGTCCTTTAAATTTAAAAAATCACTCACCACTCATGCTATCAATAGATTTCTTAACCTCTCCAGCCCTCTCGACTAAAGCATGATTTCTCTTCAGCATAAATGTATAGCCGATCCGACTAATTGGATTCATTGCGTTGTATGTATATGCAACCTCAAATAAAGATACTCCTCGCTGATTTTGCTCAGATCCAATCCAAGCACCATAGCCAACCAACAGCAAAAAAACGACGATAACAGTAATGCAGATTTTTTTTATCATTCCCTATCCAGATAATATGAAGAAAACAGAATTGAACATAACATCCGTTGCCCGCACCGCCTCAGGCGCCCTCAGGGCGTTTCTGAGGACTCCGGCCTGAAACATACACCTTTCTGTGCCCATATCGAGAAAAAACGCCCCTGATGATTTCTGCGTACCTGCATGGCTATGCACTCAAGTGAATGAAGTAAGATTTCAGTCTGCGATCACCATAAAACCGGGAAAAAGCCGTATGACAAAACAGGAATCAGCCGCACTGAACATGGCAAAATTTATCCGGGCGCAGTCGCTGCTGCTGCTCGAAAAACTCGACGTACTCGATCTTGATGACGAGGCAGCCGACTGTGAGCGAATGCACGAACAGGCAGAAGCGCTTTATCAGAAGCTGAGCGCACGCTTCGGTATACAGGACGGCGAATAAAGAGACGAAAAGAACGCTCACTTAGACGAAAAGCGTATCCAGGGCAACTATGTATATCCACCGTGTACATAGTCATGCCTGACGCTTTCGAGCAGGTCGAGCATGTAGGAACGACGAGCTTGATTGGTATCGGACACAATATGGCGATACGCCTCAAACATAACAGCACCCGCATCACCGCCCGAACGGCGAAGCATAGCGGAAATCATCCGCACAAAGAGCAGACGTTCATCGGGGCAAAGGTTCATAAGTTCTCCTGGTGAAAAACCAAACATGAAGCACCCATCTATTAACGTCAGCTGTGAACGCTTCATTACGCTTCATTAAAATAGGTAAACCCGGGAAAAAGATCCAAACGTTAACATCACAGGTAAACAGAAACGTCGGGTCGATCGGGAAATTCTTTCCCGGACGGCGCGGGGTTGGGCAAGCCGCAGGCGCGTCAGTGCTTTTAGCGGGTGTCGGGGCGCAGCCCTGAACCAGTCACGTAGCGCTAGCGGAGTGTATACTGGCTTACTATGTTGGCACTGATGAGGGTGTCAGTGAAGTGCTTCATGTGGCAGGAGAAAAAAGGCTGCACCGGTGCGTCAGCAGAATATGTGATACAGGATATATTCCGCTTCCTCGCTCACTGACTCGCTACGCTCGGTCGTTCGACTGCGGCGAGCGGAAATGGCTTACGAACGGGGCGGAGATTTCCTGGAAGATGCCAGGAAGATACTTAACAGGGAAGTGAGAGGGCCGCGGCAAAGCCGTTTTTCCATAGGCTCCGCCCCCCTGACAAGCATCACGAAATCTGACGCTCAAATCAGTGGTGGCGAAACCCGACAGGACTATAAAGATACCAGGCGTTTCCCCCTGGCGGCTCCCTCGTGCGCTCTCCTGTTCCTGCCTTTCGGTTTACCGGTGTCATTCCGCTGTTATGGCCGCGTTTGTCTCATTCCACGCCTGACACTCAGTTCCGGGTAGGCAGTTCGCTCCAAGCTGGACTGTATGCACGAACCCCCCGTTCAGTCCGACCGCTGCGCCTTATCCGGTAAC
>NZ_AWFX01000052.1 GCF_000463115.2 Franconibacter helveticus LMG 23732 | reverse complement strand
TCAGAAGTAAGCAGTAATCCCGATGCATCCGTAGCTCAGCTGGATAGAGTACTCGGCTACGAACCGAGCGGTCGGAGGTTCGAATCCTCCCGGATGCACCATCTTCTTCGTGTTGTTCCGCAGGGACAAGGCGAAATCAGAAGTAAGCAGTAATCCCGATGCATCCGTAGCTCAGCTGGATAGAGTACTCGGCTACGAACCGAGCGGTCG
>NZ_AWFX01000051.1 GCF_000463115.2 Franconibacter helveticus LMG 23732 | reverse complement strand
GATAGAAACAGAAGCCACCGGAGCACCTCAAAAACACCATCATACACTAAATCAGTAAGTTGGCAGCATCACCTAAAAAAGCGTCGCTGCGCTTTTTAGTTGCGCTTTCAGCCTAAAAACTGACGTTAAATGAACTGGCTATTTATCAATTTTATACATAGCGCCCACTCAGACGGCCTCTTCTCAGGCAAGCAGGCGAACAGCCATACAGCCATCCGGGTGTTTATGCGTTTAAAATAAACGTTGCTTAATAAGTTAATCCATGACTTAATGGCGTCCTCGGTTTGGAAAACAGACCTTATGAAAGCAGTTTTAGTAAAGCAGTCCTCAGTTCAAGTGTTATCCCAGATACTCTTCTTCGTGAGCCTCCTCCTAAGCGCCTAATAAGTAATTCTCTGCATGACAGGCCATCTTCGCCGCACTGTGTGGCTCATTAATTAAGGAAGTATCTATGTCTACCAAAATGACTGGTTTAGTAAAATGGTTTAATTCAGATAAAGGTTTTGGCTTTATTACGCCGAATGACGGCAGCAAAGATGTATTCGTACACTTTTCTGCTATTCAGAGCGATAGCTACAAAACCCTGGATGAAGGCCAACAGGTCTCCTTCACCATCGAAAACGGCGCAAAAGGCCCGGCAGCGGCAAACGTCACTGCACTGTAATACGCGCTGATTATCGCAGGCGTTTACGATAGCGATGAAGGCAACAGCCTGAGCAGTTAAACGCTGCGACAGAAAAAACCCGCCCTCTGCGGGTTTTTTGTTATCTGCTGTCCCGCCCATTTTTCATACTTGCCCTGTTAACATTTGAAAGCGTCGTACGATCTCTTTCAGAGATAACCTACCCATACAGGTAGGGTAAAAAAGTATGTTGTAACTAAGAAATGAAAAAGCGGTTATGCTGGCTTTTTGTTTTGCCGGAGCAGGCGCGCTTATGTCTACCTTTTCACTTATCGCCATTCCGCTTTTTATCTGCGGAATGATTATGCTGTTGCTGGCCGCCACGCTGAAAATACACGTTTTTCTGAGCCCAGGCATTGCCCTGACCTCGTCCTCCGTGGTCTTCGCCATACTGGGAATGACGCTGTAAGCGTGCAGAAAAAAGCCCCTCGCGGGGCCTTGTGCATCAGGGTTTGAGGCTGGCGCCGCGGGTGGCAATGACCTCTTTATACCAGTTGAAACTCGCCTTGCGGCGACGCTCCAGCGTGCCGTTGCCGTCGTCGTCGCGGTCAACGTAAATAAAGCCGTAGCGCTTGGACATTTCCGCTTTCGAGGCGCTGACAAGATCGATCGGCCCCCAGCAGGTATAACCCAGCACCTGCACGCCGTCTTCAATCGCTTCGCCTACCTGTACTAAGTGATCGTTCAGATAACTGATGCGATAAGTGTCGTTAATGCTGCCATCAGCTTCGATTTTATCTTTCGCTCCCAGGCCGTTTTCAACAATGAACAGCGGTTTCTGATAGCGATCCCACAGCAGGTTAAGCAGAATGCGCAACCCCACCGGGTCAATCTGCCAGCCCCATTCCGAGCTTTTCAGGTGCGGGTTCGGCACCATACTGAGAATATTGCCGCGCGCCTTCTGGTTCTCTTCTTCGTCGGTGGTGACGCAGCCGGTCATGTAATAGCTAAAGGAGATAAAGTCGATGGTCTCTTTCAGCGCGGCGCGGTCTTCTTCGGTAATGTTCAGTTGGATGTGGTTATCGCGAAAATAGCGCAGCATATAGCCCGGGTACTCGCCGCGGCATTGAATATCGCCAAAGAAGAGCCAGGTCCGGTTCTGCTGCATCGTCTCCAGCACATCGTCCGGCTTGCAGGTAAGCGGATACATCAGGCCGCCCAGCAGCATGTTGCCGATGCGCGCGTCGGGGATGATGTCGTGGCACGCCTTCACCGCCAGCGCGCTCGCCACCAGCTGGTGATGAATAGCCTGATAAATCTCCGCCTCGCTGCCCGGCGCTTTAAGCCCCACGCCAGTCAGCGGCGCGTGCAGCGACATGTTGATTTCGTTAAAGGTTAGCCATAACTTCACTTTTTCTTTATAGCGGGTGAAAACCGTGCGGGCGTAACGTTCGAAAAAGCCAATTACGCGCCGGTCGCCCCAGCCGCCGTAGTTGTTCACCAGCCCCCAGGGCATTTCATAGTGCGACAGGGTCACCATGGGTTGAATATTGTGGCTTGCCAGTTCGTCGAATAACTTGTCGTAAAAGGCAAGACCCGCCTCGTTCGGCTGGGTTTCATCGCCCTGCGGGAAGATACGCGTCCAGGCAACAGAGACGCGCAGGCAGGTGAACCCCATCTCGTTAAACAGCGCGATGTCTTCAGGGTAGCGGTGGTAGAAGTCGATGGCGATATCCTTGATGCCGCTGTCGCCCGGCACGCGCTCCACCACGTCGCCAAAAATGCCTTTCGGCTGGACGTCGGAGGTGGAAAGCCCTTTCCCTCCCTCCTGATACGCACCTTCAACCTGGTTGGCGGCAATCGCGCCGCCCCAGAGAAATGCCTGCGGAAATGGTTTCATCAAACTCTCCTTTTAGCTTAATGGCTTATAGTAAGAAATGGCGCGCCGGCGCGAATATCGCGGCTTGTAGCCACGGTCTGCACCGAAGCGTAGTCGTCGCTGTTGCTGATAATGACCGGCGTGACGAGATCGTAGCCTTCATTCAGGATCGCCTGCCGATCGAAGCTCAACAGCAGGTCGCCCGGTTGAATTTTGTTGCCCGCTTTAACATGGGCGGTAAAGTGGCGCCCGTCCAGTTTGACGGTATCGATGCCGACATGGATCAACAGTTCGATACCGCTGTCGCTCTGCAACCCAATGGCGTGGCGGGTGGCGAACAGCGAAGCGACTTCGCCTGTAAAAGGCGCTCTCACCTCCCCCGCGAGCGGAATAATGGCTGCGCCTTGTCCCAGCAGGCCGCCTGCGAAAGTGCTGTCCGGCACCGCCTCAAGCGCAATCTGCGTGCCGCTTAGCGGGGCCACTACCTCATTTTCCGCCACGTTTTCCGGCACGATCGGCACGATGTTCGCCGTCTGCGGCACAGGTTTCGGCATGCCGGCAAACCAGGTCAGCAGACAGGCGATAACCGGCGCGACCGCGGTGCCTGCCACCGCCCCCCAGACGGAGCCGTCCATGCCGCCCGGCGGGATAGTTTGCGCAAGCGTGAAAATGCTGGCGAAGCCGAACGAGTAGACGCTTGTGTGCATCCAGCCAATCAGCGCGCCGCCGATGGCGCCCGCCACGCAGCCAAAAATAAACGGGCGGCGGGTGGGCAGCGTAACGCCGTAAACCGCAGGCTCGGTAATGCCGAAGACGCCCGCCATGGCCGCGGAGCCCGCCAGCGTTTTCCTCCGCGCATCGCGGGTGCGCAGCAGCACGCCGATGCAGGCGCCCACCTGCCCCATAATGGCGGGCAGGAGCATCGGCAGCAGGGTGTCGTGGCCCAGCACGCTAAGGTTATTGAGCATCAGCGGCACCATGCCCCAGTGCAGCCCGAAAATAACGCACACCTGCCACATGGCGCCCATCACGCCGCCCGCCAGCCACGGCGCCAGCGCGTAAATCGCCTGGTAGCCGTGCGCCAGCAGTTGGCTAAGCCAGGTCGCCGCCGGGCCAATCAGCAAAAAGGTCAGCGGCACCGTCACCGCAAGGCAAATCAGCGGCGTAAAGAAGTTGCGCACGGCGGCATGCAGCAGCGGCGCGCAGCGCCTTTCCAGCCAACAGCTTACCCAGGCGGCGAAGATGATCGGGATAACGGACGAGCCATAATTGATAAAGGTAACGGGAATACCGAAAAACGTTTCGCTTTGCCCCGTTTCAAACGCTTTCACCATCAGCGGATGGGTCAGCGCGCCGCCGATAGCCAGGGTGACAAACGGGCTGCCGCCGAACTTTTTACCGGCGGTGTAGCCCAGCACCAGCGGGAAAAAGTAAAACAGCGCGTCGCTTGCGGCAAACCAGATCTGGTAAGTACCGCTTTGCGGGCTTAGCCAGCCGCAGACCACGCTTAGCGCCAGCAGCCCTTTAAGAATGCCCGAGGCGGCCATGACGCCAAGAAACGGGGTGAAAATCGCGGAAACCACGTCGATAAGGCGGCTTAGCGCCCCGCTTTTCGCTTCGTCCGGCGCAGGCGGGGCGTCGTCATTCAACCCCGCCTGGGCGCAGACCGCTTTATACACATCCGCCACGTGATTGCCGATCACCACCTGAAACTGGCCGCCGCTCTCTACCACCATAATGACGCCGGGATGTTGCTTCAGCGCTTCGGGGTTCGCTTTCGCGTGCGCGTTCAGCCGAAAACGCAGGCGGGTGGCGCAGTGCGTCAGGCTGGCGATATTTTCGCGTCCGCCGACGTGCGTCAGTATGTCGTTTGCAAGTTCCTGCCAGGCCATAGCTTTGTCCTTCTGCATGCTGGCCCGCAGGCCAGGTGTACTGAGTAAAAATAAAAAAACCTGAGGCGGACCTGCCCTTTCGGGAAGCCCACGCTCAGGTTTTGCCTGCCGAAGCAGTCACAATCCGTTTTTATGCCGCGCGGTTAATGGCCCGCTTTGCGGCTCTCTTTACGCACCCGCTCAATATGAATGGCGAGAAACATAATCTCTTCGTTCGTCAGCCCGCGCTGATAATGGGTCTGCAAATGGCGGCTAATTTTCTCCGCGCAGCGCCAGGCGTACGGGTAGTTCTCTTTTACCGCCGCGTGCAGCGTGACATCGTCGTCCGGCACCGTACTGCGCGTGAGCATACGCCGGGCGAAAAACTTCAGGTGGGTGACGAAGCGCTCATAGCTTAGCGTCTCTTCGTCATACTCCAGCTGAAGCTGGTATTTCACGATATGCAGAATTTCCTGCATTACCTGCGTAACGTGCATTACTTCCGGCATTTCGCTGTTGAGCTGCGCGGTGACCAGATGCAACGCGATAAACCCCGCTTCATCTTCGGCAAGCCGCACCCCCAGACGCTTATCGATAATCGACAGCGCCTCCACGCCCAGCGCGTACTCTTTAGGGTAAAGCCTGCGGATCTCCCACAGCAGCACGTTGCGCACAGGCATGCCCTTTTTCTGCCGCTCAATGGCGAAATGGCAATGGTCGGTGAGCGTGATGTAAAGGCTCTCCTGCAATGCCCCTAAGCGCTGGCGCGACATGTCGATAATCCGGTCGCAGGTGGTCATCACCTCAAGCGGGATCTGGCTTAACAGTTCGCCGAGGCGTGAAACCAGTTCATCGCTTTGCAGGGCGAACACCTTTTCGATCTTCGCCTCGTCGAGCCGGTCGCCGGTCTGTTTCTGAAAACCAAGCCCGCGTCCCATCACCACCTGTTCGCGCTGCTGGCTGTCCACAATCACCACGACATTATTATTTAAAACCTTCGCAATTCTCATGCAGACCCCGGAAACAAAAAAACCTGATCTCCGACGAGTGCCGGATAATCAGGTTTTGCCTGCAAATGCAGTAACAATCTGTCTGGACTTTAGCAGCTTTGCCCGGCTGCTCAACGCAGCGCGGGCCAAAACGTGACGCAGATCGCGTCGCGTCGGCGTTACGCGCTTTTCAGCACCTTTTCGATAGCCGAGGAAAGCTCGTTGATTTCAAACTTCGCCACATAAGCGTTCGCGCCCACTTTGCGCACATGCTCTTCGTTGGCGCTGCCGGAAAGCGACGAGTGAATAACCACCGGAATATGCTGCAACCGCGCGTCGCGCTTGATGTTGCGCGTTAGCGTAAAGCCGTCCATTTCGGGCATTTCAAGGTCGGTGAGCACCAGCGCGATTTTGTCGTCGACGGATTTGCCTTCCGCCTGCGCCTCGTCGGCCATGATTTTAATTTTCTCCCACGCCTCTTTGCCGGTGGTGTGCAGCAGCGCCGGAATGCCCATCTGCTTAAGCCCCTGCTCAAGCATGGTGCGCGCCACTCTGGAATCTTCCGCAACGATGGCGACCGCGCCGGGCTTGATGTTAAAGCTGTTAATACGCGCCTCTTCCGCCTGCGGGCCGCGCGATGCCGGAATGATGTCGTACAGGATCTGCTCAACGTCCAGCACCAGCGCCAGGTTGTTGCCCTGCTGGTCGCCGTCGATGCAGGCGATGCTGGTGATATTGCTGCGGCTGCTCACGCCCGCTTCCGCCGTGTGCACCTGGCTCCAGTCCAGACGTACGATATTGTCGACAGACTCCACGGCGAACGCCTGGGTGCTGCGGGCGTATTCGGTAATAAGCAGCAGGTTAAGGCCGGTTTCCGGCTTGCAGCCTGCGATAGCCGGCAGGTCGATGACCGGGATTATCTGGTCGCGGATGTTCGCAACGCCAAGCAGCGGCGATTTCATGCCTGCCGCTTTCGTGACCGCAGGCATAGGGATAATTTCGCGGAGCTTGAAGACGTTAATGCCAAACAGCTCGGTTTTGTCTTCCTGCGCGTCTTTCCCCAGACGGAACAGTAAAAGCTCAAACTTGTTCGATAAGGCGAGGTTCGCCCTCTCATCAATCTCTTTTTGAAAATTGTCCATCTTTCGCCTCTAAGCCATGACAGGGAAGTACGCTCGCACCGCAAGGCGCTCGTCAGGGTTATCGGCAGAAAGCGAAAAAAGCACAGGGGGATTTTTCATCAGCTAACCATTTAGCCAGATTTTTTAAGCGAAGCAGCAAAAGCAACGCTATTCTTAAAGCAGCGAAAGCGTAAAAAAATAAAACAGCGGCGCATTGCCATCGCAATAACAGAATGGCGATAAGCGAACAGACGCTTTTATTAACCGTCGGCCAAAAATAGCGCGAAGGTGCCGGAAATGATAAAACGCATGGTGCTGATAACAGCGCTGATGCTGGCGGGCTGCACGACCACCACAACGATCCTGCCCGTGCCGCACAGCAAAGCCGATTGCGAAACCACCGGTATTGGCGGCGACGCCTGCTATCCTCTGGCGACCCCTGACGCCGAATAAAATAAAGCTAACCTGAACAGGTTAAGCGAGCCGATAATTCCCTGACCCGGTAGCGTTATCTTTCTGATTTTGCCGTACTTATTAATGGGTAATTTCCATAAAACCCCCCGCCGCTTTGATTTCACGCAATACCCCCCTGCTCCGGGTTGTTATTTTCCCCCGCCGTAAAACGTCATAAAAAACGGGGATAAAATGAACGTCAGTCGCAGAAAGTTTTTTAAAATCTGCGCCGGCGGAATGGCAGGCACAACGGCGGCGGTTCTGGGCTTTGCTCCACAACCGGCGCTGGCGGAAGTGCGCACTTATAAATTGCTGCGCGCGAAAGAGACCCGCAACACCTGTACTTACTGTTCCGTAGGGTGTGGTTTGTTGATGTACAGCCTGGGCGACGGCGCGAAAAACGCCGCTTCCAGCATTTTTCATATTGAAGGGGACCCGGACCATCCGGTAAGCCGCGGCGCGCTCTGCCCCAAAGGCGCGGGCCTGCTCGACTACATTCACAGCGAAAGCCGCCTGCGCTATCCCGAATACCGCGCGCCAGGCTCCGACAAATGGCAGCGCATCAGCTGGAACGAAGCGTTTGAGCGCATCGCCCGCCTGATGAAAGCCGACCGCGACGCCAACTTTATTGAGAAAAACGCCGCGGGCGCGACCGTCAACCGCTGGCTTTCCACCGGCATGCTCTGCGCTTCGGCGGCCAGCAACGAAACCGGCATGCTCACCCAGAAATTTGTCCGCTCGCTTGGCATGCTGGCGGTGGATAACCAGGCGCGCGTCTGACACGGACCAACGGTAGCAAGTCTTGCTCCAACATTTGGTCGCGGTGCGATGACCAACCACTGGGTTGATATCAAAAACGCCAACGTGGTGATGGTGATGGGCGGCAACGCCGCTGAAGCCCACCCGGTCGGTTTCCGTTGGGCGATGGAAGCCAAAAACAACAACGACGCCACGCTGATTGTGGTGGACCCGCGCTTTACCCGCACCGCCTCGGTAGCGGATATCTATGCGCCTATTCGCTCCGGCACGGACATTACGTTCCTCTCCGGCGTGCTACTGTACCTGATAACGCACAACAAAATTAACGCCGAGTACGTTAAGCACTACACCAACGCGCCGTTGCTGGTGCGCGACGATTTTAGCTTCGAGGATGGCCTGTTCAGCGGCTACGACGAGGCTAAGCGCCAGTACGACAAATCGTCATGGAACTATCAGTTCGACGAAAACGGCTTTGCCAGACGCGACGATACATTAAGCGACCCGCGCTGCGTCTGGAACCTGTTGAAAGCGCACGTCTCGCGCTACACGCCAGAGGTGGTGGAAGAGATTTGCGGCACGCCGCAGGCGGACTTCCTGAAAGTGTGTGAAGCGCTCGCCTCCACCAGCGCCGCCAACCGCACCGCCACGTTCCTTTACGCGCTCGGCTGGACGCAACACACCGTCGGCGCGCAGAACATCCGCACCATGGCGATGATCCAGCTGCTGCTTGGCAACATGGGGATGGCGGGCGGCGGCGTGAACGCGCTGCGCGGCCACTCCAACATACAGGGGCTGACCGATCTGGGCCTGCTTTCCACCAGTCTGCCGGGCTACCTGACGCTGCCTTCCGACAAGCAGACCACGCTTGAAAGCTACCTTGCAGCCAACACGCCGAAAGCGACGCTGCCAGGCCAGGTGAACTACTGGAGCAACTATCCGAAGTTTTTCGTCAGCCTGATGAAAGCGTTCTATGGCGACGCCGCGCAGCAAGAGAACAACTGGGGCTTTGACTGGCTGCCGAAGTGGGACGCCGCTTACGACGTGCTGAAGTATTTCGACATGATGGACAGAGGCCTGGTCAACGGCTACGTCTGCCAGGGCTTTAACCCGGTGGCGTCGTTCCCGGACAAAAACAAGGTGGTGGCGAGCTTAAGCAAGCTGAAATACCTGGTGATTATCGACCCGCTGGTGACCGAGACCTCCAACTTCTGGCAGAACCACGGCGAGATGAACGACGTTGACCCGTCCGCCATTCAGACCGAGGTGTTCCGCCTTCCCTCCACCTGCTTTGCCGAAGAGGATGGCTCGATCGCCAACTCGGGGCGCTGGTTGCAGTGGCACTGGAAAGGGGCGGATGCGCCGGGCGAAGCGTTAAACGACGGCGAGATCCTGGCCGGGCTGTATCACCGCCTGCGCGAGCTTTACCGCACCGAAGGGGGCAAAGGCGCCGAGCCGCTGCTGAAGATGCGCTGGGATTATAAACAGCCGGACAAACCGGAATCGGAAGAGGTGGCGAAAGAGAACAACGGCTACGCGCTGGCGGATCTCTACGACCAGAACGGCGCGCTGCTGGCGAAAAAAGGCGAGCTGCTTAATTCCTTCGCCCTGCTTCGCGATGATGGCAGCACCGCCTCGGCCTGCTGGATCTACGCCGGAAGCTGGACAAGCCAGGGCAACCAGATGGCGAACCGCGACAACAGCGACCCGTCCGGCCTTGGCAACACCCTGGGCTGGGCCTGGGCGTGGCCGCTCAACCGCCGCGTTATCTACAACCGCGCCTCGGCGGACCCGCAGGGCAAGCCCTGGGACCCGAAACGGGTGCTTATCGAGTGGAACGGCGCGAAGTGGGTCGGCAACGATGTGCCGGACTTTAACACCTCCGCTCCTGGCAGCGGCGCCGGGCCGTTCATTATGCAGCCGGAGGGCCTGGGCCGCCTGTTCGCTCTCGACAAACTCGCGGAAGGGCCGTTCCCGGAACACTACGAGCCGTTCGAGACGCCGCTTGGCACCAACCCGCTGCACCCGAACGTGGTTTCAAGCCCGGTGGCGCGCCTCTTTGAAGCAGACGCAAAACGCATGGGCAACCACAAGGCGTTCCCGTATGTCGGCACCACTTATCGCCTGACCGAGCATTTCCATACCTGGACCAAACATTCGCGCCTCAACGCGATTGCCCAGCCGGAGCAGTTTGTGGAAATCAGCGAGCAGCTGGCGAAAGCGAAAGGCATCAGGAGCGGCGACAGCGTGAAGGTGAGCAGCAAGCGCGGTTTTATTCGCGCGAAGGCGGTGGTGACGCCGCGCCTGCAAACGCTGAAGGTGGCGGGCCGCGAGGTCGAGACCATCGGCATTCCGCTGCACTGGGGCTTTGAGGGGACGGCGCGCAAGGGCTATCTCGCCAATACCCTGACGCCGTCCGTGGGCGACGCTAACTCACAAACGCCGGAGTACAAGGCGTTTCTGGTCAACATTGAGAAGGCGTAGGGAGCGAACTTATGTCCATGCAATCTCAGGATATTATCAAACGTTCGGCGACTAACGGCTTTACGCCGCCGCCGCGGGCGCGCGATGACAAACAGGAAGTCGCCAAGCTTATCGACGTGACCAGCTGCATCGGCTGCAAGGCGTGCCAGGTCGCCTGTTCCGAGTGGAACGACATTCGCGACGAGGTGGGGCACTGCGTCGGGGTGTATGACAACCCCGCCGATCTCAGCGCCAAATCCTGGACGCTGATGCGCTTTAGCGAGACGCGCCAGAACGGCAAACTGGAGTGGCTTATCCGCAAGGATGGCTGCATGCACTGCGAAGACCCCGGCTGCCTGAAGGCCTGCCCTTCCGCCGGGGCCATCATCCAGTACGCCAACGGCATCGTCGATTTTCAGTCAGAGCACTGCATCGGCTGCGGTTATTGCATCGCCGGCTGCCCGTTCCACATTCCTCGCCTTAACAAAGAGGATAACCGTGTCTACAAATGCACGCTGTGCGTGGACCGGGTAACCGTGGGCCAGGAGCCCGCCTGCGTCAAAACCTGCCCGACCGGCGCCATTCACTTCGGCACCAAAAAAACGATGCTGGAGAAGGCCGGGGAGCGCGTTGAAAAGCTAAAAGCGCGCGGCTACCCGAACGCCGGGCTTTACAACCCGCAGGGCGTTGGCGGTACGCACGTGATGTATGTGTTGCACCATGCCGACCAGCCGGAGCTGTACCACGGCTTGCCGAAAGATCCGCAGATTGATACGCCCATCAGCCTGTGGAAGGGAATACTCAAACCGCTGTCGGCGGCGGGCTTTATCGCCACCTTCGCCGGGCTGA
The DNA here is from genome assembly GCF_000463115.2 of Franconibacter helveticus LMG 23732. GTDB lineage: Bacteria > Pseudomonadota > Gammaproteobacteria > Enterobacterales > Enterobacteriaceae > Franconibacter > Franconibacter helveticus. Next base: position 153,705 of record NZ_AWFX01000051.1, on the reverse strand, counting down.
TTTTCCACTATGTCGGCGTGGGGCCGAACGAAGAGACGGACGAGGAGGAAGACGATCATGAGTAAGATGATTGTAAGAACCACCTTTATTGACCGCGCCTGCCACTGGACGGTGGTGATTTGCTTCTTTCTCGTGGCGCTCTCCGGCATCGCGCTCTTTTTCCCGACGCTGCAATGGCTGACGGAGACCTTCGGCACGCCGCAGATGGGGCGCATTCTGCATCCGTTCTTCGGCGTGGTGATTTTCTTCGCGCTGATGTTTATGTTTGTGCGCTTCGTGCATCACAACATCCCGGACAAGCACGATTTGCCGTGGCTGAAAGGGATTGTCGAGGTGCTGAAGGGCAACGAGCATAAGGTGGCGGACGTCGGCAAATATAACGCCGGGCAGAAGATGATGTTCTGGAGCATCATGAGCATGATTTTTGTGCTGCTGGTGACCGGCGTGATTATCTGGCGGCCTTACTTCGCTGACTTTTTCCCGATAAAAGTGGTGCGCTACAGCCTGCTTATCCACGCTACTGCCGCCATCGTGCTGATCCACGCCATTCTGATCCACATGTATATGGCGTTCTGGGTGAAAGGCTCCATCAAGGGAATGATTGCCGGCAAGGTCAGCCGCCGCTGGGCGCAGAAGCACCACCCGCGCTGGTATCGCGCCATTCTGGCGAAAGAGGCGAAAAAAGAGAGCACCGAGGGGCTGTAGGGCGCCGGTGCGCTGAAATGAAAAAAGCCGGGGAAACCCGGCTTTTTTATGGGAGTAAACCGGCTGGCCAGTCTTAACGTGGCGGATCGGTATGGCGCTGCGTTTAATACACGATGCGCTGTATGTTATTAAAATCATTATCCATAAAGCCATTTCCCCGGCCCTTTTATTGTTAACTTAAAACCACGTCCTGTGGACGTGGTCATCGGCCTGGTTTTAGCTCTGACAATCAGCTGTCGTTACAGGAAGTGTGAAGAGAGGGCTCTATGAGTCCGAACTGAGAGCGCCCTTCTGGGGCGAAATCAAAGCCGCCTTCTATGAAGGCGGCTTTTTATTTTACCCGGCAAACAAGCGGCCCGGCGTCATCTTTAACGCCTGAAGAGCCGTTGGGTAGTGAATCCAGGGGGATTCGTTCTGCGTTTACCTACGGTTAAGTGGCCAGATAAACGCGTCATTAATATGGCGTAATGCCAGTAAAAACCGCCTGCTCCCGCCCGCTAATATCCCAAAACGCCTCCCGAGCGAACGCGGGAGCCTGTTTCGGATTTGCTGCCCTTATGCCAGCACACAAAGGCGTAGTACCCACCAAGGGTTAAACCCATTCATATCCTGAATGACTGTGATCCACATCAACTTTGCTCTATCATGCCAACCGTAATATAAAACTTTACATAACGATGATGGATTAATGAACAATTCTGGCAAGCTGGCGGTGTTGTTACCGCTAATCACCCCTTTTCTTTCCCAGGCCGCAGAGTCAACGGCAGCGTCTTCTGACCATGAAGAGAAGATAGTCGTGACGGCTAACGCCGACGCCAAACCGGATGCCGCCGCGGGCGCCGGTTTTAAAACCACCGATATTGATATCGGCCCGCTCGGCAATAAAAGCTGGGTGGAGACGCCCTATTCCTCCACTACCGTCACCCATGACATGGTGGACAACCAGCAGGCGAAAAGCGTCAGCGAGCTGCTGAAATATTCGCCGAGCACCCAGATGCAGGCGCGCGGCGGCATGGACGTGGGCCGCCCGCAAAGCCGCGGCATGCAGGGCAGCGTGGTGGCGAACAGCCGCCTCGACGGACTGAATATCGTCTCCACTACCGCCTTCCCGGTAGAGATGCTGGAGCGCCTGGACGTGCTGAACAGCCTCACCGGCGCGCTCTACGGCCCGGCAAGCCCGGCGGGCCAGTTTAACTTTGTCGCCAAACGGCCAACGGAAGAGACGCTCAGGCGCGTGACGCTCGGCTACCAGAGCCGCAGCGCCTTCAACGGCCACGTCGATTTAGGCGGGCATATTGATGATGAGAAAAAATTCGGCTATCGCATCAACCTGCTTAATGAAGAAGGCGAAGGCAACGTGGCCGACAGCACGCTGCGCCGCAAGCTGCTCTCCGTCGCCTTCGACTGGAATATCCAGCCCGGCACGCAGCTCCAGCTCGACGCCAGCCACTATGAATTTCTGCAAAAAGGCTACCCTGGCGGCTTCAGCTACGGGCCGAACGTGAAGCTGCCTTCCGCTCCGGATGCGAAAAACAAAAACCTCGCGCTTAACACCGCCGGCAACGACCTGACCACCGATACCATCAGCACGCGACTTATTCATTACATCAATGATGGCTGGTCAGTAACGGCGGGCGTGGGCTGGCAGCAGGCGGACCGCGCCATGCGCTCTGTTTCCAGCACCATCCTGAACAACAGCGGCGACATCAAACGCTCCCTGAGCGACGCCAGCGCCGCGGGCCGTTTTCGCGTGCTTAGCAACACGGTGACGCTCAACGGCCATGTGGATACTGGCACCGTTGGGCACGACCTCGCGCTCTCCACCACCGGCTATGTCTGGACGCTCTATGGCAGCAAAGGAGCCAGCCAGCGCTACGATTTAGGCACCACTAACATGTACGCCCCTGCGGCCATGCGAGAGCCGGGCAACGGGCGCATCAACAAAGACGGCGCGCGCTACAAGTCGAGCGAAAACACGCAGCAAAGCATCACGATTGGCGATACCGTGACCTTCACGCCGAAATGGTCCGCCATGTTCTACTTAAGCCAGAGCTGGCTCCAGACGCAGAACTTCAACAACCAGGCGAAGAAAACCAGTGAAGTGAATGAAGATGGCTTAAGCCCGAACGCCGCGCTGATGTACAAAATCACCCCGTCGGTGATGGCGTACGTGAGCTATGCCGATTCGCTGGAACAGGGCGGCACCGCGCCCACCGGCGAAGGGGTGAAAAACGAAGGCCAGACGCTGGACCCTTACCGCAGCCAGCAGTATGAAGCCGGGCTGAAGGCGGACGTGGGCGGCATGAACCTCGGCGCGGCGGTGTTCCGCCTTAAACGTCCCTTCGCCTACGTTGACGCGGACGACGTTTACCGGGAACAGGGCGACCAGGTGAACAACGGGCTGGAGCTGACCGCCGCCGGCCACGCCTGGCAGGGGCTGAATATCTATAGCGGCGTGACATTCCTCGACCCGAAACTGAAAGACACCGTCTCTGCGAGCACCAGCAACAAGCGCGTGGTCGGCGTGCCGAAAGTGCAGGCCAACCTGCTCGCCGAGTACAGCTTCCCTTCCCTGCCGCAGTGGGTCTACAGCGCCAACCTGCACTACACCGGCAAGCGCGCGGCGAATGACACCAACACCTCGTGGGCGGACAGCTACACCACGCTCGATCTTGGTACACGTTACACCACGCGCCTCAGCAACATCCCCACCACGCTGCGTGTGGCGGTTAACAACGTGACCAACAAGCACTACTGGGCCTCTATTTTCCCGTCGGGCACCGATGGCGACGGCGGCTCACCGAGCGCATTCCTGGGCGGCGGCCGCGAAGTGCGCGCTTCCGTAACCTTCGATTTTTAACGGGACCGCAAATGAAACTCACCCGGCTTCTTGCAGCGCTGGCGCTTATCGCCAGCACCGCTGGCGCGCAGCCCGCGCCGCCCCACAAGGAGTGGCGCATCGCCTCGCCCTGGCCCGCGCAAAACACCATTATCGCCATGCTGGGCTATGGCGATAACATCGTGGGCACCTCGAAAGTCGCGCAGCGGATCCCGCTGTTTCGCCAGAGCCTGCCGCACATTGCCGACGTGCCGGCGGTCAGCATGACCAGCAGCCACGAGGTCAATCCCGAGCAGATTATCGCGCTCAACACGCAACTGCTGTTTGTGGCGAAAAACATGCGCGTGCCGCAGACAGAGATGCTGGAACAGGCGGGCGTGCGCGTGCTGGCGTATGACGCCAATTCTATGCAGGCGCTGACGGCCCGCGTGCAGCAAACCGCCGCCGCGCTGGGGCCGGACGCCCGGGAAAAAGCGCAGCGCTATCAGCGCTATTTTGACCGTAACGTGGCGCTGGTGCGCGAGCGGCTGAAAGACCTGCCGGAAAGCGAGCGGGTGACGGTCTATCACAGCATGGGCAACCCGCTCACCACCACTGGCCGCCCGTCGCTCAACCAGGACTGGATGGATCTCGCTGGCGCGAAAAACGTGGCGGAACGCTGGTTTGGCGTGAAGAAAAACAGCGCGGGCGAGGTATCGCCTGAACGCATCGTGACGGCGGACCCGGCGGTTATCGTGGCGATGAACAAGCGTGACGCCGATGTCATTCGCACATCGCCCCAGTGGGCGGGCGTCAGCGCCGTGGCGCACCATCGCGTTTACGTTAACCCCCAGGGCATGTTCTGGTGGTGCCGGGAAACCAGCGAAGAGGCGTTGCAGTTCCTGTGGCTCGCCAAAACGGTTTACCCGGCACGTTTCGCCGATATCGACATGGCGCAGGAGACGCGGAATTTCTACCGCGATTTCTTCAACCTTAAGCTTAGCGATGCGCAAATTGCCGCCATCCTTAACCCGCCGGAATAACCGATGACCGTTGTTGACGCTACTGAACAGGCCATTACGCGCCGCTACCGCCAGCTGCTGCGCCGTCGACTGCTGCTGGCGGCGGTTATCCTGCTGGCTATCCTTGTCGCGCTGCTGGGCGACGTGACGCTTGGCCCCTCCGGCATGACGCTTCATCAGTTCTGGCTGGCGCTGACCGAGCCAAACCTGGTCAGCCCCGGCGTGCGGGTTATCGTGCGTGAAATCCGCCTGCCTTACGCGCTGATGGCGCTACTGGTGGGCATGTCGCTCGGGTTAGCGGGCGCGGAGATGCAGACCATCCTCAACAACCCGCTCGCCAGCCCGTTTACCCTTGGCGTCTCTTCCGCCGCGGCGTTTGGCGCGGCGCTCGCCATCGTGCTTAACGTTGGCATTCCCGGCGTTGACGATGCCTGGTTTATCTCCACCAACGCGTTTGTTTTCGCCCTGCTCTCCGCCCTGTTGCTGGACGGCGTGACGCGCTGGACGCGGATGGGCCAGTCCGGCGTAGTGCTGTTCGGCATTGCGCTGGTTTTCACCTTTAATTCGCTGGTGTCGATGATGCAGTTTGTCGCCACGGAGGAGACGTTGCAGGGGCTGGTGTTCTGGACCATGGGCAGCCTGGCCCGCGCCTCCTGGCCGACGCTCGGCATACTGGCGCTGGCGTTTGCGGCAGTGTTGCCGCTTTCGCTGCGCAGCAGCTGGCAGTTGACCGCGCTGCGCCTGGGCGAAGAGCGCGCCGCCAGCTTCGGCATCGACGTGCGCCGCCTGCGCCTCGCCTCGCTGCTGCGCATCAGCCTGCTGTCGGCGCTGTCGGTGGCCTTTGTCGGCCCCATCGGGTTTATCGGCCTCGTGGCGCCGCATATCGCCCGCATGCTATTTGGCGAAGATCACCGCTTTTACCTGCCGGGCAGCGTGCTGCTGGGCGGGTTGATCCTGTCGCTGGCGTCGGTGGCGTCAAAAAACATTCTACCCGGCGTTATCGTTCCGCCTGGCATTGTGACATCGCTGGTGGGCGTACCCTTTTTCCTGAGCATTATTTTGCGCCACAGGGGGAACCTGTGACGGACGGCCTGAAAATAACCAACCTGAGCGCGGGTTATGGAAAGCATCGGGTGATTACGCGCTTTACCGCGCCGCCCCTGCCGCGCGGACGAATAACGATGCTCACCGGGCCGAACGGCTGCGGCAAGTCCACGCTGCTGCGCGGCCTTGCCGGGCTGAATCAGGCAAGCGGCGAGGTGCTGCTGGATGGCCAGCCGCTGCTGGCTTTGCCCTTCGCAAAGCGTGCAGAAAAAGTGGTGCTGCTGCCGCAATCGCTGCCGCAGGGGGTGCATCTGCATGTGCTGGAATCCGTGCTGGCGGCTCGTCGCGCGTCGGGAGGACGCAGCGATCGTGAAGAAGAAGCGCAGGCGCTGGCGCTGCTGCAACAGCTCGGCATCGCGCACCTGGCGCTGCATTATCTTGACCAACTCTCCTCCGGCGGGCAAAAACAGCTTGTCGGGCTTGCCCAGTCGCTGATCCGCCAGCCCGCCCTGCTGCTGCTCGATGAGCCGCTCAGCGCGCTGGATCTCAACCACCAGTTCCAGGTCATGGCGGTGGTGGCGCGGGAGACGCGGCGACGCAATATGGTGACAGTAGTGGTGGTTCACGATCTTAACATCGCGCTGCGCCACGGCGAGCAGATGCTGATGCTAAAAGCAGGGGAGCTTATCGCCAGCGGCGAGCCGCAGGCCGTGGTCACGCCGGAAAACCTGGCGCGGGTTTATGGCGTGCGCGGGCGCGTCGAGCCCTGCTCGCAAGGCAAGCCGCAGCTGATTGTCGATGGTGTAATAAACGACAAATAAAAAGGGCCGCCAGCCGAAACTGGCAGCCCTTTTAAAAGGCGCTCGCGGTATGCCTGACCTCATCCGCCCTGAAAAGGCGGGGTTGCCCCCGCCCCAGGTTGCTACTTACCGGATTCGTAAGCCATAAGCGCAACAACCTCCCGTAGCTCATCCTTATAGCGCACACCGCAGAGCGGGTTTCGCAGCAGGAAAACGAGCAGTAACAGCGTTACGCACACCATTAATACGCGCCAGATCCGGGGGTTATGCGGCATTTTCATCGCCATCTTCTCCTTGCCTCACGGCAGGTAAGAGGCTACTCTGGATGGGTCGAGCATGCAGAGTAGGCCTCGTTGGTTAATATAAATTGACCTTCGGGGCTTTCTTCTTTCTGCCTCAACACACTCCGCATTTCTGCCGACCGCCTGAAGCAAAAAGCCTCAAGCGCCGCCGCTATCATACGCTTCCGGCTTGCCGAACCTTACTCAAAACCGCCCTGTTCACCTGTGCTTTTTTCTTAAAATTCCTTGCGTTAGCGCTTCCTGCAACGAACAGAAAAAACCACCTCCAGAGGAACTGGTTTAAAGCTTTTTTATTTTAATGTGCAGGACGAACAAGCTGCCCGGTGCAATCTTCATAACCGCGTTCGGTCAGTACAAAGCACGGCGTTTTGCAATTCCTTCAACGCTGTATTCAAAAAATAACGTGCTATTTATGCTTTGCCTGAACCCTTCACATCATTCCCCGTACCACTTTCCCCCACTGACGAAACCTGCACCGTTAAACCAAAAAAAAGGGCCGCCAGCCGAAACTGGCAACCCTTTTAAAAGGCGCTCGCGGTATGCCTGACCTCATCCGCCCTGAAAAGGCGGGGTTGCCCCCGCCCCAGGTTGCTACTTACCGGATTCGTAAGCCATAAGCGCAACAACCTCCCGTAGCTCATCCTTATAGCGCACACCGCAGAGCGGGTTTCGCAGCAGGAAAACGAGCAGTAACAGCGTTACGCACACCATTAATACGCGCCAGATCCGGGGGTTATGCGGCATTTTCATCGCCATCTTCTCCTTGCCTCACGGCAGGTAAGAGGCTACTCTGGATGGGTCGAGCATTCAGAGTGGGCCTCGTTGGTTAATGTAAATTGACCTTCGGGGCTTTCTTCTTTCTGCCTCAACACACTCCGCATTTCTGCCGACCGCCTGAAGCAAAAATCCTCAAGCGCCGCCGCTATCATACGCTTCCGGTTTGCCGAACCTTACTCAAAACCGCCCTGTTCACCTGTGCTCTTTTCTTAAAATTCCGTGGGTTAGCGCTTCCTGTAATACAAAAAAAGGAGGCCGCAGCCTCCTTTTTTGTTTTAACCCGCTACATCAGAAGCTATAAGTGCCGCTGACAGAGAAGTTACGCGGCGCGCCGTATACGCCATAGGTGCCCAGGTAGTTGTAATACTCTTTGTCGAACAGGTTATTCAGGTTTGCCTGCACAGCAAAGTTTTTGGTGACCTGGTAACGGCTGAAGAGATCGACCACCGCGTAGCTGCCCTGGGTGATACGCTGGTCGCCGTTCGGACCGGCGACGTCACGCCAGGTTTTATTCTGCCAGTTAACACCGCCGCCCACCGCCAGCTCCGGCAGCATCGGCAGTTGATAACGGGTGAAGAGCTTAAGCGTGGTGCGCGGCTGGTCCGGGTTGACCGCCGTGCCGTTGTTCTCTTCCGCCACGTAGCGGGTGGCGCCAAAGGTGAGCTGCCAGTTGTCGGTGAGCGCGCCGTTCAGCTCGAACTCCACGCCGCGGCTGACCGCATCCACGGATTCATACGCTTCCTGGCCGCCGCTGTTGGGGATGTACTCGCCCGTGCCGACAGGCACGCCTTTCTGCTCGGTGCGGAACACCGCAAGCGTGGTGGTCAGCGCCGTGTTGTTCCAGTCCGCCTTCACGCCCGCTTCGTAGCTGCGGCCTTTGGTCGGGTCGAGAAACTCGCTGTTCATGTCGCGCTGTTCCGTCGGCTGGAAGATAGAGGTGTAGCTGGCGTAGGCCGACCAGGTATCGTTGATGTCATAAACCAGGCCCGCGTACGGCGTAACGTCGTCAAACTGGCTGTTGCGGATCTCATCCGGCTTGCGCTCAAGGTTGTACTGCGCGCTCCAGTCGGTATAACGCGCGCCGACGATCAGGTGCAGCGGGTCCGCCAGCGAGAAACGCGCGGAGGCGTAAAGCGATTTCTGGCGGATGGTATCGCGGCTGTAAAGCGCCCAGTCGGTCCACGCCGGGTCCGCCAGTTGGCTGCCGTCGTTATAAGCATTGCCGATGGGGATGATGCCCGCGCTCGGGTAGGAGTTGTCATACACATTGCGCTGACGGCTGTAGCTGCCGCCGAACATAATTTCATGCTGACGCTCGAACAGCTCGAAACCGCCGCGTACAAAGGCATCTACCGCGTCCTGCTTACGGTTGCCGCGGTTCCAGCCGCCCCATGCGCCCTGGTAAGCCGCCGGATCCATATAGCCGGTGCCGCGCTCCGGGTAACCGTCCCAGTACATCAGCTTGCTGTCGAATTTGGTTTCGGTGTGCATGGCGTTAACGCGCGCTTCCCAGCCGTCGCCGAAGCGCTGAACCAGGTTGGCGAACACCTTGCGGGAGTCATTGTCAGAGTAGGCCCAGTCCGCCGCCGGGTTGAACTCGCGGTCATAATGCGTGCGGCTGCCGTCGCTGTACCAGGTCGGCCAGCCGCCCCAGGTCGGGCTGTCTTCGCTGCTTTCCTGATAGTCATAACCGAGCGAAAGCGTGGTGGTGTCGGTCAGATCGGCATCGACAATGCCGTAGAGGAACTTTTTGCGGTAATGGTTACGGTCAAGCCAGGTGTCGTTGTCCTGATAACCCGCAATAACGCGCCCGCGCACATTGCCGGATTCGGTCAGCGGCGACTGCAAGTCCAGCACGTAACGCTGCTTATCCCAGCTGCCGTAAGTGGCGGAAGCCGAGCCTTTGAACTCGCGGCTGTCGGCGTGTTTGCGCACCAGGTTAATGTAAGCAGAAGGGTTGCCGGTGCCGCTCATCAGGCCCGCCGCGCCGCGCACCACTTCCACGCGATCGTAAATAGCGGAATCCAGCGCGGTGTCGCCGAAGTTCCAGCGGTCGCTGACCGTGGTCGGCAAATCTTCATATGCATAGTTATTAATAAAGAAGCCGCGCGCGTAAAAGGTGGTGCGGTTGCTGTCGATGGTGTTGGTGGTGATGCCGGTCGTATTGCTCAGCACCTCTCCCACCGAATCCAGATCCTGGTCCTTGATGCGCTGCTGGCTGATAACGCTGACGGACTGCGGAATATCGCGCGGCACCAGCAGCAGCTTAGTGCCGGTGGTGGTGGTTTTCACGCTGTAATCGGCTGCGCCGTCGGCGGCAAAATCCGGGGCGCTGCTTTCCACCACGACGGTGTCTTCGGTTTTAGTTTCAGCGGCCTGAACGGCGGCAGGCAACAGGGCGAAAGCGATGCTGGCGGCCAGTAACGAGGGCGCAGCAGCAGGCCGAGCCTGCACCTTCCTGGAGTGAATTGTGAAAGACATCATTAACCTTTTTTAATTTTAGCAAGAGCGACGCATCGCAGCGGCGATGGACCCGTGTGTTGTGTTTTTATGCAAAGCATGCGCATGAAAATAAGAATGAGAAATATACTCATTTGGTTTAATGATGTAAATGCATGAGACAGGATGTGTGCAGCGAAATGGAAACGTTTACAAACAGGCGGCAGAGCGGCATTCGCCAGGCAGGCGACAGCAAGCCTGAACGCCCGGCGGGAGGTTGCCGGGCACAGAGAAGATTACCGGTGCAGCGACAAACCTTTAACGGCTTTATCCACCGCTTTTTTCGGCCCGCGCAGCGCCAGCCCGACCAGGTTCAGGTTTTCCGCATCTTCCGCCATAAAGACTTCGCGGTTAGCCGCGTCGTGGCCGGTTGAGAACATAGCGAAGACATAAGGCACCAGCGTCAGTTCACGCTCAAGCCCTGTCCGGTGCGCCTTTTGCAGGCCCGCAAGGTCGCCTTCAAATACCAGCACGGGCTGGCCCAGCATGTTGCCGTACTGGCGGCCTTTGGCGTCAACATACGGTTCGCCCATCGCGTCGGGCGCAGCGGACGCCACGCCGGTCGCCAGAAACGCCACCACGTTCAGGCGCTGCCAGACCGCCAGGTCGTCGCGGACAATAATCGCTACTTTGGTATCAAACATCAGATTCTCCGGATGAGTGGACTGCAAAGGCCCATCATCCCCATTCCCACCGCGTGGGATCTAGAACGTTTGTGCAGAATGCACCGTCGCGCACTGGCGCTGATAGGCCGCTGGCGTCAGCCGGTAGGCGCGCTGAAACCAGCGCCCCAGGTGGCTCTGGTCGGCAAACCCCACCTGCGAGGCCACCAGCGCGGGCTTAAATCCCTGCGCCAGCAGCGTGCGCGCCGTGCGAAGCCGTAAACGCACCAGGTAGGTGTGAGGCGATAAGCCAAACGCTTTTTTAAATTCCCGCGTCAGACGAAAGCGGTCAACGCCCGCATAGCGGGAAAGCTCGTCCAGGCCGATATCCAGCGCCATGCCGTCATGCAGGTAATCGCGCACCCGCAGCATCTGGCTTGAAGAATCGCGGTAAAGCGACGCGGGCCGGGCGCAGAGATGCTGTGAAAGCTGCGACAGCAGATGATCCAGGCTCTGGTCGCGGGCAAGCCGCCCTTCGCCGTGATGAATGGCTGAAAAGGCCTGCACTATCGCGTTAGTAAGAAAGCGGTCGTCGGTAAGGGTATTCCTGAAGGCTGCCTGAAGGGTGGAAACATCGCCCAGCCCGCGCTGCGCAAGCTTGTCGGCGACCCACGCCTGCGGCAGATAAAGCATCAGGTAGGTAAAGCCCTCGGCTTGCGTGGCGTGGCCGTCATGCACCGCGCCAGGCTCAATCAGTATCGCCCTGCCTGGCGTGCTGGTGTGCAGCGAGCGGTTGCAGTTAAAGCGCTGCAACCCTTGCTGCGTCACGCCCACCAGGATTTCGTCGTGATCGTGCGGGTCATAGGCATGGCCGCAAAAATGCGCATGCACGCTCTCAATACCGGTTTCGCCGTCGCGCTCCAGTTGGATCCAGTCGCGGCTGTCGCCCCGTTTACCGCCAGCATTCATACGCAACGCCCTGCCCTTTAAGAGAAGCCCTGAACAGGAAGTATCCTTATTTGGACAGTTTGATGCAAAGCCGGATTGTAAGGATAAAGAATAAGCGCGGGAGGGACCCGCGCTCCGGGGTTACCGCTGCGCCTGCTTCATCACCGCTTCAAACTTCTCCCAGGGGCAGAAGCCATTCGCATCGGTCGGGCAGCCGTTCAGCTCCAGCGTCACGCGCTGAGGCGGGCTTGCCAGCGAAAGCGGCGCGGCGTTACGCAGCTGTTCCGTGCTCTGGTAGACATATTCCACCTTCATCAGGTTTTTGTTGGCCTTTTCGTCATGCCAGCGCTGGAACACAATCTTGCCGCCAATCGGCGTGCGCTCGTACTGGTCGTGCAGCTTATAAGGTTTGAAATCGAGCGCCGTCAGCAGCGAGGCGATGTTGGAATCATGCCCCACCAGCACCATCACTGGCGCGCGCGTTTTGTTCTCCACCAGCGCGCTGTTGATGTACTTCACCAGCGGCGCCGCCACGTTGCGCGCCACTTCCGGCGAAGTAAACAAGGTGTCCTGATAACCGTTTTTCAGCGCGGAAAGCTGCTGCCACTGCGCCGGCGTTTTAATTTCGCCCCAGGCGACCTGATCAAGCGGGAAGCCTTCGTAGTACTGAAGCGTAAAGGCGTCCGCCAGCGAATTGCCCACCTTCAGCGGCCCGGAAACGCCCGGCTCTTCGCCCGCGTTGGCTTTGAAGGTGTCTTTGCCCGTAGCCAGGTCGCACTGCTGCTTCTCTTTACAGGCGGCGGAATCTTTGTAACCGGTGACGCTCTCCAGAAGCTTATAGCTTTCGTCCAGCGCATAGTTTGCGCGTTGTTTTTCCATCGCCTGCACCGCCTGCTGGCTGAAGGCGCTGTTTTTATCGGTGATAACCGGGTTGAAGGTGGGGTCCATCTTGCCCATCGCCGCCTGATGGTGAACGGTGATGTCGCACCCCGGGAAAGCGCCGTTAGTGAAGAACTGCGCGGTGGCGACGGTGCGCTGAAGGCTGTTGGCGTAAACGTAGACACTTGCAGGCAGCGGGCACTCGTTCTCTTTAATCAGCCCCTGCTGCACCAGCCATTCGCGCATATAGTGGCCCATGTAGACTTCCAGCACACCGCCTTTGGTGGTGAGCTCGCCGCCCGGCACATCCCATTGCGGCCATTGCCGGGTGGTGGATTGCTCCAGCACGCTGCCGTTATTGGCAAGCGGCGCGCGCAGGTTATGGCGGCTCATCATCAAAACTTGTTTAAGCTGATACCCTTGTGGCGCATCCTGCGCCTGCGCCAGGCCACTGATGGTTAAAGCGCTGGCAAGCAAAGCGAGTGGTAAACGGGTCATGCAGGCTCCTTTTTCTTTATAAGTAAAGTCACCTGTGAGTATGACGTTTTTATGACACTCCGCCGTTACCGGGCTCCCATTTAGCCAGATGAAGAGCGTATGGCTTAACGTTGCAGCTCGGCCACCGTCATGGTGAAGCTCAGCGGCTCGCTGCTTTCATTGGCATATTCATGAGGCGCGTCCGTTCGCGCCACCGCCGCGCTCCCCTGCGCAAGCGTTGTGCGGGTTCCGTCGACAACCAGCGTCAGGGTTCCCTGCTCAACGTGAAAAAGCTCAAACGTGCCCTGCGGATGGCCGGGCGAAGCAAACCGCTCGCCGGGCTGCAAAAGCCAGCGCCAGAGCTCCACCATATCCGGCCCGCGGCTGCCTGCCAGCAGCCGCGCCGAACCGCCCTTCTCGCCCTGCCACAGCACCGGGATATTCGCTTCGTCGATAACATGCACGTTCGGCTTGCTCGCCACATCCACCATCTCGGCCACGGAAACGCCCATTGCCGCCGCCACTTTGCAGAGAATGGCAATGCTCGGGTTGGCCATGCCTTTTTCCAGCTCCACCAGCATCCCTTTGCTGACGCCAGCACGGTTTGAAAGCGCATCCAGGGTCAGTTTTTGCGCTTTGCGCCAGGCTTTAATGCGCAGGGCCACCGCCTCGCTGACCGATTGCACGTCGGCGCCCGTTTCAGTCAGTATATTGACTTTATTGGTCACTGGTCACTACCATGAAATAAATTAGTCATTACAGGATTATCAAATGGTCACCGTCACCCCGTCAATCGATCCCCGCATTGCCGACATCGCCCCTGGCTTTCGTGCGATAAGCCTTATTGTTGAAGCCGCGCCCCTGGTTAACCCGCAGGCGGGTGAAGCCGCGCTTGCTCGCGCCTGCCGGGAGCTGCTGGCTAACGACGCCGCGTGGGCGCACGCGCATCTTGACGCCTGGTCCCACGTGTTCCGCCAGTTCGGCGCCAGGCCTAACCGTACCCCCTGCTCCGCCGAAGCCCTGCGCAAGCGCGTGCTGAAAGAGGGATCGCTGCCCGCCATCGACCCGGTGGTGGATTTGTATAACGCCATAAGCCTTCGCTACGCCATTCCGGTCGGCGGAGAAAATTTCGCAGCCTACGTCGGGCAGCCGCGCCTGACCTTCGCCGATGGCAGCGAGCGCTTCGACACGATGAAAGCCGGCGAACCGGCGCTTGAATCGCCGGAGCCGGGCGAGGTTATCTGGCGTGATGACGAAGGGGTGACCTGCCGGCGCTGGAACTGGCGTCAGGGGGTGCGCACCCGCCTCGGCGCAGACGCGCAGCAGATGTGGTTTATCCTGGAAAGCCTGCCCGCCATGCCGCTGCACGCGCTGCATGAAGCAGGCGACGCGCTGCGCGACGGGCTGCTGCAAATGATGCCGGAGGCAAAAATAACAGCCGCATTGATTGAAGCCTGACGCCGCCGCGCGGTAGCGATACTCCGCTGGCTGCGGCTATACTCGCCCTTCCCCCTAAGCCCCTCGAAAGGATTGATAATGCTTACAAAAGGCGGAGTAAGGGCGCTGATCGCCGCGGTGTTAACCGCCAGCGCTCCCCTGAGCCATGCCGTTGACCTGGCGGCGTTAACCGCCGCCGCGCAGCAGGAAGAGAAAACGCTTAACGCCCGCATCGGCGTCACGGTGCTGGATACCGTCACCGGTAAAACCCTGAGCTACCGCGGCGATGAGCGCTTCCCCCTGAACAGCACGCATAAGCCGCTGCTGTGCGGCGCGCTGCTAAAACAGGCGCAGGAGAAGAAAATCAGGCTGACCGACAGCGTGCTGTTTGATAAATCCCAACTGGTGGATTATTCGCCGGTCACGGAAAAGCACGTTTCCCCGCAGTCCATGAACTGGTTGCAGCTTTGCAGCGCGGCGGTGAGTTACAGCGACAACACCGCCGCCAACCTGATCAGCCAGAAAGCGGGCGGGCCGCAGGCGATTACCGCGTTTGTGCGCGCCAGCGGCGATAACATCACGCGGCTTGACCGCTTCGAGCCTGAGCTGAACGAAGCCAGGCCCGGCGACGAGCGCGATACCACCACGCCCGACGCCATCAGCCATACATTGCAGAAGTTGCTGCTCGGCGACGTGCTGTCTGAAGCGTCGCGCCAACAGCTGACCCGGTGGATGGCGGAAGATAAAGTGGCCGACGCGCTGCTGCGCAAATCCCTGCCGAAGGGCTGGAAAATTGCCGATAAAACCGGCGCGGGCGGCTACGGCTCCCGCTCCATTATCAGCATGGTCTGGCCGGAGAAAGGCGCGCCGATGGTCGTCGCCATTTATATCACCCTGACCGAAGCTTCGCTCGCGCAAAGCAATGACGCCATCGCCCGCCTTGGCGGCGTTATCTTCCAGTAAGCGTAAGGCCCTTGCGGGCCTTTTTATCGTGTTAGCGCGCCGCAGAGCTGCCACATTGACGTGCAGACGACGCGGCGCGAGTTAATACCAACGCCCTTTAATAGCCGGTGCGCTTAACCAGGGTGGTGAAGTTTTTGTCATGGCGCCGCTCGACAATAAATTCATCGACGCTTAACAAAATAAGCATCACCCCCCTGCCGCTTTCCAGATCCATTTCGCTGTCGCTGCCGATTTTATTCCACGCTTTCTGAATCGCCCCTTCAGGCATCGGCGCGCCGCCGTCGGTAAAATGCACGCGCACTTCGCCGGGCTGACGTTCAAAGGCAGCGGTAAAAGCACAGTCGCCGTGCTCGTTAAGGGCGTGACAAATGATATTCGCCGCCGCTTCGCACACGGCGAGATCGAGCGCGTAGCGCCACTCTTCGTCCACCGCTAAAGAGGCCATCTGGCGCGCCAGCCACTGCGCGACGGCGGGCAGCGAGGTCAACGCCGCCGGGAAAGTAACGGGGCCGTCCATAGGTCAGGAAGCAAAACGGGACAGCGCGGCCGCGCGGTCGGGGCTGATGGTAAATATGCGGTCCATTCTCGTCAGCGAGAACATATTTTTAATACCGGGATTGAGCGCGCAAACCACCAGCTCCCCTTTGCCGTTCATCATTTTAAGCAGGGAAACCAGCGTGCCGAGGCAGCTACTGTCGATAAAGTCGACCCGGGAAAAATCGATAATCAGCGATTTCGGCTCCGCATTGATCTCCTGCGCAATCCCTTCCCGGAAAGCGGCGGAAACAGAGGCGTCGAGCCGCCTGACGGCAGGCGTCATCACGTTAACCGCGGGGTAGCGTTCAATCTCGATATTCATGGGGCAACTCCTCTGCGTTCAATAATCAGCAATGAGACATCATCGGCCATGGCGCCGCTGTGGCGGCCCGTGTCGCTGCGCCAGCCAACCAGCTGTTCGCCAAACTTCGGCAGCAGCGCTTCCACAGGCAAGGCGGCGTGCTGTTGCAGCCACTGCTGCATTCGCGCCTGGCCGAACTGCTCGCCCGCCGGGTTTTCGCACTCGGTTATGCCGTCGCTGAACAGGCACAGCCGCTCGCCTTCATGAAGGGTAAAGGCGGTATCTTCCCACGTTAGCCGCTCCAGCAGGCCGACCGGCGCGCCGCCGCCGCCGGTCTCTTTCACCTCGCCGTCGGCCGTGACGATAAACGGCGTCGGATGTCCCGCCTGGCACAACCGTCCCTCTCCGCTGCTCAGGTCGATAACGCCGTAGATCATCGTGAAATAGCTGACAATGTCCGGCTCTTCGCTACAAAACCGTTCGTTCAGCATGCGCACCACTTCCGCAGGCGACGTCACGCCGCCCTGGTCATCAAACAGAAAGCGCTCTACCACGCGCCCGTGCAAAAATTGCCGGGCCACGGCGAGCGACATCATCGCCGCGCCCACGCCATGCCCCGCCACGTCGACAAAGTAAAACCCCAGGTGGTTATCGAGCGGAAAGACGTTAAAGATATCGCCCGAAACCCAGGCGGAAGGCAAAAACAGCCAGTCGGCGAAATAGTCCTGATAGCGCAGCCGGTGAGACGGCAGTACCGAGTGCTGCAAGCGCGCGGCGGCCTGGAGATCCTGCTCTATCTGGCTTAGCGCTTCGCTTAGCCGCGTGTTGTGCGCCGCCAGGCTCGCCTCAAGGTCAAGAATGCGAATGCCCGCATGCAGCCGCGCCCGTAACTCGCTCTGGTTCACCGGCTTGCTGAGGAAATCATCCGCGCCCGCGTCAAACCCTTCGGTGAGATCGTCGGCGCTTTCCCGGGCGGTGAGCAAAATCACGTAGACATAGTGGCCGAACTGCCGCTCGCGAATGGCGCGGCATAGCGTCAGGCCGTCCATTACCGGCATCTCCCAGTCGCTGATCACCATATTGACGCTGCCGTCGGCAAGAATGCTTAACGCCGCTTCGCCATTTTCCGCCTCGCTCACCTGATACCCCCACTGCGCCAGCATTTTTGACAGCAGGCGGCGGTAGACCAGCGAATCATCCACAATCAACACATGTTGCGACATCGCGGCTCCTTAAAGCGGTAAATACCAGATAAGGCTGACCGTGCCTTCGCGAAATTTCGCGTTGCCGTTCCGGTGCCCCGGGAAGCGCGTTCCCGTGTAGTTTGCATACTGAACCGAGAACGAACCTGGCGTGTAGCCCGCATAGCCGAAGCTGTAGCTGTAATCGCCGTTCCAGGGCTGCTGCTGGCTGCTGTCGGGGTACCAGAACGCGGTCGCCCGAATAAAAAAGTGCTGCTTAAAGGTGTAGCCGCAGCCGCCAAGAAAGACATTCTTGTTCTTCTTCAGATCGTTGCTTTCAACATCATAGTAACGAGGCACCCAGCTGTAGCCCGCCTGGCAGATAATGGAGTCGCCTTCGTTAATCAGCAGGTGCTTCTCCACGGGCTTCGGCAGCGAAAATTTATAGGCGAGGGTCACCGCGCCCTGCTCGAAATAAGTGCGACGGTTATTGCCGGAGGGCCAGAAACGGTTTTCGCCATAGTTGCTGTAGACCAGGCTTACCGTGTTGGCGTGCCAGTCGTCATAGCCGAAGCTGTAGCGAAAATCGGTGGTGTAGCGGCTGGTATCCGTCACCGGCATACGGGTGGTTAAATTGGCGAACCAGTAGCTGTAAGGCGAATATTGCAGGCTCAGGTTAAGCGTCTGGTTAATCTTCTTTTTTTCCTGCGCCGTCTCAGAGCTGTTGGGAATGGTCATCCTTTGCTCTTTCAGCCCGGAGCTGAAACTCAACGCGCCGGAAAAAGGCTTATCGTTGCCGGAAAAAAGCCGTCCCCAGCGGCTGGTGAAAACCCCTGCCTGCACCGGTTCGCCCTGGCTGTCGCGCAGGTTTTCATCCTGGTTAGCCGGCGTTTGCGCCGCATACGCTGCGGGCATCGCGCTCAGCAAAACGCCTGCCAGCAAGACTCTTTCCCGCATACTCTCTTCCCTCAGTTGGGTATCCAGCGCGCGCCGACGTCATATTTCGCCATGAGCCACAGCACGCCCAGCGCCGCAGCATGCACCAGCGTATTGGTGAACCATGCTTCGCGCCATAAATCAAAAGTGACCACCTGGCTTACCGCCAGCACCACGTACACATGCAAAATGAAGGTATAAAGCGAATGCTGACCCAGCGGGATAAAAAACCAGCCGGTGGCGCGCGCGATGGGCTTCCAGCAATAAGTCAGCAGCAGATAGACCGCCACCATCAGGCTGATATCGTTGAGCACCCGCACCGGGCCAAGTCCGTTTTTCGCAGCCCAGGTGTGATAAAAAGCGTTGAAGTCCGCAGGCGAAATGACATGCATCAGCAACGCGGGCGGCATAAAAGGGTTGGTATGGTTTTGCGCCACAAACGCCAGCGCCAGCGCGATAACCACCAGCACGCCCACGGTGATTTTCCCGGGCGGCGTACGGGCAAGGGAAAGCAGCTCTTCTTTATACCAGCCGCAGGTCATGCCGATAACGTAGATAAACTGCCAGGCAAGCAGCGGAAAGGCGAACTCGAACTCCGAGACGGTCACCTTCACCGGCCAGCGCTGCCAGAGGCAGTAAACCGCGAGCGACCCGGCAAGCAGCCAGACTGCTTTGCGCCTGAGCAGCAGCCACAAAAAAAGCGGGCTAACCAGCAGCAGGCAGATATAAAGCCCCAAAATCTGCGTCTGATGCGGGCCTATTTGCAAATAGAGCACGATATTAAACCAGGTCTCTTTAATTTGCGGCGTACCAGGGAAAAGCGCCCATGAGGTTCCCGAATAGCGATCGGTAAAATGGGTGACCTCAAACGTATTAATAAAAGGCAGGTGCGAAAGCAGATAAATGGAAAGTATGATGATGATATTTACCTGATATATTTTCCAGGCGCGCTGCCATAACCCCCAGGAAATGGTTAATAGCCAGGCTTTTTGCAAACGCTGGCGGTTTAACATGCCCAGCATAAAACCCGAGAGAATAACAAACCCCTCCGCCCCGGTGGTTAAGCCAAAACGCTCCCAGGTAAAAATATTAAAAACCGACATCACTTCCGTATGCGCCACCACCATCATCACCAGCGCGATGCCGCGCATAAAATCAATACGCAAATCACGCCTGTCAGTCATGACATAGCGCCATGACACTGGTTTTAAAAGGCTTTGTTGACTGACCGCAGGCGCAGCCTGGCTTATTGACATGGCGGTTATCGGGCCTCAAAAAAACGATGCGGGATATAATTTAATAGCGTAGTTCACGCACAACAGCAAAATAAGCCCTCTTTTAATCAGCGCAGAATATATCCTTTAGCGCCGCTAACGATTAATTAAAGGCTGCCTGAATAAAGTTAGCCGCTGACATCTACACTCACTATTAGGTTTATTTTCATGAAGTTTATATAAACACGGACAGCCGGAATGTTTGCCTGTGCGAACTATTCCTCAGCGAATTATTAAAACATCAGGATACTGGTCGCTATGGGATTTTATTTCTCGCGCTTCGAATCACGCCTGCCGCCTGAACCGCTACAAACGCCGCGCTGGGTAAGAATCGCCTGGCAAATACTGGCTGTGGCCGGGCTTATTCTTGGCGCCAACTATATTCGCTGGCGCTGGATGTCCTCGCTGAATATGGATGCCCTCTGGTACGCCGTTCCGCTGGCGCTGGCGGAAACGCTCGCCTGGATTGGCACGCTGCTGTTCACCATCAACCTGTGGAAAGAGGTCGACCCGCCGCAGCGCACGCCGCCTGCCGATATCAACGACTGTCTGACGGAGCAGGACCAGACCGAGCCGCGGCCCGTAAAAGTGGATCTCTTCATCGCCACCTATTCCGAAGATGTGGAGCTGGTGCGTCTCTCCATTCGCGATGCGCTGAAAATGGCGTACCCCTTCCCGCTTGATTACCGCATCCATGTGCTGGACGACGGGCGGCGGCCGGAGATGAAAGCGGTCTGCGACGAAGAGGGGGTGAACTACATCACCCGGCAGACCAACATCGGCTACAAGGCGGGCAACCTGCGCAACGGCCTTGAGCAGACCGACGGCGATTTTTTAGTGATTTGCGACGCCGACACCCGCGTTTTCCCCACCCTGCTCAGCCATACGCTGGGTTACTTCCGCGACCCGGATGTCGCCTGGGTGCAGACGCCGCAGTGGTTTTTCGATCTGCCGGAAGGCGAGCGCCTGCCGCGCTGGCTCGCCCGCCGCACAGGGAAACCGGGCTACGCGCTGGGCTGGACGCTGGAGAAAATCGTCGGCCCGGTGACGCTTGGCCGCGACCCGTTTTTTAACGATCCGCGCATGTTTTACGACGTGATCCTGCGCCGTCGCAACTGGGCCAACGCCGCTTTCTGCTGCGGCGCGGCTTCCATTCACCGTCGCGAAGCGGTTATGCAGGCGGCGCTCAGAAGCTATGTGTGGAATGTGGAAGCGGAGATCGAGCGCCACACCCGGGATATTCAGGACCCGACGATGCGCGAAGCGTTGCAGGACGCCATGCGCCCGCACGTGGCCTTTGACACCGAGCTGACGCCTTATAAATTTCACGTCTCGGAAGATATTTATACTTCCATCGTGCTGCACGGCGACGACGCCCGCCGCTGGCGCTCGGTAATGCACCCGCGCATTGAATCGAAGATGCTGTCGCCGCAGGATATGCTCACCTGGATCATTCAACGCTTTAAATATGCTGCCGGCTCGCTGGACATTTTGTTTCACGACAATATTTTCAGCCGCCGCCGTTTTAAGCTTTCGCTGCCGCAGACGCTGATGTACGGCACCACCTTCTGGTCTTACCTCGCCTGCGTGTGGAATACCATTTTTCTGATCTCGCCGATCGTCTACCTTTTCACCGGGATCCCGCCGGTCTCCGCCTGGTCGGAGCCGTTTTACCTGCACTTTTTGCCCTTTTTTATCGTCTCTGAACTGGCCTTTATGTTCGGCACCTGGGGGATTTCCGCCTGGGATGGCCGCGCCTCGTATCTGGCATTTTTCTCCATGAACCTGCGGGCGCTGAATACGGTGCTGAAAGGCGAGCAGATCAAATTTCATGTCACGCCGAAAGAACGCCAGACCGGGCGGTTTCTCTACCTGGTTAAGCCGCAAATCGCCATTGTGGTGCTGACGCTCGCCGGGCTTATCTGGGGCGGCATACAGGTGGCGCGCGGCCAGGTGGATGATCCTTCAGGCTACGTGATTAATATTTTCTGGGGCGGCGTGAATATCGCCGCCATGCTGCCGCTCATTCTTGCCGCCATGTGGACGCCTGCCGAAGAGGAGGCGTCGTCATGAAAACCCGGGAAGCGCTGCTGAGCGCGCGCAGCTACATCACTATCCTGCTCGGCTTTTTGCTTGGCTTCGCGATTGTGGTCTGGGTGGAACGCCAGATGCCAACCCGCGTGGAAAGCAGCGCGGGCATGACGCTCAGCGAAGATTTTCCGCCGCTGCCGGCGCCGCGCGAGCTCACCTTCAACGAAGCGGTCTGGGCGCGCGTCGCGTGGCAATATTTCGTCAACAACACGCAGCCCAACGGCCTTGCCAACGCCCACGACGGCGAGCCATGGCTGAATCTCTGGAGCACCGGCAGCTACCTTTTCGCCACGCTCGCCGCCCGCCAGCTTGAGGTCATCACGCAAGCGGAATTTGACGAACGGATCACCGCCGCGTTGTTCGCGCTGGGTCAGTTGCCGCTGAACGAGCAGGGCCTGCCCGCGGCCTATTACCACGCCGATACGCTCACGGTTATCGGCAAGCCCGACAGTTCCGCCATCGGCATGGGCCGCCTGTTAATGGCGCTGGAAACGCTGCTCTGGCGCTATCCGGGCCATGCGGCGGAAGTGCGCGATCTCTTCAGCCAGTGGCAAACCGGCGCGCTTATCGCCACCGGGGCCGCCACCCGCGACTCTCTGCCGGTGCGCCACTGGACGCTGGCGACCGACGAGCCGCGCAACAGCTTCGGCTACCGGCTTTACGCCAGCTACACGCTGCGGCTTATCGACAGCGCGGCGGGGCTTGCCGTTACCAACTCGCCGCAGGGCCAGCAGATGATGGATATCGACGGCATTATGGTGCCCGATGAAGGGCTGCGCACGCCGTGGGGCCGCCAGCCTTCGCTGGTCAGCCTGCCCTATTTGCTTACCGGCCTTGAGCGCGGGTTCGACGCGCAGAGCGGCGAAATCGCCTGGCGCATTATGCAAATTCAGCAGCGCCGCCACAGCCTGCGGGTGCGTAAACCGCCCATCAGCACCGATTACGCCGAACCCGCGCCCGACTACGCCCGCGCCCAGCCGAATCAGCCGCCGGTAAACGAGCCGTTGCTAAGCGACATGCCGCCGGAGCAGCGCGCCATCACCTCAACCCGCTCCGCCTTCGCCTGGTATGCGCTGTTTCGCAACGACTGGAGCGAGGCGCTGCGCCAGCAGGTGCAGGGGTTGCAGGTGCCAGGCAAAGGCTGGCAGCGCGGGCTGAACCTGAATAACAGCACCAATAACGTCATAGATGCGGATACGAACGCGGTAGTGCTGGAGAGCCTCTCCTTTATCGCCCATGGCCAGATGCTGTGCCTGGCCTGCCTGAACGCCGCGCCCCGTCCCTCTTCTCTCCCAGGAGCTACGCCATGAAGCTGAACTGTTTGTCCCTGTTGCGCCGGTGGGTCGGCTTTGCGGCGCTCGCCCTGTTTTTAAGCAGCGCCCAGGCCGCGCCGGAATTGCCCGCCTCCGGCTACCCGGTGCGCAGCGGCGAGCTTACCGCGCAGGAGATGACGATGGCGAAAAACGCCTGGCAATATTTCGTCGCCAACTACCAGCCGACCACGGGGCTGGTGAACGCGGTAAACAAATACCCTTCCACCACCATGTGGGACAGCGCCTCTTATCTTGCCGCCATGACGGCGGCCCGCGAGCTGGGCATTATTGATAAAGCGGAGTTCGACCGCCGCATGCTGAAAATTCTCGCCACGCTCAACACCATTCAGCTTTATAACAACGAGATGCCGAACAAAGCCTATAACACCATCAACGGGCAGAAGGTGAACTACCTGAACAAACCCGGCGATATCGGCTTTTCGGCGCTGGATATCGGCCGCATGCTGCTGTGGCTGAAAATCATCAAAGAGCGCTACCCGGAGTACGGCAACAGCGTTGATAACATCGTGCTCGGCTGGGACTTCTCGCACGTGGTCGACCCGTGCGGCACGCTTTACGGCGCCGTGGTGGAGAACGGCAAGCCGAAGTATGTGCAGGAGGGGCGTCTGGGGTATGAAGAGTACGCCTCAGCGGGCTATCAGCTCTGGGGCTTCAACACCTGCCAGGCCAACCGCCCGGAGCCTTACGATCTGGCGGAAATTTACTGCGTAATGGTGCCCTACGACTCGCGCGATCCGCGCCAGACCTACCAGCACAACTATGTGGTTACCGAGTCTTATCTGCTGCACGGACTGGAGCTGGGGTTTGACAACCCTACCGATCGCGATGACAGCCCGCGCAACTTTACGCATCCGTGGATGAAAAACTTCGCCGATCGCGTTTATCAGGCCCAGGAGAACCGTTACGCCATTACCGGCATTTTAACCGCCCGTTCGGAGCACCAGCTCGATAAATCCCCCTACTTCGTGTACGACACGGTCTTTAGCGACGGTTTTAACTGGAACACCATTACCGATAAAGGCCAGTATGTGCCCAATTCCGCAGCCGTTTCGCTGAAAGCGGCGCTGGGCATGTGGGCGCTATGGGATTCGCCTTACACCGACCGCCTGCTCGCCACCATTGAAAACGCCAACCAGCCTGGCCTGGGTTATTACGAAGGGCTGTATGAGAACGGCGACGGCCCCATCAAAGAGTTCACCGCCAACAATAACGGCATCATGATGGAAGCGCTGCTCTACAAAAAAGAGGGCAAGCTGCTGCGCTTTAACACTGACAAGCCGAAAAACAAAGACTTCGCGCCTTCGCTGTGGGAGAAGAAGCTGGTTAACCTGTTTGAGGAAAACAACACCCGCCGCAACCGGCCTTTTATCGACCCGACGCCGGGCGTGAAGAACTGGTGCGAACAGACCGGCACCGCGCTGCGCACCGCGCCCTCCTGCCAGGCGTGCCAGTGCGCCTCCTGTAAGGACGACGCGCCTGTTAAATTGCCCCCGGTGACCGCCTCATGCTTAAAACAGTAAGCCGCCTGCTGCTGCTGGCGCTCGTGATAGCCCTGCTCGCTTTTGCGTTTGCCGCAAGAGACGGCGCGGGCTGGCGCTGGCTCACCAAAGGAGGCTGGCACACCACGGCGCGCATCAGCGAGCTAACGCCGCAGGAGCGCGAGTGGGCCGCTGTCGCCTGGCGTTATTTTGTCAACAATACGCAGCCGCAGACCGGGCTGGTGAACGGCAGCGACAAACAGCCGCGCGCCACCCTCTGGCAAATGGGCGATACGCTGATTGCGCTGCTCGCCGCCCGCGAACTGGGGCTGGTGAACGAGGCGGAGTTTGACGACCGGCTGACGCGGCTGCTTGGCACGCTAAACCGCCTGATGCTCTCAGAGAGCCGCACGCCGGGGCGGATCTACTCCACGCAGTCCGCCACCATGGTCGATTTCGCCGGCAAACCGGTGAAGAGCGGCTGGTCTGCCCGGGACATGGCTCGCCTGATGCTGGCGCTTCGCCTTACCGCCGAATGGGCGCCACAGTATCAGGAGTACCTTGACCGCATTGTGCTGCGCTGGAACTTCTGCCCGGTTGTCGATAAGCAAGGGGAGCTGTGGTCATCGATGCTGGTGGAAGGCGCGCCGACGCTTCGCGAAGAGCTGCGCCTTGGCGAAAGCGAATATGCCGCCAGCGCGTTTCGTCTCTGGGGCTTCGACCCGCAAAAGGCGCTTACGCCGCCTTCGCAAAACGCCATTATTTACCAGCGGGCGCTGGCCGTGGATGCCCGCGACCCGCGCACCACCTGGCAACCTTCGCTTATCTCTACCCTGCCTTACATGCTGCCGGGCCTGGAGTTCGGCTGGCTGCCGCCCGGCATTAATGACGAAACCCGCCAGTCGCTGCGCGAGCGGGCGAAACAGGTTTATCTCACGCAACAAACCCGCTGGGAAAAAGAAAAGGTGCTGACCGCCCGCGCCGACTATTTTGTCGGCGAAGCGCCCTGGCACGTGAACGACACCGTCTGGGGCAACGGCTTCGCCTGGAACACGCTCGGCGACGACGGCAAATATTACCCGCGCCGGGCGCAGGTCACCACCAAAGCGGTTTTCGCGCTCTGGGTGCTGTGGGAAACCCCTTATACCGACGCCCTGATGCGCGTCACGCAGCGGATGTTCGATGAAAAACGCGGCTGGTATGAAGGCCGGGTGGAAGCCACCGGCGACTACAACCGCATGGTAACGCTTTCCACGAACGCCACGGTGCTGGAGTCGCTTTTCTACAAAGCGCACGGCGGCCCGCTGCTGAAAAACGGGCTTATTGGCAGCGACAGTTATTTCAGCCTGCGCGCGCAGGACACCTTTAACTCGCCGGGCCTCTGCCTGCCAGGCGAGCGTCGTACGGAGGCCAGAAAATGAAATTCTACCGCGACCTGTTTGACGCCAGCCTGAGCCGGATCTTTCCGCAGGATGACAAAGCGCCTTTCTTTAACGCCTTTTACGAGAAATTTATCCATATGTCGCCGGAGACGGAGCGCCACTTTCAGTCGGTCAATGCCGACGAATTGCGCCGCCTCATCCACAAAACGCTTTTCGCCATGCTGGCGGTGGACGGCTCGCTGTTTGTGCCTGATTTCCTCGAAAGCCTGGCCCGTGACCAGGGCAGCCGCGGCATCCGCCTGCCGCCGGGGTTCTTCGCCCTCTGGCGTCTGGCGATGCTCAACACCGTGCGCGAGCGCGACCCGCAGTGCGACGAAGAGGTGTTGACCGCCTGGGCGATGTCTATTGCGCCGGGGCTTGAGTATCTGCGCCGCCAGGCGGAGCTGCACTACCAGGCGGGAGGCCGTCCATGAACGCGCCGTCGCTTTACGATCTCAACGCCCTGCCGGTGGCGGTCATGATTTATGACGCCGACGAACGGCTGGTGGCGTGGAACGACAACATTACGCACTTTTACCCGACAATCGCGCCGTATTTGCACATCGGCGCCACGCTTTCGGAACTGGCGGTCCGCTTTATCGACGCCGCTTACGATACCGAGCCGGGGCGGCGCCAGGCGCTGGCGGCGTCGATAGTCGCCAACTGTCGGCTGGATAACCATTGTGAAGTGCGCGAGTCGGGCGCGCGGCGCCTCTTTTCACAGCACCAGCGCCTGCCGGACGGCGGCATCGCCAGCCTGCACACCGACATTTCGCGGCTCGACACGGCGCAAAGCTCTCGTCAATTGCTGCACGACGACTTTCTGCTGGCGGCGGAATCTATCCATATCGGCACCTGGGACTGGCATGTGACGCCGGACATTTTGCAGGTAAACGACACGCTGCTGGCGCTGACCGGCCAGCCGCGCGGCGAATGGCACTACAGCGCCCGTTTCCTGATGGGCCTTGTGCATGAGGAGGATCGCGCTCTGCTGCGCGAAACGATGCAAAAGGCGAGCAAACACCATCGCCCGGTTTTTGAGTGCGAAATCCGCGTGCGTAACGCCGAAGGACAGTGGCGCTGGATGCTGCTTTCAGGCCAGGTCGTTACCCTCAGCATGGCGGGCGAAATGGAGCGCGTTATCGGCACGCTTCAGGATATTACCCGCCGTAAAGAAGCCGAGCTTATCGCCATTGACGCCGCCAAAGCCGCGCGCCTGGCGAACGAGGCGAAAAGCGCGTTTCTCGCCAACATGAGCCATGAGATCCGCACGCCGATGAACGGCATTCTGGGGATGACCCAGCTTTGCCTGGAGACGGATCTCAACACCGAACAGCGCGAATACCTGACGCTGGTGATGAGCTCCGCGCAGGCGCTGCTGCATATCATCAACGACATCCTCGATTTTTCGAAAATCGAAGCGGGCAAGATTGTGCTGGAGGAAGAAGCGCTGACCCTTCGCCCTTTCATCCAGACGCTGATCCGCCCGCATATGCCCGCCGCCAGCGAAAAAGGGGTAGAGCTGCTGGTGGATATTTCGCCGCAGGTGCCTGACGTGCTGCGGGTGGACAGCGGGCGGCTGCGCCAGATCCTCACCAATCTGCTCAGCAATGCGCTGAAGTTTACCCATGAAGGGGAAGTATTGCTGACGATAGAGCCGGACGCCCAGGCGGGACGCTGGCGTTTTCGCGTGCGCGACAGCGGCATCGGCATTCCCGCAGAAAAACAGCAGCTTATTTTTGAAGCTTTCAGCCAGGCGGACAGTTCCACCACCCGGCGCTACGGCGGCACCGGGCTGGGGCTGACCATTTCCGCGCGGCTGGTGGCCATGATGGGCGGCCTTTTGCAGGTAACCAGCACGCCCGGTCTCGGCAGCGAATTTTCTTTCTCGCTGGCGCTGGAAAGCGCCCTTGCTGCGGGCGATAACGACAACGCGCAGCGCTTTAGCGGCGAGCGCGTGCTGGTGGTGGATGATAACGCCACTAACCTGCGGCTGTTAAACGCCATGCTGACGACGATGGGCCTGACGCCCTGCTGCGTGGACAATCCGAAAGAGGCGCTGGCGCAGGTTTCACAGCAGCCGCCCTTCCCGGTGATTTTGCTCGACGCCCAGATGCCCGACATGGACGGCGTCTCGCTGGCGCTGGAGCTTTCGGTGCTGCCGCAGGCGCGCCAGAGCCGCATCATTATGCTCAGCTCCATGAACCGCCATTTCGACATGAGCATGCTTAAGCGCATCGGCATCGCCCATTACCTGCATAAACCTGTGGACCAGAGCGAACTGCATCAGGCTATCGGCTCATTGCTGCGCCCGGCCTCGCCCGCCCCGGCAAATAATGCGGCGCCCACGCCGCCTGCGCCAGCCGGGGCGCCGCAGCGCCCGCTGCGTATTTTGCTGGCGGAAGATAACCTGGTGAATCAGCGGCTGGCGAACCGGCTGCTGGAACAGCTGGGGCACCGTTGCGAAACGGTCGGCGACGGGGCAGAGGCGCTGCGGCTGTGGCGCGCCGAAAGCTGGGATGTGGTGCTGATGGATTTGCAAATGCCGCACATGGACGGCGAAACCGCCATCCAGCTGTTGCGCGAAGAGGAGCGTTTGCGCGCAGGGGCGCGTCAGCCTGTGGTCGCCATGACCGCCCATGCCATGCAGGGCGACAAAGAGCGCTGTCTGGCGATGGGCTTTGACGGTTATATCGCCAAGCCGGTCACCCGCGAGGCGCTGGTTGCGGAGCTAAACCGCGTGGCGGCGGAGCCGCAGCCCGCACCGCAGGCGGAAACGGCGGCGTCGGACGAAGGGCTGCCCGAAGAAAGCGCGCTGCTCGAACAGTGCGGCGGCGACCCGCAGCTGGTGGCCGAGCTGATGACGATTTTTCGCGACGAGATCGCCTCGCTGGTGGCGGAAATAGAACAGGCTGGCGCCGCCGGGGATCGTGAAGCGCTGCGCCGCGCCGCCCATAAACTGAGCGGCGAGGCCATCTCCCTCGATTTCACCCGCCTTGGCGAGCTGCTGCGCCAGCTGGAAACGGGCGCCAACACCCTGAGCGAGACGCACCTTGAACAGTTGCTCCAGGCGTTACGCCTTGAGCAGACGCGCGTCGTCGCCTGGCTGCAACGAAGAGAGGAAAAGCGATGATACGTTATGCGCTTGCGCTGTGGTGCGGGTTAACCGCTTTCGCTCAGGCGACCGCGCTGCCGGTCACCTGGTCTCTGGCCGGCGACTGGCGCGCCCATGACGCCAACGACCCGGCCTTTGACGGCGTACAGGCGCGTGACAGCGGCTGGTCGCCCCTGCGCGTGCCTGCCAACTGGTACGTCGCCGGGCGGGATCACCAGGGCGCGCTCTGGTATCGCCACGCGTTTACGCTGCCGGAACTGGATGACGATACGCTGGCGACGCTCACTTTTGACGGCGTGGATTACTTTGCCGATGTAACGCTAAACGGGCAACCGCTTGGCCGTCATGAAGGTTACTTCCAGCGTTTTTCGCTGGACGCGACCGACGCGCTGCGCCGCCATAACCGGCTGGCGGTGAAAGTGGACAGCCCGTTTGAAGATCCGAAAACCATCTGGCCGCTGCATAAAAATATGGTGAAGGGCATACTCAACCAGCACGACACGCGCCCCGGCGGCGCCTGGTCGCCGGAAGGCCAGGACGCCAACTCCGGCGGCATCTGGGCGCCGGTGCGGCTGCACTTAAGCCGCGGCGCGGCGATTGACGAAGTTATCGTTCGCCCGGACTGGCAAGAGGGCCTGGCGAAGCCCCGGCTGCGCGCAGAGATAGTTTACCGCGCCCGGGAAAGCCGCCAGGCCACGCTGCGCCTTACGGCGGCGCCCGCTAACTTTTCCGGCGAGCGCTTTCGCATTGAGCAGCCCGTTACCCTGAACGCCACGGGCAAAACAGCGCAGCGCCTGAGCATTACGCTGCCGATGGACGGCGCGAAGCTCTGGTGGCCCGCAGGCTACGGCAAGCCTCACCTCTACCATATCCGCGCCAGCCTGCATGATGAACAGGGGGTCATGGACGTGGCGAAAACCCGCACCGGGCTGCGTAAAGCGCAGGAGCTTGCGGGCGACCAGGGCTGGCAAATTAACGATAAGCGGTTATTTATCAAAGGCTCTAACTATATTGGCTCTCCCTGGCTTAGCGAAATGACGGCGGAAAAATACCGTCGCGATTTTCAACTGGTGCTGGCGATGAACGCTAACGCCATTCGCGTGCATGGCCACGTGGCAGGTCGTCCGCTTTATCAGGTGGCGGATGAAATGGGGCTGATGATCTGGCAGGACGTGCCGTTGCAGTGGGGCTATAACAACAGCGAGGCGTTCGCCGACAACGCGGCGCGCCAGACCCGCGAGATGGTGGCGCAGTTTGGCAATTCTCCGGCCATTATCGCCTGGGGCGGCCACAACGAACCGCCCTGGAACTCGCCGTGGATGGAAAAACGCTTCCCGGACTGGAATAAAGATCTTAACCGGACGCTGACGACGCGCGTGGCGGACGCGCTGGCGGAAGATACGTCGCGCATTGTGCACCGTTTCTCGGCCGTGGAAGAACACTACTGGCAAGGGTGGTATTTCGGCACGATACGCGACCTGCTCGCCCCGGCGAAAACCGGCATCATTACCGAATTTGGCGCGCAGGCGCTGCCGAACCTCCCGACGCTGAAAACCATTATCCCGCCGGAAAGCCGCTGGCCTGCCACTACGGCGGCGGATGATCCGGGCTGGACGCGCTGGAAATACCATAACTTTCAGCCCTTCCAGACCTTTAAGTTCGCCCATATCCCGCGCGGTAAAAATATGAATGAATTTATTCATAATACCCAGCAGTACCAGGCGAAGCTGGTGGCGACAGCGGCGGAAAGCTACCGTCGCCAGCGTTATCAGCCGGTCACCGCGCTGTTTCACTTTATGTTTGTGGAAACCTGGCCGTCGATAAACTGGGGGGTGGTCGACTACCTGCGCCAGCCCAAAGCGGGCTACTACGCGCTGCAACGCGCTTATCAGCCGCTGTTGCCCTCTATCGAGCCAGTAACCGCCGAATGGCGCAAAGGCAAACCCGGCAGCTTTGGGCTGTGGGCCGTTAATGACACCTTCTCTGAATGCAGATCGTGCACGTTAAAATGGTCAGTGACGCAGAATAACCGCACCCTGGTCGCCTCCCAAACCCGCCGGACGC
The DNA here is from genome assembly GCF_000463115.2 of Franconibacter helveticus LMG 23732. Classification (GTDB taxonomy): domain Bacteria; phylum Pseudomonadota; class Gammaproteobacteria; order Enterobacterales; family Enterobacteriaceae; genus Franconibacter; species Franconibacter helveticus. The sequence continues at coordinate 122,700 of NZ_AWFX01000051.1, read as the reverse complement.
TCGCCGCCGACAGCCTGAACAGAATCGAAACGCTGGATATCACGCCGCAGGAAGCGGGCGAATTGCTGGTGAGCTTTACTATCTTCGACGAAAAAGGAAAGGTCGTTGGGAAAAACCGCTATCGCGAAACGGTGCAAGAGTAAGTGGCTTGCCGGTAAGAAAAAGGCCGGGTTTGCCCGGCCCTGGAAAAATAGCGAGGGTTAAAAGGCGACGCCGCCGGTGCCAAAGGCCTCGCTGTGAATACGCTCCCCGGCGATGCCGCGCTCGCGCAGCGCGCGGTGTTGCGCCTGCATAAACGGCAGTGGCCCGCAGAGATAATAATCCGCCTCTTTCGGCAGAAAATCCGGCGGCACGGCGTTGAGATCGAGCCGCCCGTGCAGGTGATAATCTTTGCCCTGTACGTCGCTCTCTTTCACCGCTTCCCAGGCGATGAAAACGTGCAGGTTGCGGTTTTCTCTCTCAAGCGTGGCAATCTCTTCGCGCAGCGCCTGCGCTTCTGCGCTGCGGGCGGCATGCAAAAAGTAGATCTGCTTTTTATTTCTTTCCGCTGACTCGCCATCGCCGCCCTGCCCCGGATGGCTATTCGGGTCGGCGGTTTGCGCCAGCAGGTGGTTTAGCATTGAGATCATCGGCGTCAGCCCCACGCCTGCGCTTATCAGCACGTTGTCTTTATCGGGGTTGAGCAGGAAGAAGTTGCCCGTCGGCGCGCTCAGCTCCACCGTGTCGCCTTCATTAACCGATTTATGCAGCGTGGAGGAGACGTAGCCCGGGTCCTGCCCCGGCGCGCGAGGTTCCTCGCGTTTAACCGAAATGCGCAGATAGTTATCGCCAGGGCTGCTGGATAAACTGTACTGGCGCGGCTGCTTCAGCCCGAGCGCCGGCACATAAATGCGCAGCGTGACATATTGCCCGGGTTTGTAGTCCGGCAGCGCGTTGCCATCTTTGGGCACCAGGTAAAACGAGGTGATTTCCGCGCTCTCCTGCACTTTTTTGTCGACCACGAAATCGCGCCAGCCGAGCCAGCTTCCTTCCGCGTTCTGGTGCTGGTCGTAGATTTTCTTTTCGGTGGCGATAAAAATATCCGCCAGATCCTGGTAAGCCGCGCCCCATGCGCTAATCAGCGCGTGATCCATAGGGATAGTGAGCACTTCGCTGATGGAATGCAGCAGGTTTTCGCCAACGATATTGTAGTCCGGCGCTTTAATATTCAGGCTGACGTGCTTGTGGCAGATAAGTTCAATGACTGGCGCCAGCACGCCCGGGTCGTCAATATTTTCCGCATAAGCCAGCACGGCGCCCGCCAGCGCTTTCGCCTGCGCGCCGCTGCGCTGGTGGCCCATGTTAAACACTTCTTTTAGTTCAGGATTATTTCGCAGCATGCGTTTATAAAAATAGTCCGTTAACGCCACGCCGTTTTCTTTGAGCACCGGTACGGTATCTTTAACCAATTGTTTTTGCGTTTCCGTCAACATCATCGCCTCCTGGTGGAATTTGTCGTCTTCATGACGTTGTTATGAGAAAGATGGCCTTAACCGCTGTAGGGCTTTACTCAGTATAAGAAGAAACGCGAGGCTCTGCCGGGCAGGACGGGAGGCCGCCGCCTCCTTGCGGCGGCGTTTTTAGTGTTCCTGGCTTTTCGCGTAAGCGTAGAGCCTGTCGCGGGCGAGGTTTTTCATTTTCACTTCGCACATGATGTCGAAATCTTTAAACGACAGCGCCCAGTCGTTGAGCGTGGGGTTGAAGTAGTAATCGGAATGGGCGCGCAGCCTGGTTTTGGGTACGCCGAGCGCGCTTTGTTCCGGAAAGCCCTGCTGCGGGATAAGCCCCTCCTGCGAAATGGAGTAATGCATCACGGGCCGCACGCCGCGCCAGGAGTCTTTCACGCGCGCGATGCGCGGATCGTCAGGCTTGATAAACGCGTTCTCTTTCACCCAGTGATGATGAATATCCACCACCACCGGGCAGAGCGCCTGCGCCTGGAGAACATCATCCAGCGAACAGGAGATTTCGTCATTTTCAACGGTCAGCATTCGCCGCGCTTCCGGGCTGAGTTTGCCAAATGACGACGCAAACCCCGCAAACCCGGCTTTGCCGTTCATATGGATATTGATTTTGAAATCCTGGAACGTCTGGCCGTAGCCCATCAGCCGGGCGCAGAGGGCGTGGTATTCCACATCTTCAATCGCCCTTGCGACCACGTCCGGGTTATCAGAGGCTAAGACCGAATACTGGCCGGGGTGAAAAGAGAGCCGAATGCCGTTCGCCCGGGCAAACTCGCCGCAGTCGGTAAAAAGCGCGAAAAGATCCGGCAGAAACTCGTTATAGAGCCGCGTCGCTTCCGGCACCGTATATAAAGGCAATAAATCGCTGCCGATACGCATCATGCGTAAGTCGGCAGGCTCCAGCGCAAGCTCCTGAAAAATGAGCCGCAGATTGGTGAGATTGGCTCTGGCAAGCGTATAAAGCAGCGTGGCCCCGGTTTCGTTATCCAGGCTCAGGAATCGTGTGCGGGTGGTGGCTTTAAAGGGAAAAAGTTGTTTCTGTTCAGCGTTCAGGAATTTACAAGCGAAGCCTAATTTCATGATTCCTCCGGATTAGCACTCACTCAGTTTAGCAGTTGCTCACCGACGGCTTCGGCAGAGGTAAAAAAGCCCGGAACGGATCCGGGCTTAAAACGCGGCGCCAGAGGCTCAGAAATTATAGGTTAAGCCCAGGGTGTAACGGCGGCCGTCAAGGATGGTGTCGTAGGTGGCGTAATCAATTTGCTTATCGAAAAGGTTATAAACGCCTGCGGTCACCAGCAGATCTTTCGCGGCGTTGTAACGCAGCCCCACATCAACCTGCGTATAAGACGGCGTGCCCTGCGCCATCGACGTGCGGCTTAAGTATTCCGAGCTTTTGCCGCGAAAATTGAGCCGGCTCCAGAGGCCCACATCCGGCGTGGCCTGCCAGTCGAGGGTCGTATTGAACATATGCTTCGGCATTTTGTTCAGCGGCTTGCCGGAGAACTGCCCGCTTTTCTGTTCCGACTCGGTGTAGGTGTAGTTCGCCGTCAGGTTGAGATCCTGAACCAGCTCCCAGCCGAAGGTGGACTCCACGCCGCGCATCGTGGCTTTATCCACGTTGACGCGGTCGCTGATGAAGTCGTAGCGATGGTTGCCAATCTGGCAAGCCGGGTCGCTGCTGCTGTTGCAACGGCGCACCTCGGTGATTTTGTCTTTAAAATCGGTGTTGAAGAGCGTGACGCCCGCGTTCAGGTTGTCGCCGTTATCCCACAGCAGCGCAATCTCTTCGCTCAGGCTCTTTTCCGGCTTGAGGTCCGGGTTGCCGACGATAATGCCATCAAGACGGCCGCCGCCGGTCACCTGTCCCCAGCTTGCGGAAGACTGGCGCAGTTCTGGGGCTTTATAGCCTGCGGAAACGCCGCCTTTCAGCGTCCACTGGTCGTTGAGATGCCAGACGCCATAGCCGCGCGGCGTCCAGTTAGTGCCGTAGTTCTCGTCTTTGTCCATGCGCAGGCCCGCCGTCAGCGTAAAGCTGTCGGTCATCATCCATTCGTCTTCTGAGAAGAGCGCCCAGCTCCAGCGGGTGAGTTTGTTCAGCCCCTGCGCCGCTTCCAGCTGGTTGCCGTTGTCGCGCAGCTTTTCATAGCGATACTGGCCGCCGAGCGTCAGCGTGTGGTCGCCAAGGAAAACCTGGTTTTGCGTGTTGAAGGTGGTGTTGTACGCCTTCATCTCACGCTCCGGGTTGTTCGATTTTTCCTGCTCAATGTAGCTGGTGGAGTTGAAGTCTTCGTAATAACCGTGGTGGGTCAGCGCCCAGGTGGTGTGCTCGTAACGGGTTTCGCTTTTTTCATTCGGCGTGCAGGTCGCGCCGCGGCACGTTTGCGCCGCTGTCGACATGCCCGGCGTGCTGTTGCGGTCCTGCAATTCGCGGGCGACATCCAGGTCAAAATCGTTTTTCTCATCCGGCGTGAAGTTCAGCGTGACGGCGCCGTTGCGCATTCTCTGCTCGTTGTAGCCGTTCTCGATTTTATCTTCCTGGCGACGAGAGAAAAGCCCGGTGACTTTCGCCCCCAGCAGCCCTTCGATAAGCGGCCCGGAAGCGTAAGCGTTCGTCTGGTAAAGATCGCCGGAATCGCGGTTTTCCTGGAAGGTGGCGTCGCCATGTATTGAGCCGGTCCAGGCTTTGGTGTTCGACACCTTTTTCGTGATGACGTTAATGACGCCGCCCATGGCGTCGGAGCCGTAAAGCGAGGACATCGGGCCGCGGATAACTTCAATGCGCTCGATAGATTCCAGCGGCGGCAGCCAGCCCTGCTCAATGCCGGAATTGTCGCTGTTCGGGCGGGTGCTGCGGGTGCTGATGCGTTTGCCGTCCACCAGGAACAGCGTGTACTGGGAGGACATGCCGCGAATGCTGATATCGCTGCTGCTGCCCCCGCCGGTGACCACCACGCCCGGCACATCCCGCAGCGCGTCGGTCACGTCGCGATAGGCTTTATCTTCAATTTGTTGTTTTGAAATAACGGAGATAGAGGCGGGCGCGTTCTGGATTTTTTGCGCAAAACCTGTCGCGGTAACGACCATCTCGTCCTGTTCAGCACCAAAGAGGTAAGGCGAAGCCGTAGCGGCGCACAGCGCCGCCGTGATGAGTAAACTGCGGGACATAACGTGTTATCCATTCCATTTAATGAAAGAAACCCACCAAAAATAACCATTTTTATTCAATGGCTTTGTGCGGGGCGAAAGCCGTCTGGTGGGGAAATTGGCGACAGTGTGCAGAAAAAATGAATTTGTGTAAACAAAAATGATATTGATTATCATTTGTGTTAATGCGGTTATTGGCGCGTTCCGGCGGCTGCGCGCGTCGATAAATTCCGGCGGTTTTTTATCCCGGAAAGCGGCGGGCCGCCAGGGCTGCGGGCAAGCCCATCAGGCGCTTTTCAATCTGCCTTAAAACTTTTTAGCGCAATGGATTAATTGTCTTAACGCTTTCATCCTATTTTAAAGACGATAATGAGAATTATTGTGTTAATATCCGGTTATGTATTGGTAAAAAAAGAATGTATGTTGCTGTTAGTAAAGGAACTAAAGGCAGGGAGAATTTTTGCGGCCGACGCGCCTGACTGCATACATTCTGATGCCAGGAACGACTTATGGATCCAATTGTTTACGTGGTAGACGATGATAATTCGGTACGCCAGTCGCTGGTCCGTCTGCTGACGGCGGAAGAATACCGGGTTGCTGACTTTCCCTCTGCCGAAGCCTTTCTGGCGCACGGTTTCAGCCCGGATCCCGCCTGCCTGATCCTGGATATGAATATGCCGGAAGCGGACGGGTTTTCCGTCACCGAGGCGCTGGCGAAGCTCGGCTACCTGATTCCGACCATTTTTCTGACCGGCTATGGCACCATTCCGCTCACCGTGAAAGCGATGAAAGCGGGCGCCTACGAGTTTATGACCAAGCCCGCCGTGCCGAACCTGCTGCTAAAAGCGGTGGCCGACGCCCTGAAACTGGCAGAAACCAAAATGGGCGAATCGCGGGAAATGCAGACGCTGAAGGCGCACTACGCCTCTTTGACCCCGCGCGAACAGGAAGTCTTTTCGCTGGCCATCGGCGGCCTGTTGAACAAGCAGATCGCCACGGCGCTTGGCGTGAGTGAAATTACCGCCAAAGTGCATAAAAAACGGGTGATGGAGAAGATGCAGGTTCGCTCGCTGACGGATCTGGTCCGTGCGGCGGAGCGACTGAATATAGTCAAAACCCAAAGCCGCTAATTCGCCTGCCGCCGTTTCGCGACAGGCGCCAGGCATGACCATTCCAGGAGATCCCATGACCACCGTTCCCAGCACAGAGCCGCGCGCGCAGCTTAAAGCCCTCTCCTCCACCCTGAGAAAACTGCACAAAGCGCTGGTGGATTTTGAAACCGCGCGCTTTGGCGACCCGGGCAGCGCGTTTGAGCATCTGCAACTGCTCACCAGCCATCCGCAGTTTGCCTGGCTGCGCCAGATTTCTGAAATCCTGGTCGACATTGACGAACGGCTGGATAACAAAGAAGAACCGGTCGATGCCGCCGCGGTAGAGGCGGTGCGCAAAACGCTCGACAGCCAGCTGGCGCTGGGGCCGGAAAACAGCAGCGAGTTTCACCAGAAGTATCTGGACGCGTTGCAGGCATCGCCGCAGGTCGCCATGGCTCACGGCGATTTGCGCCACCAGCTCGCCGCCCGCTCCTGATAAAAAGGCCCGTATCGTCGGGCCTTTTACCCTGTTACGCTTCGCTGTCGGTGGGCAAAATAAAGCTGAAAATGCTGCCGTAAGGCTCGCGGGAGCGCGCCGTCAGTTTCCCTCTGTGCTTTTCAATAATGTCGTGGCTGATGCTAAGCCCCATGCCCATGCCGTGCGCTTTGGTGGTGTAGAACGAGTCAAAGAGCCGCGCTTTCACCTGCTCGCTCAGGCCGCAGCCGGTGTCGGCTATCTCAAGGCTTATCCTGCCCGGCTGCGGGTTCGCCGAACGCACCGTCAACACTCTCCCCCGGCTATGGATCTCCGCCATCGCGTCAATGGCGTTGACTATCAGGTTCAGCAGCACCTGCTGGATCTGCACGCTGTCGCCATAGATAAAGGCGTCCTCCGCCCTGAGCTCATATTCAGGCAGGATCCGGCGCCGCTCCAGCTCGCTGCGCGAGAGGGTCATGATGTGGTAGACGATGTGATGCAGGTTGACCCGCATACAGGTGGGCGTCTGGTTGCGCGTCAGCGCCTGTAGCCCGCGGATAATATTTCCGGCGCGCTCCCCTTCGCTGATTATCTCCTCAAGGCTTGCGCGGGCGTTATCCAGCCTTGCCGGCTCACGGTTAAGCCAGCGCAGGCTTGCGCCCGCATTGGCGACGATGGACATCAGCGGCTGGTTGATTTCATGGGCGATAGACGCCGTAAGCTGCCCGACCGTGGTGGCGCGAGAAACGCGGGCGAGGTCCGCCTGCGCCACGCGCACCGCGTCTTCCGACTGGCGGCGCGCCGTGATGTCGGTGATAACGCCGAAATATTCCGCCACGCTCGCTTCATCACCCACCGGGTTGCCGACGCCAAGAATATAGCGGCAGTCGCCGTCGGGGCGAAAAATGCGAAATTCCGCGCGCATCGGCACGCCGTTGCTGACGCTGTCCGTCACCAGCTTGCTGATGCGCGGGTAATCCTCCGGGTGGACGAGGGTTAAAAAATCCGCCATGGAGATAGTGCGCTGATGCTGCGGCAACCCCAGAATGCGGGCGTATTCGTCAGAGACGAACATCAAATCCTGCTCCAGCTCCCAACGCCAGGTGCCGGTATTGCTGATGCGCTCGCCCAGCATCAGCGAGGTCTGGCTGGCGCGCAGCTCTTTTTCCACTCTGCGGCGCTGAATGTTTTCCTCCAGCAGTTCGGCGTACAGGCGCGCCGTCTCCAGCGACACCGCCGCCTGCGCCGCCAGCATGCCGACGATGCGCGAATGCTCGGCGGTAAACATCTCCGGCATCACCCGGTTTTCCAGATAAAGCACGCCGACCATGCACGCCTGCTTAAACATCGGCACGCACATCACCGCCGCGCCGGAGGTCACCAGATAAGGATCCTGGCCGAAGGGGCTGAAAATTTCCGGCTTGCTGGTGCGGATCTCCTTACCGGTGCGCAACACGGCGGCCAGTATAGAGAGCGGCAGATCGGTAGCGCCGGGGATCGCTTTCACAATCTGTACTTTTACGCCCTCTGATGAGGTTTCAGCGCAGGCCTGGATTTCCGCCATATTGTTATGAGAAATGCGGATAAGCAGGCCGCGCTGCGCCCCGGCGCGCTCCAGCAGCAGGGTCATGAGCGTGTGGATAAGCCGGTCGAGGTTGATCTCTTCGGTCATGGCGCGGATGGCCCGCAGCGCGCTTTCGAGGTCGTTTATCGCCTCGTTCTGGGCGAAGGCGATGGTGTCGTAAGGGGTGCTCTGACCGGCCGGGACCAGGTGCGGGTAACGCCGCTCAAGCTGGCGCAGTTTCGCCATCGCGCCCCAGCGTCGCCAGGCGCCGAACGCGCGGTGAAAATAGGCGTCTGAGGCGATGTGCCAGCCGCACGCTTTGGCAAAGCGCCCGGCCAGTTCGCAGGCCAGGCCGTTAATATGGTGAAATTCCGCCCCGCCCGAAAGCTGGATAGCCTTCTCATAGCGCCCGGCGGCCTCGTCGTTTTTCTGCGCCACTCGCGCCAGCTCAGCGCCAATCAACATTTCTTTGTCAGCGAATGTCGCCGGGTTATCGTGCGCCCAGCGGGCGATTTGCTCGTAATGCGCCGTTGCTTTCGCCAGGTCTGCCGCCTCCACGCGCCCCGGCGTAAAAGAGAGCGTCAGCGACAGCGCGCTGTAGAAGTGGTAATCCATCAGGTGGATATAACCCGGCACCGCGCTGCTGAAAGGCTCCGCCTGGGCCAGACAGCGGCGGGCGTCGCTAAGCTCGCCCGCCATAAAATGCGCCATGCCCCGGTAGAGCCAGAACCAGAACTGCGTCAGCGGCATCGGCTGGCGCCCTTTTGTCCCGACTCTTATCAACAGCGAGTCAGGGAAGAGATCGGTGCCGGTAAAACTGTCGGCTGAGCCGTTGCGCAGCTGCGTTACATAAAGCCGTTGCAGCTGCAACAGGATCTCCACATCAGGAAAACGCAGCTTGCGGATAAACGTCAGGCCGCGCTCGATGGTGGTCATCACGCTGTCGAGATGGTCGCCGCGGGTGAGGAAATTCATGGTCTGATGGCGGATGATAAAGCAGGCGACGGTCAAATCGCCCTGCTCCACCGCCGTGGCGAAGCAGGTTTTCGCGCACTCAACGGCAAAGCTGAGCGGCTGCTTCCAGGCGCTGGCTAAGTCCACCGCCAGCAGCGTTCTGCTTTTGAAGGCGCTGAAGGGAGGCTGCATCGCCAGGTCGCGCCCCAGCAGGGCATACCGGAAGCCTTTTTTGTACTCGTCGTAACGGCGGCCGATAAGCACGCCATACCAGGCGAGCGCCGAGGTCGACGCTCCGCATAATCCCTGGTCCAGCGTCATGTGCATGATTTTGCACAACAGCAAAAAATGGAGCCGCGGGGTGGCGAACGCCGCGAACATGCTGGCGCCGAGCAACAGGCTCATGATCGCTTCAGCCTCGCGGTCAGTGCAGTGCGGCACGGCGTTAAAAACCGCAACCGGGTCGTCGCCCACCCGGGCGTCGATTAGCCGCCACGCTGTCTCGCAGTCGCTGTCTTCAGGGTAGCGCGTCAGGTGAATGCCGAAGGCGGCAAGCCAGGCAAGCGCGGTTTCCAGCGCCAGATGCATATCGGACTGGCGCATATGGATTTCCGCCATCATGCAGGCGGCCACCGCTTTTTGCTGCGGGCTGCCGGGCGTGCTCATCAGCTGATTGCAAAGCGCCAGCGCGGCGGAAAGGTTGCCCTGTAAAAACTCGCACTCCGCCTCCTCAAAACCGAGCAGGAAGGCCTCTTCAGGCGCGGCGGCCGGCGCCTCGTTATACAGGCTTTTCGCGGTACGCAGATAACGCACGGCGGAAGCATAATCGCCCGTACTGCGGGCGCGGCGGGCGGCAAGCTGGCAGACCGCGCGGTAGCGGTCGCGCTCCGGCGACAAGCGAATGGCGTCAAGAGCGCTGGTGATGTGGTGTACCGCCAGGAACAGCGGCTCGTTGCTGGCGTTCTGCTCCAGCGCTTCGGTAAAAAGCCGCGCGGCGATGGCGTTGAGCCGGTCTATCTCCTCCGGCTCGAGCAAAGCCTGCGCCGCCTTATGCACCCGGTCATGGGTAAACGCATATTCATCGCCGGAAAAGCTAATCAGGCGGGCCGCCACCGCAGGCTGAAGCTGCTCCTGCAAACACTCGGGCGCCAGCGCCTGCATCTGGCTGAGCAGCGCGAGCCTGCCGGTTCCCCCTACGCAGGCGAGGCAACCCAGCAGGCGCCGGGCGCTTTGCGGCATCTCTTCAAGCTGCTGCAACACCAGGCTCGCCACATTTTCGGTGTAGTTACGCGCTTTTATGGCCTGCACATCGTAGCGCCATTTGCCATGCTGCTTGTTATAGCTAATCAGGCCGTCTTTCACGATGCGCTGGAAAAACTCATGGGTGAAGAGCGGGTTGCCGCCGGTTTTTTCATGGATAAGCGTCGCCAGCTCGCTAAGCCCCGAGACGCGGGCCTGAAACAGCTCTGCAAGCCAGCGCGACACCGCCCTGACGCTAAGCGGCGCGGGGCGAATATCAATAAGCTGGCGCGCGCCGGCGCGCAGTTTCCTGAGAGCCTGCTCCGTGTCGCCAGCCGGGAAAGCCTCCGGCTCGCCGTGCGAGATAACCACCAGCAGCGGCAGCGATTCGCTGTCGTTCACTAACGACGTCAGCAATTGCAGGCTCGCCTGGTCCATCCATTGCGCATCCTCAATCACCAGCATAAGCGGCGACTCGCGGCTGGAGAGCGCCGCCGCCAGCCGGGCGATCATCTGGTTGCAGCGCGCCCGGGCGTCCGCCGCATGTACGTCGGCGGGCATAAATGTTTTGCTTTCAAGCAGCAAGCCCAGCTCCGGCACCAGGTTGACCGCAAGCCCGGCGTAGCTGCCAAGCGCGTGCGCAAGCCGTCGCTTCCACAGCGCCGCCTCCTGTGCGCCAAGCCCTAAAAGGTGCAGCGCCAGCGAACGAAACGCCCCGGCGATGACCGAATAAGGCAATACCGAAGAGTACTGGTCCGCTTTGCTGACGGCCAGCAACGCGGGCCGGCCGGTGATTTTTCGAAGCGCCGAGGCGATAAGCGAAGATTTGCCGATGCCGAGCGGCCCGCTGACCACCGCGAGCGTCAGCGTTCCGCTGGCGGCCACCCTGTCGAAAGCCTCCAGCAGCGCGTGATCCTGCGGATGCGCCAGAAACAGATTGTCGGGCCGCAAACGCGCGGGCACCACATCCTGCAAACCCGGGGTAAAAAGCGCGATATTGCCGCTTGCCGAAAGCTGCGCCTGGCAGCGGCGCAGATCGGCGATAAGTCCCTCCACCGTCTGGTAACGCCGCTCCGGCGACTTCTCCAGCAGGCGCAGGATAATAGTGGAAAGCATCAATGGCGCGGCGGGGCGCGCCTCATGCGGCGGACGGGGCGCGGAGGCGAGATGGTGATGCGCCCACTCCGCCTGCCCGCCTTCGCTGAGATCAAAAGGCAGCGCGCCGGTGAGCAGTTCGTAAAGCACAATGCCGAGGCTGTATAAATCGCTGCGGCTGTCCACGGCGTCCCGCGTGCGGGCAGTGTGTTCCGGCGACATATAAGCCAGCGTGCCGCCCGGTACGGTAAGCCGCGTTTGCGTGGCGATATCCGCCGCGCCGCTGGCAAGGCCGAACCCGGCCAGCCGGTAACTGCCGCCCGGGTCGAGAAAAAAATTGCCGGGCTTGATGTCGCTGTGGATAAGCCCCAGCGCGTGCATCTGGCGCAGCGGCGCGCACAGGCGAATGGCGAGGGAGAGAAACTCCGCCGTGCCGCTCATTTTTAAATGGCTACACTGCGCAAGCGTGCGAAAAGGAAACGGCGCGTAAACCAGCGCGTAGCGGCCATGATGGCTGGTTGAGCTGATGGGCTTGATCGCCCACGCGCCGGAAAGCTGGTTACGCAGCGCGAATTCGTTTTTAAGCAGCTGGGTGGTTTGAAACGCCGCCTCTTCGCTGGCGACGGCGGCGCTTGCAAGGATAAAGCTGTCGACAGCGTGCAGCGGCTGGCACAGCGTCCAGGCGATACCGCCTTCCTGCGCCAGAGGGGTGAAGAGAATATCGTCAGTCAGGGTGAAAACCTCACCCTCCATCTCTCTGGCGACGGCAGACAGTTTTTCACTCATTAACGATCCTCACGCAGCGAGCAGTCGGCGGATATGTTCCAGCAGCGTATCAATATTTATTGGCTTATGTAAAAACGCGACGGCGCCGCGGCTAAGGGCGTATTGCTGCATCTGTTCATCGCCATGGCCGGAGATAAAAATCACGGGCGGCGGGCTGGAATGCAGAATAACGTTGCGGTAAAGCTCAAGGCCGCTCATCCCCTTGAGCTTTACGTCGAGAATGAGCAGGCAGGCCTGCGCCAGCGCCGCCTCGTCATTGAGAAACGCCTCCGCGGAATCGAAAACGCAGGTGCTGTATCCCTCCGACAGCAGGAGATTGCTCAGTCCGCTGCGAACGGAACGTTCATCGTCAACAATGACAATGCGTGCTGACAGCGTCATGCTGTGGTCCTCGGTCTGGGCTCACGCAAGGGTGAGAGGCGCTCCTTCAGGGTACGTTTTTGTCTTGCGCAGGCGGAGTGCCGCTGATTTTGGGCACGCATTCATGACGAAACCATGCCAGTGTGACCGGTTGACGGTTAAGCAGCCGTCGGCCTACCGGAATAAGCTGTTCACCCACCAGCATGCCGAACAGCCCCAGCAGCGCAATAACCGGGGGCGCGGGCGAATGAACCTGCATTGCGCCATAGATGACACCCGCCAGCAGGCCGGCCATCAGGGAAACAAGATACGATTTCAACATAATCAGCCTGCCCGTGTATAGCCTGGCGCCTGCGTCGTTGCCTGCGCGGGCGCGGCCTGCGAAGTGCGAACCTCGTCATGCGAGAGAAAGGCGGAGATGATTTGCTCGCCCGCCAGCATGCCCAACAGCCCAACCAGCGCCACCGCGGGCGGCGCGGGCGAGCGAACTTTCAGCAGCGCGTAGATAAGGCCGATCAGGACACCGGCGCCAAGCGAGATAAGCCCTGTGCTCATGGTGCTTCTCCGTCATCAGAAAAAAGCTGGCGCGCGGCCAGCCTTTTGCCTTATTTGTTAGCCGGAACCGGCGCGAGGGTGTTATGCGAGCCTTTAGCGCGGGCTGGCGCTTTGTGCACCATGGTGTAGGCGTAATCCACGCCCATGCCGTAAGCGCCGGAGTGCTCTTTCACGATATCCATCACCGCGTTGTACGTCTCTTTGTGCGCCCAGTCGCGCTGCCACTCCAGCATCACCTGCTGCCAGGTCACCGGGATCACGCCCGCCTGGATCATGCGCTGCATGGCGAAGTCGTGCGCCTCTTTTGAGGTGCCGCCGGAAGCGTCCGCCACCATGTAAATCTCATAATCGCCTTCCAGCATGGCGCACAGGGCGAAGGTGTTGTTGCACACTTCAGTCCACAGGCCGGAAACCACCACTTTTTTCTTGCCGTTTTTCGCCAGCGCGTCACGCACTTTCTGGTCGTCCCAGGAGTTCATGGAAGTGCGCTCAAGAATGTCATTCTCGGGGAACACATCCAGCAATTCAGGGAAGGTGTTGCCAGAGAAGCTGGTGGTTTCAACGGTGGTGATGGTGGTGGGAATGTTGAAGACTTTAGCCGCTTTCGCCAGGCCAACCACGTTGTTTTTCAGCACCTGACGGTCGATAGACTGCACGCCAAAGGCCATTTGCGGCTGCTGGTCGATGAAAATCATCTGGCAATTCTGGGGAGTCAGTACTTCAAGCTTAGCGTTGGTCATGAGGATACCCATTAGTCGTTAAGTAACAGTAAACCGCGAAAGAGAAAGCGGAAGGAAAACTGACAGTGACCGGGGTATCGCCTGCATGGCGTGGGGCGCGCTCACCCAACCGGCCTGGACGTCGCTGTCGGGAGGGATAGTAAAAGGAGTTGCGGGGGCGTAACCATTATCTCTGTGTATAACTATACGTTTGTATACCTATACCATCGTATAACTAGACGCCGTTTTCACCTGCTGAACATAATCCCGCCAGCTTCCCTGCTCTGCTGCGCCAGAGCACACCATTTTATAGTCCGGCGGCGCGCCCGCCTTTTGGACGTCCCAGACAGGAGGAATTATGGTTTCGCTCGGTAAAGCAGAGCTGATTTTACTCAACGGCGTATTCCACACCGTGGACCGCGAAAACCCGATCGCCGACGCCGTGGCTATCCGCGACGGCAAGTTTCTGCAAGTAGGTACAGAAGCGGAAGTGATGCAGTACCAGGCCGAAGGCACCAAAATTATCGACCTGAAAGGCGCCACCGCTATCCCCGGCCTTAACGACTCGCACCTGCACCTCATCCGCGGCGGCCTGAACTACAACCTGGAGCTGCGCTGGGAAGGGGTGCCTTCGCTTGCCGACGCCCTGCGCATGCTGAAAGAACAGGCGATGCGCACGCCTTCGCCGCAGTGGGTGCGCGTGGTGGGCGGCTGGAGCGAATTTCAGTTCGCCGAGCGCCGCATGCCGACGCTGGATGAAATCAACGACGCGGCGCCCGATACGCCGGTGTTTATCCTTCATCTTTACGACCGCGCCCTGCTCAACCGCGCCGCGCTGAAGGTGGTGGGTTACACCAAAGAGACGCCGAACCCGCCGGGCGGCGAAATTCAGCGCGACAGCAACGGCAACCCGACCGGCATGCTAATAGCCCGTCCGAACGCCATGATCCTCTACTCAACGCTCGCCAAAGGGCCGAAGCTGCCGCTGGAGCAGCAGGTGAACTCCACCCGCCAGTTTATGCGCGAGCTGAACCGCCTGGGGCTGACCAGCGCCATCGACGCGGGCGGCGGCTTTCAGAACTACCCGGATGATTACGAAGTGATCAGCGAGCTGCACGCCAACAAGCAGATGACCGTGCGCATCGCCTATAACCTCTTTACCCAGCGCCCCGGCCACGAGCTGGAGGATTTTGAAAAATGGACCGACCTGCTGACCCCAGGCCAGGGCACCGATTTCTTCCGCCACAACGGCGCGGGCGAAATGCTGGTTTTCTCCGCCGCCGACTTTGAAGATTTCCTTGAGCCGCGCCCCGATCTGGCGCCGGGCATGGAAGAGGAACTGGAGCGCGTGGTGCGCCACCTGGTGGAACACCGCTGGCCGTTCCGCCTGCACGCCACCTATAACGAATCGATAAGCCGCATGCTGGACGTGTTCGAGAAAGTGAACCGCGACATTCCGTTCAACGGCCTGCACTGGTTCTTCGACCACGCCGAAACGGTTACCCAGCACAATATCGACCGCATTAAAGCGCTGGGCGGCGGCATTGCCGTACAGCACCGCATGGCCTTCCAGGGCGAGTACTTCGCCGAGCGCTACGGGATGGAGGCGGTGCGCCACACCCCGCCGGTGGCGAAAATGCTGGAAACCGGCGTGCCGGTGGGCCTTGGCACCGACGCCACGCGCGTGGCGAGCTACAACCCGTGGACAGCGCTTTACTGGCTGGTTTCCGGGCGCACCGTGGGCGGCATGCAGATGTATGACGTCAACGCCCGCCTCGACCGCGA
Organism: Franconibacter helveticus LMG 23732; assembly: GCF_000463115.2. Taxonomy (GTDB): domain Bacteria; phylum Pseudomonadota; class Gammaproteobacteria; order Enterobacterales; family Enterobacteriaceae; genus Franconibacter; species Franconibacter helveticus. The sequence goes on along the minus strand of NZ_AWFX01000051.1, from coordinate 107,425 downwards.
CACCGCGCTGATGCTCTGGACCCAGGGCAGCGCCTGGTTCTCCAGCGAGCAGGGCAAAAAAGGGCAGATCAAAGCGGGCCAGCTTGCGGATCTCGCCGTACTGAGCAAAGACTATTTCCGCGTGCAGGAAGAAGAGATCAAGGGCATCGAGTCGGTACTGACGGTGGTGGGCGGCGAAGTGGTTTACGCCGCAGGCGCGTTCAGTTCAGAAGCGCCCCCTTCCCTGCCGGTGTTGCCGGAGTGGTCGCCAGTGGTTAACGTGCCGGGCCATTACCGCAGCGCGCCGCCGCAAAGCCGCGTGGGGCTGATGCCCGCCGCGCACCATTGCAGCGGCCCGTGCGGCGTTCACAGCCACCAGCACGACGTGGCGCGCCGCTCCTCCGTGCCGGTTTCAGACGATAGCGCCTTCTGGGGCGCGCTCGGCTGTAGCTGCTTTGCCTTCTGACGCCCATGAAACGTTCATCGGCTATGCCGCCCCGCGTGGATGCGGGGCTGTTCTTCCTGCGCCTCACCGGCAGCCTGCTTTTGCTTTACGTACACGGGCTGCCGAAGGTGATGCACTTTAGCGAAGAGCTGACAAAAATCGACGATCCGTTCGGCCTCGGCCCCTGGACGAGCCTGCTGCCCGCCATTTTCGCGGAGGTGATCTGCCCGATCTTTATTCTCCTCGGCGTTGGCGCGCGGCTCGCCTGCCTGCCGATCATCGGCGTGCTGCTGGTGGCGATGCTGGTGGTGCATCCGGACTGGAGCATCGCCGAAGGGCAGTTCGGCTGGCTGCTGCTGATCGTTTTCACTACGCTGGCGCTGACCGGCCCGGGAAGATGGCGGCCAGGCTTTAACGAAACACGGGAGCTGCGGTATGGCGCAGGTAAATGATATCCACGAGGCGCCAGCGCCTTCCGCGCCAGCCTCCTCCTGGCAACCGCTGCAAAACCGCGTGTTCCGCATGCTGTGGATTGCGACGGTCGTTTCCAACATCGGCTCCTGGATGAACGACGTGGGGGTGAACTGGACGATGCTGACGCTCAGCGCCGACCCGCTCTCCGTGGCGCTGGTGCAGGCGGCAAGCAGCCTGCCGATGTTTTTGTTCGCCCTTCCCTCGGGGGTGATGGCGGATATCGTCGACCGGCGCAAGTATCTGCTCTTTTCCCAGGTATGGGTGTTTATCGCCGCCGCCGGGCTGACGATCCTCTCTTTTACCGGCCACGTGACGCCAGAGGTGCTGCTGGTGGCAGCCTTCCTGCTGAGCGCTGGCGCGGCCATGAGCTCGCCGCCGTTTCAGGCCATCGTGCCGGACCTGGTGGAGAAAAACGAACTGGCGCCTGCGGTGGCCCTTAACTCGCTTGGCATTAACATCAGCCGCGCCATCGGCCCGGCGCTGGGCGGGTTTATTTTGTCGCTCGCCGGGCCGTGGGTGGTGTTTGCGCTGAACGCCTTCTCCGTGCTGGGAGTGGCGTGGGTGCTGTACCGCTGGAAAGCGGAGCCGAACATTCAGCGCCTGCCGCCGGAGCACTTCTTCCCCGCAGTGCGCGCCGGGCTGCGCTACGTTCACGCCGCTCCCGTGCTGCGCAACGTGCTGGTGCGCACCGTGGCGTTTTTTATCTTCGGCAGCGCCAGCTGGGCGATGCTCCCGCTGGTGGCGCGCCGCGAGCTGGGCCTCGGGCCGGGCGGCTACGGCATTCTGCTGGCGTTTATCGGCTTAGGGGCGATTTGCGGCGCGATCGTGCTGCCGCGCCTGCGCAAGCGCTTCGACCCCGACAGGCTGATGGTGCTGACCAGCCTGCTGTTTGCGGCGTGCACGCTGGCGCTCGCTTTCGTGCGCCACTTCTGGCTGCTGAACGCGTTTATGTTCCTGACCGGCTTCGCCTGGATTGCCGTGCTTTCCACTCTCAACATGGGCGCGCAGCGCAGCGCGGCGAAATGGGTAAAAGCGCGGGCGCTGGCGGTGTATCTCACCGTGTTCTTCGGCTCGATGACCGTCGGCAGCGCCATGTGGGGCCAGCTCGCCTCGCACTTTTCCATTCCGCTTTCGCTCTGCGTGGCGACAGCGGGCATGGTGCTGGCGAGCGCCACGGCGCTGCGCTGGCGGCTGAATGAAAACCCGGATTTAAACCTCGACCTGCGCGAAGTGGACAACCTTGCCCGCGAGCTTGACGTGTCGCATGACCGAGGCCCGGTGATGGTTAATTATGAGTACCAACTCGATGCGCAGGATGTGTATGACTTCGTGGTCGCCATTCAGGAGATGCGCCGCGTGCGCCAGCGCGGCGGCGCGCTAAGCTGGTCGGTGTATGAAGACATCCAGCGTCCAGGCATGTTTATGGAGACTTTCGTGGTCGGCTCGTGGATTGAGCATTTACGACAGCAGGAGCGTCATACGGTGAACGATCTGCTGATTATCGGCAAGGTGCAGGCGTTTCACCGGGGCGGGGAACCGCCGGCAGTGCGTTATCTGATAGCGCCCATTAAATAAACATCACTCCCTTAAGCCTTAACTCACATTGAGGATTCGTATGAGCACAATTAAGACGCAGGATGGTACTCAGATTTATTACAAAGACTGGGGTTCGGGCAAGCCGGTTCTCTTCAGCCACGGCTGGCCGCTGGACGCAGACATGTGGGACAGCCAGCTGAACTACCTGGCCGAGCGCGGCTATCGCGTTATCGCCTTTGACCGTCGCGGTTTCGGTCGCTCCGACCAGCCGTGGGAAGGCTACAACTACGACACCTTCGCCTCGGACATTAACGATCTGATCAACCACCTCGATCTGCGCGACGTCACGCTGGTGGGCTTCTCCATGGGCGGCGGCGACGTTTCGCGCTACATCGGCCGCTACGGCACCGGGCGCGTGAAAGCGCTGGTGCTGCTGGGCGCCGTCACGCCGATTTTCGGCAAAGCGACAGATTACCCGCAGGGCGTGGATCAGAGCGTGTTCGAAGGCATCCGCGACGGGCTGCGTAAAGATCGTGCGCAGTTTATCAGCGACTTCTCCACGCCGTTCTACGGCACCAATGCCGGGCAAACCGTTTCTCAGGGCGTGCTGACCCAGACGCTGAACATTGCGCTGCTGGCCTCGCTTAAAGGCACCATCGACTGCGTGAGCGCCTTCGGCGAAACCGACTTCCGCCAGGACATCGCGAAGGTGGACGTGCCGACGCTGGTTATTCACGGCAGCAATGACCAGGTCGTGCCGTTTGACTCCACCGGCAAAGTGGCGGCGGAGATGATCCCGGGCGCGCAGCTGAAAGTCTACGACAACGCGCCGCACGGCTTTGCGGTTACGCATCAGGATCAGCTGAACGAAGATCTGCTGGCCTTCCTGCAATCGCTGTAATGACGCGGGGAAGGCGTTCCCCGCCGGGATCTTCATCATTTTCGCTGTGTTAGCAGCGCTGGCTTTCTGTCCCACCCGCATAACGCGGAGAAAAGCCTGTTGCCGGTCATCCTTTTCCGTGCGGATGGCCGGCTTTTTTATGGCTGGCGTTTAGCGCAGCACAAGGCGCATCGCGCAGCGCGTTTCATAAGCGAAACCGTGCTCTGCCTCTGCCGCCAGCAGCGCTTTCAGGCGCGTATCCAGCTCCGTCTCCGCCAGCGTGCTGAACCCGGCGCGCGCGTAAAACGGCTGGTTCCAGGGGACGTTTCTGAAGGTGGTCAGCGTCAGCGCCGTTATGCCCCCGGTTGTCGCATCCGCAATCGCCCGTTGCAGCAGCGCCCGGCCCACGCCGCGCCCTTGCCAGGCGCGCGCCACCGCCAGCCCCTGAATATGGCGTACCGTCTCCTGCTGTTGGGCGATGAGAAACCCCACGGGAGCGTTTTGCGCCTCCACGGCGACCACAGAGTAGCCTGCGTTTACCCGCCTACGGTGTTCTTCTTCCGGCCAGCCGCCGTCATGGGCGACCCAGGCGAGTTCCGGCAACGCCAGAAACGCCTCGTCCGCCGCGCTTTCAATGGCGGGCAGCAGCGGCACATCAGCAAGCGTTGTTTTTCTTATCCGCATCGTCTCCCTCTGCGCCAGGAAGCGCGCTATCATTTCGCGCTCTGTGTTAAAACTATAAACAGAATGAATGGGCGAAAACGGTAGCCTGTGAATACCGTTCGCCGCACCGCTTTTTACTCGCTTGTGACGCAACTGTCCTCTTTTTAAGGAGCAATGTATGAGTTTACACACGTGGCTGAACGCCCTGCACATTATCGCCGGCATGTTGTGGGTTTTCGGCATGCTGCTGATGGCGTTTACTTATACGGTGACGGCGCCGAATCCGCAGGGCAACGCCGCGATGCTGGCGGGGGTGCGCCGCTGGAGCGCCCGCGTCACCAGCCCGTCGATGATTGTGCTGTGGGCGGCGGGCATTACCATGATGGTGACATACGGCCAGTTTCCGCATGCCTGGCTGGTGCTGAAGATAGTGGTGGTGGTGGCGCTGTCAGCGCTGCACGGCCTGCTTTCCGGCGCGCTGCGCCGTCTCGCCAGCGGCGAAGGGGCGCGTTTTCCCTGGCTTCGCCGCACGCCCGCGCTGCTGATTGCGGCGGTGATTGTGATTATCGTGCTGGCGATCATCCGCCCGTTTTAAGCGCTGTCGGTTAACCGCGTCCGCGCAAGCCCGCAGCCCGGACGCCCGCCGCTACAAAAAGTGGATGTGCTTTTTGCCGTGGTAAGGCGATATCTCAATGCGGGTCTCGACATGAAACACCTCTCTTAGCATCGCCTCCGTCAGCACGTCATCCGGCGTGCCGCTGGCCACCACCTCCCCTTTCAGCATAACGATCAGCGCGTCGCAGAACATCGCGGCGTGGTTAAGGTCGTGCAGCGCCACGATGCTGGTGACCGGCAGCTCGCTTATCAGGCGCATCAGCTGCATCTGGTGATGAACATCCAGGTGGTTGGTCGGCTCATCAAGCAATATTTCCGCAGGCGACTGGGCCAGCGCCCGGGCAATATGCACCCGCTGGCGTTCCCCGCCCGAAAGACTCTGCCACCCCTGCTCGCTGCGATCGCGCATCTCTACCCGCTCAAGCGCGGCGTTGACGATAGCCTCATCCTGCTGAGTCCATGAAGATAGCGGCGAATGATGCGGAATGCGCCCGAGCTTCACCACATCGCGCACGCGAATGTTCGCCTCCGTCATGGTGTGCTGCTCTACAAAAGCGACCCTGCGCGCCACGCTTTTTTTCGCCATACCGGCCATGTCGTGCTCATCCAGCAGCACCCGGCCCGCCTGGGGGCGGCGTAACCCCGCAAGAATACGCAGCAGCGACGATTTGCCCGAGCCGTTTGGCCCCAGCAGGCCCAGCGTCTGCCCGCTTTTTACATCGAGGGAGACGTTATTAACGATAAGTTTTTTCCCGGCGCGCCAGGAGAGATTTTCTGCGCGAATGCTCATGCGGCAGTCCTTGAGCGATACAAAATCACGGCGAAAAACGGCACGCCGACCAGCGCGGTGACCACCCCGACAGGCAGGCTCTGCGGCGCAATCGCGATGCGGGAGACAATATCCGCCAGCACCATGAAAATGGCGCCAGCCATGGCGCACGCCACCAGCAGGGTGCGATGCAGCGGGCCGAAGAAGTAGCGCATCATATGCGGCACCACCAGCCCGACAAAGCCTATCGAGCCCGCCATGCTGACGATGGTCGCGGTCATCAGCGCCGTCACGGCGAAGAGCGCCAGGCGCACATAGCCCACCGGTATGCCGAGCGAGGCCGCGGCGTCGTCGCCAAAAATAAAGGCATCCAGCGCTTTGGCGTAGTACAGGCAGACGGCAAGCCCGAGCAGAACGACCGCCAGCGCCAGCTGAAACTCTGGCCAGCGCACGCCGCTAAAGCTGCCGAGCAGCCAGAACATGACGTCGCGCGCCTGCTGGGCGCTGGCGGAGGTGCTGATGGTGTAAGCGGTAATGGCGTTAAACAGCTGCGAAGCGGCGACGCCTGCAAGGATCGTCCGCTCATTGCCGCCCCGCGCGCCGTTGGTTAACACCGCCACGAACAGAAAGGCAAGGAACGCGCCGGCAAACGCGCCCGCAGAAAGCGAAACCGCTCCGGCGCCCGCGCCCAGCACCACCACGGAGACCGCGCCGGTGGACGCGCCTGCGGATACGCCCAGCACGTAAGGTTCAGCGAGCGCGTTCTTCAGCAGGCTTTGCAGCACCGCGCCGCAAATGGCAAGCCCCGCGCCGCTACAGGCCGCCACCAGCGCGCGGCTTAAGCGAAAATCCCAGATCACGGTTTCGTGAATGCGGTTAAGCGGGACATCGGTCAGCCCGAGCCGGTTAGTGATGGCCTGGAGCGTGGTTTTCAACGGAATGGAAAGCTCGCCCACCCCGACGCCAAAGGCGATAACCAGCCCGAGCAGCGCCGCCGAAGCGATAAATAACATCAGGCGCTGCGCCGTTTTCAGCGCCGGGCGCAAAGCTGCGGCCATTATTTCAGCCCCATATTCTCAAGCTGCTCGCCCACCTGCTCGGCGCCGTAAAGCGTGCGGATGGTGGGGTTCATCGCCTGGCCATCCATCACCACGATATGACCTTTTTTTACCGCCTCAAGCTGGCTGACCGCCGGGTCGCTTTTCAGGAAGCGGATCTTCTCCTGCGCGTTATCCAGCGCCCAGCGGTTGCGATCGAGGTTCGACACCACAATCACATCGGGGTTGGCGGCGATAATGCTCTCCCAGCTTACCGTTGGCCATTCGCTGTCGGACTGAATGGCGTTCTTGCCGCCAAGCAGGCTGGCGATAAAACCGGAGGCGCTGTTTTTGCCGCCGACGTAGGCGTCGGACGAAGGCGACGCGCTGGAGAACCAGAAGAGGTAAGTGGTCTCTTTGCCGGGTTGGCTGAATTTCTCGCGAAGCTTGCTTTCACGGGCTTTAAAGTCCGCTATCAGCGCGTTGCCCCGCGCCTCGACGTTGAAGATAGCCGCCAGCTCGTCAATTTCCTGATAGAGCAAGGCCATATTCCACAGTTCGCTGCGGCTGCCGTAAATGTCGCCGGTGTTCTTTTTCGTCACGCACACGCCAGGCGACAAATAGCTGTTGATGCCCACCGAGGCGAAATCTTCGCGTTTCGCCACTTTGCTGTCCGGCCCCAGCAGCAGCGGAAGCTGCGCGGCGACGAAATCGGGCGACTGGGCAAGGATCGACTCAAGCGTTGGGATCTCCACCGTCAGTACTTTTACCTTCTCGTTCTGTTTCGCAAGCGATGGCAATACTTTTGTCGGCCAGAAGGCGCTGGCGGCCATTTTGTCTTCAAGCCCCAGCAGCAGCATGATCTCAGCGGTATTCTGCCCCAGCGCCACCATGCGCGCCGGCGGCTGCGTGAACGTGACTTTCACGCCGCAGTTTTCAAGCGTAAGCGGGTAGACGGTCGCAAGCGATACGCCGCTGCCCGTCGCCAGAAGCCCAGCCGCCAACAGCAGCGTTTTAACCATTCTCATCATTAACCTTTCTTTTTTATAAGCTATCCTGGCGCGAGCCAGGCGTTAACGGCCAGTCTGCGCTCGTTGCGGCGCTTTTATGCGACGGGCCTGCTCGCCTTAAGATGCAAATGAAACGCATTCTTAGCGATGAGCGGTTATACCGGGCCGTCTGGGGCTTGTCAATTCAGGCCCGCAGGCCGCTTCAGCCGGGCTAAATAATTTTCTTTTCAATTATTTGCCGGGTAATTAATTTATTTTCCCGGGCGGCGCGGCGCGGTAATTCCTGCTACGCTCTTGCGCCGACCCTGACCACGCGACGGATGAAGCATGCCTGCCTTTTTTGATCGTTTTTATCGCGCCCCTTCGCGCCTCTGGCCACCGCTGCTGCCGGGTAGCCAGCTGGTGTTTAATATCGGCTTTTATGCCGTGGTGCCTTTTCTGGCGATTTTTTTACGCGACGATATGCGCCTTTCCGGCTGGGCCATTGGCCTGGTGATCGGCCTTCGCACCTTCTCGCAGCAGGGCATGTTTTTGTTGGGCGGCGCGCTGGCGGACCGCTTCGGCGCCCGCGTGGTGATCCTGTGCGGCTGTCTGGTGCGCATTTGCGGCTACCTGCTGCTGGCCCTTGGCGAAACGCTCTGGCCGATTGTGCTGGGGGCCTGCTTAACCGGCATCGGCGGCGCGCTCTTTTCACCCTCTATCGAGGCGCTGCTGGCGAAGGCGGGCACGCAGAGCGAGGCGGCAGGCAAACGCAGCCGCGCCGAGTGGTTCGCGCTGTTTGCCGTCTGCGGCGAGCTTGGCGCCGTGCTCGGCCCGGTGCTGGGATCGCTGCTGGCGGGCTTTGGCTTCCAGCAGGTGGCGCTGGCGGGGGCGGGCGTGTTTGTCGTGGCGCTGCTGGTGCTTTTTTTCAGCCTGCCGCGCGACGCGCGCAGGCAGGAGACGCTGCATATCGCGCCCTGGTGGCAGACTTTTCGCAACCGGCGCTTTGTGGCGTTTATCGTCGCTTACAGCGGCTATCTCTTCAGCTATAACCAGCTTTACCTGGCGCTGCCGGTGGAGTTGCGCCGCTCCGGCAGCAGCGAAAGCGATCTCGGCCCGCTTTTCATGCTCGCCTCGCTGCTGGTTATCGTGCTGCAACTGCCGCTGGCGCGCGTGGCGCGGCGTGCAGGAGCGGCGCGCATGCTGCCGCTTGGTTTTTCGCTGCTGGCCGCCGCGTTTGCAAGCGTGGCGCTGTTCGCCGCCGCCACGCCGCCAGAAGGCTGGCTGCGCCTGCTGCCCGCCACTGGCATGGTAACGCTGCTGACGCTTGGGCAGATGCTGATTGTGCCGGTGGGGATGGATCTCATTCCCCGCTTCGCCAATGAGCAGAACCTGGGGGCGCATTACGGCGCGCTGGCGTCGATGGGCGGGCTGGCCGTACTGGTGGGCAACTTTGCCCTGGGCGCCCAACTCGACCATGCGCTGGTTCCTTCGCCGCAGGCGGTGCGGCCCTGGCTGTGGCTTGCCGCCGTGCCGCTGTGCAGCGCGCTGGCGATGATCGTTATCTGCCGCCCGTTCAGGCGAGCCGCCCGCGCAGGAAGTCGATAAAGGCGCGAACCTTTTCCGACACGTGCCCGGTGTCCGGGTAGACCGCGTAAACGCCCTGCGCCGGAAAGCGGTAGTCCGGCAACAGATGGCATAAGTCGCCCGCTGCCAGCGAGGGTCGCACCAGCCAGTCGGGCAGCAACGCCACCCCGCCGCCCTGTTGGGCGAACGCCAGCAATGCCGAGGCGCTGTCCGCCGACAGCACAGCGGGCCGGGTGATGGCAAAATCCAGCGTCTGGCGCTGCGGGCCGGTGAGTTGCCAGCGCAGAGGCGAAGGCAGACGGTTGTGGATTATCCATTCTGCTTGCGCCAGCGCTTCGGGCGAGGCAACCGGGTTTTCTTTCAGCCATTGCGGCGAGGCGACGGGCAACACCTCAAAACGGGTGAGCAGCGCCGCGCGGTAGGTGGAGTCCGCCAGCGTGCCAAGACGTATCGCCACATCAAAGCGTTCGGCAATCAGATCGGCATGCTGCGACGACGAGACGTGGCGGATGCGCAGCGCCGGATGCGCCCGCCGAAACGCCGCCAGCGCCGGAATGACAACCTGCGCGCCATACTCGCTGGTGCTGGTGATGCGCAACTCGCCGCGCAGCCCGCCGTGATGACGCTGCGCCTCTTCCCGCATCGCCTGCGCCTCCTGCAACAGCGCGGCGGCGCGCCGGTAAAAGGTTTCTCCCGCCTCTGTCAGCGCCAGCCGCCGCGTGGTGCGCAGCAAAAGCGACACGCCTAACTCCTTTTCCAGTTGCCGGACGTTAAAACTCACCACCGCTTTGGTCATCCCAAGCGCGGCCGCCGCGGCCGTAAAGCTGCCCGCCTCCGCCACCGCCACAAAGGCCGCCACCCGCTGCAAATTCAGCATACCCGCCCTGCCGATTGTCAAAATAAGTTTGACAGTGTATCAGGCCGCGCCCCGTTTATCCGCCCTGTGCCGCCGCTTACAGTAGGCGTCTACCGGAGGAAGCGTTATGTCTTATCGCAGCAAAGTGGCCGTGGTTTACCTGCTCGGCTTTTTCATCGACCTGATTACTATGTTTATTGCCAATGTCGCTTACCCGGCGATAGCGCATAGCCTGGGGGCGTCCGTCGCCGGGCTTGCCTGGGTCAGCAACGGCTACATTATGGGGCTGACGCTGGCCATTCCCCTGAGCGCCTGGCTTACGCAGCGGGCCGGGGCGCGCCGGGTTTTTCTGCTCTCGCTGGCGCTGTTTACCCTTGCCTGCGCCGCCGCTGGCTTCGCGGGTTCCCTCACCGCCCTGGTGTTCTGGCGCGTGGTGCAGGGCGCGGGCGGCGGGCTGCTTATCCCGGTGGGCCAGGCGCTGGCCTGGCGGCTGTATGCGCCGCATGAGCGGGCGAAAATCGCCTCGGCGGTCATGCTGGTGGGCCTGCTGGCGCCGGCGCTTTCGCCCGCTGCGGGCGGCCTGTTGATAACGGCGCTCGGCTGGCGCGGGGTCTTTTTCGCCAGCCTGCCGCTGGCGCTGGCCACCCTTGCGCTGGCCTGGCGCTGGCTGCGCCGCGAAGCGCCTGCCGACCGTTCGGCCCCGCCTGACGCCGCCGGGTTAGCCCTGGGCTGCGGCGCGCTGTTTCTGCTGCTGTTCGGCCTTACGCGCCTTAGCGACTCGCACGCAACGGGGCTGGCGGCGCTGCTGCTGTTGGCGGGCGGAACCCTGCTTGCGCTGTTTGCGCGCCGCTGTCGTAAACGCGCCGCCCCTGCGCTCAACCTGAACCTGCTGGCCGACCCGCTGCTGCGCTTTTCTATGGCGGTATACCAGGCTGTGCCGGGCGTGTTTATCGGTATCAACCTGGTCGCCATGCTCTGGCTGCAAAACTCGCTCGGCCTGACGCCCGGCGCCGCTGGCATGCTGATGATGCCTTGGTCGCTCGGCTCGTTTCTGGCGATTTGCCTGACCGGCAAAACCTTTAACGCGTTGGGGCCAGGGCCGCTGATTATGGCGGGCTGCCTGTTGCAGGCGTTGGGGATCGCATTGCTCACGCAGATTGAGCGCGGCGAGCAGCAGCTTGCGCTCGCTGGCGCCTTCGCGCTGATGGGCGTGGGCGGCAGTCTGTGCAGCAGCGCGGCCCAGAGCAGCGCCTTTCTTAACACGCCGAACGCCGCCCTGCCGGATGCCGCCGCGCTGTGGAACATTAACCGTCAGCTCAGCTTTTGCTTCGGCGTGGCGCTTTTTACGCTGCTGCTTGACCAGTTCTGCGCGCACGTTGCGCCAGCGCAGGCTTACCGCTGGACATTCTGGTGCGCCGCGCTGGCGACGCTGCTGCCGCTGCCGCTCTGCTTTCGTCTTGATAACCGCGCGGTTAAGCTGCGCCTTGTACCTGAACAGGAGACCCCATGAACCCTTATTTCACCGAAGTGCTGCAAGCGCATGTCGCCATTGAGGCCTGGCTTGGCAAAGGCGATGGCGATATTAACGCCCTGCTCGCCCGCTTTAGCCCAGACTATTCAATGATTACGCTGACCGGCGCGGCGCTTAACCATGCGCAACTAAGCGAGTTTTTCCTTGCGCAGCGCGGCGCGCGGCCGGGTCTGGAGATTATCGTTGATGAGATGCGCCTGCTGGCTGAATGGCCCGAAGGGGCCGTGATGCGCTACCGCGAGCGCCAGCGCCTGCCGGGGCTTACGCAAACCACCCGCTGGTCCACCGCGCTTTTCACGCTACAGGCAGGCCTGCCGCTATGGCGGCATCTGCACGAAACGCTGCAAAGTTAATCTTCCCCGTTGAGCAACCGCCGCGGTTTGCAGCCATACTCAAACGCTGTGCGGTTTTTGCTTCAGCAGAGGATAAGGTGATGAATAATATCAGCGGCAAGGTGGTGGTGATTACAGGCGCCAGCAGCGGCATCGGCGAGGCGACGGCGCGGTTGCTTTGCGCAGAAGGCGCCTGCGTCGTGCTGGGCGCGCGGCGGCTGGAAAAGCTTGAAGCTCTGAAGCAGGCATTGACCCGGGCGGGCGGCAAAGCGGAAGTGGCGCAAACGGATGTGTCGAAGCGCGAAGAGGTGCAGGCGCTGGTGCAGAAGGCGCTCGACGCTTTCGGCCGCGTTGACGTGCTGATTAACAACGCGGGCATTATGCCGAACTCCCGCCTCGACCAGTTGCGGGTAGACGACTGGGAGCGCGCCATCGACATTAACCTGAAGGGCACGCTTTACGGCATCGCGGCGGTATTGCCCACCATGCAGGCGCAGAAAAGCGGGCATATCATTAACCTGTCGTCCCTTTCCGGGCACCGGGTACGCCCTACCAGCGCGGTTTATTCGGCGACGAAGTTTGCCGTGCGGGCGATTTCCGAAGGGCTGCGCATGGAGATGACGCCGTGGAATATCCGTAGCACGATTATCTCCCCCGGCCCGGTGGATACAGACCTGCCCGGCAGCGTCACGGATGAAGCTGTCGCCGAACAGGTGCGCAAAGTGCACGAGATGGCGATTTCCGCCGACACGCTCGCCCACACCATCGCTTTCGCCATCAGCCAGCCGGAAACAGTAGATATTAACGAGATCCTGCTGCGCCCGACGGCGATGGAATAAGCGCCAGTTAATCTGAAAGCGCGGCAGCGGAGAAACACGATGCGGATAGCCCAGATAACCGATATTCACGCCACGCCGGATAACGGCAACCTGGCGCGCCTGGGCCGCGCAACGGCGTGGCTGGCGGCGCTGGCGCCCGATCTGCTGGTTGTTACGGGCGACCTGGTGGATGACGGGTGGCATGAAGGGTATAAGGCTGTCGAAGCGGAACTGTTGCGCGCCCGCTGCCGCATTCTGCTGCTGCCTGGCAACGCGGACGACCGCGAAGCGATGCGCCGGGGCTTTCAGGAAACGATGCGCTGGCCGCACGCAGGCGCGCTGCACTTCAGCGAGGTCATTAACGGCCTTCCCGTTATCGGCGTCGATACCACCCTGCCCGGCGAAACGCGTGGAGATATCGCTCCGCATCTGGGCTGGCTTGCCGGCAGGCTGGCGGAATGTACGCAGCCTGCGCTTATCTTCACGCATCATCATCTTTTTCGCTGCGGCATCGCGCCGATAGACAACGTTATGTGCGCCGGTGAACAGGCGTTCTGGAAGGTGATAGCGCAAAACCCCGTTGCGCCGCACGCCGTTTGCAGCGGCCACGTCCATCGCAGCATGTCTGCCGTGGTAAGCGGCGTGCCGACCTATATTTGCGGCTCGGTCTGCCCTGCTAACCCGCTGTTACTGGATGAAAACCGCATGCCGCCTGTAACCGACCCGGCGGCGCTGATGGTTTATGACCTGAGAAACGGCTGTTTAGTGGCAAGCCAGGTGGGGGTTTAGCGAGCGTTCGCGCGCAGCATTACGCATTCACGGCGGCATTACGCAACAGCGCAATCGACTTTTTAACCACTTCCGAGCGAATCAGCGGATGGTAGACCATACACAGCTCGCTCTCTTCAAGGCGGTCCAGCACATCAAGATAGACCACGTTTTCGAGGCGCATCGCGTCAGCGGAAGCGGGCACCAGCGCCACCCCTAAGCCTGCTGCCACCAGGCTTACCAGCGTTGAGACATCGCTTGCGTATTGCGCTATCTGCGGGGTGAATCCCGCCTGTTTGCAGGCATGCTGGAAATGGTGCTCAAGGCCCACGCCGCCCGGATCGCGAAGCGAAATCCAGCTTTCATTTTTTAACGACGCGAGGTTAAGCGAAGCGGCGTTCGCCAGCGGATGCTGGCTATAGAGCGCAAGCCGGGTCTTTTCACGCAGCAAGGGGTGGACGGCCAGCGCATCCGCAAGCGTGGCCAGCGGCGCGCGCAAAATGGCGACGTCGATCCGGTAGCTCTGCACGGCGTCACAGAGCGTTTGCACATCGCCGGAGGTCAACGAAACCTGAATGTCCGGCCAGCGGGCGCGCAACTGGCGCAGCATGGCGGGCAGCCTGTCGTTGAACATGGCGCTGGAGACATACCCCAGGTTCAGCACGCCCTGCTCCCCTCTGGCGGTACGCTGCGCCTCCAGCACCGCCTGGTCTATCATCGCCAGCGCCACGCGCGTTTTTTGCAAAAAAGCGTCGCCCGCCGCCGTGAGCGTTAGCCTGCGGTTGGCGCGGGAAAACAAGGTGACGCCGAGCCGCTCCTCCAGGCTTTTTATCTGCTGACTCAGCGCGGGTTGCGCCATGTTCAGCCGCTCTGCGGCCCGGTGCATATGCAGCTCCTGCGCCACCACCACGAAATTGCTCAACTGACGTAAGTGCATCGGCGTTACCTGTCTCTTATTGATAATAAAAAACTTATCAACATCGCGTTAATGATGCAATTGATGCGTTTTCCAGCCGGAAGGATACTGAATGCATAGCATTAAGAGAGGTATGTTATGGACAATCAGGTTTACGATTTACGCAGCGCTATCGCCCTGCTGCAACAGCATGAAGGCCAGTACATAGAGACAAATCACCCTGTCGACCCTAACGCGGAGCTGGCTGGCGTTTATCGCCACATTGGCGCGGGCGGCACGGTAAAGCGCCCCACCCGCACTGGCCCGGCGATGATGTTTAACAATGTGAAAGGCTACCCCGGCTCGCGTATCCTGGTGGGAATGCACGCCAGCCGCGAACGCGCCGCGCTGCTGCTTGGCTGTAAAGCCTCCGCGCTGGCGCTTCACGTTGGCGACGCGGTGAAAAACCCTGTAGCGCCGGTGGTGGTGCCGGCGTCTCAGGCGCCCTGCCAGGAGGTGGTTTACCGCGCCGACGACCCCAATTTCGACCTGCGCACGTTGCTGCCTGCCCCCACCAATACGCCAATAGATGCCGGCCCCTTTTTCTGCCTCGGTCTGGTGCTGGCAAGCGACCCGGAAGATGCTTCGCTCACCGACGTGACCATTCATCGCCTCTGCGTGCAGGGACGCGACGAGCTTTCCATGTTCCTCGCCGCGGGCCGCCACATCGAAGTGTTTCGCCAAAAAGCCGAAGCGGCGGGCAAACCGCTGCCGGTGACGGTCAACATGGGTCTCGACCCGGCGATTTACATCGGCGCCTGTTTTGAGGCTCCCACCACGCCGTTCGGCTATAACGAACTGGGGGTGGCAGGCGCGCTGAGATCGAAACCCGTTGAGCTGGTGCAGGGCGTTTGCGTAGCGCAAAAAGCGATTGCGCGGGCGGAAATTGTGATTGAGGGCGAGCTGCTGCCGGGGGTGCGCGTAAGGGAAGACCAGCACACCGACACGGGCCACGCCATGCCGGAGTTTCCCGGCTATTGCGGCGAGGCTAACCCGTCGCTGCCGGTTATCAAGGTGAAAGCGGTGACGCTGCGCCATCAGGCGATTTTGCAAACCCTGGTCGGCCCCGGCGAAGAGCACACCACCCTTGCGGGCCTGCCGACGGAAGCGAGCATTCGCAACGCGGTGGAAGCGGCTATTCCCGGCTTCTTACAGAACGTCTACGCCCACACGGCGGGCGGCGGGAAATTCCTCGGCGTATTGCAGGTGAAAAAACGCCAGCCTTCGGATGAG
This sequence comes from Franconibacter helveticus LMG 23732, assembly GCF_000463115.2. Lineage (GTDB taxonomy): Bacteria > Pseudomonadota > Gammaproteobacteria > Enterobacterales > Enterobacteriaceae > Franconibacter > Franconibacter helveticus. The sequence goes on along the minus strand of NZ_AWFX01000051.1, from coordinate 91,958 downwards.
GGCCGTCAGGGACAGGCTGCGCTGATTGCGCTCGCCACCTACCCGGAGCTGAAAAACATCATTCTGGTGGATGAAGATGTTGATATTTTCGACAGCGACGACATTCTCTGGGCGATGACCACCCGCATGCAGGGCGACGTGAGCATTACCAACATTCCCGGCGTTCGGGGCCACCAGCTTGACCCGTCGCAGATGCCGGATTACAGCCCGTCGATTCGCGGCCAGGGCATCACCTGCAAAACGATCTTCGACTGCACCGTGCCCTGGGCGCTGAAGTCGCGCTTTGAGCGCGCGCCGTTCGCCGAGGTGGACCCGCGACCCTTCGCCCCGGAATACTTTGCAAAACAGGCGAAAAATCAGTAGCGCCTCTGCAACCGGGTTTATTCATCTGCTGAATTATGATCTTATGTGCGTGATGACTTAACAGTGACAAAGGATCAGAGATGTTCACGAAACGCTATACGGTGGATGAAAAGCACATTGATTTTCAGGGCGTGGTAGATGGTCTTTATTACCCGTTTTACATGGAGTGGGCCCGCCACGCCTGTATGCGCGAAGGGCTGGGCATTGATATTGAAGAGGAGTTCAAATCAGGCCGCCTTTATATGGTGCTGGAATACACGCTGCGCTTTCGCAAAAGCCTGCAAAAAGGGGATGAAATGGAAGTCACCTGCCAGCTTGTGAAAAACGAGAAGCGCAACCGCGTAAACTTCGAGCAGCAGATTCGGGTGGATGGCAAGGTTTACGCGGAGGCGACATTTGTCGCGACCTGCCTTGAGAACGGCCGCCCCTGCATGCCTGCCGCCATTGCGGATTATCTGGCTGACTAAAACAGCCGGGCGGCTAAAACGGCGGGGTTGTCCGCCCGCCGTTTTGTCTGCTTACTTTTTAATATCGACCTGATAAAAAATGTGTTTGCCGAACGGGTCGATTTCATAACCCGTCACCTCTTTGCGCACCGGCTCGAAAATGGTCGAGTGGGCTATCATCACCGCGGGCATTTGCTCGTGCATCATCTGCTGGGCCTGCACATAAAGCGCCTCGCGCTTCGGCTGGTCGGTGATGGCTTTGGCTTCGCTGATAAGCTTATCGAACGGCGCATAGCACCACTTCGCCGAGTTGGAGCCGCCATTGGCGGACTGGCAGGTAAAGAGCGGGCCGAAGAAGTTATCCGGGTCGCCCGTCGCGGTGGTCCAGCCCATCAGCGCCGCCTGGTGTTCGCCGCCCTTCACGCGCTTGAGGTATTCGCCCCACTCGTAGCTGACAATTTTCGCCTTCACACCGATTTTCGCCCAGTCCGCCTGAATGATTTCCGACATGCGGCGGGCGTTCGGGTTGTACGGACGTTGTACCGGCATCGCCCACAGATCGAGGGTGAAGCCATCCGGCAGCCCCGCCTCTTTCAGCAACGCTTTCGCCTGCTCCGGCGAGTAGTCGTAATCTTTCAGGCTCGCATCCGCGCTCCAGACGCCCGGCGGCAGCAGGTTTTTCGCTGCGGTGCCGGTGCCCTGGAAAACCGCTTCGATGATGGCCGGCTTGTTGATGGCCATCGCCAGCGCCTGGCGCACTTTGGGGTTATCCAGCGGCGGCTTTTGGGTGTTAAGCGCGAGGAAGCCGGTGTTCAGCCCCGATTTGCTCATCAGGTTGATATCCGGGTTCGCCTTCATGCGCGGCAGGTCCGCCGGGTTTGGGAAGGCCATGACCTGGCACTCGTTTTTCTCAAGCTTGGCGTAGCGCACGGAAGCGTCCGGCGTGATGCTAAAGACCAGCCGGTCGAGCTTCGCCTTGCCCTGCCAGTAGTCATCAAACGCGGTAAACAGAATGCGCGAGTCTTTCTGGTACTGGGTAAGCTTAAACGGCCCGGTGCCGACCGGGTCCATATCTACCCGCTCCGGCGTGCCCGCTTTGAGCATCGCGTCGGCATATTCGGCGGACAAAATCGAGGCAAAGTACCAGGCGAGATCGGGCACGAACGGCGCTTCCGGATGAGCCAGCGTAAAGCGCACGGTGTGGTCGTCGACTTTATCAATAGCGGTGATCAGCTTGCCGAACTCCAGGCTTTCAAAGTTAGAGTAGTTGCCGTTCGAGACATTGTGATACGGGTGTTTCGGGTCTTTCTGGCGCATAAACGAGAAGATCACGTCGTCGGCGTTAAAATCCCGTGTCGGTTTGAAATATTTGTTGCTCTGGAATTTCACCCCTTTGCGCAGATGGAAGGTGTAAACCTTGCCGTCTTCGCTGACCTCCCAGCGTTCCGCCAGGCTCGGCACCAGCTCCGTAGTGCCGGTTTTAAAATCCACCAGCCGGTTGTAAACCGGCACGGCGCTGGCGTCGACGCTGGTGCCGGAGGTATAAAGCTGCGGGTTAAAGTTTTCCGGAGAACCTTCAGAGCAGTAAACCAACGTCTTTGCGCCCGCCGCCGAACTGACCGCCAGCGCGGCGAACGTTAATGCCTGAATTGTGTGCTTGCTAATCATCGTAATTCCTTTATGTTTTTTTACTGCGTGCCAAAGGATTCTGATTCTTCGTCACTCATCAATAACATTAAAAACAGAACGCAAACACCTGATAACTCAAATAGAGAAGGATCAACCATGCCATCCACGCTCAGCAGTCAATTAACCCAACGCTTTTTTCGCTATCTGGCAATCACCAGCCAGAGTGATGCATCCGCCACGACGCTCCCTACCACGCCGGGCCAGCACGACATGGCGCGCGCGCTGGCGGAAGAGTTGAAAACGCTGGGCCTGGAGCAGATTGAGATTGACGACCACGCCACCGTCACCGCGGTGAAAAAAGGCAACGTGGCGGGCGCGCCGCGCATCGGTTTTATCACCCATATCGACACCGTGGACGTCGGCCTCTCGCCAGAGATTCATCCGCAAATCCTTACCTTTACCGGAGAAGATCTCTGCCTGAACGCGAAAGAGGCTATCTGGCTGCGGGTCAACGAGCGCCCGGAGATTAAGGCCTACCTGAACGAAGAGATTATTTTCAGCGACGGCACCAGCGTGCTGGGGGCGGACAACAAAGCGGCGGTGACGGTAGTGATGACGCTGCTGGAGAACCTGACGCCGGAGATGCGCCACGGCGACATCGTGGTGGCGTTCGTGCCCGATGAAGAAGTGGGGCTGCGCGGCGCGAAGGCGCTGGATTTAAAACGCTTCGACGTGGATTTTGCTTATACCATCGACTGCTGCGAACTGGGCGAAGTGGTTTATGAAAACTTCAACGCGGCGCAGGCGGAGATCCGCTTTACCGGCGTGACGGCGCACCCAATGGCCTCTAAGGGCGTGCTGGTGAACCCGCTGCTGATGGCCACTGACTTTATCAACCACTTCGACCGTAAAGCGACGCCGGAGCATACCGCCGGGCGCGAAGGCTATATCTGGTTTAACGGCATGCAGGCGAGCCAGAACAGCGCGGTGCTGAACGCCAGCGTGCGCGATTTTGACCTTGCCGCTTTTGAGCGCCGCAAACAGCAGCTTCATGAGGTGGCGCAGAAGATTGCCGCCGAACACCCAACCGCGAAGGTGGAAATCAGCATCAGCGATGTGTACAGCAACATCAGCAACGCCATTGGCGAAGACCGCAGGCCGATTGATTTGATTTACCAGGCGCTGGACGCGCTTAATATCGAGCCGAAAACCATCCCGATGCGCGGCGGCACCGACGGCGCGGCGCTTTCCGCGAAGGGGTTATTAACGCCAAACTTTTTCACCGGCGCGCATAACTTCCATTCACGCTTTGAATTCCTGCCGGTTAAATCCTTTGAAGCGTCATATAACGTGGCGCTGCAAGTCTGTTTGCTGGCGGCGAAGTAAGGCCGTAAGGGCAGGAAACCAGCCGTTCCCTACCCCAAACTCCGCAACGCCCCCGAGGCCGGGGGCAACGCTCAGCTATTCACCTCATTTAACTCATCGTTATAACTTTCGCGCGTTACGCAGACACAAAGAATGGTGATTAACGCCATACAGGCCAGGAACAGCGAAATAGGCCACGAGGCGCCGCCGGACCAGGCAATCAGCAACGTGCCGATCATCGGCGTCAACCCACCCACAATATTCGCCAGCTGAAAACCAAGTGACACGCCGGTATAACGCACGCTGGTATCAAACAGCTCTGAGAAAAAGGCGGGCTGCACGCTGAACATCATTCCCAGCCCGACGGAATAACAAAAGGTTGTGGCGAACATAAACATTTTCACCGAACCGGAATCGATCATCCAGAACAGCGGGAAGGCAAAAATCAGCGTGATGGCGGCCCCGGCCAGATAGACCGGACGGCGGCCAATTTTATCGGAAAGCCAGCCGAAGAAAGGAAAGGTGAAGATGCCGACAAAGCTTGCCAGCAGCAGGCCGTTAAGCGCCGTTTCGCGGGTAAAATTAAGCTCGCGCGTGACGTAAGACATAAAAAACGCCACCGTCAGCCAGCCCAGCACAATCTCCCCCATGCGCATGCCCATCGCCAGAAAAACCGCTTTTCGATGGTGCTTCAGCACGGTCAGGATGGGATACTTTTGCTCGGCGGCTTTGGGCGCGTTCTGGCGTTGCTTCTGGTTTTGCTGGAACACCGGCGTCTCTTCAATGCGCGAGCGGATGAACATTCCCACAAACAGCAGGGCAATGCTCAGCAGGAACGGCACACGCCAGCCCCAGGACATTAAATCTTCTTCCGGCAGCATGACCACCAGTGCGAAAACGGCGGTGGCGATAAACAGCCCCAGCACGTTCCCCAACTGGACGAAGGTGCCGAAAAAACCGCGGCGGTTACGCGGAGCATATTCGGTAATCAGCGTTGTCGCGCCGCCCCACTCGCCGCCAATGGCGAAGCCCTGGCACAAGCGCAAAAAAATAAGGATCAGCGGCGCCGCGTTGCCGATGGTGTCGTAAGAGGGGATCAGGCCAATCAGAAACGTCGAGATCCCCATGATCATCAACGATAAAACCAGCGATTTTTTACGTCCGATCTTATCGCCATAGTGACCAAACACGATGGCGCCGATCGGGCGGCTGACAAAGGTAATCGACAGCGTCAGGAACGACACAAGCAGCGCCATCAGCGGTGAAAGGTTGGGGAAAAACAGCGACGGGAAGACCAGCGCGGCGGCAGTGCCGTAAATAAAGAAATCGTAGAATTCGATCGTCGTTCCCGACAGCCCGGAGCCGAGCACGGTTAGTAATTTTTTTCTTTCCCGTACTGATGGCGAGAGCTGCTCCTCTTTCGCTGCGGGTAACGTAGGCGAGGTAATCGTGGTCATCATTAAATCCTCTGTCGGGAAGCGTTATTGTGTTGTGGGTCTGCGCCTGGCTGACGGTGGCGACGAGAGAAACCGCCCGCAAGCTAACTCGAATTAGCTAATTATAGTAATCCATGAATATTCACAACGTGAAAGCATAAAGAGTGTGAGCGGGATCGGCTTAATATTTGTTCACCGCAGTGCAAAGCGGCGTTCAGCGCCCTACCGTTTCGGTAAATAACCTTTTAATTTCATCAGAATAGCAACACGTCCTTTCTCGTATGAGCAGAACGGCGCGCTTTCGCTTTTTGCCGTCTGCCCGCATCACTATTAGCGTCAACAACAACCCCCGCCCGGCGCCGTTTCACAGCAGCAAAAAATATTTTTTATTTATCAAGTAATTAAAAAATGGATTTTGAAGACCATCACAAAACCCCGGCAAAGGAATTGAGGCTGCTTTTTTTTTGGCCTAGTTTGCTAATTCGAATTAGCTAAGAGGATTAGCCATGAACGAAGAGGCTTACATCGGCATTGATGTGGGGTCGGGAAGCGTGCGGGCCGGGATTTTTACCGCCACGGGCGACAGACTGGCCTTCGCGGTTCACCCCATCAGCCAGTTTCAGGGCGAGGGCGATTGCGTTGAGCAATCTTCCGCTGAGATCTGGCAGGCGACAGGCGCGGCGGTTCGCGAAAGCCTGCGCGCCGCCGGGATCGACCCGGCGCGGATCCGCGGCATCGGCTTTGATGCGACCTGTTCGCTGGTCGCCGTGGCCGCCGATGGCGCAGGCGTATCGGTTTCGCCGCAGGGCCAGGCGGAACGGGACATCATCATGTGGCGGGATCATCGCGCTCAGGAAGAGGCGCGGGAAATCAACCGTACCGGTGACGAAGCGTTGCGCTATGTGGGCGGCGAAGTGAGCGTAGAGATGCAATTGCCAAAGATCCTCTGGCTTAAACGCCATTTGCCCGATCGCTATCAGCAGATCTGGCGGCTGTTCGATCTGGCCGATTATCTGGTGTGGCGCGCCTGCGGGCAGGATGTCGCCAGCACATGCACCCTGACCTGCAAATGGAATTATCTGGCCCACGAGCAGCGCTTCAGCGCTTCTTTGCTGCGCGCGATTGGGCTTGAGGCGCTGGGGGAGAAAATTCCCGCCACGGTGCGCGACCCCGGCGAGAAAGCCGGTACGCTGCGCCCGGACATCGCCCGGGAATGGGGGTTGAGCGAGAGCGTTGTGGTGGCGACCGGCATTATTGACGCTCACGCTGGCGGTTTGTCGCTCAGCGGCAGCCAGCCGCAGGGGAGCCTCGCCATCATCAGCGGCACCTCCAACTGCCATATGATCCTCAGCAAACAGCCTGTGTTGATCCCCGGCGTCTGGGGCCCTTACTGGGGCGCGATGCTGCCGCGATGGTGGCTGAACGAAGGCGGCCAGAGCGCGGCGGGGGCGCTGGTGGAGTGGACGCTTAGCCAGCATGCCTGCTGGGCCACTCTGCGGCAGGCGGCGAAAGCGCAAGGCGAATCGGCGTACCACTTGCTAAACCAGCGGGTGCAACAGCTGGAAGCCGCGGAACGCTGGCCAACGCGCCATCTGCATGTGCTTGACGATCACCACGGCAACCGCTCGCCCCGGGCTAACCCGCAGGCCCGCGGCGCCATTTACGGGCTGACGCTTGAAGAAGGCGAGGCCGGGCTGGCGCGCCTTTATCTCGCCACGTTGCAGGCTATCGCCTACGGCACCCGCCATATTATCGACGCCATGCGCGCCGCCGGACATGACATTTCGCGGATCGTTATCTGCGGCGGCGCGACGAAAAACCCGCTGTGGCTTCGCGAATACGCCAACGCTACGGGCTGCGATATCCACCTCGCGCGTGAAGAAGATGCCGTTACTCTCGGCGCCGCGCTGCTTGGCGCCGTGGCCTGCGGCGGCTACCCCTCGCTTACCGACGCCGTCGCCGCCATGAGTCATCACGGCAAAACCGTCGCGGCCGACCGCTCGGCGCAAACACACGCCTTTCACCAGGCGAAATACCAGGTCTACCTGCAAATGTATGACGACCAGCAGCGGGCGCAGCAGCGCTACAACGCGATCATGAACAACGCCTGAAAACCTCCCTACCCTACAGGAGCCATACCGATGTTGAATTTGACCCTACCTGAGGAAGACGCGCTCATCACGCCGCAAGCGGGCGAAGTGCTTATGGTGACGAATGCGGACTTACGCGAACCGGCTAACGTCACCTGCTGGCCGACGCAAAAACTGTTTGAACAGCGGCTTGAAGCGGCGCTGGAAAAACTGGGCTATCGCCTGCGCCGCGCTCACCCGGTAAGTGAAAGCCGCGGCCACGGTTTTATCAGCAGCCAGCAAGAAGGAAGCCGTCTGTTCGCGCGCATCGACCCGGACGCGCCGGTGATTGTGCTGCTCACCGCCTGGCAGTACTCCCACCATATCGCGCCGTCGCTGGCGCACCATCGCGGGCCGATTTTGCTGCTCGCCAACTTCGACGGCACCTGGCCTGGGCTTGTGGGCATGCTCTGTATGGCGGGCAGCCTTACCAGCCTTGAGCGCAGCTACTCCCGCCTGTGGTCGGAAACGTTTGATGACGAGACGTTTATGCGTGGCCTGGAGACCTGGCTGCGCGACGGCCACCTCAGCCACAAGCTCGGTTATCTGCATCCGGTGGCGGCCAGCGCGCCGCTGCTGGCAACCCCTGCCGGGCAGATCGGCATGAAAGTAGGCCGGTCGATCCTCAAACATAAAGCGATCGTCGGGCTGTTCGACACTTTCTGCATGGGGATGATCAACGGCGTTTTTCCGCAGAAGGCGATGATTGATGTCGGCATGCCGGTGGAATCGCTGTCGCAGTCGGCGCTGCTGGTGGAGATGAATAAGGTGCCGCAGCCGCTGCGCGAAGCCTGTCTCGACTGGTATGAAAGCCGGGGCATGCGCTTTAACTTCGGTCACGACGGCGCGCGGGAGCTCACCCGCGAACAGGTGCTGGAGCAGTGCGCGATGATGATCGCCATGGCGCGTTTCGTGAAGCGCTTCGGGCTGTCGGCGGTGGGCGTGCAGTATCAGCAAGGGCTGAAAGAGAGCTGCGCCGCGTCCGATTTCGCCGAAGGGGCGATTGGCAACGCCGAGCGCTTTCCTATCCCGGACGAACAGGGCGAGATAATTTGTCCCGATGCGCCCATTACCTGCATTAACGAAGTGGACATGGGCAGCGCCATCCCCCAGGTCATGCTCGCCAGACTGCTGAACGCGCTGGGCATGGCGAGTGAAACCACCCTGCATGACATCCGCTGGGGCAGCGACTACAACGGCACCTTTTACTGGGATCTGGAGATTTCCGGCGCGGTGCCGTTCGCCCATCTGAAAGGCGGCATTGCGGGCGCGACCGGCTACCGCCAGCCGCCGATGTTTTTCCCTTACGGCGGTTCCACTATCGCAGGCCAGGGCAAAGCCGGACGCTTTATCTGGGCCCGCGCCCACTATGAAGGCACGCAGGTGATCCTGCATGTCGGCACCGGTACGGCGGTTGAACTGCCGGAAGCGGAGTTTGAGCGCCGCCGCAAAGCCACCAACTATGAGTGGCCGCTGCTGAACGCCGTGCTCGACGGCGTGACCCGCGACGACTTAATGGCGGGACACCAGAGCAATCACCTGAGCCTGGCGTATGTCGACGAGGCGCAGCTTGCGCAGGTGCTGACTGCGTTTGTCGCCCAGGCGCTGACGCAGAACATGCGGGTTTATCTCGCCGGGAGCGCCTCGCAGCTCGTGCAGTAACACTCACTCGCTTATGTCATTTGTACGTTGTTAGCGATCCTGACAAACATCCGGTTAATCCAACGCCTTAACCATGAAGGCGCGGGTCAACGCATATCTGCCCGGGCGCGCAGGGGCCTGCTCCCCTGCCGCCTGAGCAAGAGAGGATTTTATGTATCAGCAGCAACATATTGAATTTATTGTTCAGAAAGCCAAAAAACGGCTCGACGCGCAGGAGGCCCCCGGCTGCACCAAAGCGGGCTGGCTGATGATAACCGCGTTGTTAATTGAGTCGTGGGATATCTATTCCATGGCTTTTATCCTGTTCGCCCTGAAAGATATTTATGAGCCGAGCGCCTGGCTGCTCGGTTTTACCGCCGCAGGCACCCAGCTTGGCGCGGTGATCGGCGCCCTGCTCGGCGGCTGGCTGACGGATAAACTAGGCCGCCGCAAAATCTTCCTCTGGTCGATGATTTTGTTTGCGATTTTCGCCGTGTTGCAGGGGCTGGCGCCGGATATGTACTGGCTGGCGATTATTCGCTGTCTTGCCGGGATCCCGGTAGGCGCCGACGTCGCCAACGGGTTTACCTACATCATGGAAGTGATGCCGAAAGGCAAACGCGAAGTGATGGCCAACCGCTGGCAGTTTATGTTTGCGCTGGGGATCATCGCCGCGATCCTGCTGGTGACAAGCCTGGTGGCGCTGAATGTCGATCCGGACATGATCTGGCGTATTGTGCTGGCGGTGCCCGCTATTCCCGCCTGTCTGCTGCTGTTTATGCGCCGCGAACTGCCGGAAACCCCCGCCTGGTTTGTTGAACGCGGTCGCTTTATTGAAGCGAAACAGGCTTCCCGCGAGTACTACGGCGAACAGGAAGGCAAACTGCTCGACGACATTTTACCCAATGAGAACGTCCACATTGCCGACCCGACGCTGAAAGAGACCCTGCACGACCTCTTCCGCCGTCCGTTTACCCGCCGCACAACCCTGTTCGGCTGGTTTTCCTGCGCGGTGCAATCTTTTGAAAACTATGCTTTTTCGTTCTACCTGCCGCTTATCCTCGTCACCATCGGCATCTCGGGGCAGATCCAGAACAACCTCGCCCTGCTGGCGGTGAACTGCATCGCCGCGCTGTCGGCGTTCGTCGGCCCGCTGCTGCTGCCGAAGCTTGGTCATAAAGGGTTAAGTAAATATGGCTTCCTGCTGGTGACTATCGGCATTTCCATTTCGTCCTGGGGCGTTTACTCCAGCAGCTTCGGGTTTATTACCCTTGGCGCGGCGCTGATGCTGTGGGGCCACTACTGGGACTCTGAAAGCGGCATGACGGTCATTTCGCTGGTGGCGAAGCCCCGCTATCGCGGCGTCGCTTCCGGCATCGGCTACACCATTGTGAAAGTGACCGCGTTCATCACCACGCTGGTCTTTCCGCCGCTGTTTGAAAAGCTCGGCGTTCCTGTCGCCTCGCTGATCATCGCTATCGCGCCGTTCTGTGCCTTTCTCGCCTCGATTTTCCTGTTGCCGGAAGTGTTCGGCCACGCGGTAGGCGATGAACACGATCAGGCGCCGGCGGAAAACCCGGAGATGGCCTTGCAGGGGCATCAATCCCCGGCGGCGCCGCCCAAAAACTGACATTTCCCGTGCCTGCGCCGCGTGGGGCGGCCAGGCGAAAGAGAAGGACACCATAATGAACAGCACCAAAATGCCCGTCATTGAAAATATTGAACTGATGACCGCCCGCGTTCCGCTGCCGGAAGGCCCATGGGGCGATCAAATCCACCACGTCACCGATATTGAAGTGGCGATTGTCGACGTTTACGGCTCTAACGGCCACGTCGGCACCGGCTTTAGCCACACCTCCGGCTGGTGCGGCAAAACCATCTCGGCGCTGATTGCCGAAATCATCCCGGACGTTATCGGCCAGCCGCTGTCGCCGCGCGGCCTGTGGCACCGTTCGTATAAATACATTCACGATGTCGGCGGCGCGGGGGTCACCACCCATGCGCTTGCCGCGCTGGATATCGCCTACTGGGATCTGCTCGGCAAAACCCTTAACGCGCCGATTGTCGACATTATTGGCAAAGTGCGCGACCGCGTGCCGCTGTATGGCAGCGGCATTAACCTGCATCTCTCCATTGAAGAGGTGATAGACCAGGTGAAACGCTGGAAAAGCACCGGTTATCTTGCGGCCAAAGTAAAGGTCGGCAAACCGACGCTGGAAGAGGACGTGGAGCGGCTGCGCAAAATTCAGGAGGCGGTGCCGGGCTTCCCGCTGGCGGTGGACGCCAACCAGGGCTGGAACTTCCCGCAGGCGTTACGGGCTTTCAAGCTGTTTGAACCGCTGAACCTGTTGTGGATCGAAGAGCCGCTGCCTTCCGACGACATTACCGGCCACCTGAAGCTGCGCGAGCGTACCACCACGCCTGTCGCGCTTGGCGAAAATGTCTATAACCTCAATCAGTTTACGCAGTATATCGAGAGCGGCTGCGCCGACTATGTTCAGGCGGATCTGGGCCGGGTGGGCGGCATTACGGGCTATCTGGATATCGCCGCCGTCGCCCGCGCCCATAATTTGCCAATGACGCCGCACTTTGTCATGGAACTGAGCGCCAGCTTGCTGGCAACCGTGCCCAATATCTCATACGCCGAAATGACCGATGGCGGTCGCTGGAAGGATCTGCGCATCATCGCCGAAGCGGGGGTTGAGAAGGACGGCTACTACACGCCGAGCGACCGTCCCGGCCACGGCATTATTCTCGATCGTGACTACCTCGCCACACACAAAATCTAACGCGGTATTAATGAGGGTATGAAAATGGAAGACAGCTTATTCTCGGTTAAAGACAAGGTCATCATTGTTACCGGCGGCCTCGGGCAACTGGGCGCGCAGTACGTAAAAACCCTGCACGAGCGCGGCGCGAAAGTGGCGGCGCTGGCGACCCACGTTGACGCGGCGCGCGTTGACCGGGTGCTGGGGGCGATTAAAGATTCCGATCGTCTGCTGTGCGCCAGGGTCAACATTACTGACAAGGCCAGCATCAATCAGGTACTGGATCAGATTGAAGCCAAATGGGGCGTGCCGGACGGGCTGGTGAACAACGCAGGCGTTGATACCCAGCCGAGCGCGCCGCCGGAAGTCTCCGGCCCGTTTGAGGATTTCCCGGAAGAGGTTTTTCGCGAGGTGGTGGAGGTGAACCTGGTCGGCACCTTCCTGATGACCCAGCAGGTGGGCAAGCGGATGCGCCAGGCGGGAAAAGGCGGGTCGATTATTAACGTCGGTTCAATCTATGGCGTGGTCTCGCCGGTGCAGGATATCTACAGCTATAAAAAAGAGGACACCGGCATTCCGTTTGTTAAGCCGGTAGCCTACTCGGCGGCGAAATCCGGGCTCTATAACTTCACCCGCTACTGCGCGACTTACTGGGGCCGCGACGGCATTCGCGTTAACACGCTGACGCTCTCCGGCGTGGCGCGCAGCGACCAGGATCCGCGTTTTCAGAAAAACTATACCAACCGCATTCCCATTGGCCGCATGGCGCAACCGCATGAATATAACGGCGCGGTGGTGTTTCTGCTCTCCGACGCGTCTGTCTATATGACCGGCTCCAACGTGACGGTGGATGGGGGCTGGACGGCATGGTAAGCGAAAAATGGCAGGCGTTTCGCGGCATTATTTCGGCGGTGGTTACGCCGATGCATGCGGATGAATCGGTTAATTACGCGGCGCTGGAGACCCTCGCCCACGCCCAGCTCGCGCGCGGCGTGGAAGGCTTTTACTGCTGCGGCTCCTCTGGCGAGGGGCCATTGTTGCGCTTTGAAGAGCGCAAGCAGGTGCTGGCGACGCTGGTGAACGCCGCGGCGGGCAAGGTGCCGGTGATCGCTCACGTTGGCACGCCGCGCACCCGCGATGCCGTAGAGCTGGCGAAAAGCGCCGAACAGAGCGGAGCCAGCGCGGTATCGCTGGTGCCGCCTTATTACTATAAATATAGCCGTGAAGAGATTATCGCCTACTACCGCCGGGTGCTGGAGGCGATTTCCATTCCGGTTATTCTCTATAACATTCCGCAGTTTACCGGCGTCGAGCTGGACAGCCTGACCGCCGACGCGCTGCTTGGCGATGAGCAGGTGCTGGGGGTTAAGCACACTTCCCATAACCTCTATTCGCTGGAGCGCATGATCGCCCGTTATCCTGAAAAGGTGTTCTTTAATGGGTTTGACGAGATCTTTCTCTCAAGCCTTGCCGCCGGGGCGACCGCCACCGTTGGCACCACGGTAAACCTGCAACCGGAGCTGTTTCTCGCCCTGCGCGGCGCGTTTCAACAGGGCGATATGGCCAAAGCGCAGCGCCTGCAACAGCAGATTAACGAGGTCGTGGAGCACCTGGTGGCCCGCGGCGTGTTTCAGTCCGCGAAATATCTGGCAGGGAAAGAGGTGGTGGATACCGGGCCAACCCGCGAGCCGTTTGTGGCGCTTACCGCGACGCAGCGGGAAGAGCTGGACGCGCTGTATGTGCGCTTACGGGGGTATATTGCCGATGCCCGGTAATGTGCTCTGCTCGCCGCCACGGCTCAACGACAGCATGGTCTGCCTGTATCTGGCGCGCTTTTTACAGGAGACGGAAGCAGACCCGCAAAGCGCCGGGCTGGCGATTGCGGTGGTGGGCGACGACGGCGAGCTGATCGCCTTCGGCGCCCATGCCGGTTGCCCCGCTCTGCCCCGCCAGCTGGCGCAGCGAAAAGCCTGGAGCGCGTTGCGTTTTCGGCGCGCTACGGCGCAGCTTGCACAGGAGGTTGCCGCGGGAACGCTGAAGCTTGAGATATTTCACGATCCTCGCCTGCTGGCGATGCCCGGCGGCGCGCCTGTTGTGGCGCAAGGCAGGGCGATAGCGGGCGTGGGGATCAGCGGCCTGCCGCCGGAGCAGGACGCCGCGCTGGCGGAGCGCTTCGTGAAATGGCTTATCTGAGCAGGCTCCGGGCGACCGGCGTTGCTGTACGGTCGCCCGCTTAACCTTTGCGCTGTTCCACCGACAGCGGCCGATGAATAAGCGTCATCGGCACCGTAATTTTCACATCGGTATTTTCACCCTGTAGCTTTTGCTGCATCAGATGAAACGCATGCTGCGCCCAGGCATCTTCATCCTGACGCATCGACCAGACCGCGTTAGGCAGGAACCCCAGCATTTGATGTTCATCGAAGGTGCCGATAGAGATATCAGACGGGATAAAACCGTAGGTTTCCCGCAGCGCGCTCAGCGTCCCCTCCAGTATGGGCAATGACGAGGCGATGAACGCTCGCGGCGGCTCCCGGTGCTGCTTCAGGAAATCCAGCATCAGTTGTTTACCCTCTTGCTGACGGTTATGGCTGGCGGAAAGCACCCAGTCTTTACCGGCGGGCAGCTCGCTAAGATACCCCTGCAAACGCCGCTGAATGGAAGGCTGCTGAATATCGCCGGCGATAAAAAAAATGGGCGATACGTCCAGCGCCAGGGTCATGGCCTGCACCAGCTTTTTACTGCCGTTGTAGTTGTCGCTGACCACCAGCGACGTCTCGCTTTCGCCAAAATCGCGGTCGAGGATCACCAGCGGGCGTTTGCGCGCCACTTTCTGATGATGCAGTTGCGTTTCCCGCGTGGAGGGCACCACAAACATCCCATCGACATTGCGCGCCAGCAGCCCTTCCACAAGGCTATTTTCATGCACGCTGTCGCTGTAGGTGCAGGCGATCATCAGTTGATACCCGGCCTGACGGCAGCAGGATTCCAGCTTTTCCGCCAGGGTGGAAAAAAACAGGTTCGATAAGCGCGGAATAACCAGCCCTAACGTTTCGGTTTTATTCAGCTTCAGGCTGCGGGCGATATGGTTAACGACCAGACCATTCTCAGCGATGTAATCGTTTATACGCTGCTGCGTTTTCGCGCTGATACGGTACTGCTCCGCTTTGCCGCCCAGAACCAGGCGCACGGTGGTAACCGAGATATCCAGCGCCCTGGCGACTTGCTCAACGGTTTTGGCCATAACCTCACTTTCCATAGGGAACACTATCGCATAATCATAAACTAATTCGAGTTAGCATGAAATTCACCGCAGGCAGTTTTGCGCCTGAGAACGTAATTTATCGCCAGGTTAAGCACGGCGGCCGGGTGCGGCCCGCAGCGGTAAATTTTCCGGGATCGCGCCGCCAAACCGTCACGCCAGCGCGCCGGGATGCCGACAACGTGCCTCACTCTTCACATGACGCAACCTGAAGCCATAAAAAAGCCCCGTGACGGGGGCTTTTTATGGCTTTGTCTTCAGCATTAACGCACCGTGTAACCGCCGTCTACCGGCAGGGCGTGGCCCACGATAAAGCTTGAACCGGGGCTGCACAACCACAGCACTGCGTCGGCAATCTCTTGCGCACGGCCTAAACGCGCCATTGGCACCTCTTTCATTAGCTCGGCCATCGCTTCCGGCTGGCTTTCCAGCATCCCCGCGACCATTGGCGTTTCAATAATGCCAGGGCAGACGGCGTTAATACGGATGCCCTTCGGGGCATATTCAAGCCCGGCGCTTTTGGTCAGCCCCACCACGCCATGCTTGGAAGCGTGGTAGATGCCGCGTTCGGCAATTCCCACCAGCCCGCCCAGCGAAGAGTTGTTGACAATGGCGCCGCTGCCCTGCCTGCGCATCTGCAAAAGCTCGAACTTCATGCAGTTCCAGATGCCGCGCAGGTTTACACCCATCACGAAGTCGTAATCTTCCGGCGTGGCGTCGGCGGTTTCCGCCACCGGGCTTTGCACGCCCGCATTGTTAAAGGCGAAATCCAGCCTGCCGAAGGTGGCAACCGTTTCATTCACCATCGCCTCCACCTGCGCCATATCCGATACATCACAGCGAATACCGATGGCTTTATGGCCTGCGGCCACCAGCGCGTCGGCCTGCGCCTTTACGGCTTCGCCGTTAACATCCGCCAGCGCGACGGCGGCTCCGGCTTCGGCAAAGGCTTTAGCGGTAGCGAGGCCCATGCCTGAAGCTCCGCCAGTAATAAGGGCAACCTGATTTTCAAAATTAAATTTCATCGTCGTTATCCTCTGTTCGTTAATTTTCAAATAGCGTTAACGCGCTATTTATGACGAAGACGTTAAGGAGAGGCTTATAAGTGAAGCCCATAGAAGCTGGCTAACTTCTCGACTGCCGGTTTCACGTATTGCGGCTTGTCGTAAAGGTCAAAATGCGACGCGCCGGGGATCACCATGAGTTCTTTTGGCTGTTGCGCGTTTTGCCAGGCCTGCTCGCTAAACTTCCGCGTTTCGGCTTTCTCACCGGCAATCAGCAACACCGGGCGCGGGGCAATCAGCGCCATATGATCGAGCGGGTAATACGCCATATGCAGACCGGGGCTTGTCACCACGTAGCGGTTTTTGGCATTCGGATGCGCGCCGCGCGGCGTCAGGTAATAATCCGTGGCTTCGCGAACGAAATTCGGCGTGTCGGCATTCAACTGATCGCGCGAAGGCAGTAACTGCTGCGTTAGCAATGGCGCGCCTGCGGCTTCTTTATTCAGCTGTTCATCCACGCTTTCTAACAGGTTCTGGCGATCATCCGATGAGACCGGCGAGCCCTGAATGCCGGTGCGGGTGGCGTCGCCGATGTCATAAGCAACCACGCTCGCCACCGCCTTCACGCGCAGGTCGGTTTGCGCTTCATGAAGGGTGTAACCGCCGCCGGCGCAGATCCCCAGCGTGCCGATACGGGCGGCATCCACCTGCGGGAGGCTGCTCAGGTAGCTGACGGCACTGCGAATATCCTGTACGCGGTCCGCCGGGTTCTCGAGATCCCGCGGTTCGCCGCCGCTCTCGCCGTAATGCGAGGCGTCGTAAGCAAGCGTAATAAAGCCACGCTGTGCGAGCTGCTGCGCATAAAGCCCGGAGGTTTGCTCTTTCACGCCGCCCCACGGATGCGAAACAACAATAGCGGGATATTTTTTAGCGGCGTCGTAGTGAGCGGGAAAATAGAGATTCCCGGCCATTTTGATGCCCTGATTGTTAAACGTGACTTTCTCAGAGCCGACCACGTTAACTCCTTGCGCCACGGTGGCAGGCGCAGTGGCGTCGGCAAAAGCGGACTGCGATAACACGAACGTAGCCGACAGCAATACGTTTCTGAAAAGAGACATATTTGTACCCTCATAATGAAATGACTAGTGGGATGAAGCCAGTGCCGGGCCAGGTCTGACGGGACGTTCACAACGTGATGCGTAATGTAAATCCTGCACTCAGCAATCACCAGACTGCTAAATTCACATGCCGCTATAAGTACATTTTATGAATCCCAGGTGGTACGCTGAGCGACAGAAGAGAAACAGGAGGCTTTCCATTGATACGTGACGACTACAGTGCGCTGTTCGCTTTTATCGCTGTGGCGCAGGAGGGAAGTTTTACCCGCGCGGCGGCCCGCTTAAGGGTTTCGCAGCCAGCGCTCAGCTACACAGTTCGCGATCTGGAAGCGAAGCTCGGCGCCCGCCTTTTACAGCGCAGCACGCGCGGCGTGACGCTGACGGAGGCGGGGCAGCGTTTGCTGGAGCGCGTTGCGCCGGAGTTTGCTGAGATCGACGCGGAGATTCAGGCGTTAAGCGAGTTGCGCGACGAACCTACCGGCACTATCCGCATCACGGCGATTGATTACGCCATCCGAAGCGTGCTGTGGCCGAAGCTCGCCGCCTTTCTGCCGCGCTACCCGGATATTAAAGTCGAGCTGAATAACGAGTATCAGAGCGTGGATATTGTGGCGCGTGGCTACGATGCCGGCGTGCGCTTTGGCCAGGAGCTGGCGCAGGACATGATCTCGGTGCGGATTGGGCCGGATATCCGTAATACGGTGGTCTGCTCCGCGGCCTGGTTAGCAGGTCGTAAAGCGCCGAAAACGCCGGACGACCTGACCGGGCACCCTTGTATTAATTTACGCACCTCAACGTACGAAGGCCTTTATGAATGGGAGTTCGTGAAAGGCAAACGCACCGTCAACGCCCGCGTGGACGGCTCGGTTACCTTTAATAACGCTTACGACATCCTGGAGGCGGCAAAGGCGGGGTTTGGGTTCGCCTACTTACCGCAAGATATGGTGCGTCCTTATCTCGACGACGGGCGGCTCGTTTCCGTGCTGGAGGAATGGTGCCCCGTCTGGCCTGGGCTGCATCTTTATTATCCGAACCGGCGCTATCCTTCGCGGGCGATGACCTTACTGGTGGAAGCCCTGCGCTACCGCGATGAAAACTGACTACGTATTGAGGATATTATGGCTGGCACAGTTTACCGGGATATCAGCGCCTTTCTGACGGTGGCGCAGGAGCGAAGCTTTACGCGGGCCGCAGCAAAGCTTGGCGTTTCGCAACCAGCGCTGAGCCACACTATTCGCACGCTTGAAACGCGCCTCGGCATCCGCCTGTTAACACGCACCACCCGCAGCGTCTCTCCCACGGAAGCGGGACAGCGCTTAATTCAGCGCGTCGCGCCCCGCTTAAGGATGATTGATGATGAGCTGGCCGCCTTTAATGAACGTGGGGATACAGGCGGCACCGTCCATCTTTCTACGCCGGATTACGCGATGAAGGCGCTGCTGTGGCCGAAGCTTGCTGAACTGCGCTCGGCATCTCCCGACATCCGGCTTGAGATTACCGTTGAGCCTGAACCTGTCGGTGAACATTATGATGCAGCGATCCGTTTCGGCGTGAACGTGGCCAGAAACCTGGCAGCGGTTCGCATTGCGCCGGATATAAAAATGGCGATGGTCGCCGCCCCGGCTTACCTTGCAACGCGCCCTGCCCCGCTGGCCCCTTCAGACCTGACGCAACACGAATGTATTCTTCTGCGCATTGCGCCGCAGAATAAAGCGCATATCTGGGAGCTTCGCAATAAAGACGAAACGGTGCTGGTACATGTGAACGGGCCGTGGGAATTTAATTGTATCGATCCCGTGGTAAATGCCGCGCTGGCGGGCGCGGGTCTGGCTTACCTTCCTGAAGATAGCGCTCGACCCTATCTTGCCAGCGGCGCCCTTCAGCCAGTGCTAAAAGGGTGGTGGATAACGCTTCCGGGCCTGCATCTCGTTTATGACAACCGCGCTCAGTTATCTTCTGCGTTGATGAGAGTGGTTGAAGCGCTGCGCTATAGGTAGCGGGCAACACCGAGGGGCTTTAATTAGGTGGCAAGGCAGAAAGCGTTTACCGTGCCCCCTTCCCTGTTTCAAAGCGGGCCTCGTACTGACGGGCTTCTTTTTCATTCACAACTGTTGTTACCAGCACCGCGTAGGATTTCCCTGCGACAAAACGAAAGTCACTTGTTGGCAAACATTGCATTGGGAATACCCATACCGGATGCGTTACATCGTAATGCAGGATAGCGCTGGAGGGCTGGTCGCTTCGCATGATCTCCAGCCAGTCCAGTCTTTCGCCACTTTGCGCTGGCACGCGAATACAAACACCATTATTCATCATCGTCACCGTGGCAGCTTGTCTGGGTGCAAGCGTAACGCAGGCTGAAAGAGGTAATAAGGCGCAGATGACAGAAGCATTTTCCGGTTCATTACCGCTTTCTTCCATAAATGATTTTTTCGTATAAACCAGTAAGATCTTCAGGGCTATCCAGTCCACGATACTTACAAACCCGCCCCGGAAAAGGATACTGGAACGCCGCAGTTTACAGGCTTTAATAAGGAAATTGTGCAGATATGCCTGTGCTTTGCGCACCTACGCAAATTTCGACATCATCATTTCTGCTGTATGATTGCTTTACATTGTCTTGCGGCATTTACTCTCCGCTCGTACTCTTCACTGGTAATGTTTTCATAGCAGCAGTCACCTTCATTACGACGATAGCGATTACAGCCATAAAAAATGCTGCCATCTTTGTTCTTACGTTCCACCATGGTGCCCAGTCCACAACGGCGGCAGACAATTTCTGTCTCCTGACACTCTGGATTCAAACATATCCTTTGTATGCCATTAATCATTACCATAGGAGAACTGCATTGTTTGCAGGCACCGGCTATACAATCGCAGGCAGGAGAATGCGAGCAGACATAGAACTTTCTGTCATGATGTGTCACTTTGCTCGTTAGCCAGCCTGACTGACAATCAGGACAGCGCCACTGACCGATTTCAAGTGCATCACTTTTCGTGATGAGTTGCCGGCCCATGCTTGCGATTTCTTCAACAAAAGCTGAGGTATTTTGGCTATCAAAGATCATAAATACATAATGCCGGGCACGAGTAATGGCAACATAAAACAACCGACGCTCTTCGGCAAATAAATAGGGTTCTTGCTCCGGGAGAAGGAGATCTATCAGCTCATCATTCTCTTTTGCAGAAGGGAAATTCCCTTTTTCGAGGCCAAGGAGGAGCACGTAATTAGCTTCCAGACCTTTACTGGCATGCGCTGTCTGATAGTGAATATCTAATAGCGGAAATTCCGTCCTTAGTACTTTAATATCGATATCCTTCAGCTCTCGCATATTTTCCAGACGATAGCGACCAATAAGCATTACAGGTGCCCGGCGGGTGCTGTTAAGTCTTAACTCCCGGCTATGACAACGAGCAAGCGCTCTCTTAATATGCTGACGGTAAGCCTCTGCTTTTCTTTGGTTGCGATCGGCAAGGTTAATACTTGGTGTTTTCTCCTGAATATCAAGCAGTTGCACTGCCGCATGTTCCACTTGCACGTGTGTGGTAATATCTTTCTTCAACTGTGCTGGATTACGGGTAATAAAAGTGGAGCTGAGCTCATGTATACGATTGTTAAAACGATAACTTTTATCTAGGGGTAACATTTTTGCCGGCAAAAACTGATGATCGAAACGGGTAAAAAAACGCAGATCGGAACCATTAAAACGGTAAATCGCCTGCCAGTCATCCCCTACCGCAAATAGCCGCATATTATCTCGAGTTGCCAGTAATGCTTTTAACAACTTACCTCGCCCACCTGACAGATCCTGAAATTCATCAACCAGAACATACTCATAGCGATGGTGAAACTTTCCTTCTTCAAGCACGTTTGTCGCTTCTGCAATCATATCGCTAAAATCCATCTCTTGTTGCTCCTTAAGATAAGCTTCATAAGCATCAAAGATGGGTTTAAATAAAGCGATAAAGGCCTGCGTGCGTCCCATATCGATACGTTGCGGTGATGTCAAAAGATCTGAGAAGGAAAATTGCCCCTCCTTAAAAAGACTAAGAAAGCGAAGCATAAGGTCGATAAATCCTTGCCATGGTGATGAACTGGACTTTTTAAGTTCATCCAGAAGCGTATCGGTATCACGTAACTGTTGAGGCTCACCCACCCGAGTAAGTATATCGAGTATATTATTTTCAAGCGTTCCTTCGGTTAGCTGATAGCTATATAACTCTTCCAGCCGGGTGTTATGTTGTAGATGCAACTTCCGCTTCCAGGCTACTCCCTCAAGATATGCAGCCTGATTAACAAAGGGGGCTGTGTTCATTTTCCGATCCACACCCAAATATTCAATGTAGGTTTTGCTATGCGGTAAGAAAAAATCAGGTTTATATTGCCGCCGCTCAATCGTTGCGGTATTGAACTCATAATTTGCTTCATATTTGTATGGGACAGAATACAAATATAAATAATTAGCAATCCTCAACTCTCCTACACTTTTAACCCAGTCTCCCGTCAGGGTAATGAGGCGACAGCTTTGTAGAAATTCGTGATACTCTTCGATAGCATTAAAATCATATTCGCAACGTCCTGGCGTGCTATAGCAAACAAAGTATTTAACTAATTGCGTTTTGTAGTTATCGTTGGCGTTGATTGCCGATTCTAATTTTTTTTCTATAAATTGCCGTAATTCATCCCCTTGCTCAGCAAAACGTGTCAGAGAACGTTTTACGCCAACGCTTTCAGCAACAATACGATTCCCAAAAGCATGAAACGTTGTTGCCTTAAGCTTATCGCCACTCTCTGGCAATCGCTTAGTAATACGTTCAGCCATTTCCCGCGCTGCTTTATTACCAAAAGCCAGCATCAGTATATTTTCAGGCTTAGCCAGACCGGCCTGCAATAAGTACCCAGCTTTGCCAATTAACGTTGATGTTTTCCCCGTTCCGGCACCTGCAACGACCAGCGTATGATCTTCATTGGTAACACAGGCTTTACGCTGAGCAACGCTAAGCGGTTGTGATTCGATATGTTCAAAAAAGGTTTGATAAGTTGTTAACAGACGAGGAATAACTTGTTCATTGAAATGATTTCTGCCCGATTCTGAAACATCTTCTAAAGACAGTTTTAGTGCCAGTTGCGCTATGGGATTATTGCCTTCATGCGCAATAAAGTCTGCATTGATATTAAGGTCATGCAGGCTTTGCTTTACCAAAACTAACTGTGATAGGGAGCGCCATTCCCACGAAGAAAAATAATGTTCCCCTTTTTCATATCGCTTAACTATGCTCATGAGTGCCTGCCACTCATTACTGTGCTGAAAAATATCCAGGGCTGTACGTTGAATTTTTTGGATAATCATTTCCAGTTGCTTCAAACTGAAACCATTTAACCGGTATGCTTTGTTTTCAACACCAATGACAAGCTCAGCATAAAGCCATTTATGATTGATTTTAATGCTTTTAATATCGCCAATGGGCAGTTGCACATTTGCCCCTTGGTATTTAAATGTCAGTTGACCTGGCGAGAGCAATAGTGTGTTTGAACGGCGACGCCAGACTCCCCACAAATCGTAAAGCGGATGCGTGCTGAGGGTATGTTCACTTTGCAAGTGTGGAATTAATGTATTCATTCTTTATGGAAAGCCACAAATATAGAAATTAAATCAGCAAAATTGAAAAAACGAAACGCCATATATTGCCATCACACTCTGCGTATCATGTATTTGTCCCTTATTACCTTTACTTTTTCAGCATCAGCAGAGGGCAAAATGTTGCCCTCTTAACCAAGGTGATGAGTAAAGGCGCTACACCGTCCAGCTGTTCGACACTACTTCCGCCTGCTTCAAAATCAGCTCTACCGCACCCGCCGTTTTGTCCGGTGGATATTTGTATTTACGCAGCGTCTGGCGCACTAAAATACGTAACCGCGCACGCACGCTTTCACGTATTTGCCAGTCTACGGTCGTTGATTTCCGCAACTGTCGCGTCACTTCAATGGCGAGTTTTCTGAGCGTTTCATCGCCCAGCTCACGTACTGCGCTTTCGTTTTCCGCCAGCGCATCGTAGAAGGCGATTTCATCCGGATTTAAGCCCAGCGCATCATCACGCGCCATTGCTTCCTGGAACGCCTTCGCCATCTGGATCAGCTCTTCAATCACCTGTGCGGTTTCAATCGCCCGGTTATTGTATTTGAGCAGTACGGCTTTCAGGCGGTCAGAATATTTCTTCTGCTGCACTACGTTATTACCGGAACGTGCATGAATCCCGTCATTGAGCAGTTTTTCCAGCAACTCAACCGCGAGGTTGCGCTGCGGCATCTCCCTTACTTCTTCCAGGAACTCATCCGACAGCAAACCTATGTTCGGCTTATCCAATCCAGCCAAAGCAAACACATCTTCAACGCCGGTCGCGACGACCGCATTATCAAGAATTTTACTCAGCAGCGAATTTTTTTCTGACTGACTAAATTTGGCCTTCGGATCGAGTTTGATAAGCCCCACCCGGATCGCCGAAAGAAACGCGAACTCTTCCTGCAAAGGTTCGGCCTCATCCAGCGTGTTACATAGTGACCAGGCTTTGCTCATCGCCAGCGAGACATCGAGGTAACGTTTTTTGCCATCATCAAGGCCGAGGAGATAGTTCACGGCGTCACGTAAAAAAGCCAACGGGTCACGGGAGAATCCAGCGTAATCAAAGCCAGGTTTGCCTGCAAAGGGCGCGAACATGCCGTGAATGACATCTATTTTTTCCAGCAAAATAGCAAAGGCTTCCCGGGCATCGACCGTAGTCTGCCCCTTTCCTTTTGAATCAGTGTAGGTTTTCAGCGCCTGCTTGAGCTCATTCGCAATGCCGATATAGTCCACCACTAGTCCGCCGGGCTTATCGCGGAACACGCGGTTAACACGCGCAATCGCCTGCATCAGGTTATGGCCGCGCATCGGTTTGTCGATATACATGGTGTGGCAGCATGGGGCATCAAACCCGGTCAGCCACATATCCCGCACAATCACCAATTTCAGCGGATCGTTCAGATCTTTAAAGCGGGCTTCCAGGCGTTTTTTGGTCTGTTTGTTGTAGATATGCGATTGAAGATGGTCTTTATCTGACGCCGATCCGGTCATGATGACTTTGATCGCCCCTTGTTCAACGTCTTCACTGTGCCATTCAGGGCGTATTGCCACGATGGCATCGTACAGTTTCACGCAGATCTCGCGGCTCATGGCGACAATCATCGCTTTACCGTTCATGGCGGTATTGCGCGTTTCAAAATGCTGAACCAGATCGGCGGCGACCTGCTGAATACGAGGCTCTGAACCGACCAGCTTTTCCAGACGGCTCCAGTCACCTTTGGTTTTCTCCTGCTGGCCTGTCTCTTCATCTTCCACCAGCTCATCTACCTGGTCCGAGAGCGTTTCCAGCTCCTCATGGTTCAGGTCGAGTTTTGCCAGCCGGGATTCGTAGTAGATCGGCACGGTCGCGCCGTCATCGACCGCATCCTGAATGTCGTAGATAGAGACATAATCACCGAACACGGCACGGGTATCTTTATCTTCCGAGGCAATTGGCGTACCGGTAAAGCCCATAAACGATGCATTCGGCAGCGCATCGCGCATATGTTTGGCGTAGCCGTATTTATAGACACCAGTTTGTCTGTCCAGCGTGGCACTCAGGCCATACTGGCTACGGTGCGCTTCATCAGAAATCACCACGATATTGCTGCGTTGGTTGAGCGCCGGATGACTCTGCTCACCATCCAGCGGCGCAAACTTCTGCACGGTGGTAAAGATGATATCGCCGGATTCACGAGCATTAAGCAACTCGCGCAGTTCGTCGCGATCGTTGGCCTGTAATGGCGTCTGCTTCAGTAAATCCTGTGCCTGGCAGAAGGTGGCGTATAATTGCCCGTCGAGATCGTTACGATCCGTCACCACCACAATCGTCGGGTTGTTCATCTCCGCCTGTTGCAACAATTTCCCGGCATAGCAGCACATGGAGATACTTTTGCCGGAGCCCTGGGTATGCCAGACCACGCCTGCTTTTTTACTGCCGGGCTGAACATTGCTGTGCAGCGGCAGGTGTTTCCCGGTCGAGGCCACAATCGTTGCCGCGACCGCTTCACGCACTGCATGGAACTGATGATAGGCGGCAATCTTCTTAATCAGCCGTTTGCCGTCGTTCTCAAACAGGACAAAATAGCGGATGTAATCGAGCAATAATTCACGGTTAAAGAAGCCCTGCACGACGGTTTTAAGCTGCCAGTCAAACTGCGGTTTGTCGTTTTCGTTCGCCACCGTTTTCCACGGCAGAAAACGCTCTTCATCTGCGGTCAGCGAGCCAATGCGCGCATTTTGACCATCACTCACCACAAGCGCTTCGTTGCAAATAAACAGGTCGCTCAGTTCGTTTTTATAGGTCTGTAGCTGGTTAAACGCAGCCCAGATATCGACGTTAGCATCAATGGGGCTTTTTAGTTCGATCACCGCCACTGGCAGACCGTTGATATAGCCAATGACATCCGGGCGACGCACTTGTTTTGTTCCCTGAATGGCGACCTGGTTCACTACCATAAAGCGGTTGTTGTCTGGATGGTTGAAATCCATTAACAGCGCGTTGTCGTGAATCACCTTATCTTCATGCTTATATTCAACGGGCACGCCATTGAGCAACAGGTGATGAAAGGCTTTATTGCTGACGACCAGATCCGGGCTTTGGGCATGGGCGATACGCTGTATCACTTCTTCCAGCACGGCAACAGGGAGATGGGGATTAATGGTTTGCAACTGTTCCAGCATCACCGGGCGCAGAAACACATCATGAAATGAGGCACGTAGCGGGTTATCGCCATCCGGTGCGATATCTGGCCCGTGTAGCACATCCCAGTCCTGTTCAGCAAACCATTGCAGGCATTGCTGTTCTAAATCGTCTTCGCTTAGCATCAGGCTTCCTCGCTGATTATTTGTTCTGCTTCCGGCAGGGTAATTTCACCCGAGAGAAGTTTGGGGAGAAGGGTGTCTCGGAGTTCGGTTAAGCCATTTATTTCCTCTGAGTTTAATTGTTGTAATTTCATTATAGATGAAACTTTTTTTGTGAATTTTTTTGCAATTATCACATTCGGGAAAATAAGTTTCATTTCTTTAATGGTTTTTGAGTTTACAGCCGTTGCAATAGATGACGTGCTCCCTAATTTATTAAAATCAAAGGACTTGAGAGCATGATACAACCAATGGCTTTCGTATTTATTTTCTTTAGGCGTAAAATGGGCGATAGCCTCATTTGAGCACATTTCTTCCGTCGTAATACAAACTCTTCCGACAGTCAGTTTGAAGCTTAGGAATACCGTATTTGCAGGCATTACTTTAATGTTGAATTTTTTAACAGCCTCATGGGTTAACCTTTCACTTGTTTCAGATATATAGGTTGAAGCAATACCCATATCCTTTATTGAAACCCATTTTAAATCTTCACTATTTATTGAGAACCATTGAGCTTCTTTTCTTGGTGGAGTTTTACCAATAGAAATACTGTAGTGTTCAGAGGTTGAATTAACCATCCATCCCACCGGAATTTCCCCTAGCTCACTCTCCTGCATCGCCGACGGAAAAAGTTCTGCCATGGCTTTTAACTCGGCATACTGCTCAGGATGTTCACGCCCAAAAAACGCCAGTGCATCCGCATCTTTCCCTGAAATGGCGGTCATGGCGGCAAGCGTCGCGTCTGCCTGCGAACCGCCCGCTTCCAGCACTACAATTTTGGCTTTTACCGGTTCAAAATCGACAAACCAGCTTTTGAACAGGGCTTGCGCCATTTGCTCCAAAGTTTGGTTAGTTATTTTATTTAACCTTATTTTTTTATCTAGGTTATCCAATATAGCCACAATAAAATTTTGTTCTAATAATTTAATGTTGGGAATGGGTATTTTATTAATATTGTACAGTGGTAGCTTACCCTGAGCAGAGCCTACCTTTCTAGACACAATTTCATGTTGTCCTTCAACTGAATTTAGATAGTAATATATAAACTTAGGGTTAAATCGGCTGTCAAAATTTGTAAGCCTTGCGGCATTTTCCGTCAAATTACAGCCATCCCATTCTTTTTCAACAAAAAAGACAACTCCAATAGTATGCCCGACAATAGCCAAACACACATCATCCTTCTCAACAATATATTTTTTTATTTTAGCTTTAGTGCTTTCTTCAATAAATTGAACACTCCCCCGAGAGATACGACCTGCGTCTATATCAACTAACCTGATATAAGGATTCGGTGTCGGGTTGCTTGTTAATGTATGACCTTTAGGCAGCCGTTTGCCGCTTTTAATTTCACATATAGAACCAAGCTCAATGAAATCACATTCAAAACTCATAACCCAACCCTCCCAGATTCGCCTTAATCTGCGCTTCCAGCTTCGCGCTCTCTTCCAATTGATCTTTCAGTTGCGCGGTCAGTCGTGCCATCTTCTCGGCAAACGGTTCATCGTCTTCGTCTTGCTCGGCGGCACCAACGTAGCGTCCAGGGGTCAGCACAAAGTCGTTTTTCTGGATATCTTCCAGCGTTGCCGAGAAACAGAATCCAGCTTCGTCTTCATAGCCTTTATCCGTCTGCCAAGCATGGAAGGTATCGGCAATTCTGGCGATATCCTCACGGGTAAAGTCTCGCAGCACGCGGTCTTTCATATAGCCAATCTGTCGGGCATCAATAAACAGCACTTCACCTTTACGGTGTGCTTTGCCGTTGCCACCAGATTTGTCTTTGGTCAGGAACCAGATACAGGCCGGGATTTGGGTGTTGGTAAAGAGCTGGCCCGGCAGCGCCACCATGCACTCCACCAGATCAGCTTCGATCAGGTTGCGGCGGATTTCGCCTTCATTGTTGGTGTTGGAACTCATCGAACCGTTCGCCAGCAGCAGCGCCATCGAACCTTTTGGCGCGAGGTGGTGGATCATGTGCTGCATCCACGCAAAGTTGGCGTTGCCCTGCGGCGGCGTGCCGTATTTCCAGCGCACG
This sequence comes from Franconibacter helveticus LMG 23732, assembly GCF_000463115.2. GTDB lineage: Bacteria > Pseudomonadota > Gammaproteobacteria > Enterobacterales > Enterobacteriaceae > Franconibacter > Franconibacter helveticus. The sequence goes on along the minus strand of NZ_AWFX01000051.1, from coordinate 63,802 downwards.
TCGTTTTCCAGCTTCGCGTTCCACCACTCCTTCATGTTGAACGGCGGGTTTGCCATCACGAAGTCGGCACGCAGATCCGGGTGCTGGTCGTCCAGCAGGGTGTCGGCGTTTTTGTTACCGAAGTTAAAGTCGATACCCCGGATCGCCATATTCATTGCCGCCAGCTTCCAGGTGGTCGGGTTCGACTCCTGGCCGTAAACGGAGATATTGCGCTTCTGCTCGGCGGCGTTGTACTGCTTCTCGCTCGCGTGCTCTTCGATAAAACGGTCGCTGGAAACAAAGAACCCGCCGGAACCCATCGCCGGGTCATACACGCGGCCGTTATACGGTTGCAGCATTTCAACAATCAGGGTGACGATACTTTTTGGCGTGTAATACTGGCCGCCCTGCTTACCTTCCGCCAGCGCGAACTGACCGAGGAAATATTCGTATACGTGGCCAAGAATATCTTTGCTCTTTAAGCTCAGTTTCTCACCGTTATATTCCGGGTTGCTGAAGTTGGCGTCAGAGAAGGTGTTAATCAGCCCGGTCAGTACCTCGTTGCCCAACTGGTACTGGCTGATGCGGTTCAGAATGCCTTTCAGTTTCGGGTTGGTTTTTTCGATTTCATCCAGCGCGTTGTCCACCAGCCAGGAGACGGAGCGCAGCTTCACATCTTGCCCGGTGGTTTCATCCACTCACAGCACCGTACCGGTCGGCAGAATCGCTTTCGTTTTCAGCGTGTCCCAGCGAGCAGCTTTAGGGACCCAGAAGATGTTCTTTTCGGTGTAGTAATCCTCGACTTCCAACTCATCAACAATCGCCTGTGCGTAATCTTCGTCGGAGTCGTAATCATCGCGCGACATGGCGTAGATGTTGTCCGGGTTGCCAACATCGCGGAACAGCGTGATCAGCTCCTGCTGACGGGCTTCAAAAGCATCGGAGACATACTTCAGGAAGATCAGCCCCAGCACGACATGCTTGTAGTTGGCTGCATCCATATTGGCACGCAGCTTGTCGGCGGCCTTCCAGAATTTGTTATCCAGCTCATTCAGGAACTGTTGTTCAGTGTTGTTCATGGAAATCCTTTGCATTGATCGCAGCGCTAGCGCAAATCTGCCCTGGCGCACATTCGGTTTTGGAACCTATCTCGCAAAATGATACCCGGAAGAAACACGATTACAAACGACGCGGCACAAAGAAATTTGCAATTGAGCGGTAAATAATAGGAAACTAAACCTCCGTTCCGTTTACAAACTCAGCCCTTTCGTTTTCATACAATGCTTATCCTTTGAGCATTAAGGTCTGTCTTAAGCATCGAAACGAAAAGTTTGATGAATGTTAAAAAATGAATAGCCGCGCCGGAGTTTTGGTTAAAGACGACCAAAATAGTGCCGATAGTTATTCTGTCATGTCATTCTTGAATATATAACAGGGAAAATTATGTCCTGGCTCAATTCTGTTTTATTGGCGCTGACTTCTGTGCAACCTTATATGGTGCCAGCTACCGTTATCGGCCTCGTCAGTTTTGCATTTCTCTGTTTCATTCTCTTTTATCTCTACAGATCGGTTAAAATTGTTAACCGCCTGAAAAAATATACACAAACAATTAATAGTATCGAAAACAATGAGCCTGAAGAGCAGCTTCAGTATTTGAAAAATTTGTTTGTGCAGCCTGAGCTAAGCCATGCCTGGAGTGAATTTTCTGAATCCCTGCACCTTCAGCATGAACGGGTCGGCAGTGAAGAAAAAGTGGTTAAAATTCGCGCTACCGCGCCCAGCGCCAGCTTCTTCTCAGAACAGCAGTTAGTGGATATCCCACTCAACACCGAATTCTTCAAACATCTGCCCGGTATTCTCACTGGCGTGGGGATCATCGGTACCTTCTACGGGCTAATGATTGGGCTGAATCACTTTGACCCCAGCACGCCGGAGCAGGTCACCAGCAGCGTAGACCGTCTGTTACATGATGTTTTATATGCCTTTCTTGGTTCTGCGTTCGCCATTGCAGCCTCGATCCTCATCACCTGGCTTGAGAAGTTCTCACTGGCGAAGTGTTATAAATACCTGGAAAAGTTTACTGCCGCTATCGACAAGCTCTACGTTAGCGGCGTGGGTGAGGAGTATCTCGCCTCACTGGTGAAGTCCAGTAACGAAAGCGCGACCCAGGCGCGCCATCTGAAAGAGAGCCTTGTCACCGATCTGCGCGATATGCTGTTGCATCTTGCTGAGAGCCAAAAAGTTGAAAATGAACGCCTGGCCACTACGTTAAGCGCCACTTATCGCGAATCAGGTTCACAGTTTGCCGACCAGGTGAGCGGCGCGATTGAAAATAGCCTGAAGTCGCCGCTGGATAAAATTGCCGGCGCGGTACAGACCGCCAGCGGCGATCAAAGCGGCATGGTGCAAAATATGCTGCAGGATGTGTTAACAGCGTTTATGGCGAAGCTCGACACCACGTTTGGTCAGCAATTTAATAACCTCAATGAAATGATGGGACAAACCGTCGGCGCGATCCAGACAATGCAGAGCGGCTTCTCTGTCCTGCTACAGGATATGCGTCAGGTCAGTGATGATTCTCGCCAGGGGAGCGCGCAATTAATTGAACAACTGCTGTCTGAAATGAAATCTGGCCAGCAGGCCATGCAGGCAGGCATGAATGACATGCTCACCAGCTTACAGTCTTCCGTTGCCAAAATTGGCGCTGAAGGTGAAGGTGCTGGTGAACGCATGGCCCGCCAACTTGAAAAAATGTTTGCCGACAGCGAAGCACGTGAAAAAGCGCAGGCAGAACATATGGCTACTTTTATTGAAGCCATCCAGAATTCAGTTCAGCAGGGCCAAAATGCCACAATGGAAAAAATGGCCGCCTCTGTGGAAGCGCTCGGCGAGCAGTTAAGTGGCCTGTTTGGGCAGATTGATAAAGGCCAGCAACAACTATCCGCGAGCCAGCAAGCTAATCAGCAGTCTTTGCACGAACAGACGCAACGAGTGATGAGTGAAGTAGACGATCAGATCAAACAGCTGATTGAAACTGTTGCCAGCCAGCATCAGGGAACGACTGAAACCCTTAATAAACTTGCAGAACAAACCAACCGACAGATTCAGGATATGCAAAACGGCGCAGATAAAATGCGTGTTGCCGCCGAGCGCTTTGAACATGCAGGCGATAAGGTGACGGAAGCGAATCACCTCGCGGCTGACGTCCTGAATAAAGCACAATCAGCAGGTTCATCACTCTCGCTTGCCACCAGCGAACTCAACTCTGTGGTGGCTGATTATCGTAATAATCGGGAAGCCGTCAGCAAATCTATTGCCATGCTGGAGTTACTTGCAGCAAATACCCAGTCTGAACAAACCACCCGCAGCCAGTTTATCGCCGATCTTAAGCAACACGGTGAACGCCTGCAGAGCTATAACCGTGAAGCGCAAACCTTCGTGGAAAATGTCAGTGACGTGCTCGGAAAAGGCTTTGAAGACTTCTCCGAAGGCGTTTCTCGCAGCCTGGATAAAACGCTGGGCAAACTGGACGTCGAAATGGCCAAAGCCGCTAACTTACTTGCAGGCGCTGTCGAACAGATCGGTGAAAGCGTCAGCGAGCTTGATGATGTCCTGTCACGCGTTCGCGCTTAAGGAGTGACGGCTGATGTCTGGAAATGCATTTGGCGTTAAAAAGCGCCGTGGTGATGAGGCTGAGAAACCCTTCTGGATCTCCTATGCCGACCTGATGACTGCCATGATGGTGTTATTTCTTGTGGTCATGGTGGCATCGCTGAGTTCAGTTACACAGCGCATTCAACGTGCGGAGCAAGGTGAAAAAGCCAGGGGACAAGATATTTCCCGATTGTGTGAGCGCCTGGAGTTGCATGCCCGCAGCGTAAACAAAACTATCGTGGTGGACTGTCATGATAACCGCATCAGCTTTGGTGAGGCCGGGCGTTTCGATCACAACCAATTTTTCCTGAATGCTGAGGGGCAAAAAGCATTGCAGGATGTCGTTCCTCTTGTGCTGGAGGCCTCTGACAGTGAAGAAGGCAAAAAGTGGTTTAAACAAATCGTTATTGAAGGGTTTACCGATACTGACGGGTCATACCTTTATAACCTGCATCTTTCCCTACAACGTTCTGAATGGGTAATGTGCAGCTTGCTGGATAGCCGCAGCCCGCTGCAAAAAAGCATTTCTGCAGAACAACAGCTTCAGATTCGTAAACTTTTTCTTGCTGGAGGCGTTTCGTTTAATAACGCGAAAGAAAGCAAGGAAGCCAGCCGTCGCGTTGAGTTACGCATGCAATTCTTCGGGCTTAAGGATAAGCGAGACAGGGCGGACGAAGTGGATTTTCCGCCAGTCATTAATAAAGAAATTTGCCAGCTGGTAATGCCGCAATGACACCAGCACTCCATTCTCTTTCGCAACGCATTGCGGCTAAGCGCTCATCCAGCCAGCAGGGTGATCATTCTCTGCCTCATGATTTTCGTGCATTGACCGCTGCCGGCCTGGAGATGGAAAAGCGGTTTGATAAAGCCGAGAAAATCCCTCAACCACCTCAGGAGATGCGGCTGGCGGCTTTACGTCGTTTTCGTCTTGCGGAGGAACTCAACGAGCGAGAGTGGCGAATGGTATTTTATAGCCTCGCCGATGCTGATCCGCTCTACCCCGAACAACCAGTATTACTGGAGGATGATACATACTTCCCCCATGTCGACAGCGCTATCAAAAAACAGATTGAATCTAAAACACTGAAGCGCAAGGACTGGGCAGCACTCTGTTCAAGTTATTTTGCCTACAAACACGAATCGCCAGAAATAAACCCGCACTGGTGTGTGCTGCGTGGTCATATCGCCAGGGGGTACCCCGTAGTAAAAGCGGCTATCCGCAGAGAGAAGTCGTGGATGAAAACCATTGAGTTTTACCACGACATTTTTACCCCACAGGCGGGCGGCGTGATATCCAGGCAACTACTATCCGGTGAGAGTAATTCCTTATCATCATTAGAAAAAATAGCGCAAATTCCCGATAGCAGTTGGTTGTGGAAACGTATTTTCACGGTGCTGCTCGCGCAGCTTGATACTCTGGACGATCCTCAATATCTGGACAAAATCAGTTGGCTATTAGGCCTGGCGGCGCAGTGGGTCCGTTTTCGTGATGACATTATGACGGCGACGCTGACCCGCTATTACCATTCTACCTATCGCGATCAAGCGCATTCCGCCCTGAAACAGGCCGCCCTGCAATACTGGGATAACCCGCAGCTGAAAAGCCAACAGAACAAATGGCATCAGTATGTTTCTGAACCCGTCGCAGCGATGGTGCGGGGCTGGCTGGCAAAACAAGATTTGATGCACTTCTTTGAACTGCTCCGCGGCAATGGCGATGTCGATCAGGCCAGGCTGCATTATTGGCTACGTTTTGCGAATCAGATGGGGTTCACCCGTATCGTCATGGGTCCGGATGCCTGGACCAATCGTGACAGCGATTTTGTGAAATTTCGCGAGGAAAATCGTGGTCGTCTGAGCCATTTGCGCGGTGGGCGTAGCTTTGATAACGCCATGATTATGCAGATTAACGATTACCTCTTCGTTGAATTTTCCGGCACGGGGAATGCGATGTACGCCTATCGCATCGGTGAAGCTCCGTTTAATCCTGAGTCTGGGGCTCTGGAAATCAACGTTCACTTAAAAAGCCAGGGACGCTGTATTTTGAGACTACCACATACTCCTCGAGCCGAAGGTTATAACAAGGTCAGAATCACCGGTTGGATGCTGAAATACGATGATGAACTGCGCAAGCTAGGTATCCGATGGATGGCTGAAGAGCCTGTCAAATTTATAGATAAAAAAGCGCTCTCACCCGCCTCGGTATCTGACATCAAAATCATCAATCCCTTGCGAGATACAGCAATACAACACCTGGTTGAAAACACCTCATGCATCGTCAGCGATAACCGACAAAAAGGTGGGGTGCTGTCCGTTCAGCTCAAATCCCCGAACGACACAACAGAAAGAGAGTTGCTTCGACTCGGTTTCACCCCTGTGACTAAAGAACCGCATCGCTACTGGATCAAATAATGCTGAAACGTCTGTTAAGTAAACTGGTGGGAAACCGTCAGCAGGTAGAACGTCATCTGAAAAATCAGTACAAGATTGAGGAAAATGGGCTCAGTTTTGCGCAATCTTTGGTTGATGACTCAGAGCTTTGGGCTCTGGCATCCTGGCTTGAACAACTGGCCGAAGAAGACTATCTGATATCACTAACAGACCGATGGCTACTGAGCTGGGAAGCGCTGTATCGCTTGCTCGACGATGAAGAACATGCCAGCAGCCTGCCTCTGATTGGCGTCCCTGCAGTGTTGCCATTGCGTGCGAGCTTAAGTTCACGAGGAGCATTAAGCGACAGTGATTTTCGCGTCTGGATTGCTGAATGGTCCATCCTGCCGTCCCGACAATCTATTCGTCTCAGCCGTACCGGCGCCATTTTTACCCATGATAATCAGCCGTACTTGTTATCCCGGGAAAACTGGGCGCTTTTGCAGGCAACAGAGCAGCTCAGCGCGCAGCAAACGCAGACTCCAGGCGAAACCACTAACCAACTGGGATGGGCAGCTATTCGTAAATGTGCGAAACGAGCCGCCGCAAAATTTGATGATTATCTGGAAAAAACGCACGTAATCAAACCCACTTCGTTGTCATTACGCCTGCGCAAAGCAACGGTTGCTGATACAGCCGTTATTGAAATTGAACCCTATTTCGAGGACCAACCAGCTAACTGGATCGGCAGTTTTGACAAAAACGCGCAGGTTCACGATAGCTACCGTATCCCCGGAGAAAATGGTGAACTCAGCCATGTCATCATTCCTCCCGAAGTGAAAGACGTCCTGAATTCCATTCACACGATTCCGGGCCGGCGGGTGGCCGGTAGCGAAGCGCTTTCGTTTGTTCGCAACCCTTATACCTTCCTGGGTGAGGATGCCGCCAGTGTTATTGCCCCTGAAGAACATGAACAGGCATTGTTTGATGCCCATATTTTCTTTCATCATTTCAGGCTTCATCCTCATTTGAATGATGAGAATAAGATAAAGGCTATCACGCTGGTACTGGAACCTGTCTCGCCGGTGCCGCAGCCAGACGTAACCTTCCGCTTCTGCGCCCCTTGGGAGCTGGAAAAATTTGTTCAGGCTCTGGGTGTCAGTGTTGCCGCAAAAATGCCCGCAGGCGCATGGCAAGGTTATGAACTTGAGCTGAGTCAATTTACTGAACAACAATGGCGCGATTGCCTGTCATTACTGACACGATGGCAACAGGAAATCGAAGGTAAAGAGTTCACCGATGTTCTGGATATTGCGAAATATGGCGATCGCGTTATCGGCATTGGTGAGTTTGAAAAAATAACTTCTCCCTGGCTGTCTAAAGCGCAAAGCGAAAACTGGCTTCCCGATGACATCGATTGTTCCGCATTTTCGGTGGAAACGCTGACTGGCTGGCAGCCTGAAAACTACCAACATTTCGATGAACTGCAAGAAAGAATTATCCAGGCTGAAGCTACGGGGGAAACGCATATTACCTCTCCCTGGAATGACGCTGAATTACCATTGGATGCGGCTAAAACTCTCCATAACCACTGGGAAAAACAGCAGAATACGGTAAATGAATCGAAGGGCAATGTTGCTGATAAAACAGCCCGGGCCGTACTTAAAATTGAACAGAATATTGAAGAGGCGGCTTATATCAAGCAACGTCGTGATTCGCTCCTCAATGCGCGTCACGTAGAAGCTGAAATTCCACTCAGTCTCAAGGAACACATCCGGCTTAAAGATCATCAACGCGAGGGTGTAGCCTGGCTGCAACAACTTTTTCTTCGTTCACCTCAGGAAACGGCAGGTTGCTTGCTGGCGGATGATATGGGCCTTGGGAAAACGCTACAAATTTTGAGCTTCCTGGTATGGTTTATTGAAAAATTTCCGCAAGAACCGCCAAGCCTCATTGTGGCCCCTGTCTCTCTTTTAGATAATTGGGAACGAGAGCTGGATAATTTTTTCTATACCGCGGGTATTCCGGTGTTGAAATTATATGGCGAAACCATCAAAGCGGTGAAATACCCTAAACAAGCTATTCCGGCGCAGCTACAGTCGCAGGGGATTAAAAATCTGCTCAAGCCCGGCTGGCAAGGTGACGCAAAAATTATTCTGACAACCTACGAAACGCTTCGCGATCAGGAGTTTTCACTTGCACGTCAGCCATGGTCAATCATGGTGTGCGATGAGGCACAAAAAATAAAGAACCCGGCTGCATTGATCACCCATGCGGCCAATGCAGTCCAGGCCCGGTTTAAAGTCGCCTGTACTGGTACACCTGTTGAAAATACCCTCGTAGATCTGTGGAGCCTGTTTGATTTCGCTCAGCCAGGTCTATTAGGGGCGCTTAATGAATTTGGCAAACATTATGTTCGTCCTATTGAGAACGAAGCGAGCCGTGATACGCAACGTTTGGAAAGTTTGAGGGCGTTAATTGAGCCGCAGACATTACGCCGTACTAAAGAAGAGGTCGCGCGTGATTTACCGCAAAAAATTGAAGTCGCCAGCTGTAAACAACTGCCACTTTCCGATCCTCAAAAACAGCTCTATCTTTCTTCAATTGCTAACTGGCAACAGCAGCAATCACTAAGCGAAGGAATGCAACAAGCAGGTGCGGGAATGCTGGGCTTATTACATCGGCTCAAACTCATTTGCGCGCACCCGGCAGTGATTAACCCAGATCCGCGTTATCGGGAAGCATCACCCAAGCTTAACTGGATGTTAAAAACGCTGGATGAAATTAAACATACCAGTAAAGACAAGGTGATCATCTTTACTGAATTGCGAGATCTTCAGCGCGAGATCCAGCACGCTATCCAGCAGCGATTTGGGTTTCGCCCAGTGATTATTAATGGCGATACCAGCACGAAAAGCCAGAGCCACAATAGCCGCCAGCGATTGATTGATGATTTTCAGAGCCAACCGGGATTTGGCGTGATTATTCTCTCCACGGTCGCAGTTGGTTTTGGGGTTAATGTTCAGAAAGCTAACCACGTTATTCATTACACTCGCTGCTGGAACCCGGCAAAAGAGGATCAGGCGACCGATCGTGCTTATCGTATCGGTCAGACAAAGGATGTTTATGTGTATTATCCCACGGTAAAAGACAATGCTATTACAACGTTTGAAGAAACACTGGATGCATTACTGAATCGCCGGCGCGCGCTGGCAAGAGATATGCTTTGTGCATCCCCGGATTTAAACGGCGCGGATTTTGAAGCTGTGTTCAAGGGGGCATGAGTAATATTTTTACTCTGTTTACTGCCCGGCACGATAAATTTAAAGAGGTAACATTGTGATTTATCGATACAGAAAGATCACAATTTTATCGCTTCTCTTAGCTGGCAAAGCGTTCCTGCTCGATTTATTCATTCACTCTCTTAAATTTGCCAAGCAAAAGACACAGAGTACAGCATTGAGTGGTAAAAAGATTGCGGCCCCGGACAAGGATACTGGAACGCCGCGGTTTACAGGCTGTAGCGAGGAAACGGTGAGGATAATTTCGAGTGATTGCCCGATTCTACTGGCGTTAAGCGGTCTGCGTTGTAAGCCAACTGAATCAACGAGGCTTAATTACCTGCGGTTTATCAATAACAAATCAGCGCGAGGGCAAGTCATTTAAAAAAGCGAGTATAAGAATTAAAATTCTGGTGGCCCGGTAAAGCCGGAGCCTTAATTCTGCTGCAACCATTAAAAAGATAAGTCTCAACGGTGGGAGTAGCAACCTTCATTGTTACTCCCTTTAACCAGTCTTCTTATTTCGAAATATTAGACTTCTCGAAAGCTTTAAAACCATCTTCAATAGTAGGGATAATCTCTACCATTTCAAAATAAGGTTTGGTTATAAGTTCCGAGTCCCTTAGCCGTTCAATGGCAAAATAAAATGCCTGCATATCTTCTGCCTGGAACATAGCGACATCAGTACATTTTGTGGTAAACGCCTCGGCGTCGAACATTCTTAGCGTTACGCTATTATCGGGCAAAACGGTAGATAATACGCTATCGGCAATCCGGTTTCTTTCAGCACGCTCCAGACGGAGCCATTCCTTTGTCGTCTTAAGTAAAACAAAAACGGTTATCATAAGTACCTCATGTATGGACTATTTATAACGTTATCAGGTTTTTGTTCAGGAAATTAATTTTATGTTTACCCTTTTAGTAACAAAAGCTTATTGAAAACCCAGGCGGCGCAGAAAATACCGTTCTGTTAATTGTCACACCGGGTAACGAAGTGCGGGGACCAGGCGCAGTTCATCGAACGCGCGGGACAAATTGACAGTCCGGTCCGGCTCCCCGGAGGTAACCATTAATGTCTTTATACTGACCGGCATGGTCGGTCAGTCCGAACGAACCGCATCAGAATCAAGTTATGAGCGCAGAGAACGACAAAGGCGGATAAAGCATTAACTGCTTTTTTATAAAAGACATTTGTCACGTGAGTGCGCAGGCCATCGACAAGGTCGTTCGTCGGTTTTATGCCGCGAGGATTATCCCGGAGGGCCAGGCACTGCCGGCCCTTCTCTTTTACTTCACAGGTTTAATAAGCTGCCCGGCGTAGTCTTCATAGCCGCGCTTTGTTCGTATTAATGAAGTTGCGCAGGTGGCAGACTAAATCAAACAGCAGGCCGGTGAGCCGCTTCGCCAGTTCCGGCGTTAAGGGCGGCTCAGCAGCGCCGTATTCAGCGCCCGGCAGTAGCCAGAATTGGCTCCTCGCTGCCGATGCATCAGGGCAGTTCGGGTGAAAGATCGGTGGTCAGTGACGGATAAAGGTGGACGGGAATGGGCCGATCTAGTGCCGCTGACAATGCTTCCAGCGCGCAGGCAAGCCTGCCCACAAGCGCCAGAGACAGCGTGACGTCATGGCATTCCAGCAGTTCGCTTATCAGTTTTCGCAAAGCGTGGCGAGGCTGAAAAAATCCATTTCTGAGGCGAGCGCCCTTCCAAAGCGAGGCTATTTCCAGTAAATCCTCTGCGGGCAGCGTTGCGGCCTGTGACGTCGCGTACAGATTGGGAAACGGGCGGTTAATTTCAGGGCAAGCGGGAGTGTTACTATTGATATTAGCCATAGCGTTATTCCTCTTAACGTTTGTGGTCAGAGGCCCGGAAGTGTTGCTGCACTTTCGGGCCTCGATTAATGAGCACGGTTGCTCAGATAACGTCCAGAGCACGCTTTGTGGTTATAATGGCTATTTCCAGGTTTGTCTTATTAAAGATATCGCCAGGATTAGATTAAAATTAACCCCTTCGTGAATGATTAGAAAAGCATCTCCATAACTACAGTTACACTTTAGCAATTACATCAGCATATCCAGTCCAGGCTGGATTGTAACGTTTATCAATTATAAAAGAGGGTTCTTCATGCAGGATACAGATGTTTGAAATATTTATAATATCGAACGTTCTAAACTCTGGAAAATCTTTTTCTGAATCTGTAGCACCTGATGTTTGTACAATATGAACTTTTATAGATTTAGAGGTGTCTTTTCTCGTTATAGTATAAATCGCATGGGTATTGCCATATCTTTTCCCATGGACTTTACCGGGTTTATTATATTCGAATGAGATAGGTTTTTTTTGCTCAATAGCTTGCTGTAATAGTTGCAGCTTCATACATCTTCCTTAATCGTTGCTTATCTATATTCCACAAAATAATTACATATATAGCGAAATTGAGCTTAAATGGCTATGCTAATAAAAACATTGATCTAAACACTGGAAACAAGAAAACATTCAATCCATGTTTTTAATAAAAAAACAATAATTAAGTTAAGATAAGAAAGCAGGTTTATGAAACTAAAAATCCTTCACGTCTTTGATGACCAAAGTACCAATGCTATTTACAACATTAACTTATGCATGAAAGTGCTAGCTACCTACTACTAGCTATCACGCGTAGCGATCCGGAATTAAGCTAATCCAGATTATCTTCTGATAAACTTTTAACACCGATTTTATCGATTTAAGGATGCTCACTATAAGTTGCTATAGGTTTTGAATGCCTGAATGCAAGATTACTTTATAGCATTGCAAGCCATACATGACATGAATTATTAAAATTAAAAGATAAATACAAAAAATTAGTGCTACCTCGGGAATGCTTCATTTTGTGAGAAGAATCACAAGCCATTATAAACATTGAGAAAGCGGCTTTACATAATATTAATAATGGGATTAGTCTGAATACGTACTTTTATACAGATTAATAAGTTACATTCCCAAGGAGTTCAAAGTTATGAGACTACAATTTGATATTGATATTGAAGATGAAATAGAACTAGCCAGCATAATTGGTTGTGAAAATGATGAACTGAGTACTAAAGTAAGTTCATTTGGAAAAGCCAGTATAATTGAATATCTTGAAATGATCCAGGGCGTCAAGGTATTCAAAAGAGGTAGCGATATTCTAGAATACAGATTATTCCTTTTGGTTAATCACGTTTTCGATGGAAAAATACCTGATGAGCAAGTCATAAGTAAATTATTTCAAGCTACCGCAACTGAAAGCAGAGGATATCTGAGATCTATAATTTCTAAATATCAATATCAATTAAAATCAGCCATTGATGATACAATCAAAGAAATTCTTTCTAATGCAGAAGCACAAAGTATTTCCGGCCCTTATAATATTACATTAAATAGCATGAATGTTATTGAGGAATTGAATAAAAAACTAACAGCTATAGACGGTACATTAGCCCCAGTTTCAAAGAAGCGAGGCAGTGTTTCTACTTATGAAGTAACCAAATCATCATACGAAAAATTATGCCAATCTCTAGAAGTTCAACCTGTGCAATACGTTGAAAATGAGTGATGAAATAGCAGTCGCCAGCTTATTGATGGCTATCATAGCAATCTTATATGGTGCCTGGTATCCTGAAATTGTCAAAGCTGTTAATCTGGATATTCCAAAGCACGATAAAGCCATAAATTTTGGTCTAGCCAAAAATACTCTGCGAGGTAAGTGCTTGCCTTTACTAGCTTTATCTGTACTCACTGCTGCGGTTTTTACACCTAGTTTGATATCAATAATAAGTGATTCATTATCAATAATTAGGATTTACGGTACTGACTCATTGTTCAAATATAGTGCTGTTAAAACTGCCTTTTGTTTAGTGATTGCATCATATTTTCTTATCAGTTTACAAATGATTTATCTAACCATTAGCCTGCTCAAGAAATATAAGAAGCTTAATCAAAATTAGATTTATTACGGTTTATAATATATAAGCATTTAAAATCAATGTCTTTATCATATTATTGAACATATGAGATTATAATTTTCGTCGAAAAAAGAAGGCAAAAACTTCATTGAGAAGCAAAGTAAAGATAAGCTAATTTTCACATTAACTGGTGCCGGTAATAGGAATAAATATCATCATAAATAACAACTTAAATCAACTAGTTACAGCAAAAAAGACTATAGATGCCCCCAAAAATGCCCCCATACTTACCTTTCTATAGTGGGATAGCTGGAGGCCGGGTATTTTTCAAGAAGTTATGACCTGTAATCCGATATACTCCTCAAAAATTTAGGGTTTGAATACTTTACAAAATTCTTCGTATTGCTGAAAAGCTTCACGCTCATCTCCGATTGAAATTTTTAAAATTAATTCTAGAGTCCAGACGCTCATAGGCTGTACGGAGTTGATATCAAAATTCTCAGGATATGCTTCGGGATCAATAGCCATATCTAAATTCTCAAACCACCACAATTCAATTTTATTAAGCAGCTTCAACATATCACTAAGCTTAATATTTATATTTTCAACATCCCTTGTAAGAAGCAGTTCATACATTTCATGAGCAATTTTATTTCTTGTTCCCTTAAGCTCATTAAAAAGTTCAATATCATTAGCGTCTATGGCCTCCATGGCTTGAAGCCATAATAAAGATGCATATAATTTACTTTTACTTTTAGACAAAACCTTCTTTTCATAATCAGCATTACAAGATTCATCATCGAAAGGCCCGGTAAAAAAGAACTGCGTTTTGTCTATGATTACATTTTTTAAAAGCTCAAATGCCGTAACATAGATAGAAAAAGAAATTATTTTCTCTTTAAGCTTTGTAGGATTCAAAACTCTTTCCCACGAACTAAAAAAATCATTATTACTCATTTACTTACCCCTAAAAGCATTCACGTAATTAATTAAATTTTGATCTTTAAAGTTTATTGGGGCTTTATATAAACAGACACCTTCATTAGAGTATATTTTTTGTTTTCCTGTGCTGATGGTTTTGTAAAAATTGTTTAATTTGATATACTCACTATTAACAAGGTCTGTTATATCACCCAATCCAACCTTTCTAAACTTACCAAAGAACATTAACCAAATAACATCAAAAACAGAATCCTTTTCTGAAGAATATTCTATATCGCCCTTTATTTTCTCTTTGATGAAATCTTTCAGCTCCGGATGGGACTTATGGTATTTCATATAAAGACAGTCAATTACTGATAATACAATACTCATTATCTTCTCAGACTTTCTTTTCATCAAAAACAAAAAACTGATAACCTTTTTTATTTCTTTAAACCTCTTTGACTTTAGTTTAGAAAATCTAATTTTAAGCTCATCACCGGAGAACAGCTCCGAAAGAAACTTTTCAAGTATACTAGTTCCGGGATAATTCTTATGTATATTTAGAGCAATAAGAGCTGTATTCTCAAACTGTTTAAAAGTAATTATTTTATATTCAGCCAATGAATTAGGGTAATATTTAATGCTATGCTCACGATATAGCCCCTCTGGCAGCTCCGTAACTTTGGTTTTAGATTCATTTATGCTTAGGTTAAAATTCGCCAGCTCATCTGATATTGTCTTCATAATTAATTTAGAATCTGATTCTGAATTACAAAGAACCCTATAATCATCCTTAAAACGAACACCAATAAAATCTTTTCCTTTAAGTTTTTTAGTTATTTCCCTATCAATTCTAGCAAGAACTATTTCTGCAATCAGGTCGCTCAATGCAGATCCTACTGATATCCCATTTGTCTTAGTATCATTTGAATATTGCATTAATTTGTCTATTTTATTACCCAATAAAGAATAATATTTATCTGCACGCGCTTGAGATTTCCCATGCAATGCCCAAGGAATACTATGAGTGTAAATAGAGCCATAAAAATTAGTTATATCCGTTCTAACTAAGTATTTAAAATTAACAGCATCAACTATTAAATCTTTTTCAGCCATTTCTATCCATTCATAAATCATCCTCCCCGACCTGATTGATGAGATCTCCCCTTCTTCCTGTTTTGTCAGCGGTATAGGGAAACTATAAGAATATATTTTTGTTTCCTCATTGAATATATGATTAACTACAAAGTCCCATTCATTGATAAGCCAATAAACAATATCATGATAATACTTTGGGCTTTGTATACCAAAAACCCTGTTGGTTAAATATGATTTTGGATATGAGACTGTTGTAACAAATGTAGGCTTTAGCCCCGCAATATTAGTAAAGTAGGGTTTATCCTGAAAAATAAAATTCGAAACACAAAAACAAGGGGGCAATACATATTGCTCTGGATAAAACCCATCATTCAAAAGCCAGTTTGCGACATTTTTGGAGTCGACTTTTGTTAATAAATCTTTGGTTTTTTTAAAGTGTTCATGAATAAGCATGATAAATATGCCCTGATAGTTCCCTTTTGAAAATGATGTTTTTTATTACCATATTTTTCAAGCTAAAATCTGCCAAAACACAAAAAAAGCACTACACCGCACCCGCCTGCACGTTTCGGATCGCATAAATTTTTCAGTTTTGATTTTTTACAGACGGTATCGTCAGCCGGCGCCGGTACTGGGCTTGTGCGAGAAAAACCAAACTGAAAAAGTTGAAAAGATTTTCATCTTTTTTCAGTTCGCCAGATTTGAGCGCCTGACGAAACCAAATGTAACCTATTGATTTATATAATCAATATCAACTTTTTGTGACTTACTGGCATGAGTCAGGCACGGTTGAGGATTTACAGGCTTTTGAAAACTAGCAGATTTATAAGAGGTGGTACTGAAAACCACTGACACTCAGAATGCTGTGCCGGGCATAATTTTTTAAGGCCCGGCCCTTGTTGCTAACGCTTTTCCTCAGCCGCCTGTAACAGCGCCAGCGCCTTTTTGCGTTCATTTTCTCCCAGCGAATCTATCAGCTCTTTTATCCTGCCCTGCCCGGCCAGCGCGCTGGGGCTGATGGTGTGAGAGAACGAAACATTCATTACAAAAGTGTGTCCACATTCCATATTACTGCACTGGCAGTACACATCAGCCAGCTGGGGATGTTTCCGGTTGGTCTTGCGTATCTTCGCTTCTGCCAGACATGCCGGGCAGGTCATTTTCATTATCCGCATGGTTATTCCTTTAAAAACAGGCCCGCCAGAAATAAGGCTCACGGGCATGGCGCTTTCTGTCAGGGACGTGTAACAGTGGCAACACAGGTAACATCGTTGATTTATAAAGATAAATACCGTTACCACTGCTGTATTTACTGTGGTAACACAAGGTAACAGGCTGCTTTCCGTTACCAGTGTTACCACTCATGTTTTATGACTGGTAACAGCGGCAGGCCGCATAAACACAGGCTGTTACCTCTGTTACCAGTGTTACCTCAGATAAATAAGGCTCACGCGATTTAAACCGGGTCGGCGCTGCCCAGCACCTGACTGTTAAACTGATATACCCGTTTGAGTCCTATTTCTGGCAGGCGGACGTTGGTCTGTGTACGCCCCTCGCTGCCCGGCTCCAGCCATCCGGCTGCCACGCACAGCCGCGCCACCTTACGGGCATCAAACCCCTTACAGATTTCCTTCCAGCCGGACGGCAGCACATAAAAAGTGGTTACCGGCTCGCTGTCATTACCGCCTTTATCCACCTTACGGAAACCCATCATTGCAGCAGGCCGGTTGCGCTCGTCATGCCAGTCGGCAAAGCGGCTGAACTGGTTGCGGGTCATAAAATCGCAGACCTGTTCCAGCGCGGCTTTATCCTCCTGATTGGCCGCATGGCCACGGTCTGCCATCCACGACGCCAGACAGCGTTCTGCTGCCCTGAAGGCTTCACCTTCCGGCCACCCGGTGATACCGGCACGGGTGGCCAGTTCCCCGGCCATCGCCACCAGGGCAAAGCGCGTGACTGCACGCCCGACCTGATTCCCGGCATCCTGCGGCGTCAGCCTGCGGGTGAACTCCTTCAGCATGGCTTTCGCCTGGCTGGTCATTTCCGGTAAATTTTGGGTGATGTGATGCAGCCAGTCACGGAACGGTGCGCCATGATGCTGCGTCACTGCCTGCTCAAGATGCTCCGCCAGCGCCTTACCGCCGCTGAAGCCGTGCAGCTCTTCAAAGACGCCGTACCGGCCTGAATCGCTGGGGATCTGGATCATCCTGACCTCAACACCGGCATAGGTGCGTTCTCCGGCACTGGCGGCGTGCTCAACCAGTGACAGCTCGCCGGTGGACAGAAACAGCAGGTTCCAGCGGTTGGTTTCCCGTACGGAACCGTCTGTTCTGGCTCTGGCCTTTCCCTGCCCGTTCGCCAGCATATAGGCGATGTTTCCCGCCTCGCGCCCGTCCACCTCGCGGATTTCGTCCAGCATCAGCGTGGCGTCGTTGCGGCGGCTGGCCGTGCCTTCCAGCGCGTTACCGGTGGCGCGCCACGTATGCCAGAAGTCCGTTCCCCCACAGACAGACGCGGCCACCTTCATGGTGGTGGTTTTGCCGTCCGTGGATTCGCCCTTGAGGTGATAGCCGCCCCCACTCATACCCACCAGTTGCAACAGCGGTGCGGCAAATGCCAGGCTGACGGCAAAAGCCACCCGCGCATTCCCCACGCAATAGCGGCTTATCTGTTCGCGCCATTCGTCTGCCGTGCCGTTCACCCGGAAGTCACGGCCCTGCACGCTGCTGGTCTGCAAAATCACAGACTGCGCGTCACGACCTATCACTTCATCCTGAAGCACATAGACGCCGCCGTGCCAGCCGGTTTTGTTCACGCAGGTCACTTTTCTGTCGGGTTTGCACAGTGAGATATATTCCATCAGGTGCGCACGCGCCATGCCATTGATATTGATATAGGAAAGCCCGTTAACCAGCAGCACGCGCCGCAGCTCTTCCCCGCTGCCGCCAAGTAATTCCATCGGCATGGCCCATTTGCGGCTGTTTCCGTTGGTGTCCTCCCACTCCAGCAGACGGCCATAATTACTGCCGTCTGCATCACTGGTAATGGCCGTAACACGCAGGGGGCTGCAAATCTTGATGTTGCGGATTTCCGTATCGCCGTCTGATTTGTTTACCTGCTTGTCATACCACAGGTATTCCTTTGTCAGCCGGAACCCCTGCGGCAGACGGGTAAGCCCCCTGCCGTGCAGCGTCATTTCCTCCATAAACGCTTCGCGGGCACGCCGCTCGCCCTGTTCACGACGAAAATCATCCCAGTCCGCTTTATGGCGGGTTGGCGGCAGGGTTACCCAGCCGTCAACGGCCTGCGCCGCCTTTTCCGCCTGAATGCGCCCGGTATTGTCTTTACCGTCCAGCAAATCGTTATCCCCGGCCAGAACGATGCGCACTTCAGGCCAGCGCTGGCGCACCTGCTGCGCCACTTTCAGCAGATTACCGGCAGCCACCGCCGCCAGTATCAGCCCGTCAGCCAGCCCGCTGACAGTCAGGCCTGTGGCATAACCTTCGGTGATGATGACCTGCACGGGCGGCTCTGCTGACGCGCCGGACACATGAATAAATGCCCCGGAAAGCTGGCTGCCCGGCAGCAGGCATTTTTCACCGTCAGGGCTGATAAGCTGACCGCCCGTGATATTCCCGGCCATATCCGTGAGGGGAAGCAGTACAGAGCCGGGCGCAAACGTAAGCCCCGCCACGCTGACAGGCTGCTCCAGCAGGGAAAGCGTATGCCCGTGCAGCCCCCGCGCCGTCAGATAGGCGCTTTCACCCTGTCGGGTCTGCTGCTGAAGCTGTGCGAAACGCGCCCGCCCCGCATTCCCGTCCGTGGCCTTATTTCTGGCAGGCAATACGGGCTGGTTGCTTACGTCGGGTAATGACAGCGCCCCGGCTACCATGGCAGAAACCGCTTTCACATCCTGCCCGGTAGCTAGACGAACCAGATCCAGCCCGTCACCATTTCCGCAATGGTTACAGAACCACGTGCCGCGCCCCTCCCTGTCGTCCAGACGAAAGCGATCCTTACCGCCACATACGGGGCAGGCTCCGTGCCGTTTTGCCGCCGGAACGCGGATACCCAGCGCAGAAAGAATATGTGGCCAGCGGCCACGCGCTGCTGTTGCTACAGAACTGACAGATTGTGCTTTCACAGATAAGCCTCCCCGTCTTCCGGTGACACAAAAGCATATCCCGGCGGCAGCTCGCCATCCGGCGCGCCGAAAATAATATCCCGGTACACTTCCCGCAGCTCCGTCACGCCGGTAAGGGAAAGGCGCAGGTTTTCACCTGCAAAACCCGGTGCCAGCATCTGCTCAAGCGCTTCGGCAGCCAGCCGGCTGCCTTCTTCCGCGCCAAATTCTTCCCGCCAGGGCGTTTCGATATGGAACAGAATGTTCAGCGCCACTTTTTCGGGGGTGAGCGGGATGCACTCACCCTCTTCGGCATAGACAGCCTCGCCGTTAACACGGGTCATAAGTGCAATGAAAGCATCAGCAATATAACGGCGCAGCAGCGCCGTACGGAATGACGGGGAACGGAGGGTGCTGTCATTTATCATGGCGCTCTCCCTTCATCAGACTGCTTTCCCGGATTACGCCATCAAGCTGTTCCGCAATGCAGGCAAACAGGGCGGCGGCCCCTTCCGCAGATACTTCCCTGCCGTCGGAAGCACAGGAGCCGGACAGGACCTCAGCAAGAAATTCGCTGACCATGGCCGCACGCAACAGGCGGCTTTCTCCTTTTTCGGAAAGAGTACAGGCGGGCTGCTGATACGTTTTCATGGCTGTACCTCCCCGCGCAGGCTGACGGGAAGCCTTCCGGCAAAACACAACACATAATCAGCGGTCAACTGCGCACGGGCAGCACGCTCATTGTAAGCATTAACGCGCACGGCACAGGGCTGCGCGGAGCGGTCAGCACGGTGAACGGCAAGAAAGAGAAAGGTAAATTCAGGGTGTGATAAAGCGGAGACAGTAGCCATGGCGGCAACCTCCTTCAGATAGCGGGTAACGCTACCACCGGAGTTTCCACGCTCACTGGTGGTAGCCCAGACGGGGGTGGAAATACCGGCTCTGAAGGATACCGGCCTGACCGAAGTCAGCCCCGCCTGAGCCACCATTACACGATAGCCACAACGGCAAAGAAACCGCAGTGCAAGTAACAGATGCGCAAAGGCAATGACACAAAAAAAGACGCATGGCGCGTCTCGTGTCGCCTCCAGATAACACGGGTTTCCACGCCCGGCTGCCGATTTTGCGACAGCGGGAAAACTATAGCCCGTGCCTTCGTTCAGGCGCAAGGGTTTTATAACCGAATTTTGTTGATTGATTATGCAGTTACGTCCTGCCATTCTGTAATTCCTCCGGCGTAGTGCCAGACGTTACGGGGATTTCCTGAGTAAGTTTCCATCCGGCCCGCTGAATCTCAGCGGGCTTTTTTATGCCTGTTAAACCAGGGTGATGGCGCTTTCATCAACAGCGGCATAAAGCTCAGGATTACCCAGCGCATAGCCCTCATTACGCAGACAGGAGCGCACGTATTCAGCGTTTTCCTCGTCAAATTCGGCCCGGAAATAGCGGGTATTCGCCTGCGTGTAGATATGCAGATTGCTCAGTGTGGTGACAGCCAGACGTTTACCGGGCATAAATGGCGGGACAAAGGCAAAGCGTCCGGCCACTGAACTGCCGGCCAGCTGGGCCGCGCTGATATCAGCCGGGCGGTCTGCTGCACTGAACAGCTTCAGCCGCTGCTGTGCGGCAAGTTCTGCCCCCACCAGAACAACCAGACGCGGGTTCTCGCGGAACGGCTCAGCAATCATTTCAGTAATAAGGTGATTAGCGAGCAGGTCTATATTTTTCCATTCGCCTGTATCGCCCAGCGTGAGAGGGTCAGCCATAATCTGCTTACCTTTCTCATACTCTTTCGCCAGCGCATGCCAGCCAATATTTACATCCTCCCCTTTTTTGTGTGTTTCCGGGTCGGTGGTATCAGCGATGGCCGTTCCGTTGAAACCAATACGCAGCATATCCAGCGCAAGCGCCTCAGCAAAAAAAGCATCCATTGCTTTATCAAAATCGCCCGCCTCGCCAAGGTTATAAATATCTGCCATTTCGCCGTAACTGATACTGGCGCAGGTATCCGTTTCTGACAGCCAGAATTCAGTGCCATTAATGGCAACTCTTTTGCGAAAACGTCCGCCCGCCGTCCTGCCGGTATGAAGTTCACTGGCACCAATATTAATGGCATTACCTGACTGCGCATTAATATCCCGCAGTGTGATGTTATTCATCATCCAGCCAGATTCGAGAATGGCAGCGCGCAGCATATTTTCAGCAGGCGCAGCTAAAGCAAAGCGACGGTTTTCACCCTCCCTGTAAGCGGTGTCTTTAGTCAGTTTTTTATGATAACGGGCAGCCGCATCCGGCTTCTGGAATTTAAAAGCAAACATTATTATTAACCTGATTTATTAACGGGAGAAAAGTTTATTTTTGAGTTCGTCAGCTTTGCTGTAAGCCGCCATATAATCTGCATAATCCTGGTCACTGATAATCGCACGTAAAAGCGCGTTCTCTGCCCGGTAATATTTACGGTAAGCCTCAGTGCGACTTTTTCCGCCATTATTCAGCAAATACCTGTCAGTAGGGTAAGAGCAAAGCCGGATAATTGCCCGCATTGCAGCAGTCAGGGCATTAAGGCCGTCTGTGAAATCAATAATGATATTGCGCATAACGGTATCGGTAAAAAGCTCTGTCACCCCGGACGGGATACGCAGCGTGCGCGGAAAGGTATTCAGTAAGCGGGTATTGATACCTTTCCCGATATATTCCGCCTCCGCTGATAACAGGCCGGGTAATGACCTGACCAGTTCCAGCCGGGACTGCTGCACTGTCTGGCGCGTCAGGGCTGCCTGATAACGGCGTTCTGCATCGGCCCGTTCCATACTGCTGCCTCTGCGGGTTCGCGCTTCAGACACCGTGTTACTTTTTCCGCTTGCCTGATTCATGACTGCCAGCGCCTCTGCGGCTTCGCGCTGGCGGAAAGAAAATTCATCTTCTTCCCGGCGGCAAATCTTCACGCAGCGGGCAACAAGTGCATTTATTTCTTCAGCCACCGCTTCAGTATCAGGAACCGTCAGCCCTGTAAGGGAAAAAAGCGTCTCTCCCTCTTCCCGCAGTTTATTAAGCGTGTGGATTTCAATAATACGCGCTACGCATGCCGCATCACAGCCATTCTCGGCAAAAGGAATAACTTTATATGCCTGAAGCGTTGCAACGTTATTGTTTTTTAGTGACGGAAGGGCAAGAGAATGCCCTCCCGTGATAATGGGTTTATTCATATGGTACTCCGCAATTTTATAAGACCAGAATATATATCTATTAAAACACCAGGCTTATTCCGCAGAAACTGAATGACTATCACGCCAAGCGTAATAATCCGCAGCACGCCAGCGAGACATGCGCCCAAGTTTTATCGGTTTCGGGAAACGCCCCTGCGATATTAATTTGTAAATCCATTTATTTGACAGCAGACAATCTTTAGTAATGAATTTCATATCAATCATTGCGTCAGGACTGGGACGCCCATGATCTTCATAAAGGAACTCATTGGCCATTTCACCACCTTTTATGCTAAACCATCAACTGAAGTCTATTGGGGTCAACTGGCAGGAATTAAAGCATCGAATGTGATATTGGAAAATGGCTGTAAAATAAAATTTTTTACTGCCATTTTTGTTAAAGGATTGTTAAGAACCAAATTTTAAGCTATCTGAAATTAACTTTTTTATTGTTTCATATTCAAGCGGTGGTGATTTCTCTTCCGGCCAATATATATGTGCCCTGTCGAATAAAGTATCAGTCAATTTTGTCACGGTACAATTCAGATAAGAGATATCACTGCGCATTATGGAAATAACAGCCTGAAGAATTTCGACTCTAGGCTTTGCACGCCTTTCTTGTTGAGAAAGAGATTGCGCAGATTTCATTTGCGGACTTTGAAGGTATTTTCTTTTTAGTTTATCAAAATCTCTGCCTGATAAGTCAGCAGTTCCGCTAATCATATAATCAATATCATCTTCGTAAACCGGAATAGCTTTTATAAAATTGCAATCTTCATTTGGGGCTATATCAGGAGAAAAATAAGTTGGCCACTCTTCTTCATCTCCGCCTGCGTCATATATAATAAATACATGTTTATCATCAAAATTCCAGTAGCCCTTCAAATACGCATAAAAATAGCGCCCTTCGCTATCAAATAAAATAGAATCGCTTATCACCTCGATATACGAACCACCTGAGATATGGCGATCTCCATTTATATTAGAACGAGCAGAAATCAACCAATGATTGAATTCATCTTCATTCCTTACATAAATTTTACTTTTAAATGTATAGGACTTACTTCTTTCATCAAATATTGCCCCTAATTTTATCTCTCCTTTATAAGCAAGGTAATAAATGTCTCCACTGGAAATGCCTAATAATTTCTCAACATCTGATAATGAATAAAACTCTCTTGTAATCATTTATACACTCCCCATGAAGCTATCAAGATAGTCTGCATACCATTGCATCATTTTTCTTCGGCCATCAATATATTGCGCATGATTATAAATACCGCGTATAGAGTTTTTATCAGTATGGGCTAGTTGAGTTTCAATCCAAGCGCTATCAAAACCTTGTTCATGGAGAATGGTACTCATCGTATGCCTGAAGCCGTGGCCAGTAACACGACCACCATAACCAACCCGCTTAAAAATTTGGTTGATACTGGCTTCGCTCATGCACTTATTGTGATCATTACGCCCGGGGAAAATTAAAGGGAAAGCACCAGTTAACGCTTTCAGCTTTTTAAGGTGTTCTAAGGCTTGTCTCGATAACGGTACGAGGTGAGCGCGACGCATTTTCATACGTTGTTTCGGTATTTCCCACAAAGCGTTATCGAAATCGATCTCGCGCCATTCTGCTGCGCGTAACTCTCCTGTCCTTAATCCGGTAAGGATAAGCAAATACGCTCCCATTAAAACAATTGGGCTTCCTGTATAAGATTTAAGTACAGAAAAGAATTCAGGTAGCTCATTCGCTCTAAGAAACGGGTAATGTACACTTTCGTAACCTTGCATCGCGCTGGCAAGATCTGGTGCTGGGTTATAGGTGGCGCGACCTGTCACTACTGCATACCGAAAGACTTCTCCGCACCGCTGGCGTACTTTCTTCGCCTTTTCTAGCGCTCCTCTTGCTTCTATCAGACGCAATACTTCCAATAGTTCTAATGGTTTTATATCGGCAATAGGACGCAAACCAATGTGAGGGAAGATATCTTTTTCAAAAGCCTCCATGATATCTGAAGCATACCCTGCAGACCATTTAGGCGACTTAAGACGATGCCATTCTAATGCTACTTCTTTGAATGGATTAAGCACCACACCAGCGGAATTAGAAGCCAGTTTTTTGGCTTTTTTTACCTCTCCCGGATCGTCGCCAGCAGCAAGAACCTTTTTAGCGTCATCGCGCTTTTGCCTTGCTTCAGCAAGCGTAACAGCAGGGTAAACCCCAAAGGACAAACGTTTTTCTTTACCACCGAAGCGGTATTTCATGCGCCAGTAGCGTGAGCCATTTGGTTCAACCTGAAGGTATAAACCACCGCCATCTGAGAGCTTATAGGTTTTTTCCTTTCCTTTGGCAGTGTCAACCTTTTTGGCGTTAAGCATCATGGGGGCACATTTCCTAGACCGAACGAACATGCCCCTGATTGTGCCCCCAACAGCTTGTTGATTTCAAGCGATATGGGTTGACGTCAAATGACTAAGGATGGGATTTTATAGTTGATAATTAAGGCTTTTATTGACTTGTGTTGACTTGAGATTACTTGCTGATGGTGCCGGTAATAGGAGTCGAACCTACGACCTTCGCATTACGAATGCGCTGCTCTACCAACTGAGCTATACCGGCCCTGAGAGAGGTGTTCACGAACGTGAAGCACGGTGTAAAAGGGTAAGCAAAAGCGGGTGATGCGTCAATACGGTATGGTTTCAACCGCCTGTTTTTGCATCACCCTGCCCTTAGTTAAGCACGAATGGTATCGTCGCCAAAGCCAATCCACTTGTAGGTGGTCAGCGCTTCCAGGCCCATCGGGCCGCGGGCGTGCAGCTTCTGCGTGCTCACCGCCACCTCGGCGCCCAGGCCAAACTGCGCGCCGTCGGTAAAGCGGGTGGAGGCGTTCACATACACCGCCGAGGAATCCACTTCGTTCACAAAGCGGTTGGCGTTGCGCAGCGTGCGGGTGAGGATGGCGTCCGAATGCTGGGTGCCGTGCTCGCGAATATGCTCAATCGCCCCGTCAATATCGCTCACCAGCTTCACGTTCAGGTCCAGCGAAAGCCATTCGTCGTCGAAGTTCTCCGCCTGCACCGCCACCGCTTTTGCCGGGCCATTGCTTAACAGCGCGAGTGAACGCTCGTCCGCGTGCAGCGTTACGCCGCGCTCGCTCATCGCGTTGCTGAGTTCCGGCAGGAAACGATCCGCAATCGCTTCGTGCACCAGCAGCGTCTCAACGGTGTTGCAGGTGCTCGGGCGCTGGGTTTTAGCGTTAGCGATAATGTCCAGCGCCGGGGCGAACTCCGCTGTATCGTCGACAAAAATATGGCACACGCCTATGCCGCCGGTGATCACCGGAATGGTGGACTGTTCGCGGCACAGCTTGTGCAGCCCTGCCCCGCCGCGCGGGATCAGCATGTCGATGTACTTGTCCATGCGCAGCATCTCGTTCACCAGCGCGCGGTCCGGGCTTTCAATCGCCTGTACGGCGGCGGCGGGCAAGCCGCACTCTTCCAGCGCGCGTTGAATCACTTTTACCGTGGCGGCGTTGGTGCGCCAGGTCTCTTTGCCGCCTCTGAGAATGGCGGCGTTGCCGGTTTTCAGGCACAGGGAAGCAACATCGACCGTCACGTTCGGGCGCGCTTCGTAAATCACCCCTACTACGCCCAGCGGCACGCGGCGGCGTTCAATGCGCAGGCCGCTCTCCAGCAGCCCGCCGTCTATCACCTGCCCTACCGGGTCGGCCAGGTTGCAGACCTGGCGCACGTCGCTCGCGATGGCGTGCAGGCGCTGCGGGTTAAGGGCCAGGCGATCCAGTAACGCCTCGCTCAGGCCGTTGCGGCGCGCTTCCAGCAGATCCTGCTCGTTGGCAAGCAGGATTTCTTGCGCCTGCGCTTCTAAATAATCGGCGATTTTCTCCAGCACGCGGTTTTTCTCGCGCGAGGAAAGCAGCGCCATCTGGTAAGAAGCCGCTTTGGCGGCTTTGCCCATCTGTTCAAGCATTGCTGGCTCCTTAGCTGATGATCATGTCGTCGCGATGGACGGCTACCGGGCCATACTCATAGCCAAGAATAGCGTCAATCTGTTGTGAGTGATGCCCGGCAATGCGGCGTAATGCGTCGCTGTTGTAGCGGCTCACGCCGTGGGCGATGTCGCGCCCGTCGAGGCTGCGAATGCGGATCACTTCGCCGCGCGAAAAGTTGCCGGAAACGCTCTTAATGCCTTTGGGCAGCAGCGAGCTGCCGCGCGCCTGAATGGCCGCCTGCGCCCCTTCGTCCACGGTAATTTCGCCTGCGGGCGGCGCGCCGAAGATCCAGCGCTTGCGGTTCTCCAGCGGCGACTGTTGCGGGTGGAAGCGCGTGCCCACCGGCAACCCTTCCATCACATCGCCAATCACGCCCGGCTTGCTGCCCGCGGCGATAACGGTCTCGATGCCTGCGCGGCCTGCCACATCGGCGGCCTGAAGCTTGGTGCCCATGCCGCCGGTGCCAAGGCCGGAGATGCTGTCGCCCGCGATGGCGCGAAGCGCGTCGTCAATGCCGTAGACGTCCTGAATCAGCTCTGCCTCCGGGTTGCTGCGCGGGTCGGCGGTGAACAGCCCCTGCTGGTCGGTGAGCAGCAGCAGTTTGTCGGCGCCCGCAAGAATAGCCGCCAGCGCCGAGAGGTTGTCGTTGTCGCCTACTTTAATTTCGGCAGTGGCGACAGCGTCGTTTTCGTTGATGACCGGCACGATGCGGTTATCGAGCAGCGCGGTGAGCGTGTCGCGGGCGTTGAGGAAGCGCTCGCGGTCTTCCATATCGGCGCGCGTCAGCAGCATCTGCCCGATGTGAATGCCGTAAATTGAGAAAAGCTGTTCCCAGAGCTGGATTAAACGGCTCTGCCCTACCGCCGCCAGCAGCTGCTTGGAGGCGATGGTCGCCGGGAGTTCCGGGTAGCCCAGGTGCTCGCGTCCGGCGGCAATCGCCCCGGAGGTGACGATAACAATACGGTGCCCGGCGGCGTGAAGCTGGGCGCACTGGCGCACCAGTTCGACAATGTGGGCGCGGTTCAGGCGGCGCGATCCGCCGGTTAAGACACTGGTCCCCAGTTTGACCACCAGGGTCTGGCTGTCACTCATGATTCTCTGCCGTTTCAACGAAAATGGAAAAATTCAACCCAAAGAGACGTTGTAACAGGCGCGGCCTCTCTTGCCAACTGCTGCCCCGGAAAAGCGCACCGGAAGTTGCGCGGGATCGGCAAGCGTAACGGTGCCGATTGACATTTTTATGACGTTTACATTTTTTTAAGCGAATTTAAAATTTTTCTTAATCTGTAATAAATCTTTCATTTTGAACCGTTAAAACGCTCCTTGTTTTTTCACAGGTCTTCGGGCCCGCGAATATTAGCGCGTTTTACTTATCGGGATTTCAAAATGAAAAAGAGTACTCTGGCATTAGTGATCACTGGCGTAATGGCTGCCGCCTCTGCACAGGCTGCTGAAGTTTATAACAAGAACGGAAATAAACTGGATTTATACGGCCGCGTAAAAGCTGAACATTATTTCACCGATAATGATTCTTCTGACGGCGACCAGTCTTATATTCGTTTAGGTTTTAAAGGCGCCACGCAAATTACTGACCAGTTGACCGGTTATGGCCAGTGGGAATATCAGGTTGCCGCTAACCGTGCGGAAGGCGATAACTCTTCTGGCGTGACCAAAACCCGTCTGGCCTTTGCCGGCCTGAAATTCCAGGATCTCGGCTCCATCGACTACGGCCGTAACTACGGCATCCTGTACGATGTCGGCGCTTACACCGATATGATCCCGGAATTCGGCGACGACGCTTACATCAAAACCGATAACTTCATGACCGGGCGCACCACCGGCGTGGCCACCTACCGCAATACCGACTTCTTCGGCCTGGTTGATGGTCTGAAATTCGGCCTGCAATACCAGGGCAAAAACGAAAACGATGGCCGCGCCGCGAACAAAGGCAATGGCGACGGCTTCGGCGCTTCTGTGAACTACGCTATCGGCGACAGCGGCGTGAGCATTGGCGGCGCGTACACCAAATCCAACCGTCTGCAAACCCAGCGCGCCGCCGCGCTTGGCAAAGGCGATAACGCTGAAGCCTGGGCAACCGGCCTGAAGTATGACGCTAACAACCTTTACCTCGCTGCGACGTATGCCGAAACCCGCAACATGACCCCGATTACGGGCGGCTACGCGAACAAAAACCAGGGCTTTGAAGTGGTCGCGCAGTACCAGTTCGACTTCGGCCTGCGCCCGTCCATCGGCTACGTGCAGTCCAAAGCCAAAGATGTTGAAAACGGCATCGGCGACGTGGATCTGGTGAAATATGTCGACGTGGCGGCAACCTACTATTTCAACAAAAACATGTCTGCGTTTGTTGATTACAAAATTAACCAGCTGGACGATGACAACGCGCTTAATATCAACAACGATGACGTTGTGGCTTTAGGCGTGGTTTACCAGTTCTGATTACTACCCCGAACGTCCTTCATAAAGGGCGTTCAAAATAAATCGTGTGGCTACGATAAAAAATTAACCCCGCTCAGTGGCGGGGTTAGTGTTTTATTCGGGCGCGTATTATGCAGTTCTTTTCAGCAGTTGCTCGCTGAAATTCTCGGCAGGCTCCAGCGTTAATTCCAGAGAAGCTAACAGCTGATGCAGCCTTTCATGGAAATTCTGCAACGTCTGCTCAAGCTTCGCGTTCACTTCCGTGTCTTTAATCACACCAGGAACCCATTTGCCTTCTTTATCAAACAGCCCGAAATGCCAGCTGTAGGTAAAGCCGGTTTCATGGCCTTC
This sequence comes from Franconibacter helveticus LMG 23732, assembly GCF_000463115.2. GTDB lineage: Bacteria > Pseudomonadota > Gammaproteobacteria > Enterobacterales > Enterobacteriaceae > Franconibacter > Franconibacter helveticus. The sequence continues at coordinate 34,453 of NZ_AWFX01000051.1, read as the reverse complement.
CAGCTCCATCCACCATCCCCAGAACTCACGCTTCTCCGGCGCAGGCTTCACGTTAACGCAAACGGCCAGGCAGTCAAAAAAGAAGCGGTTACCTTCACACTGCTCTTCCCGGATGTACGGCCCCAGGGCAGTAAATTTCTTAACCAATCGGCTTCTCGGGTGTCCACTCGGTAACGTCATTGCGATCTCCTTTTGTGAAGCAACTGTTTTACCAAACTAATGGAATTTAGCAATCAATTAACGCAGTTTATGAATTATCCACCCGGTAATTTCCGTGAGCGCCTTGTCAAAGTTGCTATACACCGGCCGGGAGGCAATCTCCAGCAGTTTGCCCTCAGCAGATGACGAGGCGATTAAACGTGATTCCTCTTCCGGGCTGAACGGATCGTTTTTCCAGAAGCCGGAGAGCATCGGCGTTGGGCAGCGGCGGCCGAGCAGTCCCTGGGTTTTCAGCGAATAGCGGTTAAGCTCCACGCGCAGCGCGCTGTCAGAGGCGTCATACATGCCAAGGCGGCTTGCCAGCACATCCATATACATCTCCGGCACCTGCCCCTGGCGCGACGGGTCGCTTAACAGCTGGTGCACCACCGGCCCAAGACAGGCCACCGCTTTAAGGCGCGACGCCTCAAGGTAGGCCAGCCGCACCGCCACATTCGCGCCAAAGCGAAAGCCAAACGCCGCCACCCGGGTGTGATCGACCCAGGGCAGCTCCTCAAGCTTTTTCAGCACGTGTTGATGCAGCAGGCTGGAATCCTGGGTGAGCTTCCATTTAGAAGAGAAGCCGACGGAAGGCATGTCGATGGTGAGCATGGCGAGGCCGCGCGGCGCCAGATAGTGTTCAAAGAGGTGATAATAGTCGCTTTGCAGCGAATCGAGCCCGCCGCAGATAAGCACCGTCGGGAACGGGCCGCTGCCGCCTTTGGGCAGATGCAAAAAGCCGTTTATCGGCGCGCCGCCAGGAATAGCGAACTCCAGCTCGCGCAGCTCGCCGGAAAGGCGCGTGGCGGCCTCTTCGTAAGCGCGGTTCGCCAGCACCTGCGCCTGCTCCGCCAGCTCATCGCCTTTCAGGTGCGGGTAAGCGGCGATGCTGTAAAGGTTCGCGGCTTTCAGCCAGGCTTTGCCGATAAGCGCTTCGTCGGTCTCCTGCGCGGCGCGCTGCTGCCAGTTCATCGCCTGCTTCGACCACTCGTAGATCCAGTTGCCGCCGCGATAGCCGATAACCGTGTCGTACTGCGCCGGATCGGTACGCTCGGCGTCGCTCAGCACAATGCGCGACTGCACATCGAGAATTTCCAGCGGGTCGACGCCGCGCCAGACCCACATCACGCGGTTTATCATGCGATACCAGTGCGGCACCGTATTGCCTTCGAGCATGGATTCAATGTGCGGCGCGGGGGCGTGCTGAACGCGGCGCACCAGCGTAGAGGTTTCGGGGTGTTTAAAACGCGGCTTAAACAGGGTTTCGCTAAGGTTGGCCTGCGGCATAGCTTTCTGGCTCCATGAAAACAACAGGAACCCTAATTGTACTCGCCCGCCCGTCAAAAAAACAAAACGCCCGGCAATGCCGGGCGTAAAACATCGTAAGGATGGCGATTAACGGCCAGACAGCGGCGGCACAAACACCACGCCCATGTCCCACGGCTGCTCAATCCAGGTGTCCTGCGGAATGTCGATCACGTAGTCATCCACCAGCGGCTTGCCAGCCGGCTTGGCGAAAATAGTGACGAAACGCGCTTTCGGGTACATTTCGCGGATAGCTACCGCGGTGCCGCCGGTGTCCACCAGGTCATCAACCACGATAAAGCCTTCACCGTCGCCTTCGGCGCGCTTGAGCACTTTCATTTCACGCTGGTTGTCGTGGTCGTAGCTGGAGATGCAAACGGTGTCGACATGGCGAATACCCAGTTCACGCGCCAGCAGCGCGCCCGGCACCAGACCGCCGCGGCTGACAGCAATTATGCCTTTCCACTGTTCAGCAGGCAGCAGGCGGCTCGCCAGCTTGCGCGCGTGGATCTGCAACATATCCCAGGTGACAACGTATTTTTCGCTCATGTGAAGTGTCCCGGCCAGTTAAAAAAATGGCTTAAAAAGTGTTCAGGGGGGAAATAGGTTGCGCGAGATTATAGAGATCTGGCGCACTAAAAACCAGTCTTGCGCGGCTATGGCCCGGTTTTTACTCGCGCTGGTCTGCATGGCGCAGCATAAAGTGGTATTCTCGGGCCATTGCCCAGGCAAGGCTTGCGGCACATACCAATGATAACCTGTGACCCGCCAGCGAGGTTTCGCCGGGTCGTCGTCAAGGAGACTTAACGTGTCTGAACTGTCTCAGCTTTCTCCCCAACCGCTGTGGGATATTTTCGCTAAGATCTGCTCTATTCCCCACCCTTCCTACCATGAAGAACAACTCGCCGAACACATCATGGGTTGGGCGAAGGAAAAGGGCTTGTTTGCTGAGCGCGACCAGGTGGGCAATATCCTGATCCGCAAACCGGCCACCGCCGGGATGGAAAACCGCAAGCCGGTCGTGTTGCAGGCGCACCTCGACATGGTGCCGCAGAAAAACAACGACACCGTTCACGACTTCACCAAAGATCCTATCCAGCCTTACGTTGACGGCGAATGGGTGAAGGCGCGCGGCACCACTCTTGGCGCGGATAACGGCATAGGCATGGCCTCTGCGCTGGCTGTGCTGGCGGACGACGCGGTACAGCATGGCCCGCTGGAAGTGCTGCTGACCATGACCGAAGAAGCGGGCATGGATGGCGCGTTCGGTTTGCAGGCGAACTGGCTTCAGGGCGACATCCTTATCAACACCGACTCCGAAGAAGAAGGTGAAATCTACATGGGCTGCGCAGGCGGCATCGATTTCATCACTACTCTTGCGCTCACTCGCGAAGCGGTGCCGGCAGGCTACCAGACGCTGAAGCTGACGGTAAAAGGGCTGAAAGGCGGCCACTCCGGCGCGGATATTCATCTTGGCCTCGGCAACGCTAACAAGCTGCTGGCCCGCTTCCTGTTTGCTCACGCGAAAGAGGTGGACGCGCGCCTGATCGACCTCAACGGCGGCACCCTGCGCAACGCCATTCCGCGTGAAGCCTTCGCCACCCTGGCGGTGCCGGCGGATAAAGTCGACGCGCTGAAAACCCTCGCCGCGGCTTACCTCGACGTGCTGAACAACGAGCTGTCCGCAAAAGAGAAGAACATTACCGTGCTGGTGGAGCAGTCTGCCTCTGAGCTGGGCGCGCTGACCGCACAAAGCCGCGACGCGTTCATCGGCCTGCTGAACGCCACGCCGAACGGCGTTATTCGTAACTCCGACGTGGCGAAAGGCGTGGTGGAAACCTCCCTGAACCTCGGCGTGGTGACCACCGATGCCGACAAAGCGCAAATCATCTGCCTTATCCGCTCGCTTATCGACAGCGGTAAAGATTATGTGGTGCAGACGCTGGAAGCGCTGGGCCAGTTGGCGGGCGCCGAAACCGTCGCCAAAGGCAGCTACCCGGGCTGGCAGCCAGACGCCTCTTCCCCGGTAATGGCGCTGGTGCGCGAAACCTACCAGAAGCTCTTTAACAAGACGCCGAACATTCAGGTTATTCACGCCGGCCTGGAATGCGGCCTGTTCAAGAAGCCGTACCCGGAGATGGACATGGTCTCCATCGGGCCGACCATCACCGGCCCGCACTCCCCGGACGAACAGGTTCACATCGAAAGCGTGGGCCAGTACTGGACGCTGCTGACCGAGCTGCTGAAAGCCATTCCGGCTAAGTAAGCGAAAACAGGTAAGAAAATACGTCAAAGGCGGCCAGCGGGCCGCCTTTTTTGTTTTTACGTTTCAGAGATAAACGTCGCCGCAGACCGATGCGCTTTTCCCCTCTTCCTTCCAGAGTAAGGATGACAGGCGCAGCAACGCTGGCTATTTCGCCTCTCGCCCGCCTTACAGCCCCAGCACCAGCTGGCGCTCAATTTGCGGGTCGAGCAGCGTGACGTGCAGCCCCACCAGCCGTACGCCGCGCCCGCCCCGGCGCTCCTCCCAGGTTTTGCGGGCGGTAGCGAGCAAATCCTCTTTGTTGAGCATCGGCCAGACGTGCTCCTGCGTCGTAAGCTGGAAATCGTTGAACTTGAGCTTCACCCCCTGGCGGGCGATGCGCAGATCCGGCTGTACGGCGGCGAGACGACGCTCCAGCTCCGGGTAAAGCCGCTCTATTATCGCCTCGCACTCAGGCCACGCGTGAATATCTTCCGCCAGCGTGCGCTCCACGCCCACCGACTTACGCTGCCGGTCGCTGCTTATCTCGCGGTCGTCGATTCCCTGGCTGCGCTCCCAGAGCACGCGGCCAAATTTGCCAAAACGCTTAAGCAGCACGGCAAGATCGCTGTTCTGCACATCCTCGCAGGTACGAAGACCGAGGCTTTCAAGTTTCGCCGCCGTCACCTTGCCGACGCCCGGGATCTTGCCAAGCGGCAACGTGCGCAGAAATGCCGGCACCTCATCAGGCGTTATCACATACTGCCCGTTGGGTTTGTTAAGGTCAGAGGCGATTTTGGCGAGAAACTTCACCGGCGCGACGCCCGCCGAGGCGGTGAGCTGTAACTCGTCGAAAATGGTCTGGCGGATCGCTTTCGCCATTAACGTGGCGGAGCCGTAGCAGTGCGGGCTGTGGGTAACGTCTAAATAGGCTTCGTCAAGCGACAGCGGTTCAATCAGCGAGGTGTAGCGCGAGAAGATCTCCCGGATATGCGCGGAAGCTTCTTTATAAGCCTCAAAGCGCCCCGGCAGCAGCGTCAGGTGCGGGCAAAGTTTTAGCGCCATGGCGGTAGGCATGGCGCTGCGCACGCCATATTTTCGCGCCGGATAATTCGCGGTGCTGATAACGCCGCGCCGCTCGCGGCTGCCGCCGATGGCGAGCGGAATATCGCGCAGGGCCGGATTGTCGCGCATCTCGACAGCCGCAAAAAAGCAGTCCATATCGACATGAATGATTTTACGCATCGCGAAGCCCCACACTGTATGTGCATACAGTCTGGCAAAAAATGGGCGCGGCGGCAACCGCCCGCCATTCGCTGTCATAAAACTGTGATAACAAGGATCGTCGTTAGCGTTATGAATCTAAAGGATTAAGGGAGAAAAGTATGATTCGCGTTTCACTTACCGGGCTGTTGCTCGCCGCCGCGTTTAGCGCCTGCGCCAGCCCGCAGTTGATAGCCCACCGGGGCGGCACCGGCGACGCGCCGGAAAACACCCTGCCCGCCATCGAACTGGCGCTGAAAAACCGCGCCGACGCGATATGGGTGACGGTGCAGCTCAGCAAAGACGGCGTGCCGGTGCTTTACCGGCCGAGCGATTTAAGCACGCTGACCAACAGCAGCGGTCCGGTTTCCCGCTTCACCGCTGCGCAGCTTGCCCGCATCGACGCAGGCTGGAAATGGGGCGACGTCGCGCACCCGTGGCGCGACAAAGGCGCGACCATCCCAACGCTTGAAGCCGTGCTGCAAAAATGGCCGCAGACGCCTTTTTACCTCGACATTAAATCGCCGGACGCCGCGCCGGATGAGATGGGGAAACGGCTGCTGGCGGTGCTGGAGAAAACCCAAAGCCTCGGGCGCGTGCGGGTTTACTCCACCGAGGATCGCTATATCAGCGCCCTGCCCGCCGCTGTGCCGCGCTTTGTCACCCGCAGCGAAACCCGCACCCGGCTGGCTAACGTTTCGCTTTCGCACCAGTGTCCGCCGCCTGCCGCCGCCGAGCAGCCGCGCTGGTACGGCCTTGAGCTGAACCGCAAGGTCGAAGTGGTGGAAAAATTCACGCTGGGCGAAGGCGTTTCGCCCGCCACGCTCACCTGGGATAAAGAAGCAGTGGACTGTTTCCGCTCGCATGGCGACGCGCACATTATCTTTTTTGGCGTCAACTCGCCGCAGGATTACCAGAAAGCGGCGGAGCTGAATGCCGATGGCGTGATGGTGGATGCGCCGAGCCAGTTCAGCGCCCGGAAAAGCTAAAAATAACGCGCCGCCGCCCCGCTCCGGCGGCGTGATGTATCCGCTTCAGCCAGACGTATTGCAGAACCTTCAGAGAAACTTTCGGTCACATTACGAAGCGCGTTAGGGGCTTAAGTAAAACTTAAATGTAAACGCTGAAGTCAGCGCTTGCGAAAAATAACAGCGGTGCTAATGTGAGCGCTCCCGAGACAGAATAGTCTTATTTTGGGTACTCTCGCCGTCCTGGCATAGTTACAGATTTATCAAGGAAATAAGCAGTATGCGTAAAATTGCATTGTTTCTTGCAATGCTCCTGATGCCGTGCATGTCATTTGCCAGTTTGCTCAGCAGCGACAGTAATACCCCCATCAAATCAGAACTAAAACAGCAGTTAATGGGTTCGCCAGTGTATATCCAGATCTTCAAAGAAGAGCGCACGCTGGATCTCTACGTGAAGATGGGCGAACAGTATCAACTGCTCGACAGCTACAAAATCTGTAATTACTCCGGCGGCCTGGGCCCGAAACAGCGCCAGGGCGATTTTAAAAGCCCGGAAGGGTTTTATACCGTTGAACGTCCGCAGCTTAAGCCAGACAGCCGCTTCTATAAGGCTATCAACATCGGCTTTCCGAACGCCTTTGACCGCGCTCACGGTTATGAAGGGAAATATTTAATGATCCACGGCGCCTGCGTGTCTGTGGGTTGCTACGCCATGACCGACAAGAACATCGACGAGATTTTCCAGTTCGTGACCGGCGCGCTGGTGTTCGGCCAGCCTCGCGTGCAGATAAGCATCTACCCGTTCCGCATGACCGACGCCAACATGGAGCGCCACAAGTACTCGTACTACATCAACTTCTGGAAGCAGTTAAAGCCGGGCTACGATTACTTCGCCATGACTCGTCAGCCGCCGGTGGTTTCCGTCTCTAACGGCAATTACGTGGTCAGCAAGCCTATCAGCAGCCAGATTGTTCACCCGCAGCTGGCGTCAAACTATACGCTCCCCAAGGCAGAATAACGCCCACTCGCCTGGCATGATCTTGTGCCAGGTTTCATTGCCCGTCAGCGGCTGCGTGGCGATAACCGTGACCACATCGTTCGGTGTGGTCTCTCTCTGAAAGTCTATTTCCACATCCTGATCCAGCAGCTTCGCCACGCCAAACGGCGCGCGCCTTGTTATCCAGAACAGGTTGGTGGAGCAGAACGCCATTACGTAGCGCCCGTCTGAAAGCAGCATATTAAAAACGCCCTTCTCGCGAAGCTCGCTGGCAAGCGTGGCGATATAGCGAAACACCGCTTCCATATTGCCCGGCGTGCGCGGATAGCGCTGGGTCAGCTTGTGCAGCAACCAGCAGAACGCCTTTTCGCTGTCCGTTTCGCCGATGGGGCGAAACTGGCCGGTTTGCAGCGTTTTGTAGCCTTTAAGCTGGCCATTATGGGCGTAAGTCCAGTTGCGGCCCCACAGCTCGCGGGTGAAAGGGTGCGTGTTTTCCAGCGCCACCTCGCCGCGATTGGCCTGGCGGATGTGCGCGACGACAGAGCAGGATTTTATCGGGTAGTCCTGGACTAATTTCGCGATGGGAGAGTTATAGCTCGGCTGCGGATCTTTAAAGGTGCGACAGCCTTTGCCTTCGTAGAAGGTAATGCCCCAGCCGTCTTTATGCGGCCCCGTGCCGCCGCCGCGCTGCACCAGCCCGGTAAAGCTAAAGCAGATATCCGTCGGCACATTGGCGCTCATCCCGAGCAATTCACACATTTCTACCTCCCGCCACGCAAAAGGGGGCCGCGGCCCCCGACAGCCTTACGCCTTCACCATCTCTTTTTCGATAAGCTGGATCAGGATATGGATGACCTTGATATGAATTTCCTGAATACGGTCAGCATAGCCAAAGTGCGGCACGCGAATTTCGATATCCGCCGAGCCCGCCATTTTCCCGCCGTCTTTACCGGTCAGGGCAATCACCTTCATGCCTTTCTCACGCGCCGCTTCAATCGCCTTGATGACGTTGGCGGAGTTGCCGGAGGTAGAGATGCCAAGCAGCACGTCGCCCTCGCGCCCTACCGCTTCTACATAGCGGGAGAAGATATGGTCGTAACCGAAATCGTTGCCGACGCAGGAGATATGGCTGACGTCGGAAATGGCGATGGCCGGGTAGCCCGGGCGATTTTCACGGTAGCGCCCGGTCAGCTCTTCCGCGAAGTGCATGGCGTCGCAGTGGGAGCCGCCGTTGCCGCAGGAGAGCACTTTGCCGCCCGCCTTGAAGCTGTCCGCCAGCAGCACTGCCGCGCGCTGAATGGCGTGAATATTGGCGTCTTCTTTCAGGAAATTCGCCAGCGTTTCCGCCGCTTCGTTCAGTTCGTTACGAATCAGATCCTGGTACATGAGGATGTCCTTCAGCATTTAGGAAAATAACATCACGCAGTGTACCGGATAGCGCCGAAAGCGAGAAGCGCCGCGGGGCGGGCGCAGCGGCGGATTTGCTTTTCCGTGCGGCAACAATGTGAGCCAGGTTGTAATTATTTTGTGAACACATTGCTAAAAAAGATTACATCCTCTACAACCATAACATCACAAGTGGTCAGACCTCCTACAAGCCAGGGAGCTTTTCTCTATGATGATTTTGAGTATTGTTGCAACCGTCGTGCTGCTCGGCGCGCTCTTCTACCACCGGGTAAGCCTTCTGCTCAGCAGCGTTATCCTGCTGGCGTGGACGGCGGCGCTCGGCGCGGCGGGCCTGTGGTCCGTCTGGGTGCTGGTGCCGCTGGCGATTATCCTTGTTCCGTTCCTCTTTACGCCGATGCGCAAAGCCCTGATCTCCGCGCCGGTGTTCCGCGGCTTTCGTAAAGTGATGCCGCCAATGTCCCGCACCGAAAAAGAAGCCATCGACGCAGGCACCACCTGGTGGGAAGGCGATCTCTTTCGCGGCGCCCCGGACTGGCAGAAGCTGCACAACTACCCTAAACCGCAGCTGACCGCCGAAGAGCAGGCGTTCCTCGACGGCCCGGTGGAAGAAGCGTGCCGCATGGCCAATGACTTCCAGATAACCCATGAAATGGCCGATCTGCCGCCAGAGCTGTGGGCTTACCTGAAAGAACACCGCTTCTTCGCGATGATCATCAAGAAAGAGTACGGCGGGCTGGAGTTTTCGGCCTACGCCCAGTCTCGCGTACTGCAAAAACTCTCCGGCGTTTCCGGCATTCTTGCCATCACCGTCGGCGTGCCAAACTCTCTCGGCCCGGGCGAACTGCTGCAACACTACGGCACCGATGAGCAGAAAAACCACTACCTGCCCCGCCTGGCGCGCGGCCTGGAGATCCCCTGCTTCGCGCTGACCAGCCCGGAAGCAGGCTCCGACGCGGGCGCCATTCCTGATACCGGCGTCGTCTGCATGGGCGAATGGCAGGGCGAGCAGGTGCTTGGCATGCGTCTGACCTGGAACAAGCGCTACATTACCCTTGCGCCTGTCGCCACCGTGCTGGGCCTTGCGTTCAAACTCTCCGACCCGGACCGTCTGCTGGGCGGCGAACAAGAGCCAGGCATTACCTGTGCGCTTATCCCAACCAACACGCCGGGCGTGGAAATCGGCCAGCGCCACTTCCCGCTGAACGTGCCGTTCCAGAACGGCCCGACCCGCGGCAAAGACATTTTCGTGCCGATCGACTACATCATCGGCGGGCCGAAAATGGCCGGTCAGGGCTGGCGCATGCTGGTGGAATGCCTCTCTGTGGGTCGCGGCATCACCCTGCCGTCTAACTCTACCGGCGGGCTGAAATCAGTAGCGCTGGCGACGGGCGCTTATGCCCATATTCGTCGCCAGTTCAAAATCTCCATCGGCAAGATGGAAGGGATTGAAGAGCCGCTGGCGCGCATCGCGGGCAACGCTTACGTGATGGACGCCGCCGCGTCGCTGATTACCTACGGCATTATGCTGGGCGAAAAACCGGCGGTGCTGTCGGCGATTGTGAAATATCACTGCACCCACCGCGGCCAGCGCGCCATCATTGACGCCATGGATATCGCGGGCGGCAAAGGCATTATGCTTGGCGAAAGCAACTTCCTGGCGCGGGCTTACCAGGGGGCGCCTATCGCCATTACCGTGGAAGGGGCTAACATCCTGACCCGCAGCATGATGATCTTCGGCCAGGGCGCTATCCGCTGCCATCCGTATGTGCTGGATGAAATGGCCGCCGCGCAGAACAACGACGTGAACGCGTTCGACAAACTGCTCTTCCGCCATATCGGCCATGTGGGCAGCAACACCGTACGCAGCTTCTGGCTCGGCCTGACCAACGGCCTGACCAGCGCCACGCCGACCAAAGACGCCACGAAACGTTACTACCAGCACCTCAACCGCCTGAGCGCAAGCCTGGCGATGCTGGCGGATGTCTCCATGGCGGTGCTGGGCGGCAGCCTGAAACGCCGCGAGCGCATCTCTGCCCGTCTGGGCGATGTGCTGAGCCAGCTTTATCTCGCCTCGGCGGTGCTTAAGCGCTATGACGACGAAGGCCGCCACGAGGCCGATCTGCCGCTGGTGCACTGGGGCGTGCAGGATGCGCTGTACCAGGCCGAACAGGCGATTGACGACCTGCTGCGCAACTTCCCGAACGGCGCGGTGGCAGGCCTGCTGCGCCTGGCTATCTTCCCGCTGGGCCGCCGTTACGACGCCCCTTCGGACAAGCTTGACCATAAAGTGGCGAAGATCCTGCAAGTGCCGTCGGAAACCCGCTCCCGCATCGGTCGTGGTCAGTATCTGACGCCGAGCGAGCATAACCCGGCGGGCCTGCTGGAAGCGGCGCTGGCGGATGTGATGGCCGCCGAGCCGATTCACCTGCGCCTGTGCAAAGAGCTGGGCAAAAACATGCCGTTTACCCGTCTGGACGAACTGGCGACGTTGATGCTCAAAGAAGGCCGCATCAACCCGCAGGAAGCGGAGATCCTGACCCGCGCCGAAGCGAGCCGTCTGCGCAGCATTAACGTAGACGAGTTCGATCCGCAAGCGCTGGCGACGCAGCCGGTAAAGCTGCCGGAGAACGTGCGAAACGTTGAAGCCGCTTAACCTTCAGCCCCGCTACGGCGGGGCTTTTTCTTGCCTGTTTCGCCTCTCACATCCCTTGCCTGTTTGTTCGCCTCTCGTGCTACAGTGAAGCCATCGCCCTTTTACAGAGAGCTTATCGTGCCAGGTTTAAAACTCACCCTGTTACAGCAGCCGCTGGTCTGGATGGACGGCCCTGCCAATTTGCGACATTTCGATATTCAACTGGAAGCCATTACCGGGCGCGATCTCATCGTGCTGCCGGAGATGTTCACTACCGGCTTCGCCATGGAAGCGGCGCAGCAATCCATGCCGCAAGCGGAAGTGGTGGCATGGATGCAGGAGAAAGCGCAGCAGACCGGCGCGATGGTGGCGGGCAGCGCGGCGCTGCAAACCGAGCGCGGCCCGGTGAACCGCTTTTTGCTGGTGGAGCCGGAAGGCCAGGTGCATTTTTACGACAAGCGCCATCTTTTTCGCATGGCTGATGAGCATCATCATTACGTGGCGGGAGAAGCGCGCCAGGTGATTGAATGGCGCGGCTGGCGCATTCTGCCGCTGGTTTGCTACGACTTACGCTTTCCGGTCTGGTCGCGCAACCGCAATGACTACGATCTGGCGCTGTATGTCGCCAACTGGCCCGCGCCGCGCTCGCTGCACTGGCAGGCTTTGCTGGTGGCGCGCGCCATAGAAAACCAGGCTTATGTTGCAGGCTGCAACCGTGTCGGCAGCGACGGCAACGGGCATCACTACCGGGGCGACAGCCGCATCATCAACCCGCAAGGCGAAATTCTGGCGGAAGGGGTGGCGCACCAGGCGATGCGCCTCGACGCGGAACTCTCGCTCAGCGCCCTGCGCGAATACCGCGAGAAATTCCCCGCCTGGCAGGACGCCGACCCGTTTACGCTCAGCTAACGGTCTTCGCCCTCCCCCGCGCGGCGAGGGCGACAAATTTACCGTTGAAGAGAATATTCAGCACGAAAGCGACGAGGCAGGTGGCGCTGATCCCGGAGTGGAACAGCGTGCGCACCCAGCCGGGGAACTGGTCGTAAAAAGCGGGCATGACGATAGGGATCATGCCGAACGCCAGCGACGTCGCCACCACCACCAGATTCATATTCTCTTTGTAATCCACCTTCGCCAGCGTACGAATGCCGCTTGCCGCCACGGAACCAAACAGCACCACGCCCGCCCCGCCCAGCACCGGCATGGGGATGGCGGCAATAACGCGGCCCAACACCGGCAACAGGCCGAGTATCAGTAAAATCGCCCCGCCTGCGCTCACCACAAAGCGGCTTTTGATGCCGGTTAACGCCACCAGCCCGATGTTCTGCGCAAACGCGCTTTGCGGAAACGAGTTAAACACCGGCGCCAGCGCGCTGGTGAGCATATCGGCGCGCAGGCCGTTGGCGATGCGCCGCCCGTTTACGTCGGTGCCGACAATCTCCCCCACCGCCATCAGCCCGGCGGTGGTTTCGGTCAGCAATACCAGCACGATTAAAAACATCGACAAAATAGCGGCGCTGTCAAACACCGGCATGCCGAAGGCGAACAGCGTCGGCATCGCCAGCCAGTCGCCCTGAAACACGCCGCTGAAGTCCGCCTTGCCGGCGACGACGCCCGCCAGCGTGCCGATAACCATGGCCGCCAGCACCGCGATGCGGGTGACGCTGCCGCGCCCGAGGCGGTTAAGCAGCAGGATGACGCCAAGCGTCAGCGCCGCAAGACCAATGTTGGAAGGCGCCCCCCAGTCCGGCGCTTTAGCGTTGCCGCCCATCGCCCAGCGCGCCGCCACCGGCATCAGCGACAGGCCGATCACGGTGATGACGCACCCTGTCACTACCGGCGGAAAGAAGCGAATAATGTGCGCGAAGAAAGGGGTGATCAGCAGCCCCAGCAGCGAGGAGGCGATAACCGCGCCAAACACCACCGGCAGCCCGCCGCCGCCGGAAACAAGCGTCACCATCGTCGCGACGCCGGCAAACGAGACGCCCTGCACCAGCGGCAGCTTCGAGCCGAAAAACGGTATGCCGAACGATTGCAGCAGCGTGGAAAGGCCGCTAATGAAGAGCGCGGCGGTCACCAGCAGCCCGATATCGTCGCCAGATAGCCCGGCGGCGGAGCCGATGATAAGCGGCGGCGCGATAATGCCGCCATACATGGTCAGCACATGCTGTAAGCCCCAGGCGAAGGTTTTTACCGCCGGGTAACGCTGGTCTTCCGGGCGCGCGCAGGCGCTTTCTCTCTTCATAGTGCCCTTCCGTTAGGTAGTGTTAATCAGCTGCCGCGGTAGGTGGACCACGACCAGGGGGAGATCAAAAACGGCAGGTGGTAATGCCCGCCGTCGGGGGCGACGACAAAATCTATCTGCGCCGTGGGGTAAAGGGTTTCACGCAGGGTCTGGGCGAAATAAAGCCCGATCTCCGCGGTCAGCCGGTAGCGGCCCGCCGCCAGCGGCGCGGTTGAAAAACCGTTATAGCGGCCATCCGCGTCGGTCAACGCTTCGCAAAGCACTTCCCAGCCCTGCGCGGTCTGCTGCTCCAGGCGCAGCGTTACGCCGCTGGCGGGTTTGCCAAGCGAGGCATCCAGAATGTGGGTTGAGAGCGAACTCATGGGTGTAAGACTCCTTCCAGCCGTAACAGGGTGATTTGCCGCAGCTGATCCAGCGCTTCCGCCGCTTCCTGCTCAGCCTCGTTTTCCATGCGGCGCGACAGCTGGCTTAAGATCTCTTCGCCGCTGCGCCCGCTGGCGCGGATCAGAAAAACGCGTCCGAAGCGCGTCTCATAGGCGGCATTGCCTGCGGCCAGCGCGTCGGCAAGCAGGATATCCTGCGCGTTAACCGCGGCCTGCTCGCCGCGGGAAAGCGCCGCTTCTTTGCTCTCGCCCCGCGCTTTTTCGCCGATGCGCGGGTGCGCGCTTAACGCCGCGTCCAGATCTTCACGGCTCCAGCCGCGCGCCAGCGCATCGGCTTTGTTCAGCAACTCGTCGCACGAGGCGTAAGGCCGCCCCTGCACCAGCGCCGCCGTCCAGTGCGCCAGCGCCACGCAGGGTGAAAGCAGCGCTGTCGCCTGCGCTTCGCTCGCGCCGTTAAAGCGGGCAAGCGGCGACGTTTGCTGCGCAAGCGTCGTTACCGTCTGGCTCAGGGCGACCAACGCCTGCGCCACGTCGGTTTCCTGCACCGCTTCCGCCGGATGATGGCTGACGCCGCCCGCGCAGCGGACAAACAGCATGCCCACCGGCCAGCGTTCGGCGATGGCGATGGCGTCATGCCCCGCGCCGCTTGGCAGCCGGAGCGCCTGCCCTTGCGTCGCCTCCAGCGCGCCGGCGATCGTCTCCTGCAAGGTTTGATCGCACAGCGTGGCCGGGATCGCGTAATAGGTATCCTGTGAAAAGGTTAATCCCCGGCGCAGCGCTATCTGCTCCGCTTCCTCCAGCAGGCGCGCCAGCAGGGTTTCAAGCTGCGCATCGCTGGGGCTGCGAATATCCAGCGTCAGGTTCACTACGCCAGGGATCACATTCACCGCCCCCGGCTCGCAGCGTAACGTGCCGACGGTCGCCACCAGCTCCGGCCCCCAGCTGCGGGTCGTTTGCTCAATGAACAGCATCCATTCGGCGCTCGCCGCCAGCGCGTCGTGGCGATGACTCATCGGCACCGTGCCCGCATGCCCCGCCTCGCCGGTAAAGCGGCAGTTAAGGCGCTTCGCGCCATTGATGGCGGTGACCACGCCCAGCGCCAGGTTTTCGCGCTCCAGCACCGGGCCTTGCTCAATATGCAGCTCCAGATACGCGCTGAAATCTTCGGGCGCCCGCGCCGCTTCGCCGATGCGCGAAGGATCCAGCCCGGCTTTGACCAGCGCCTGCGCCACCGTCACTCCCTGCGCGTCCCGCTCTTCAAGCCAGCCTGCGGGCCATGTACCGGTAAGCCCACGGCTGCCGAGCAGCGTTACGCCAAAACGGGTGCCTTCTTCATCGGCGAAACCGACAATTTCAATCGCCTGCGCCAGCCGGATAGCATGGCGGTTAAGCCAGTCGACCAGCTCAATGGCGCTCACCACCCCCAGCATGCCGTCGTAGCGCCCGGCGTTGCGCACCGTATCAAGATGCGAGCCGAGCAGCACCGCGCTCACCCCCTCTTCAGCCCCTTCGTAGCGCCCGCAGATATTGCCCACCGCATCCTGCCAGGTGAGCATGCCCGCCTCGTGCATCCATTGCGCCACCAGCGTATTGGCGCGCAAATGCTCCGGCGATAAATAGACGCGGGTGAGCTGCCCCGGCGTTTCGCTAATGGCGGCGAGCTGGTCGCAGCGCTGCATCACGCGCGCGGCGCCGAGGCTCGCCTCATGGCTCGTCATTAGCGCATTCATACGTCGCTCCGCGCGTAAACGTCCCACGCCGCCTGCATCGCCGCGCCCTGGGTGGTTTTAAAGCCAAGGCGGTTGAGCACCGCTTCCAGCGCCGTCAGGGTTTGCAGCACGCAGTCTTTGCGGGCGTTGTAGCCCATGGTGCCGATGCGCCAGATTTTCCCCTGTAGCGGGCCGAAGGAGGTGCCAATCTCAATGTGGAAATCCTCCAGCAGCAGTTTGCGCACCGCCTCGCCATGCACCTGCGAAGGAATAACTACGCCGAGCACGTTGTTCATTTTGTGGCGAAGATCGCCAAACGGCTCCAGCCCCATGCCCTGGATCCCCGCCAGCAGCGCGTCGCCGTGCAGCGCATGGCGGGCGATAAGATTATCCATTCCCTCTTCCAGCATGATGCGCGCGCATTCGCGGGCGGCGAACAGCATGCTGGTCGCTTCGGTGTGGTGGTTAAGACGCTCCGGCCCCCAGTAGTCCATCACCATGCCAAGGTCGAAATAGTTGGAGTAGATCATCTCTTCGTCGCCATCTTCATGGGCGGCGGTGCGGATCCCCTCCTCCACGCATTTACGGCGGCGAATAGCCTCTTCCATTTGCGGGCTTAAGGTGATGGGGGCGCTGCCGGACGGGCCGCCCAGGCACTTTTGCAAGCCAGCGGAGACGGCATCCAGCCCCCAGGCGTCGGTTTGCAGGTCGTTGCCGCCAAGCGACGCGGTGGCGTCGGTATAAAACAGTACGCCGTGGCGGCGGCAGATGTCGCCAAGCTCCGCCAGCGGCTGCAACATGGTCGTGGACGTGTCGCCCTGGACGGTAAGCAGCAGACGCGGCTTCACTTTTTTAATGGCCTCTTCAATCTGGTCGGGGGTGAACACTTCCCCCCAGGGCGCTTCAATGCTGTGCACTTCGGCGCGACAGCGGCGGGCGATTTCGCACAGCAGATGGCCGAAGCGGCCAAACACGGGCACCAGGACTTTGTCGCCCGGGCGAATAGCGGAGACCAGAATCGCCTCAATGCCCGCGCGCGACGTGCCGTCCACCAGCATCGTCCAGCGGTTTTGCGTGCGAAAAACGTCGCGGTAAAGCGCCATCACTTCATTCATGTAGCCGGTCATGACCGGGTCGTACTGGCCGACAAGCTGGCTTGCCATGGCGCGCAGCACGCGCGGGTCGGCGTTAATCGGCCCCGGCCCCATCAGCAGGCGGTGCGGCGGATTGATTTGCGGGTAGTATGCATTCGCTGACATGAGAAATTCCTTTATGGTCTGGCCCGGCAACATGAAACAAAAGATTCGTTAATCGTCTTTTTGCAACTAATGTGCCAAGGGCAAAAACAATGAATCGGGCGAGAAAAGTCGCGACATTCGTGCGCGAGGTGAAGCGGTCCGGCATAGCGCGCTGAACCAAAGCGGAACATCAGGGTGGTGCAGACGCACCACCACGGCGCATTAACGTTGCTCCAGTTCCTCCAGGTCGCCATAGAGCGCGGCGATATGGTGGATGCGCTGACGGCCTTCGCTCAGCGTGCTGTGCAACACAGCGTTAGCGAGCAAATTGACGAGGCTCATCGCCCCGCTGTAGCTGTCGAAAGCCGAGACGCTGTCGAGCGGCGTGGTAAAGTGCCAGCGCGCCAGCCCCACGAGGCCGCTGGCCTGCGGTTCGCTAATTAACAGCACCGGCACGTTCTGTTTTTTGAGCTGCGCCAGCAGCGGACGAATGACGCGGGGCCGACGGCGAAACGCTACCACCACCACGCAATCCTCCGGCGCTAAATCCACCACCTCTTCCGCCAGCGTCTGGCCGGGCTGCGGAATAAGCGACACGCCGCCCCGGCTTTGCAACAGCTGCTGGCGCAGATGCAGGGCCACCGGCGCACTGTTGCGCAGGCCGAGAATAACGACCCGGCGGGCGCTGCCGAGGGCGCTGACTACGTCGGCAAACGGCTGCGCCTCCAGGGTGTTTACCCACTGCGTCAGGTTTGCCATCTCCTGCTTATAGTGGCGCGCCAGCAGGGTATTGCCCTGCACTGCGTCGCGGTTCTCCGCCAGCGGCATGCCGCTCTGGCGCAGCTCGCGCAGCTCTTCGCGCATCTCCTTATAACGATCGTAGCCTAAACGCTTAAACAGGCGGCTTACCGTCGCTTTGGAGACACCGCTCAGGCGCGCCAGCTCAACGCTGTTGTAGCTAATCAGATCGTCGAAATGATCCATAATAAAGGCCGCCACGCGCTGCTCCTGCACGGAAAGCTGGCTGTAGCAGGCGCGCAGGCGCTCATCTAACTGTTGCATGGCTGCTCCTGTAACTTTCGTTTCATCTTACCCTCGCACAGTGAAACGAATGCGGTCAACCTGGAACGGTTTTTGCCTGATCCCGCTTCTCATTTGCTTAAGAGAGCAAGACGATGCAAAGCAATATGGCTCCTTCCGGCATGGCGGTCACGCCGCACCATCTCGCCAGCGAAAGCGCCCTTTCGGTGCTGCGCCACGGCGGCGACGCGATAGAAGCGATGGTGGCCGCCGCCGCGACCATCGCTGTGGTTTACCCGCATATGAACGGCATTGGCGGCGACGGCTTCTGGCTGATTGTACCGCCGGAGGGCGAACCGGTGGCGATAGACGCCAGCGGCGCGGCGGGGTCGCTCGCCACCCTTGAGTGGTACGCGGGTCATGCCGCCATTCCCCACCGCGGCCCCCGCGCGGCGCTGACGGTGCCTGGCACGGTCAGCGGCTGGGACGAAGCGCTGAGGCTTTCCGCCCGCTGGGGCGGCGGGCGTTTGCCGCTTTCGCGTCTGCTGGCGGACGCCATCCGCTACGCCGCCGATGGCATTCCCGTTACCCACTCCCAGGCACACGCTACGCAAAGTAAATATGCCGAACTGGCTGAGATGCCAGGCTTTGCCGACACGTTTCTGACACGGGGCGAAACGCCGCGCCCCGGCTCGCGCTTCTGCCAGCCGAAGCTTGCGCAGACCCTGACGCGCCTGACCACCGAGGGACTGGAGAGTTTTTATCGCGGGCCGCTTGCGAAGCTGATGGCGCAGGAGCTGGCGGAGCTTGGCATGCCGGTGACGTATCAGGATCTCGCCGCTCACCGCGCCCGGCAGCGGGTGCCGCTGCGCCTGCAACACTCCCACGGCGAGATCTACAACATGACGCCGCCGACGCAAGGGCTGGTGTCGCTCGCCATTCTCGGTATTACCGACAACCTTGATATGGCCCACGCCGATGAAGAGCAAACCGTGCATCGCATTGTCGAGGCGACCAAAAAAGCCTTCGCGCTGCGCGATCGATACATCACCGACCCGCGCCACGTCACGCTGCCGGTCCAGAGCCTGCTGGAAGCAGATAAGCTGGCGGCGATGGCGGCGGAAGTGGACGACAACCGCGCAGCCAAATGGGGCGCCGGCAAAGGGCCGGGCGACACGGTGTGGATGGGCGTTGTCGACAGCAACGGCATGGCGGTGTCGTTTATCCAGAGCATCTATCACGAGTTCGGCAGCGGCGTGGTGCTGCCGCAAAGCGGCGTGCTGTGGCAGAACCGCGGCGCCGCTTTTAGCCTCGACCCCACGCATTTGCTGGCGCTCGCCCCCGGCAAACAGCCTTTTCACACGCTCAACCCCGCCGCCGCCCGGCTGGCGGATGGCCGCACGCTGGTTTACGGCTCGATGGGCGGCGACGGCCAGCCGCAGACCCAGGCTGCGATATTCACTCGCCATGTGATTCAGGGTATGGATTTGCAGGCGGCGGTTTGCGCCCCGCGCTGGCTGCTTGGCCGCACCTGGGGCCAGGCGAGCGACAGCCTGAAGCTGGAAGGACGCTTTAGCGCCCGGACTTTCCAGCGGCTGCGCGAATCAGGACACGAAGTGGAAGCGCTGCCCGATTTCAGCGAGGCGGTGGGTCATGCGGGGGCGATTGTTCGCCACACCAATGGCATGCTGGAGGGGGCGTTCGACCCGCGCAGCAACGGCAGCGCCGCCGGTTTTTAAGGAGAGAAGATGAACGAGACTTTCGACTGGCCGGCTTATATCCGGCTGATGGAGCAACTGCTGGCGATGCCGCTGGACGACGCCCGCCGCGCCGAGCTGGAAATACAGCTAACGCGCATCGCGGCCATGGCAGCGCCGCTGCTCGCCTTTCCGCTCGATAATCGACAGGATGTCGCAGGGGTCTACCGGCTATGAGTTTATCCATTAAGGCGATTCGCGAAGGGCTGGCGCGGGGCGAATTTTCTGCGCGCGAACTGGCGCAGCAGTCCCTTGCCGCCATCGAGCGGGACAACCCGGCGGTGAACGCGTTTACTCACGTCACGCAGGAAAGAATGCTGCGGGAGGCGGCGCGCATCGATGCGCTTCGCGCGCAGAGCCAGCCTCTTCCGCCGCTGGCGGGCGTGCCTTACGCGGTGAAAAACCTGTTTGATATTGAAGGCGTGACAACCCTTGCGGGGGCGGAGCTGTTCAGCCAGCAGCCGCCCGCCGCCAGGGACGCTTTCGCGGTGAAGAAGCTTGCTCATGCCGGCGCGCTGCTCGGCGGCGCGCTGAATATGGACGCCTACGCTTATGGCTTCACCACCGAAAACAGCCATTACGGCGCGACGCGTAACCCGCACGATCTGACGCGCGTGGCGGGCGGCTCTTCCGGCGGTTCTGCGGCGGCTGTGGTGGCGGGGTTAGTTAACTTTACGCTTGGCACCGACACCAACGGCTCTATCCGCGTGCCCGCTTCGCTGTGCGGCGTGCTGGGGTTAAAACCGACTTTTGGGCGGCTTTCACGCAGCGGCAGCCAGCCATTTGTGGCAAGCCTCGATCATATCGGGCCGCTGGCCCGCTCGGCAGAGGATCTGGCGCAGGTGTATGACGCGTTGCAGGGGGCGGATGCGGCGGACCGCTTTCAGTCGCCCCGCCCGGCGGAACCGGTGGCGGAGCGGCTTGAGAGCGACAGGCCGCTGCGTTGCGCCGTACTGACGGGCTATTTTGAAACCTGGTGCGACGAAGCAGCGCGGGCGGCGGTGGCGCAGGTAGCGAAAGCGCTGGGCGCGCAGCAGACCATTGCGCTGGCGCAAGCGGAGCTGGCGCGTCAGGCGGCGTTTTTACTGACCGCCGCGGAAGGCGGCAACCATTATCTGCCGCTGCTTCGAACCGATCCGCACCGCTTTGAGCCGAACTCCCGCGAGCGGCTGCTGGCGGGGGCGATGACGCCTTCGGCCTGGTATATCCAGGCGCAGCGCTTTCGCGGCTGGTTCCGCGACCAGACGCTGGCGCTGTTCGATAGCGTTGACCTGCTGCTCGCCCCGGCCACGCCTTGCTGCGCGACGGAAATCGGCGCGGCGACGATGCGCATCAACCATACCGACCTGCCGGTGAAAGCCAGCATGGGCATGCTGGCGCAGCCCATTTCGTTTCTCGGCCTGCCGGTGGTCACGGTGCCGGTGATGACGCAAAAAGGGCTG
This sequence comes from Franconibacter helveticus LMG 23732, assembly GCF_000463115.2. Taxonomy (GTDB): domain Bacteria; phylum Pseudomonadota; class Gammaproteobacteria; order Enterobacterales; family Enterobacteriaceae; genus Franconibacter; species Franconibacter helveticus. Next base: position 13,647 of record NZ_AWFX01000051.1, on the reverse strand, counting down.
CCCATCGGCGTGCAGATTATTGGCGCGCCGTGGCAGGAAGAGAAATGTTTGCAGGCCGCAAGGCAGCTTGAACAGCAGGGCGTGATAAAAGCAGAGGTGAAAAGAGTATGACGAGGGATAACATCGACAGGCCGGCGATTTTAAACGAGGTGCGCGCTGCGTTTTACCGCTATGAAGAGGCGCTTATCAGCAATGACGTGGCGGTGCTGGATGAACTTTTCTGGGTGGACGAGCGCACGGTGCGCTACGGCGCAACGGAGAATCTTTACGGCATTGAGGCGATCCGCGCCTTTCGCGCCGCCAGGCCGTCGCAAGGGTTAGCGCGAACGCTGCGAAATACCACTATCACCACCTTCGGTGATGACATGGCTATCGCCAGCACCGAGTTTACCCGCGAGGGCAGCGAGCGCATCGGCCGCCAGATGCAGACGTGGGTGAAGTTCCCGTTCGGCTGGCGCATCGTGGCGGCGCACGTCAGTTTGATGGGGTAGCGCCCAGGCTCTTTTCAGGAAAGCTGGCCTGCGCCCTCTCCCGGCGGTGGAGAGGGCCGGGGCGGGGAATTATTTTACCCAGGGGTGCGTTTTCAGCCAGTGGTCGGCGATATCCTGGCGGCGGCACACCCACACGCGATCGTGGCTTTGCACATAATCCAGAAAGCGTTGCAGCGCCCGGAAACGCCCCGGGCGACCCAGCAGGCGGCAGTGCATGCCTACCGACATCATCTTCGGCGCCGATTCCCCTTCCTCATACAGCACATCGAAACTGTCTTTCAGATAGGTGTAAAACTGCTCGGCGGTGTTGAAGCCCTGGGCGGTGGCGAAACGCATATCGTTGGCGTCCAGCGTGTAGGGGATAACCAGGTGCGGTTTACGGTTGCCGTCGCCGCACTCCACTTCCGTCCAGAACGGCAGATCGTCGCCGTAATAGTCGCTGTCGTACTGAAAACCGCCCTGCTCCACCACCAGCCGCCGGGTATTAGGGCTGTCGCGCCCGGTGTACCAGCCGAGCGGCTTCTTGCCAAACAGCGTCTCCAGCGTGTCGATGGCCTGGCGCAGGTGCGCCCGCTCCTCTTCCACGCTCATATTCTGGTAGTGGATCCAGCGCCAGCCATGGCTCACCACGTCGTAATCCGCTTTTTTTATCGCCTCGACAATCGCCGGGTTGCGGGCCAGCGCCATGCCCACGCCGAAAATGGTCATCGGCAGGCCGCGGCGCTGGAACTCTTCATGGATACGCCAGAAGCCGGCGCGGGAGCCATATTCATAAAGTGAATCCATCGACATGTGGCGATCCGGGTAGCTCGCCGCGCCGATGATATCGGAAAGAAACTGCTCCGAACCGCTGTCGCCATGCAGCACGTGGTTCTCGCCGCCCTCTTCGTAATTAAGTACAAACTGCACGGCAATGCGCGCCTCCCCCGGCCAGCGTGCATGGGGCGGTTTGCCTGCATAGCCCAGCATATCGCGCGGGTACGTTTGATTCAGGTCGTGGCGAGGGTGCGGTACAGTTTGCATGGTTCATATCCTTTTAGCTCAGCATTTCAAAACAGCCGGTAAGCGGCTTTTTGTTGGGATACGCGAGGTCGCCGTGTTTACTGGTGCCAAGACCGAGAGCCAGCAGGGATTCCACCATTTTTACCGCCGCCGTTACGCCGTCGATAACCGGAATGCCCAGCTCGGCGGTCAGCTCACGGGCGAGGTTCGCCATACCGCCGCAGCCGAGCACAATCGCTCCGCTGTTGTCTTCGTTCTTCGCTTGTATACAACGCTCGCGTACCTTTTGCTGAGCAAGTCCCGTGCCATCTTCAAGCGCCAGCACCGGTAAGTCGATAGCATGCAGCCCCGCGCAGTGGTGCTCAAAGCCATACTGGCGCAATAAATGCCGGGCGATGATAAGCGTGCGGGGCAGCGTGGTGACGATGGAAAAGCGCGTCGCCACCAGCGTCGCCATGTGCATAGCCGCTTCGGCAATGCCGATAACCGGCCCGCTCGCCAGCTCCCGCGCCGCCAGCAGCCCCGGGTCGCCAAAGCAGGCAATAACATGCCCCTGCGCGCCCAGGGCTTGTCCGCGCTTTATCTGTTCAAGCACGCCGATGGCGGCGATGGCTTCGTCGAAATGCCCTTCAATGGAATCCACGCCCTGTGACGGGCAAACCGCCAGTATCTCCGTGCCCGGCATCGCGACGGCGCGGGCCGCCTCGCCGATGGTCTGCGTCATCGCAACGCTGGTGTTGGGGTTGATTACCTGTATACGAAAACCGTTCATGATGGCTCCTGCGCCTTACCAAACAGGCGGGCAAAATCCGCCAGCGTTTCGCCGCTGCGCTCAAAGCAGAGGCTTTCCACAATGTGGGTGAAATGGTGCGCCAGCGCGTCCGTCAGCGCAGCGAGATCTTTGTTACGCAGCAGTTCGATAAGCTTTTCATGATCGTCGCAGCGGCAGCCGCGCTGCCAGGGCGAGCCCCAGGCGGCTATGACTAATGAGGAGCGCTGCGCCAGGCTTGTCACCATTTCCGTTAACACTGCGTTGCCGGAAATCGCCTGTAGCTGAATATGAAAAGCGGCGGAATGGCGGATAGCCGCCGGGCCGTCGCCGTCGCGGCTGGCCTGCTCTTCGAGCGCGACATGCTTCTCCAGCCCCGCCAGATGCGGCGGTTGCAGGCGGGCAAGCACATGCGGCAGGTTCGCGCACTCAATAACGCTTCGGGTTTGAAAGATAGCTTTTGACTCTTCCACCGTGGGACTGGCGACAAATGCACCACGTCTGGGCGTCATTTCGATCATTTGCACCGCCGCAAGGCGCGTCAGTACCTTACGGATACCGGTACGGCTGACGCCAAACACTTCCGCCAGCGCCTCTTCCGGCAGCTTGCAGCCCGGCGGCAACTGATGTTCGACAATCGCGTTCAGCAACGACTGCCAGATGTGCGCTTCTTTATCCGGTATCTCCTGCGGGTCGATTAGGCCCGTTACACGCTTCATTTCCTGCTCCCGTTTATGGTCTGCCCCTGCTTTTTGTATACAGCAAATAAATACCTTGTATACAAAAAAAGAAAAACTGGCCTGGTTCCTGCAAGTTCCTGCTCAGAGAGTGACAGACATTTCGTCGCCATTCGTTCAGAGGAGCAGATTCCATGCCAAACCATGAGCACGCAGCAGTGAACCCGAATGCCGGCTATAGTCCCCGGCTCTGTAATGACGACCTGGCGCCGACCCGCAACCAGACCTGGTCCTGGTACAATATTTTTTCTTTCTGGATGTCGGATGTGCACAGCATGGGCGGCTATGTGGTAGCCGCCAGCTTCTTTACGCTCGGGCTGGCGAGCTGGCAGGTGCTGCTCTGCCTGCTGGTGGGCATTTGCATTGTGCAGCTGTGCGCAAACCTGGTGGCGAAGCCGAGCCAGATGGCGGGCGTGCCTTATGCCGTTATCTGCCGCCAGGCGTTCGGCGTATTCGGCGCGAATATCCCGGCGGTCATTCGCGGGCTTATCGCTTTCGCCTGGTACGGCATTCAGACTTACCTCGCCGCTAACGCGCTAATGCTGGTGGCGCTGAAGTTCTGGCCTTCGCTTGCGCCGATGACGGAAGGCCATTTCCTCGGGCTTTCTCACTTAGGCTGGGTTTGCTTCGCCATTATGTGGGTGTTGCAGGCGATGGTGTTCTGGCACGGGATGAACGCGATTAAGCGTTTTATTGATGTCGCCGGACCGGCGGTTTATGTGGTGATGATGGCGCTGGCGGGCTGGATTTTGTATCAGACCGGTTTTGACGGCATCTCCTTTACGCTTGCCAGCAAATCGCTCTCTGCTGGCGAACAGACCTGGCAGATGATTACCGCGACGGCGCTGGTGGTTTCTTACTTCTCCGGCCCGCTGCTTAACTTCGGCGATTTCTCCCGCTACGGCAAAAGCATGGGTGAGATTAAGCGCGGCAACCGCTGGGGGCTGCCGTTTAACTTCCTGCTTTTCTCCATCGTGACGGTGGTGATTGTCTCCGGCACGCAGTCGCTGTTCGGCCAGATGATCACCGACCCGATTGAAACCGTCAGCCGCGTGGGCAACAGCCTCGCCATGGCGATTGGGCTGCTGACGATGATCACCGCCACCATCGGCATTAATATCGTGGCGAATTTCGTTTCGCCGGCCTTTGATTTCTCTAACTGTTCGCCGCAGAAGATCAGTTTTCGCACCGGCGGGATGATTGCGGCGGTAGGCTCTGTGCTGCTGACGCCCTGGAACCTGTTCCAGTCGCCGGAGCTGATTCACTATACGCTGGACGTGCTGGGGGCGTTTATCGGGCCGCTGTTCGGCATTTTGCTGACGGATTTTTACCTGATTAAGCGCGGCAAGGTGTTTGTGGACGATCTCTTCGACGACACGCCAAAAGGTCGCTACTGGTACAAGAATGGTTTTAATCCGAAAGCGATTGTCTCGCTTATTCCTTCCGTGGCGGTGGGCCTGATTATCAGCTTTATCCCTGCGCTGCATGAGGTGGCGAACTTTAGCTGGTTTATCGGCGCGGCGCTGGGCGCAGGTTGTTACCGTTGGGTGGCGCGGCATGAACGCGCGGCTGACGTCGCGGGCTACAGCGTTCAGGTGGCGATGTCGAAGGAGTAAAACGACGAAGGCCTGAATCATTGCTGATTCAGGCCTTCTGAATAGTGGCGGAACGGACGGGACTCGAACCCGCGACCCCCTGCGTGACAGGCAGGTATTCTAACCGACTGAACTACCGCTCCGCATTGTTCCCGTTGGGGAACGAGGCGCATATTACGTATTGCCCTCTGGGCCGTCAACGCTTTTTCTCACACATTTAATCGTTTGCTGCAATTTTCGCCCAGACGATGATTTTCTCTACATTATAGCCCGCGTATAGCCCATGGTCAGGCGCGCCACAGGCAGCTTCCGCCTTTTTTCTCCACCAGATCCAGACGCGATTCGTGCGCCATTATCTCTTCATCGCTGGCTTTTATCACCCGCAGCGCCGTCGCCTGGCGAACAACGCGCTGAATGGCCGCTTCGCCGCCCTGCTGCTGTTGCCCTTCGCCTTCCATTGAAAATTTCAGCGATGTCTGGCCGCCGGTCATCGCCAGGTAGACGTCGGCAAGAATTTGGGAGTCGAGCAGCGCGCCGTGCAGGGTACGCTTGGTGTTGTCGATTTCGTAGCGGGAACAGAGCGCGTCGAGGCTGTTGCGCTTGCCCGGGAACATCCGGCGCGCCATTGCCAGGCTGTCGGTCACCTTGCAGAAGGTCTCGGTCTTCGGAATGCCCCGGTTGAGCATGCCAAATTCGTAATCCATAAAGCCGATATCGAACGACGCGTTATGGATAATAAGCTCGGCGCCGCGAATGTAGTCGAGGAAATCCTCAACCACATCGCCGAACGTGGGTTTATCCATCAGGAATTCGTCGGCGATGCCGTGAACGCCGAAAGCTTCCGGGTCCACCAGCCGGTCGGGCTTAAGATAGACGTGGAAATTATTGCCGGTCAGGCGGCGGTTTATTACCTCGACGGCACCAATCTCGATAATACGGTGCCCCTCATAGTGAGCGCCGATCTGGTTCATACCGGTGGTTTCTGTATCGAGGACAATCTGTCGTGTAATAGCTGTGCTCATAGCGCTCGTTGTGTCAGACTTGGGCTTTTAATCACAGGAAGTCTACCAGAGATGCGTAAAGAGGTAGAAATTTTCACCGATGGATCCTGCCTTGGCAACCCGGGCCCCGGCGGTTACGGCGCGATACTGCGCTATAAGCAGCACGAAAAAACCTTCAGTGCGGGCTACCGCCTTACCACAAACAACCGCATGGAGCTGATGGCCGCCATCGTGGCGCTGGAGGCGCTGCGCGAGCATTGCATTATCACACTCAGCACCGACAGCCAGTATGTGCGCCAGGGGATCACCCAGTGGATCCACAACTGGAAAAAACGCGGCTGGAAAACCGCCGAGAAAAAGCCGGTAAAAAATGTCGACCTCTGGCAGCGGCTGGATGCGGCGCTCAGCCAGCATGAGATCAAATGGGAATGGGTAAAGGGCCACGCAGGCCACCCTGAAAACGAGCGCTGCGACGAGCTTGCCCGCGAGGCGGCGAATCACCCTACGCTTGAAGATGTCGGCTATTTGCCCGAAGCGCCTGCGCTTTAAGGTTTCCGGTATTGCCTGGTCGCGCCCACGGCCGGGCGAAGCTGCGTTCTGGCCTTTCTTGCTTTCAGCGGGTTAATCGTCAGGGGAATGGTTCGCTTGCGGGCCACGATAAGCTGCATGCAGCCCAGCGCCGGCAGATGCGTGCTCAACAGCCTGCCGCCCTGGCGGTGCCAGGGCAACACCTGAAAATTCCCGTGATGCATCACTTCAAAGTTCAGCAGGGTAAGCCAGTCGAGCTGGCGCATCAGGGTGAACATCCGGCTGTTATAAGGCGCCCGGCGGCGCACAAAAGGCACGATTTTCCCGATGCCGAGCAGGCTCAGCGGGCTAAAACTGCTGAGGATAAGCCAGCCGTCGTCAATTAACACCCGGTCAACCTCCCGCAGCAGCCGGTGAGGATCCGGGCACCAGGGCAGCGTGTGCGCCAGCAGGCAGGCATCCACCGACTTTTCTGCAAAAGGTAAATGAAGCGGGTCTGCTTTGACCTGCAACGTTTCTCCTTGCAGCGCAATGTTGACCTGATGTGAAATGGCGCAGGCTTCCGTGCTGACCTCCGCGCTCAGGTTGCCTATTTTAAGCAGGTGAAAACCATACAGCTTCCCAAGCCATGGCGTGAGCTGTTGCTCCAGCGCCGCGCGGTAAAAGTCGCCCCAGGGCAACTGGCTCCAGTGCGTGGGCGCGGTGAATGCCGCAGGGGTCCTTGCTGGTTTCATCACTACCTTCCGTAACGCAATGTGAGGTGTTTTATGAATCTTAACAGTATTCCCGCTTTTCAGGACAACTACATCTGGGTGCTGAATGATGAACAGGGAAAGTGCCTGATTGTCGATCCAGGCGAAGCCGCGCCGGTGCTAAAAGCGATTGAGGAACAGCAGTGGCAACCGGTCGCTATTCTGCTTACGCATCACCATAACGACCATGTCGGCGGAGTGAAAACGCTGCTTGAACATTATCCGGAAGTTGTGGTGTACGGGCCGCAGGAGACGGCTGGCAAAGGAACCAATAAGGTAGTAAAGGAAGGCGATAAGGCTGTCATACTGGGGCATGAATTCACCGTTATTGCTACGCCGGGTCACACTTCCGGACATATTTCTTATTTCAGTTTTCCTTATCTTTTCTGTGGGGACACAATGTTCTCGGCAGGCTGCGGACGTCTGTTTGAGGGCACGCCAGCCCAGATGTACCAATCTTTTCAGAAATTAAATGCGCTTCCGGAAGATACTCTGATTTGCTGCGCGCACGAATATACGTTAAGTAATTTAACCTTTTCTCTTTCTGTCCTGCCCGAGGATGTGCACTTAACCCATTATTATCGGGAAGTGAAAGAGTTACGCGCGAAAAATCAAAAATCACTCCCCTCAATTCTGAAAAAAGAGCGACAAATTAACTTATTTCTCCGCGTAAATGATATTGATTTAATTAATAAAATTAACGCAGAAACAACTTTGCAACACCCTGAAGAGAGATTCGCATGGTTACGGGCTAAGAAAGATAGTTTCTAAAAATTTCTGCTTGTGCTCTGTTGCCTTCAAAGTTATCATCGCTCGTCTTTTAAGCAACTATTGACACACACATGAAGGCAAAAGCGATATTACTCGCCTCTGTCCTGCTTGTGGGGTGCCAGGCGACGAAGCAAGACGCCGGCGTTCAACAGCATGCACAGAGCCTTTCTGCAGCTGGTCAAGGGGAAGCAGGAAAGTTTGCTGGTCAGACTGCGCGGTGGATGGACGATGGAACCTTCCTCGCGCAAGATCAGGACCTGTGGTCTTTCATTGGCGACGAGCTAAAGATGGGGATTCCGGAAAATGACCGGATCCGCGAACAGAAACAGAAGTATTTGAGAAACAAGAGCTATCTCCACGATGTAACTTTACGGGCAGAGCCGTATATGTACTGGATAGCCGGGCAGGTTAAGAAACGTAACATGCCGATGGAGCTGGTACTCCTACCCATAGTGGAGAGCGCTTTTGACCCCCACGCCACATCTGCGGCGAATGCCGCTGGCATCTGGCAGATTGTGCCGAGCACGGGGCGTAATTATGGTTTAAAACAGACCCGCAATTACGATGCGCGTCGCGACGTGGTGGCTTCTACAACCGCCGCGCTCAACATGATGCAGCGTCTTAACCGCATGTTTGACGGCGACTGGCTACTGACCGTGGCAGCCTATAACAGCGGCGAGGGTCGTGTATTGAAGGCAATGAAAGCGAATAAAGCACGAGGAAAATCCACGGATTTTTGGTCGCTTTCACTGCCACAGGAAACCAAAATCTACGTGCCTAAAATGCTGGCTTTGAGTGATATTCTCAAAAACAGCAAGCGTTACGGGGTACGTTTGCCGTCGACCGACGAAAGTCGTGCGCTGGCGCGCGTGAAGGTGAACAACCCGGTTGATATGGATCAGCTGGCGGACATGGCAGGCATGCCGGTCAGTAAGCTGAAAACGTTCAATGCGGGCGTTAAAGGCGAAACGCTGGGCAAGAGCGGACCAAAATATGTGATGGTGCCGAAAAAGCATGCTGAACAGCTGAGAAACTCGCTGGCGGCAGGCGAAATCGAAGCCATCCAGCCGGAAATGCTGGCGGACGTCAGTCCTGCTGAAAGCCGTACTTATAAAGTGCGCTCCGGCGATACGCTCTCGACTATTGCGGCGCGTATGAACGTCTCGACGAAGGATTTGCAGCGCTGGAATAACCTGCGCGGCGCGAATCTGAAAATCGGCCAGACGTTAACGGTAGGCAGCGCCAGCGGCGCGACGCGTCTCGCCAGTAACAGCGACAGCATCACTTACCGCGTACGCAAAGGCGATTCGTTGTCGAGCATAGCGAAGCGTCACGGCGTCAATATCAAGGATGTGGTGCGCTGGAACAGCGATACCGATAAATTGCGGCCGGGCGACCAGCTCACGCTCTTCGTGAAAGAGAGTTCCACGCCGGACTCCTGATCGCAGCGCGAAACAAATAAGGCACCGATTCCCCCGGTGCCTTTTTTATTACCTGTATCAGGCCTGTTTTACTTCTTCTCCGGCTTGCCGGGAGCAAACTCCACCAGCAGCGGGTTATGATCGGAAGCGCGGGTGACCAGCACAGAGGCTTCACTAACCGCCAACCCACGGTAAAAGACGAAATCAAGGGGACGACCAAAGGCCCGACGCCGCTGGTCATCGGTAAAACGTACTTCACGAAGCGCCATTTCACGCGCAAAGCGATACAGCGCGTTCTTACGAGGCCTGCTCCAGGCGTTAAAATCTCCCGCCATAATCACAGGGCCATTGTGGTGGACGAGCTGATCGCCTATCGGCCCCAACTGTTTACTGTACACATCCACCCCCAGGCTGAAATTAACCGCATGGACGTTAACTACCATCAACATGCGCCCGTCCGGCAAGGGATAAACCGTGACCAGCGCGGATTTAGCCAGCCGAAGAATAGGCTCGCGCTCGCGCAAAGGGCAACAGTAAACCGGGTGGGCTGCGGACAATGTCATAACGCCGGAAGGGTGTTGCGGCAGCACAAAAGCGGGAACCTGATCGGCCGCCAGATAATTTTTCGTAGCGAAAGAGATAAGCTCAGGCGTGGTCTGCGCTTCCTGGAGCAACACCAGGTGGGCATCTTTGCCAAAGGTTTGCAAAACGGACAACCATTCGGCCCGCTGTTGTTTGAAGATGTTCCATACCAGCACACGTAATACATCATGGCCGGGCAACGGTTCGCCTGCGGGCAGCGCTTGTCCAATGCCCGAGAAAGAGCCTGGCGGTAAAATTCGTTCTGCTGGCTGGCCGGCAATGTAGCGCATGGCATAAGTTGTTTTTCGCACGTCTCGCTGTATGCCTCCGTTGAGATTGCCGCCACAATGACGTGACGGCTTATCAGTTATAGGGATTTTAGCTCACAGTTTCAACGCAAGGCAGTAAGGAAATGTACGAACTGGCTTTAGCAGAGGTTAACTCAGGGCAGCACGCAGCTTGCTATCCAGTCGGCCGCTCAGCATTACCAGCCCCAGCGCCACGGCGACAATGACCGCGCCTATCCACGGTGTCTGGGCAAGACCGATATGCGCTACCGTCTGGCCGCCTGTAATCGATCCTAAAGCAATGCCGACGTTAAATGCTGCAATATTTAACCCGGAAGCGACATCGACAGCGTCAGGCGCATATTGCTCTGCTTTCTGAACGACATAAACCTGTAAACCGGGCACATTGCCAAAGGCGAAAATGCCCATCACCAGCACCGTAACCAGAGCAGCATAATGAAGGGATGCGGTGAACTGGAAAATCAGCAGTAAGGCAGCAAGGGCGGCAAAAATAAACTTAAGCGCAGGCACCGCGCCATGGCGATCCGCAAGTTTTCCTCCCCAGATGTTGCCAATGGCAACGGCAACGCCATATCCCAGCAGGATCCAGCTGACCGCCGCAGGGCTAAAGCCCGCCAGGTCTTGCATCATCGGCGCAAGGAAAGTGAATGCCGTAAATACGCCGCCATAACCCAACGCGGTAATAGCGTAGATCATTAGCAAACGCGGATGCGTCAATACCTTGAGCTGCGCTTTTAGCCCGGCGACAGCGCGGCCGGGAATATCGTTCGGCACCAGAATCAGGCTGCTAATAAGCGCAATAACACCAAGCGCCGAAACCGCAAGGAAGGTTTCACGCCAGCCAAAGTGCTGACCGATAAAAGTACCCAGCGGCACGCCAGTCACCAGCGCTACCGTAAGACCGCCAAACATAACGGCGATGGCAGAGGCCGCTTTTTCTTTCGGCACCAGGCTTGTAGCGATGGTGGAACCGATCGAAAAGAAAACGCCATGCGCAAGACCTGTCATCACTCGCGCTACGACTAATGTTTCATAACCCGGCGACAACCAGGCCAGTAAATTACCGGCGGTAAAAAGCGCCATCAGCCCAACCAGCAATTGCTTTCGCGGCACATTGCCTGTTAATGCCGTCAGCACGGGCGCGCCAACCGCCACGCCCAGCGCGTAGAGTGAAACCAGTAGCCCGGCAGAAGGCAGCGAGACGCCAAGCTGTTCAGCGATAGTCGGCACCAGGCCGACAATAACGAATTCCGTCGTGCCTATCGCGAAGGCACTGATGGTCAAAGCAAGTAATGCCAGCGGCATAAGTTATCTCCATAACAGATGTTCAGTGTTGGCATGCAGTATGGAGAAGTGCTTAAATAACAAAAACAGTCAAAATCACAATAAAATTTTGCCGGAGAAGCAATAATGAAGGCGACCTCTGAAGAACTCGCGATCTTCGTTGCGGTAGTGGAAAGCGGCAGCTTTAGCCGGGCGGCGGAACAGCTGCGGCTGGCAAATTCGGCAGTAAGCCGCTCGGTAAAAAAACTGGAGATGAAGCTTGGCGTTAGCCTGCTTAATCGTACGACTCGCCAGCTTAGCCTTACAGAAGAGGGCGAACGCTATTTTCGTCGCGTTCAACAAGTTTTACAGGAAATGGCCGCGGCCGAGAATGAACTCATGGAGACCCGCCTTACGCCGCGTGGTTTGCTGAGAATAGATGCCGCTACGCCAGTGGTATTGCATTTTCTGATGCCGTTTATCAAACCCTTCCGGGAGCGTTACCCGGAGGTTACGCTTTCCTTAGTCTCATCTGAAACGTTCATCAATCTTATTGAGCGTAAAGTGGATGTGGCGATTCGCGCCGGCAATCTCACGGATTCCAGCCTGCGCGCCCGTCCCTTGTTCAGTAGCTACCGGAAACTGGTTGCCTCACCGGACTATCTGGATCGCTATGGAATACCGCTGAAGGCAGAGGATCTTGACGATCATGTTTGTCTTGGCTTTACCGAGCCTGTGTCGCTGAACACCTGGCCAGTCGCGCGTCAGGATGGGCAATTGCATGAAATACAGGTGGGCTTGTCTTCAAACAGCGGGGAAACCATCAAACAACTTTGTCTCACGGGCAATGGCATCGCCTGTTTGTCGGATTATATGATCGATAAAGAGATTGCAAATGGCGAAGTAGTAGAGCTGCTTTCAGAGCATCGCTTACCCGTTGAAATGCCGTTCAGCGCCGTTTATTACAGCGATCGCGCTGTTAGCACACGGATCCGGGCGTTTATTGATTTCTTAAGCGAGCAAATGAAACAGCCCCGCCAGGGGCTGTAAAACGAGGGTTAGTCCCACTGCGGGGCTAAACCTTCCGGGCTTACGAGACGCTGGTTACGATCGAGCGCTGCGATCGCGGCCATGTCATCGTTATCCAGCGTAAGCTGCTGCGCTCGCAGGTTACTTTCCAGATTTTCTCGTTTGGTTGAGGAAGGAATAACTGCATAACCCTGAGCCAGAGCCCAGGCGAGGATAACCTGGGCTGGGGTTGCCTGATGCTTTGTCGCAATACCGGCAATGGTTTCATCTTTTAACGCTTCGCCGTAAGCAAGCGTCATATAAGAAGTAATATGAATGCCGTGGGATTTTGCCCATGCCGCAACGTTGCTGTTCTGAAGATAAGGTGAAAGCTCAATCTGATTGGTCGCGATGTGCTCCGCCCCTACTGCCGCTATCGCCCTTTCCATTAGCGGGATGGTGAAGTTGGAGATCCCGATTTCACGCGTTAATCCCTCTTTTTTTGCTTCGAGTAAAGCGTGCATGAACTCTTCAACGGCGACGGCATCGCCAGGCGATGGCCAGTGGATCAGCGTCAAATCTACATAGCCGGTACGCAGCTTTTTCAGGCTTTCTTTCAGACTGGGAATAAGCTTCTCCCGGCTTAAATTTTCCGTCCAGATTTTTGTCGTAATAAAGATGTCGTTGCGGGCAATGCCGCTCTCTTCAAGCGCCTGGCCGATAGCCGCTTCGTTATCGTAGATCTGCGCGGTATCAATTGCGCGATAACCCAGCTCAAGCGCGGTTTTAACAGATGCGATAACGACATCATCTTTCAGGCGGAAGGTGCCAAGACCAAATGCAGGTAGTGTCATAAATCCTCTTTTGACTGTTTTTACCAGGAAAGAGGATTATCGCGAAGCGACTTAAAGAGAAAAAGGTAATGAAATGCAGAGGATTATTGTCAAAAGAGCAATAGTCTGGGGGCTGATACAAAAAAAGCCCTGAGCATTTGCTCAGGGCTTCATAATAAGTGGCGGAACGGACGGGACTCGAACCCGCGACCCCCTGCGTGACAGGCAGGTATTCTAACCGACTGAACTACCGCTCCACCGAATTTTTTCACAACCACCGGTTTGTTGCCCCGGTTTGACCTGCTAATTTGATGCCTGGCAGTTCCCTACTCTCGCATGGGGAGGCCCCACACTACCATCGGCGCTACGGCGTTTCACTTCTGAGTTCGGCATGGGGTCAGGTGGGACCACCGCGCTACGGCCGCCAGGCAAATTCTGTTCACCTGCCGCCACTTCCGGCCACAGGCTCTGTCCGTCACAAGCTGAATTTCTCTCAAATCACGCCAAAACAACTTCGGCGTTGTAAGGTTAAGCCTCACGGTTCATTAGTACCGGTTAGCTCAACGCATCGCTGCGCTTACACACC
>NZ_AWFX01000050.1 GCF_000463115.2 Franconibacter helveticus LMG 23732 | reverse complement strand
AGACTCGAACACACTTTCGTGTGTCGTTTCAATTTTCAGCTTGTTCCGGATTGTTAAAGAGCAAATACTTCGCAGTATACTCGGTGAGTACACTCTGAAGTGATGGTGGAGCTATGCGGGATCGAACCGCAGACCTCCTGCGTGCAAAGCAGGCGCTCTCCCAGCTGAGCTATAGCCCCATACAGTAGTTAAAACCTCAGCAACTCCGCAGAGTTGGTAGGCCTGAGTGGACTTGAACCACCGACCTCACCCTTATCAGGGGTGCGCTCTAACCACCTGAGCTACAAGCCTGTAGAGGTTTTACTGCTCGTTCTTTCTATCAGACAATCTGTGTGAGCACTACAGAGGCAGGTTCTTTAAGGTAAGGAGGTGATCCAACCGCAGGTT
>NZ_AWFX01000049.1:461519-472474 GCF_000463115.2 Franconibacter helveticus LMG 23732 | reverse complement strand
TACCGCTCATGGGCACCTCTCTTTAAGCCATCTTAAATGACTCTGAGGTGTCTGTTAAACCCGTGGCGATTCACGCTACCGCGAAGCGGTGAACCTCACGCGCTCCCAAATCACAAAGTACAGAATCAGATTTGTCAGGACCAAAGGCAAAAAGAACCGCAGCCTTCCCATCAATAAAGAGCTTTACGAGGAAATCATTGCGCTCGATGGCTTCAAGTTCTTTACTGATTGCTACTTCCAGTTTTTATCCGTGATGGAGAAATCCTCCATCGTGCTTCCACGCGGACAGCTTACCCACGCCCTGCGCCATACATTTGCAGCACACTTTATGTTATCCGGCGGGAACATCCTTGCGCTCCAGAAAATTCTGGGTCATCACGACATAAAAATGACCATGCGCTATGCCCACCTGGCCCCCAATCACTTGAAAGCGGCCCTACACTTTAATTCCTTAGCAACCATGCATTAATTCTCCTTAGATACTGCTTACGTGCGCGCCTGAAATTAACAGAGTATCATTAGGACGGTCTTGATTATCAGAGAGATAGATTATGAATGAGTTACAGAAACAGGGGTTAGAGCTTCGTACTAAAGCAAAAGAACTGGCTCTTGCTGCTTTGGCAAAACACCCAGATGGACGCATAAATGGTAAGGGAGTTAAGCAAGCAGAGGTATTTCGTCTCTGCGGTCTCGACTGGGGAGATTACCCTAAAGCCCCAAGTACGCAGCAACAGTACTGGGCGGTAGCCCTTCTCCGGGAACTTGAGTCAGAAGGAACTGTGGAGCAAGTCGAAGAGAAAGGCCCCTGGCGTTTAAAGTAAGTCACGATGAGCCAAGGGGCGAAAAAGTGGCGGCAGCGGTTAGCATTACCCCGTAATCGCCACTTCTTACCTTCAGTCTAAATTGTTGATTATTTTAATAAATGATTTCAACAACCCATTTACATAAATAGTTTTTCTTGCCTTAAATCCGCAAAAGCGCAGCACAGCCAGCCTGGATAGCGCCCTACGCTTGCCCTTTTACTTTGTCTACAGCCCAGGCGATGAGATAAGCCAGCACAAAAAAACCGATAAATCCGGTGATCTTCCCTACCCAGCCCTCCAGCACAAAAAAGCTGGTAAACGCGGCAATGGAGCAAATGCCCGTTGATAAAGCTTCAACCAGATTAGCTGAGTGTATGCCAATGCGCTTAAACAGCGTCGCGAGCGAGGAGTCGGCAGATCTCATTTTCTATCCCTTTGCACCGTAGAGGGTGGCTGTTGATAAATAACAGGTATGGTTCCAGTTGTAGTTCAACGAGAAAGCAAACCATATCCAAATTCATGGCAGACACTTTCACATAAGCGACAGAATATTTTTCTTTCATTCTTCGAAGCGCTCTGGCTACTAATGCATACCATTCGCGCTGTGATGACAATCTTCCGCCATATTCTACATACAAACAGAATATTCAATAGCGTGACAGGTAACGCGTTGCATGATTTACCTGCGTTACCAGTTCGCGGGTAAATAGTTGCCCCGCGTTTATATAAAAGAATTTATTGCAAAACCTCGCCTGCATGATAAAAAACAGACCGGGTAAATTGATAAGCAAAGTGAATTCGGGGATAAGCATGATTTCTGTCAGCGAGATGATTAGTACGGAGTTTTCCAATGCGCCGGTGGCGACGTTTATCGCCGTTTTGTCGCTGGTTGGCGCGGCATTCAAGCTTGTCATCGCGTTTAAAAACAAGGTGATAAAAAACAAAGAAGAAGACAACAAAACCTTTGAGCGTGCCGGGATCCCCTCTTTCTTGCTGCGCTTTTTTATGATTTCGCTTTCTACAAAGAAAACGCCGGAGACTAAAAAAGTCGATAAAGCGATGATTTACATTTTATTGCTGCTCTTTATCGGCTCGCTTTTTTTTAGCGCCCCCATTCTTATTCGCATAACTAAAACGCCTCAGGACCATACGTTATTAATCTGGAAAGCCACAGGAGATTTCTTTTATATTTCCCGTACGCAAGCGAGTGAATCCACGCTTTTCTCTCACTCGGGGTGGCAGGTCAAAAAAAGCGATTGCCAGGCGAGTAACGCGCCTGTGATTAATCAGCAAAACTTGCCTTCGCCAGACATCGTGAAAGGCGTTTGCGATATGTTTAACACCCCGGAAGGCCAGGAATATTTAGCCCACTCCTTAAAAACCTATCCGAAAGGGAAACTCTTTGCCTGGGTTATGCTGCCGTTCACGGAACTCGTTTTGTTATGGATGGCGGCAGGTTGCGCGCTCCACCTTTATTATGCCGCGAAGCTAAGAAAATATATTTTAAGTGAACAAGATAAAGCGGTGAGCTATGTCCGGTGAAGCGGGTATGCGCCGCCCCGTTTCTGCCGCTTATTAAGCGAAAAGTTTAACAGTGGCTTACCCCGGTCAGTTGCCAGCGCCCCCCTTGCCGGGGAAGGCAACTTTTAACGGATGGTCTGCATTGTTGACGTTAACGCCCGGATGCTCAGGCTATCCCCGCCAGCCTTAACACCACTCCCTGAATGTCCGCTTCGCTAAGCGGCTTTCTGTCGACCACATAATGCAGCGTCATTCCTTCGATAAACGCGTCGAGCGCGCGGGCCGTGACCGGGTCAAACCACACTTCCAGGATCTGCTGGCTGCGCTGCATCCACTCCTGCATGATGGTTTTCAGCGCCGGGCGGCGGCTGGCGTAAGCGTAAAGCTGATACATCAGCTCCATATTTTCCGGCGTGGTGATTTGCGCCCCGCAAATCACTTTGGTCAGCGCCTCGCACGCTTCACGCTGGCTGGTCGCCTGCGCCAGATAAGCCTGGTACGTTTGCGACATTTCACGGGCGAAGCCGCTCAGCGCCTCTTCCAGCAGGGCGTCGATACCGGTGAAGTAGTAAGTCAGTGAGCCAAGCGGCACTTCCGCCCGCTGGGCGATTTTGCGGTGCGTGACGGCGCTGACGCCATACTCCGCAATAGCCTCAAGCGCAGCCTGTAAAATACGCGCGCGGCGCGGCGTTTCCCCGGTAACAGATAAATTCATAGCGCTCTCTCGGTGCATCAACGTGTACAAATGTACACATCGTTGCTACTGTTGTCTTACCTTTTCTGTCGTCAGGGATGTCTATGTCGCCACAATCCTCTCGCCAGGCGCTGCGTCGCCGTACCTGGTCGCTGTTTATTTTTTTCTTTCTGCCCGGGCTGATTATGGCCTCGTGGGCGACGCGCACCCCCGCTATCCGCGATGTGCTGGCCGTTTCCACGGCGGAAATGGGCGTGGTGCTGTTTGGCCTCTCCGTCGGCTCCATGAGCGGCATTCTCTGTTCGGCCTGGCTGGTGAAGCGGTTTGGCACGCGCAAGGTTATCCGCACCGCCATGCTGATGGGCGTAGTCGGCATTGTGATAATGAGCGGCGCGCTGTTGCTCGGCGTCGCGCTGCTTTTCTCGCTGGGGCTGGCGGTGCTTGGCGCCGGGCTGGGCTCGGCTGAGGTGGCGCTGAATGTCGAAGGGGCTATCGTTGAGCGCGAGCTTAACAAAACCATTCTGCCGATGATGCACGGCTTCTTTAGCCTCGGCACGCTGGTAGGCGCAGGCATTGGCATGACGCTCACCGCAATCAACTTTCGCGCCGACTTTCATATCCTGCTGGCGGGGCTGGTCACCCTCGTGCCGGTCTTTATCGCATTGCGCGCCATCCCGGAAGGGGTCGGCAAAGAGAGCGCCGAAGAGCAGAAACAAAACGCGAGCAATCGTCGTCCTTTTTATAAAGACATTCAGTTACTGCTGATAGGCGTGATTGTGCTGGCGATGGCATTCGCCGAAGGCTCCGCCAACGACTGGCTGCCCTTGCTGATGGTGGACGGCCACGGCTTTAGCCCCACCTCCGGCTCGCTTATCTACGCGGGCTTTACGCTTGGCATGACGCTGGGACGCTTTTTCGGCGGCTGGTTTATCGACCGCTACAGCCGCGTGGCGGTGGTGCGCGCCAGCGCGTTGATGGGCGGGCTTGGCATCGCGCTGATTATCTTTATCGACAGCGCCTGGGTTGCGGGCGCTTCGGTGATCCTCTGGGGGCTTGGCGCCTCGCTCGGCTTCCCGCTGACTATCTCTGCGGCAAGCGATACCGGGCCGGATGCGGCGACACGCGTAAGCGTCGTCGCCACCACGGGCTATATCGCTTTCCTGGTGGGGCCGCCGCTGCTGGGTTTCCTTGGCGAACATTATGGCCTGCGCAGCGCGATGCTGGTGGTGCTGGGTCTGATAGCGGTCGCTTTTCTGGTTTCACGCGCGGTGGCGAAACCGCAACGCACGCCCTGGCAAGACCAAAAAGAGGAAAGCGCGCCGTGCCGCTAGCGGCGGCGCTACCCTTTCAACAGCGCCAGGATATTTTCTGGCGCTTGCCTGCCCTGCGCCATCAGCGCGTTGCCTGCCTGTTGCAGAATTTGCGCCCGGGTCATGTTGCTCACTTCCCGGGCGTAATCCGCATCTTCGATGCGGCTGCGCGCCGCCCCGGTCGCCACGTTACCTTCCATCACCACGGCTTTCGCGCTGGCGAAGGCGTTGTTAAGGCCGCCGTAAGTGCTTCGGTAGCCGTTCACCTTCTCCAGCGCCGCGTCGAGTTTATCCATCGCCTGGCTGGCTTTATCCTGGCTGTCCAGCCGCAGATCGTGAACGCCAAGCGTAACGCTGTCGGCGGGCGTGGCGGGAATGGTTTTGGTTTCAAGCGCCTGGCCAAAATCAGCGCTCACCACAATTTCCGTGTCGCTGCTGGTGGGTCGGGTGTCGGGCGCCTGCGTGGGCGTCGGCAGCGCGCTCCAGGTCATGCTGCCGGTAAAAGAGCCGGTGCCAGGCACCATGACAATCAGATCTTCGCTCACGTTATCAATGGTTATCCGCTCTTTGTAATGCCCCGGCGAAACGGTGCCATTATTGGCCCAACCGGTGGCGGGAGTTTCGTACCGGTCGCCATCGCCGCTGTAGGTAATAGTCATCCCGTTAAGGGTTTTGCTGACGCTGCCGTTGATGTCATACGCCGCGCCGCCCTGCACCAGGTTTGCATCCTGGTAAGTTGCTTGTGCGGTAAAGCCATTCTCTTCGGTAAGAATTTTCGCGCTGGCGTCAACAGAGTTATTTATTCCATTGCTTCGCCATGTGAAATCGCGTACTGCGCCGTTGCCGTTCACCGGGGCGCCGACAAGGTGGCTGCCGTCGCGGGTGAAAATCTGCATATCGTCATCCATCCAGCCGGAATCGATTTCCAGGACGATATCTTTTGCCCCGGCAGGGATGTAGGCGAACGGCACCAGGCCGGAAGTAAAAACGTAGCCTTGTCCTGCTACAGGCAAACGCTGATCGATGGAAGGAACTTTTCCCAGTTGTACTGGCGCAGGCGCGGGGTGGCTTGCCGCCGCCAGCGGGTATTTACCGAATACGGTGGTGCCGTAAGCGATCTGGTCGATGTTCTCGCTGATGGCGTGAAATTCGTTTTGCAGGGCAGCGCGGTCTTCAGGCGAGAGCGTGCCGTTTGCCGCCTGCACCGCCAGCGTTCTGGCGCGGATAAGCAAATTATTAATCTCATCCAGCCCGCCTTCCGCCGTTTGCATCAGGCTTACGCCATCATCGATATTGCGCGCCACAGCGCCGTTGGCGTTGATAGTCGCCGTCATGCGGTTAGCGATAGCCTGGCCTGCGGCATCATCGCTGGCGCCATTAATGCGCATACCAGAAGAGAGCCGGGTGATAGCCTGACTTAATACCGATTCGCTGTTGCGCTGCCGTGTCGCCGTAAAAGGCGACATCAGGGAATAGAGGGTCGTCATGTTCTTTCGCAAAACACACTATAGTTGCCGTCATAGCTACTATCGGCCTGTTGCGAACGGCGCTTTAGTAAAAAATTTGCATTAAGGAAAAACTCGTTAATTAACGAGCGCTTATCAATTTATTGCCCCGACGGGGCGGCAAGCCTGCCTGCTCCGTCAAACCGTTAAGGAGCATTTATGGGTGTAAAACTGATCGCTGTCGACATGGATGGCACTTTTCTCAGCGACGCCAAAACCTACAACCGCGAGCGTTTTCTTGCGCAGTACGCCCGCATGAAGCAGCAGGGCATTCGGTTTGTGGTGGCGAGCGGCAACCAGTATTACCAGCTCGCCTCTTTTTTCCCCGAGATAGCCGAAGAGATTGCCTTTGTCGCGGAAAACGGCGCCTGGGTAGTGAGCGAAGGCGAAGACTTGTTTAACGGCAAACTTTCTAAAGGGCAGTATGACCAGGTGATTGACCACCTGCTGACGCTGCCGAAAGTGGAAACCATCGCCTGCGGCAAGCGGAGCGGTTATACCTTAAAAAGCTATGACGAGGCGTTTAAGCGCATGGCCGCCACCTATTACCACCGGCTGGAGTTTGTCGACAGCTTTTATGGTCTGGACGACACCTTCTTTAAGTTTGCCCTTAATCTGCCGGATGACGATCTGCTGAAAACCATGGATGCGCTGACGGCGGCGTTTGAGGGCATTGTGGTGCCGGTCTCCAGCGGCCACGGCTCTATCGACCTGATTATTCCGGGGCTGCACAAAGCCAACGGCCTGCAAATGCTGCAAAAGCGCTGGGGAATCAAAGATAGCGAAGTGGTGGCGTTTGGCGACGGCGGTAACGATATTGAGATGCTGCGTCATGCGGGCTTTGGTTTCGCCATGGAAAACGCGCCGGAGAAAATTAAAGCGATAGCGCCTTACCGTGCGCCGCACAATAACGAACAGGGCGTGCTGGAGATTATCGACAGGGTGTTGGATCAGGCATCGCCGTTCAGCTAAAAAAAAGCCCTCTTACGAGGGCCTTTTTTTACTGCGGCTGGAGAGAATTACCCACCGTTTTATCTTTCAGGAATATCACCATCATCGCCACCCACAGCAAACCATTCAGCAGGTTAAAGAGGCTGAACAGCCCGTTGCCGCCCGCTAAATAAGCATGTTTGCTCACTTCTATGCCGACCGTGAAGATCAACATCTGCAACATGCCCATTGCCGCTGAAACCGTGCCCTTGCTGATATCGCTGGCGAACAGCGTCAGGCGCACCAGGCCTGCGTTGGCAAGACCGATGCCGAAGGCGTAAACGCTTAGGCCCGCCGTCATCCACAAGTAAGCGTGGGCGGAAAAGAGCGTCGCCAGCGCCGCCATCGCCAGCCCAAAGGCTATCGGCCAGCCGCCAAGAATAATCAGCGAGCGTACCGTGCGTCGTGAGGTGAGCTTCGCCAGCACCAGGTTCCCCGCGATCAGCGCGCCGAAAATCGGCACCTGCAACAGGCCATATTCGTAGCTGCTGAGCTGCTCGCCGCTAATGATAATAACCGGCGACTGGGCAATCCACGCCAGCAGCGGCAGGCTGACAAAGCCCGTGGCCAGCGCGCCGGCCACGAAGCGCGCATTTTTCATTACCGCTTTATAGTCGCGGCCCAGCTCGCCCAGCGACAGCTTTTCGCCAAGCCGGGTGGCGGTTTCCGGCATTGCCCGCCACAGGCCGTACCAGGAGATAGCAGCCAGGACCGCGAAGAGCACGAACATCATCTCCCACGGCGCCACATGCACCCATGCCGCCCCCACCAGCGGGCCAAGCAGCGGCGCGATTAGCGCCACGTTCGCCATTAGCGCGGTGATTTTGATGCACACCGCCTCTTCGAACGACTCCTGAATCGCGGCATACCCCACCGCGCCGATAAAGCAAAGGCTGATGCCCTGCAAAAAGCGCAGCGCGGTGAACTGTTCAATGTTCTGCGCCAGCAGGGTGGCGAGACAGGTGACAATAAACCAGACCACGCCGGTCAGCATCACCGGACGGCGGCCGATACGGTCAGACAACGGCCCCAGCAGCCATTGCAAGAACATGCCGCCCGCCAGATAAGCGGTCATGGAGGTTGGCACCCACTCCACGCCCGCCTGGTATTGCTCTACCACCGCGAGCATACCGGGCTGGATCATGTCGTTGCCGATATAGGTTGAAAATTCATACAGCACCAGGCACAGCGGGAACAGCAGCGCCTGGCGCCCAAGGCGCTTTTTTGTCAGAGAGTTATTTTGCATAGCGATCCATCCAGAGAAATCGCGCTGAGTGTAATGAAACGACCGCAGCAGTCATAGTGAATTGTGCGCGATGCCGCTTAATAACGCACAACGTTGCCATCATTTAAGCTTTTTTTAAGGTGCGATGCGTAATCTTATGCCCGGGCTGGATGAGCGCTGTATGACAGAAATAAGACAATACCGCTTTACCCGGCGCCGGTCGGTTTCTAAGGTTATTCGCTTTAACAGCGGCATCCCTTTACGCCGCGTCGCGGCCCTGAATCCCGGGCCTCTTTTCAGGTTGATAAGGAACCCAAATCGCGATGTTGGAAGAGCTCAACCACCAGATTTTTCTGGCAATCAATGCCACTCCCGCTTCCCCCGCCTGGCTTATCGCCTTTGCCACGTTTATCGCCAGAGAACTCATTTATGGCGTGCCGCTGCTTTCGGCGGCGCTCTGGCTTTGGGGGCCTGGCCAAAAGCTTAGCGCCCAGCGTCAGCTGGTGGTGAAAATCGCGCTGGCGCTTGCCATCAGCGTCTTTCTCTCCTGGCTGATGGGCCATATCTTCCCGCATCCCCGCCCCTTTGCCGAAGGGATTGGCTATCAGTTTTTGCATCATTCCCCGGATGACTCTTACCCCAGCAATCACGGCACCGTGAGTTTTACCTTTGCCCTCGCGTTTTTATGCTGGCATCGGGTGTGGTCCGGGCTGGTGTTGCTGGGCGTCGCCTGCGCCATCGCCTGGTCGCGCATTTATCTCGGCGTCCACTGGCCGCTCGATATGCTCGGCGGCCTGCTGCTCGGCATGCTGGCCTGTCTTGCCGCGCAAATGGTCTGGAACTATTGCGGCGACGCCCTTTATCAACGGTTGCGCCAGCTTTATCGCCGCTGCTTCGCCCTGCCCATCCGCAAAGGCTGGGTGCGTGACTAACGCCTCTGCGGCGGGTAAGATTCCCCGATTCACTGGCGAGGCCGCCTTCACGCCTCGCCAGTTTCGGTTAAGCAGAGGAAGAGATGGAAACACGGCGCGAAGAGCGGATAGGACAGCTTCTGCTGGCATTAAAACGCAGCGATAAACTTCATCTGAAGGAGGCGGCTGCGCTGCTTGGCGTTTCAGAGATGACCATACGCCGCGATCTACAGCGCAACGACGCGCCTGTGGTGCTGCTCGGCGGTTATATTGTGCTGGAGCCGCGCAGCGCGGGCGTCAGCCATTATCTGCTGAGCGACCAGAAAACTCGCCTGGTTGAAGAAAAGCGTCTGGCTGGCCGCCGCGCGGCGGAGCTGGTGAGCGCGCATCAAACGCTCTTTTTCGACTGCGGCACCACCACGCCCTGGATAATCGACGCGCTGGATGACGCGCTGCCCTTCACTGGCGTCTGTTACTCCCTGAATACCTTTCTGGCGCTACAGGAAAAACCCGCCTGCCGCGTTATTCTCTGCGGCGGCGAGTTTCATGCCAGCAACGCTATTTTCAAACCGCTTAATTTTCGCGAAACGCTACGCAACATTTGCCCCGACATCGCCTTTTTTTCGGCCGCCGGGCTGCACCTGCAACAGGGCGCCACGTGCTTTAACCTTGACGAACTGCCCGTAAAACAGTGGGCGCTGGAGACGGCCCAGCGCCATGTGCTGGTGGCGGACAGCAGTAAATTCGGCAAGGTAAGGCCGGCCTGCATGGGGCCGCTGGAAGCCTTCGACACCATCGTGACCGACGCGAAACCCGAAGCGAAATTTGTCGAGTGGGCAAAAACGTCCGGCGTAACGCTGCTGTGGTGAAAAGCCTCCCGCGACCGGGAGGCGATAAGATTATGAGAACCAGCTGCCGAACCATTTGTGGAACTGCATCAGCACGCGGTCCCAGAGGCGGCTGAAGAAACTGCCCTCGTCCACCGCTTCCATTACCACCAGCGGACGCTGTTCAATGTTTTTGCCGTTAAGCTGGAAATCTATCGTGCCCACCACCTGGCCTTTCTTCAGCGGCGCGGTGAGCTGCGGCTCCGTCAGTTTCCAGGTGGCTTTCAGGTTTTTAAGCTGGCCTTTCGGGATGGTTATCGACCCCGCTTCGCCCGCGCCTAATTTCGCTTCGCTCTTGTCGCCAAACCAGACGCGCTGGCTGACGAATGTCGCATCGGGTTTGATGGGCGTTACGGTCTCGTAAAAGCGAAAACCCCAGGTCAGTAGCTTTTCCGACTCGCGAAAGCGAATGCCGTCGGTTTTGGTGCCCAGCACAACCGAAATCAGGCGCATATCGCCCTGCGTCGCTGAGGCCACCAGGTTATAGCCCGCCCCTGCTGTGGTGCCGGTTTTCATGCCGTCGACGTTGAGATTGCTGCTCCAGAGCAGACGGTTGCGGTTAGGCTGGCGAATATTATTAAAGGTGAACTCTTTTTCTTTGTGGATCGCATATTCTTCCGGCACGTCATGAATTAATGCCCTGCCCAGCAGCGCCATGTCGCGCGCGGTGCTGAACTGCCCCGGCGCGTCCAGTCCGTGTACGGTTTTAAACGTCGTGTTGGTCAGGCCGAGGCGCTGGGCGTAGCCGTTCATCAGGCCGACAAACGCATCCTGGCTGCCCGCCACGTAATCGGCGATAGCGATACTGGCGTCATTGCCGGACTGGATAATCACCCCTTTGTTCAGCTCCGATACCGGCACCTGATCGCCTGGCTTTAAAAACATCAGCGACGAGCCGCGTAGCGCAGGGTTGCCGGTCGCCCAGGCATCTTTGCCGATAGTGACTTTATCATTCAGATGAATTTTGCCGGCTTTCAGCGCCTGGCCTACCACATAGCTGGTCATCAGTTTAGTGAGGCTGGCAGGGTCGAGTTTTTCATCGGCGTTGCCTTCCGCCAGCACTTTTCCGCTGGCGTAATCCATCAGGATCCAGGCTCTGGCTTCTACCG
>NZ_AWFX01000049.1:319718-461495 GCF_000463115.2 Franconibacter helveticus LMG 23732 | reverse complement strand
CTTCAGCGGCATTAACGGCGGGAACCAGAGCAAGTAACAGAACGGAGCCCGCCGTTACGGCGCGCAGTAAAGGGGAGAGAGAGAAAGGGTTGGTAAGTGCCATCCGAGTATCCATTCCAGAAATCACGTCAAAATAAACGCATCGAGTGAAGTGGTGAGTAATAACGCACATTAGCTCGTAATGAAACAGGAAGCGGGTAAAGTTTTTTCAAGTGTCAGCGGGATCGGGTTCCGCATGGCCGGTTTTTACGAGAGTTGCGAAAAAGTGGGCTTTATCTCACCATAAGTTTTGACCACCCTGTCACCCTACCCGTTTTAAGGAGCGAACCATGATTACCGTCTGGGGCAGAGAAAACTCGACCAATGTGAAAAAAGTGCTCTGGTGCCTCGAAGAGCTGGAGTTGCCCTATAACCGCATCCCCGCGGGCATGCAGTATGGCATCAACCATGATCCGGATTACCTGGAGATGAACCCTAACGGCCTGGTGCCCTGCCTGCGCGATGACGAAACCGGGCTGGTGCTGTGGGAATCCAACGCCATTGTTCGCTATCTTGCCGCGCAGTATGGCCAGAACCGCCTGTGGATAGACAACCCGGTGCAGCGCGCCACGGGGGATAAATGGATGGACTGGACGGCCACCATGCTGCCGCCGCCGCACCGCGGTCTGGTTTTCAGCCTGGTGCGTACGCCGCCGGAAAAGCGCGATCCGAAACTGATTGAGGAAAGCACCCAGAAATGTGACGAATTGCTGGGCATTCTGGATGCGGAACTTGCGAAAACGCCATGGCTTTCAGGCGAAACGTTCGGCCTGGGCGATATTTCTCCGGCGCCCTATGTCTATAACCTGAAAAATGTCGGCGTGGAATTTACGCCGCGCCCGCACCTGGACCGCTGGTATCAGCAGCTGTGCGAGCGTCCGGCGTTTCGCAAAATCGTTATGATCCCGGTGAGCTGAACCTTACGCGGCGGGGCTGACTTTAAGCAGTTGCCCGTCCGTTTCATCCGTCAGCACATAGAGATAGCCATCCGGCCCAACGCGCACATCGCGAATGCGCGCGTTGCGCTCGCCAAGCAGCCTGCCATCTTCAGTCACTTTATTGCCGTCCACGCTCATCTGAATCAGGTCCTTATCCTTAAGCGCGCCGATAAACAGTTTGTTTTGCCACTGCGGGAAGGTGCTGGCGTTGTAAAACGCCATACCGCTAACGGCTGGCGAGTCTTTCCAGTAAAAGAGAGGTTGCTCAGTGCCTGGCGCAGAGGTGCCTTTCGCTTCGGGAATGGGCAGGCCGCTGTAGTTAATGCCCCAGGTCGCGAGCGGCCAGCCATAATTTTTGCCCGCCTCGGGAAGGTTAATTTCATCGCCGCCGCGCGGGCCGTGTTCATTCAGCCAGAGCGCCTTGCTCCAGGGGTTGAGCGCCATACCCTGCGGGTTGCGGATACCGTATGACCAGATTTCCGGGCGCACGCCTGCTTTACCAACAAAGGGATTGTCCTGCGGCACTTTGCCGTCTTGCGTCAGGCGCACCAGTTTGCCCTGAAGCTTGTCAAGTTCCTGCGCGGTGGGCCGCTGGTTGTTCTCCCCCAGCGCGATAAAAAGATACCCTTTGCCGTCAAAAACCATCCGGCCGCCAAAATGGTTGCCGACGGAAAGCTTCGGCTGCTGGCGAAAGACCACGGTGAAATCCTCAAGCTGCTGCATATCTTCGCTTAAGCGTCCGTAACCTACCGCGGTGCCTGCTTTCCCGTCATCGCCCGCTTCAGCGAAGCTCAGCCACACTTTGCGGCTTTGCGCGAAGTCTGGCGCCAGCGCCACATCCAGCAGTCCGCCCTGCCCCTGCGCCCAGACTTTCGGCACGCCGCGAATAGCAGGAGAAAGCCCTTTGCCAGGCTGCCAGCGTTTAAGTTCGCCGCCTTTAAGGGTGATTAAAATACCCTGATCCTGCGGCAGAAAAGCGAGCGCCCAGGGATGGGCGAGCCGGTTTTGCAACACATCGACTTTCACTTCTGCGGCCTGAACCTGCGAAGCGGTAAGCAGCGCGATAGCGGCGAGCCAGTGACGGGATGAGAGCAGCGGCATGAGAGTCTCCTTTATCGGTTATCCCGATAAGGGTAGCCAGCGGCAGCGTCGGCAGGTTTACTTTTACAAAAACTTAAGCAGGACGGGGGAGTCGCCTCCCCCGGGTTTCAGGCCTCAGCGGGCTTTTTGCTGTCGGTCAGCAGACGGGTGCATTTCTGAAGCGTGGCGATGGCGCGTTCAAGCTTTTCGGCATCAACCGTGATATAAAGCGGGCAATCATGCTGGCCTGTCATCAGGCACACCGCTGCGCTGGAGAGCGCATCCAGGCTTTGCGTAAAGGCGGCTAAATCGCTGCTTTCCTGAGTCTGTTTCAGCAGCGCGTAGTGCCGCCGGTACTCCTTACAAAGTTCAAACAGGTTCTCCCTCAGGCAGTGGCTTTCAGCGACCGACATATACCCCTTCGCCTTCCTCAGTTGTAGATAAGCCATGAGGTCAACTTTTGCGATGATCGTCTTTTTCAAGAGATCATGCCGGACTCT
Source organism: Franconibacter helveticus LMG 23732 (assembly GCF_000463115.2). GTDB lineage: Bacteria > Pseudomonadota > Gammaproteobacteria > Enterobacterales > Enterobacteriaceae > Franconibacter > Franconibacter helveticus. The sequence goes on along the minus strand of NZ_AWFX01000049.1, from coordinate 458,938 downwards.
GTCAGAGATCATACTGCTTCCTCCCTGTGGTACATCGATGGATCGATCCAAGCATATGGTCACTTTTTGAGCTTAATCATGCGCTGGGTCAATATTTCGACACTAATTAACATTCTTTACAATACAATAACCTAACGGCAGAAACCGGTAGCGTCAGGCTTCGCACCGCTTAAAGCATGAACCAACACGGCCCGATAAAAGATCGTTAATGTTGTCAGGGATAAGCAAAACCTTTTCAGGAATAAGCCGCCATAAATAAAAAAGATGATATTGCCTGCTTCCGGTTAAATAAGAACGGCGCATAAAAATATAACGCAACAGCTTTTGTCTGACTGAATAATGTAATAAGCAAGAGAGAAATAAATAAGGCGAACTGATAAAAAATGCGCAGGCAGTAAAAAAATTTATAAACAGAATAAGTAACTAATTATTAATTTTTAAGCCGTGAAGATGTAGCCTGGCGATTATTTTATGTCGGTAAGCCAGAACGCAAAAGGCGGCTCATACTTTTGTCTTAGCGCTTTATTTAAACATGACGACATGCAGAATTACATAACGACACATTTACCCCGCAGGCGCTGTACTACTGTTGAGATCATCGAGCCGGAGTGGGGAATATGCTATGTATCACAAAATGTTATTGTGTTCTGGTCTGGCGCTTTTCGGTTGTCATCACCCTTCTCAGCAGCAACCTGTGCGTGCAATTAATACTTTTGATGAACAACAAATGAGAGAGATCAGCGGTGATGCTTTTTTGCGTTTATATAATACCCGGTCGATGGATGAAGGACGGGTATCGCCTTTTGTTAACCTCGAAGATTTATGTTCCCGCTATAGCCCGCAAGCCGCCCCCTCGAAAAACAAAAATCAATTCACCGAAGCGATGCGTGAAGGCTTTAACGACACATTTAAACCGATGATGAAAACGGATTACGATAAAGACATTTATATGAATATGTCAGTCAGTTTCGTCAGCGTTGCTTTTAACGTATGCGAAAGCGCTTATCAGCGAAGGCCCACCTGAAAAAAAGCGGGCGGCCGCCACCCGTTCATAAAGTGATTACATGACAGCGCCAGAGATACGCCAAAGCCCGCGCCCGGCGCCTGTAGCGCAGAGACGCCCTGGCTGTTTCATCCTCCGGCGGCCTGAAGGTAAGCGCATGTATAGCTGTCTCGTTTGCTCATGATGTATACTCCGCGTTTTCCCGAGCAATGTATTGTATAAAAAATGTCCAAGATTGGTTTCATCTCGTTAGGCTGCCCGAAAAATCTGGTGGATTCTGAGCGCATCCTGACCGAACTGCGTACTGAAGGCTATGACGTTGTGCCGAGCTATGACGATGCCGACATGGTCATCGTCAACACCTGCGGTTTTATCGACAGCGCCGTACAGGAGTCGCTGGAAGTGATCGGCGAGGCGCTGAACGAAAACGGCAAAGTGATTGTCACCGGCTGCCTCGGCGCAAAAGAAGATCAAATCCGTGAAGTGCATCCGAAGGTGCTGGAAATCACCGGGCCGCACAGCTACGAGCAAGTCTTAAAGCATGTTCACCACTACGTGCCGAAGCCGAAACATAATCCTTTCTTAAGCTTGGTGCCGGAACAGGGCGTGAAGCTGACGCCGCGCCATTATGCCTACCTGAAAATTTCCGAAGGCTGCAACCATCGCTGCACTTTCTGCATTATTCCTTCCATGCGCGGCGACCTCGACAGCCGTCCGATTGGCGACGTGCTGGCGGAAGCGAAACGCCTTGTGGAAGCAGGCGTAAAAGAGTTACTGGTGATTTCGCAGGATACTTCCGCCTATGGCGTGGATGTTAAACACCGTACCGGCTTCTGGAACGGCGAACCGGTGAAAACCAGCATGGTCAGCCTGTGCGAACAGCTGGCGAAGCTCGGCGTCTGGGTGCGTCTGCATTACGTTTACCCCTATCCGCACGTTGATGACGTTATCCCGCTCATGGCGCAGGGCAAAATCCTGCCTTATCTGGATATCCCGTTGCAGCACGCCAGCCCGCGTATTCTGAAGCTGATGAAACGCCCCGGCTCGGTAGACCGCCAGCTGGCGCGTATTAAGCAGTGGCGTGAAATCTGCCCCGAGCTGACGCTGCGCTCTACGTTTATCGTCGGCTTCCCGGGTGAAACCGAAGAAGATTTCCAGATGCTGCTCGACTTCCTGAAAGAAGCGCGCCTCGACCGCGTTGGCTGCTTCAAATACAGCCCGGTAGAGGGCGCCGGCGCGAACGATCTGCCGGATCAGGTGCCGGAAGAGGTGAAAGAGGAGCGCTGGAACCGCTTCATGCAGCTGCAACAGCAGATCTCTACCGAGCGTTTGCAGGAGAAAGTGGGCCGCGAAATCCTTGTCATGATCGACGAAGTGGATGAAGAAGGCGCCATCGGCCGCAGTATGGCGGATGCGCCGGAAATTGACGGCGCGGTCTACCTTAACGGCGAAACCAACGTGAAGCCTGGCGATGTGGTTCGCGTGAAGGTGGAAAACGCCGACGAATATGATCTGTGGGGCAGCCGCGTTTAACGTTTTTGCCTGCGAAAAGGCCGCCGTCAGGCGGCCTTTTTTATTACCCTTTCAGCCTGGGATCGAGCGCGTCGCGCAGCCCATCGCCCAGCAGGTTAAAGGCCAGCACGGTCAGGAAAATCGCCAGGCTTGGGAAAATCGCCACGTGCGGCGCTATCACCATGTCGGCCCGCGCTTCGTTGAGCATGGCGCCCCACTCCGGCGTCGGCGGCTGCGCGCCCAGGCCGAGAAACGAGAGGCTCGCCGCCGAAATAATCGAGGTGCCGATGCGCATGGTGAAATAGACCACGATTGACGACACTGTGCCCGGCAGGATATGGCGAAACAGGATAGTGGCGTCAGAAGCGCCAATGCTGCGCGCCGACTCGATAAACGTCTGGTGTTTCAGCACCAGCGTATTGCCGCGCACCAGACGCGCAAAGGCCGGAATACTGAAGATCGCCACCGCGATAATCACGTTCGCCATGCCGCTGCCCATCACCGCCACCACCGCGATGGCGAGCAGAATGCCCGGGAAAGCGAACAGCACGTCGCAAATACGCATGATGATGCGGTCCCACCAGCCCTCGTAATAGCCCGCCAGCAGCCCGAGCACCGTACCGATAAGCGCGCCGATCAGCACCGCGAACACCCCCGCCGCGAGCGAGATTTGCGCGCCGACCAGCACGCGGCTAAAAATATCGCGTCCCAGAGAGTCCACGCCAAACCAGTGCATCATCGACGGCCCCTCGTTGAGCCGGTCGTAATCAAAATAATTTTCCGCATCGAAGGGCGCTATCCACGGCGCGACGACGGCAAGCACGATAAGCATAAGCACGAACGCGCCGGCGATAAGCGCCACCGGCTGGCGTTTGAACCGCCGCCAGAACTCATGCCAGGGAGTGCGTACCTGCTGCGGGCGTATTGTCGGCATTGCATTGAGAATGGCCTGTCGGCGCCAGTTGAAAAGTCGCATCCTTACTTATACCTGATAGCCGGGTTAATGGCGGCATAGAGCACATCCACCACTAAGTTGATAAGAATAAATTCCAGCGAGAAGAGCAGCACCTCCGCCTGAATCACCGGATAATCGCGCATCTCGACGGAATCCACGAGCAAACGGCCAAGCCCCGGCCAGTTAAATACCTTTTCCACCACAATCGAGCCGCCGAGCAGGAAACCAAACTGCAACCCCATCATGGTCACGACCGGGATCATGGCGTTGCGCAGGCCGTGTTTAAGAATCACCCACTTTTCACTCACCCCTTTGGCGCGGGCGGTGCGCATATAATCCTCGCCCAGTACATCCACGAACGAGGCGCGGGTGAAGCGCGCCATGACCGCCGCTACCGCCGCGCCAAGCGTAATGGAAGGCAGAATATAGTGCAGCCAGCTGTCGGCGCCCACGGTCGGCAGCCAGCCCAGCTCCACTGAAAACACCTGCATCAGCAACATGCCGAGCGCAAAGGCGGGAAAGGAGATGCCGGAGACGGCGAGCGTCATGCTGATTCTGTCCGGCCAGCGGTTGCGCCAGACGGCGGCGATAATACCGGCGAAGAGCCCGAACAGCACCGCCCACACCATGCTGGTCACGGTAAGCAAAAACGTCGGCATAAAGCGACTGGCGATCTCTTGCGAGACTGGACGGCGGGAGACCAGTGAATAGCCGAAGTCGCCTTGCACCACATGGCTGATATAGTGCCAGAACTGCCGCCACAGCGGCTGGTCCAGCCCCAGTTGCGCGCGCACCATCGCGATAACCTGCGCATCCGCCTCCGGGCCTGCAATTAAGCGCGCCGGGTCGCCTGGCAACATATGGACAAATAAAAACACCAGCACCGCCACAATAAGCAGCGTCGGGATAAGCCCCAGCAGGCGTTTTACGACGTAACTAAACATGCGTAACCCTGTAGTTTTTTCTTCATTGTTTCTTCTTGATTGTCTCTTCTTGCCGTATTACCCGTAACACAGCATGACCACTGCCCGCCCTTCCCTGCACGGCGAGGGCGAGGCGCCGGGGTTCTTTTCGTCGCCCCGGCCGCTCTGCATCGGAAAAAGATCAGGCTAAGGGAAAAGCGCGCTTTTATTTCAGGTCCGCATTTTCAAAGCTGAACCCGGTGTCCGGCATGACGTAGAAACCGGTCAGGGATTTGCTGTGCGCGGAAACCAGTTTTTCCACCACCAGCGGCACCCACGGCGACTCTTTCCAGATAATCTCCTGCGCTTCTTTATAGAGCTTCGCTTTTTGAGCGTTATCGGTGGTTTTCAACGCGTCAGCCAGATCGCTATCCACGTGTTTGTTGCTGTAAAACGCGGTGTTGAAGAGCGTCGGCGGCCAGTTCTGGCTGGCGAACAGCGGCGAAAGCGCCCAGTCCGCCTCGCCGGTTGACGCGGTCCAGCCGGTATAGAACATGCGCACGCCGCTCTCTTTCTGCCCTTTGCCTTCCACTTCCGCCGCGCGCTGGCCAGCGTCCATCGCCGTGACCTTCGCTTTGATACCCACCTGCGCCAGCTGCTGCTGCGTAAACTGCAACACTTTCTGCGCGGTGCTGTGGTTATGGGAAGACCAGAGCGTGGTGCTAAAACCGTTCGGCAGGCCAGCTTCTTTCAGCAACTGACGCGCTTTCGCCGGGTCGTAGGGCCACGGCGAAAATTGCGCAGCATAAGCGATGGAAGGCGGCACTACGCCGGTAGCAGGCGTCGCATAACCGGCAAAGGCCACTTTTACCAGCGCCTGGCGGTTAATGGCGTAATTAATGGCTTCACGCACCTTTGGGTTATCGAACGGCTTTTGCGTCACGTTCATGCTGATATAGCGCTGCATGATGGAGGGCGAAGCGACCAAATCGAGCTTGTCGTTTTGCTCCAGCAGCTTCGCCTGCTCGTAAGGGATCGGGAAAGCGAACTGCGCTTCGCCGGTTTGCAGCATCGCCGCGCGGGTATTGTTGTCGACGACCGGGCGCCAGGTGATGGTATCGAGCTTCGGCAGCCCCTGCTGCCAGTAACCGGCGAATTTCTTCACCTTCACAAAATCGGTCTGGTTCCAGGTGACAAGCTCATACGGGCCGGTGCCTACAGGGTGAAAGCCTATCTCTTTGCCATATTTTTGCAGCGCGGCGGGCGAAATCATGGCCGTGGCCGGGTGCGCCAGAATATTAATAAAAGCCGAGAACGGCTGTTTTAAGGTGATTTTTACGGTGGCGGGATCGACCGCCTCGGTGCTGGCGATGTTTTTATAAAGGTTGTAACGCTTGAGGCGATTATCCGGGTTGCTGGCGCGATCAAGGTTCGCTTTTACCGCTGCGGCATCAAAGGCCGTGCCATCCTGAAACTTCACGCCGGATCGCAGCTTAATGGTGTAAATCAAACCATCGTCAGAAACGGTGTAGCTTTCCGCCAGTACGTTTTGCAGCTTCATGTCCTTATCCAGCCCGAATAATCCCTGGTAGAAGGACTTCGCCACCGCCTGGGAGAGCGTGTCGTTCGCGTCATACGGGTCGAGCGTGGTGAAGTTAGAGGCTACCGCGACCACCACATCTTTAGCGGCGAAGGCGGGCGCGGCGGCAAGCGCGGAGGCGATACCCACCGCGGCCAGCCACTTACGAGTTGCGTGTTGAGTCATTTTGTTATTCTCCTTATTATCCCTGCCCTAATGAATTAATAGTGGTGCGAAGCGCCGCCTATTTCGTGGCGCGCCACAAAATGGCCAGGCCCCACGGCCACCAGCGGCGCGACGAAAGGTTCGTCGCCGCGCTTGCGGGTGGCGCTGGGTATCTCATCGGAAAGCAGCACCGGCTGACGGCGCGGATGATCCGGGTCAGCCACAGGCACGGCCGCCATCAGTTTGCGGGTATAGGGGTGCTGCGGGTTCTCAAACACCGCCCGCCGCGGGCCTATTTCCACAATCTGCCCCAGGTACATCACCGCCACGCGATGGCTGATGCGCTCAACGACCGCCATATCGTGCGAAATAAATAAAAACGCGATGCCGAACTCTTTTTGCAGGTCGAGCAACAGGTTGATTATCTGCGCGCGTATAGAAACATCGAGCGCAGAAACGGATTCGTCGGCGATAACCACTTTCGGGTTCAGCGCCAGCGCCCGGGCGATGCAAATACGCTGTCGCTGCCCGCCGGAAAACTCGTGCGGATAGCGCCACGCATGTTCAGGCTTAAGCCCTACGCGCTCCAGCAGCCAGGCCACGCGCTGCTGCGCCGCTTCATCGCTCATCATCTTGTGCACTAACAGCGGCTCCATAATGGAATAGCCCACGGTGAGGCGCGGGTCGAGCGAAGCGTAAGGATCCTGGAAGATAATCTGGATATCGCGCCGCACCGGCTGCAAAGCGTGCTGCGCCAGCGTATCGATTCGCTGACCGGCGAACGTGACGCTGCCGCCCTGGGTTTCGACAAGCCGCAGCAGCGCGCGCCCGGTGGTGGATTTACCGCAGCCCGATTCGCCGACAAGCGAAAGCGTTTCGCCGGGCCACAGGTCAAAGCTTACTTTCTCTACTGCGTGCACCTCGCTTTTCACGCGGTTGAGAATGCCGCTGCGCACCGGGAAACGGGCTACCAGCTCCCGCACCTGCAAAATGGGGCCGCGGTCGGAAAGCACCGTATCCTGCGCGCCTTCAGCCTGGTCCAGGCCCGCCTGCGCATGAAAATCGTGCGGAAATTTTTGCGGCAAATCGGTGCCGTTCATGGCGCCGAGGCGCGGCACCGCCGCCAGCAGTTTTTGGGTATAGGGATGTTGCGGGGCGCGGAAAATATCGCGCACGCTGCCGGTTTCCACCGCTTCGCCCTGATACATCACCAGCACGCGGTCAGCCATGTTCGCCACTACGCCCATATCGTGCGTGATGAAAATCACCCCCATCGCCATTTCGTCCTGCAACACCCGAATGAGCTGGAGGATCTGCGCCTGAATAGTGACATCCAGCGCCGTGGTCGGTTCATCGGCTATCAATACCGCCGGGCGGCAGGAGAGCGCCATGGCTATCATCACCCGCTGGCGCATACCGCCGGAAAGCTGATGCGGATAACGCTCCAGAATGCTTTGCGCTTCGGGAATACGCACCAGCTCCAGCATGCGCTTCGCTTCCCGCAGCGCTTTTTCCCGGCTTAACCCCTGATGCAGGCGAATAGATTCCGCTATCTGCTCCCCTACCGGAAACACGGGGTTAAGCGAGGTCATCGGCTCCTGGAAAATCATTGCTATGTCGGCGCCGCGTACCGAGCGCATCTGCGACTGGCTCATTTCGCGCAGGTCAATAACCTGCTTATTGCGTCGGCGCAGCAATAAATGGCCGCTCTGGGTTTCGCCCCCCGCCTGCTCAATCAGGCGCATCAGGGAGAGCGCAGTCACTGATTTGCCGGAGCCGGATTCCCCCACAATAGCGAGCGTCTCGCCGCGCCTGAGGTCGAAAGAGAGCTGGCGCACCGCCTCGGTCGTCTGTTCTTGCTGGCGAAAGCGCACGGTTAAATCGGCAACCGAAAGCACCTGATCTTCAGGTAATGCGTGGCTGTATGGCACCGTAACTCCTTATTCGCGATAGATCCCAACGCAGGGCGCATCGCCTGCATAACCAAAACCGCGATACATCCCCTCGCTGTTAAAGGGCATCGCTACGTTGCCTTCACGGTCGACGGCGATAATGCCGCCGCTGCCGCCAAGGGCAGGCAGCTTTTCCATCACCACCCGCTCGCTTGCCTGTTGCAGGCTTAGCCCGGCGTAGTCCATCAGCGCGGCAATGTCATAAGCCGCAAGCGTTCGGATAAACACTTCTCCCGTGCCGGTAGCGGAAACCGCAACGCTTGCGTTGTTGGCGTAACAGCCAGCGCCAGGCAGCGGCGAGTCGCCCACCCGGCCCGGCAGCTTGTTGGTCATGCCGCCTGTAGAGGTCGCCGCCGCCAGATTGCCATGCTCGTCGAGGGCAACGGCGCCGACGGTGCCGAATTTTTGGTCTTCGTCCAGCGGGCCGCTGTCGTGATCAAGCCGCGTTTCGCCCTGCTGGCGGGCGCGCGCAAGCTGTTCGCGCCGTTCGGGCGTGGAGAACAACGACGGCGAGACAGGCTCAACGCCATGCTCAAAAGCGAACAGCTCGGCGCCTTCGCCAGTCAAAAGCACATGCGGACTCTGCTCCATCACAAGCCTTGCGGCCAGGATCGGGTTGCGCAGACGGCTGACGCCCGCTACCGCGCCCGCTTTAAGCGTGTTGCCATCCATCACGCAGGCGTCGAGTTCGTGGGTGCCTGCCCGGGTAAAAACCGCGCCGATGCCGGCGTTAAACAGCGGACACTCCTCCAGCAGACGCACCGCTTCCGTTACCGCATCAAGCGCGCTGCCGCCCTGCGCCAGTATCGTCTGGCCCGCTTCGATTACGCCCGACAGCGCCTCAATGTAACGTTGCTCTTGCTCTGCGCTCATCTGCGCGCGGGCAAGCGCGCCCGCTCCGCCGTGTATGGCGATTACCGCTTTTGCCATTGACCCATCGCTCTGTTTTTGTGACCTGGCCGCACTTTTTTTATAAATATCATTATCGTTGCCGCGACTTCATATGAATTTTGAATATAGAAAGAGCCAATAGTGATGTAAAGCCCGCGCGTGGCTTGCTACGCGAAACATGCCTATCAGTTACCCTTTCTGCCATAATGGGCGCTTTCCCTTTTCCCGCGCAGGAGTAATAAGATGGAACCTACCGCCGGACTGATGGCGCTCGACGCCGCCCTTGAAAAGATGCTCGCGTCGCTTTCTCCCCTTACTGACGCTGAAACCTTGCCGCTTTCGCAGTGCTTTGGCCGCATACTGGCGCGCGATATCAGCTCGCCCATCGACGTACCGGGGTTTGATAACTCCGCCATGGACGGCTACGCCGTGCGGCTGGCAGATCTGACGCCTGAGAAACCTCTGCCGGTGGCGGGCAAAGCGTTTGCCGGCCAGCCGTTTAGCGGCGAATGGCCAGCAGGCAGCGTTATTCGCATTATGACCGGCGCGCCGGTGCCTGCCGGTTGCGAGGCGGTCGTTATGCAGGAAGAGGCCCAGGTTGTTGATGACGGCGTGCTGATCCGCGCAACGGTTCGCGCCGGACAGAATATTCGCCTGCGCGGCGAGGACATCGCGAAAAACGCGGTGGTGTTTAAAGCCGGTCAGAAAATGAGCGTGGCGCAGGTGCCCGTACTCGCCTCGCTGGGCGTTGCCGAGGTGGAAGTGGTGCGCAGGCTCCGCGTTGCGGTTTTCTCTACCGGCGACGAGCTGCGTCTGCCGGGCGAGCCGCTTGATGAAGGCCAGATTTACGATACCAACCGCCTTGCGGTGCAGCTCATGCTAGAGCAGCTTGGCTGCGAGGTGATCAATCTCGGGATTATTCGCGATGACCCGGCGGCGCTGCGCCAGGCGTTTATTGAAGCCGACCGTCAGGCGGATGTGGTGATAAGCTCCGGCGGCGTCTCGGTAGGCGAAGCGGATTACACCAAAACGCTGCTGGAAGAACTGGGTGAAATCAGCTTCTGGAAGCTTGCTATCAAGCCGGGCAAACCTTTTGCTTTCGGCCGCCTGCCCAACAGCTGGTTCTGCGGCCTGCCCGGCAACCCGGTTTCCGCCGCCCTGACTTTTTATCAACTGGTGCAGCCGCTGCTGCTGAAGCTTTCCGGCGCGCAGCCTGTAGCGCCTCTGCGCATGAAAGTCCGCGCGGCGGGACGTTTTAAAAAATCCCCTGGCCGCCTCGATTTTCAGCGCGGCGTACTGCGCAACGGCGAGGACGGCCAGCCGGAAGTGGTCACCACCGGCCACCAGGGCTCGCATATTTTTAGCTCCTTCAGTCAGGGCAACTGTTTTGTCGTGCTGGAACGCGAGCGCGGCAACGTCGAGCCTGGCGAATGGGTCACCGTTGAATGTTTTAATCACCTGTTTGGAGGCTGATGTGGAAGCGTTAACCGATGCTGAAATGCTGCGCTATAACCGGCAGATTATTTTGCGCGGTTTCGATTTTGACGGCCAGGAGCGGCTGAAGGCGGCGCGGGTGTTAATTGTCGGGCTTGGCGGGCTGGGTTGCGCGGCGGCGCCTTACCTTGCCGCCGCAGGCGCGGGCCACCTTACGTTGCTGGATTTTGATACGGTCGCGCTTTCTAATTTGCAGCGTCAAATTTTGCACCGCGACGCGGCCATCGGCACCCCAAAAGTGGAGTCCGCCCGCGCGATGCTGGCGGCAATGAATCCGCATATCGTTATTGAAACCGTTAACGCCATGCTGGATGACGCGGCGCTCGGCGAGCTTATCGCCCGCCATGACCTGGTGCTCGACTGTACCGACAACGTGGCGGTGCGTAACCAGCTTAATCAGGGCTGCTTTAGCCATAAAGTGCCGCTGGTCTCCGGCGCCGCTATACGTATGGAAGGGCAAATCAGCGTCTTTACTTATCAGCCCGGCGAGCCTTGCTACCGTTGCCTGAGCCGCCTGTTTGGCGAAAACGCGCTGACCTGCGTCGAAGCGGGCGTGATGGCGCCGCTGGTCGGCGTTATCGGCGCGTTGCAGGCGATGGAGGCGATCAAACTGCTCGCGCGCTACGGCGAACCGTGCAGCGGGAAACTGGTCATGTATGATGCCCTTCGCTGTCAGTTCCGCGAGATGAAGCTGCCGCGAAATCCCGGCTGCGAGGTGTGCGGCGGGCAGTAAACGAAAACCGCCCCGCCGGCGGTCTTTACAGGCTTAATCGTAAAGGCCGTCGCGCTGTACGGCGGTGTGGCCTTTGCCGGAGCGAATACGGCGCACTGAATCGCGCACCGCCAGCGTGCCGTTCAGCAACAGCGTGCCGCAGGCCGCCTGCGGGCGCACCAGCCGGTGCTGCAACATCCGCACCGCCTCCTCCCCCAGTTCATCACGCGGAACGTGTACCGCCGTCAGCGGCACATCCTGGATAGCCGCCAGGTTGAAACCATCAATGCTCATGACGGAAATGTCCTGCGGCACCCGCAGCCCCGCTTTTTGCAACGCATTCATCGCGCCCTGCGCCATAAAATCGCCCCCCACCAGCAGCGCGCTTGGCGGCGGGCCGTTAAGGGCGGAAAGATACGCAGCGACCAGCGCCTCGCTCTCTTTAGCGCTAAAGCTCTGCGCGGCGATAAGGTGCTGTTCTTCGTCGAAATGCAGGTTCTGCGCCTCCCAGGCGTCCCGGATGCCAGCCAGACGCAGCTCCATAGTGTAACGGCGCAGGCAAAGCAGGTTCAGCACCTGCCGGTGGCCCATTTCAAAAAGGTAGCGGGCGGCGAACTCGCCAATCAGGCGGTGATCGGGCGAGACGGCGGGCAGACGCATGCGGCTGTCGCGACAGTTAATTAACACACAGGGTTTGCCAAGGTCGGCGGCGAGATCGTGAATATGCGGATCGTCAATGCCTAACAGCACTACCGCTTCCGTTTCCGGCTCGTTCATTCGGGCCAGAAAAAGGTTGGCGTCGCTGTCGTTCTCTTCCAGCGCGCAGTAGCGCAGCCTGACTTCATAAGCCTGCAACGCGCCGCTGATGCGCTGGATAACGCGGTGATAAAAGATGTCTGAGCGCTCATCAAAAGCCCGTTGCGGCGCAAAGACCAGCAGACTGTTCAGCAGCATTCGCCCTGCCGCCAGGCCATCCATTACGCCAAGCTGGGCGGCGCAGGCGCGCACCTTACGCCGCGCTTTTTCGCTGGTATTGGCCTTGCCCGCCAGCACGCGTGAAACCGTACTGACGGAAAGCCCGGTTTGCGCCGCGATTTCGGCGATCTTTAACTTTTTACTCATTTTGTGATCCATCTCCGTTTGTGAAATGAATAAATTTTCATGAATAAAAAAGGCTGCAATAGTGGCTCATAACGTTATTCATTTCCGTAATAGCGTCATTTTATGAAAATTTTTGCATAAATTACACTACTACCATTCCAGTGCTTGCCCTACTCTCAAAATCGCGACCACATACTGGCGCGCCACTTTTCGTTTAACCCTACATAAATCGCGTTGATTCAAAGAGATAAAGAAATCTCTGCCGTCTCTCGCCCTGCGGGGGACGCACAGTCCGAACAGGTACGGCAACGCCAACCGAACGTGGAGAAAGAGATGAGCCAAGGTATCAATCAGGAGATGACGGCGGTGAAAAGCAAACGCGTCATCCGCAACCTGCGCTGGTGGGTGTTGGTGCTGTTTTTAATGGGCGTGACCGTTAACTACATTACCCGCAACTCGCTGGGCATTCTGGCGCCGGAGCTGAAAACCAGCCTCGGCATTACTACCGAACAGTATTCGTGGATTGTGGGCGCGTTTCAGCTTGCCTACACCCTTTTCCAGCCTTTGTGCGGCTGGCTTATCGATGTTATCGGCCTCAAGCTCGGCTTTTTAATTTGCGCTTCGCTTTGGGCGCTGATGTGCATTTTCCACGCTGGCGCCGGAAGCTGGCTGCATCTGGCCATTCTGCGTTTTCTGATGGGCGGCGCCGAAGCGGCGGCCACCCCCGCTAACGCCAAAACGCTGGGCGAATGGTTCCCTAAAAAGGAACGTCCTGTCGCCGCAGGCTGGGCGGGCGTCGGTTTTTCGATTGGCGCTATGCTTGCCCCGCCGATTATCTACTTTGCGCATGCGACTTTCGGCTGGCAGGGCGCGTTTCTCTTCACCGGCATCCTGGCGCTGGGCTGGGTCGTGCTCTGGTGGCTTTTTTACTACAACCCGGAACAGCACCCGCGGCTGAGCAAAGAAGAGCTGGCGTTTATCAAGCAGGATAACGAACCGCCCGCCGTCAAGCTGCCGTTCTTTACCGCGCTGAAGACCGTTTCGAAAAACAAGCGCTTTTACGGCATCGCCATTCCCGCGTTTATGGCGGAACCCGCCTGGGCGGTGATGAGTTTCTGGGTGCCGCTGTATCTCGCCAAAGAGCACGGCATGGATTTAAAACAGATAGCCATGTTCGCCTGGCTGCCTTTCCTTGCCGCCGATCTCGGCTCTATCGCCAGCGGCTACCTGACGAAGCTTTATGTGAGCTGGTTCGGCTGCACCCGCGTTAACTCTGTGGTGGCAAGCTCGGTGACCGGCGCGTTCCTGATGGTGTCGCTCGCTATCGTCACCCTCACCCGCGACCCGTATATCACCATCGTGCTGATCTCCATCGGCGGCTTCGGCCACCAGATTATCTCCTGCATGCTGAGCGCGCTGGTGGTGGAGTCGTTCGATAAAGGCCAGATGGCGACGGTAAACGGCATGCGCGGCTCCTGCGCATGGATTGCCAGCTTTATCTTTTCGCTGATTATCGGCGTAACCGCCGACAAAATCGGCTTCAACCCGCTCTTTATCGCCATGGGCTTTTTCGACCTGATTGGCGCCTTCTTCCTTATCGCTTTTATTGCTGAACGCCGCGCAAAACGCGCCTGAAATGGATAGTTAAGATGAAAACGCTCAAACACTGGAAATTAACGCAGTCAGACAAGCACCACGTCGAGTTAACGGTGGATGGAGAACATCGGCTTTGCCTCTGCGTGCTGGAGCAAGGGATGTTCCGCGTACTGGTCAAACGCCGCGGCGAACTCGCCCTTAACCGCACCTGGAGCATCGCGCCGGAAAACGACGTGCCCTGGGAAGGACGGGATCGGGAAAGCCTTGAAGGCTTCAGCCTGCCTGGGTTTACGCTGGAAGAGACGCCGGAGCGGTTAACGCTTGCTACCGATAAGCTGCGCGTTACTGTGCATCAGCCGCTGTGGCTTGAGTGGCACTACCGCGACGAGGCGGGCGAGTGGCAGTTCCTGACAGCCGATCGCCCCACCAGCGCTTATCTGCTCAACGCGCATGGCGACGGCGTGGCGCACTATCAGCGTCGTCAGAAAAACGACCGCTTTTATGGCCTTGGCGAAAAGGCCGGGCCGCTTGAGCGCACCGGCAAGCGTTATGAAATGCGCAACCTGGACGCCATGGGCTATAACGCGGCAAGCACCGACCCGCTCTATAAACATATTCCGTTTACCATTACGCGCCGCGACGAAGTGAGCTTCGGCCTCTTTTACGACAACCTGAGCAGCTGCTGGCTCGATCTGGGCAACGAAATCGACAACTATCACCAACCCTACCGCCGCTGGCAGGCGGAAGCGGGCGATATCGATTATTACCTGTTTGTCGGCCCGCGCGTGCTGGACGTAACAAAAGCCTTTGTGCGGCTGACCGGCAAGACAGTCTTCGGGCCAAAATGGAGCCTCGGCTACAGCGGCTCGACCATGCATTACACCGACGCGCCGGACGCGCAGAACCAGCTGATGAATTTTATTCGTCTGTGCGAAGAGCATGCGATCCCGTGCGACTCCTTCCAGCTCTCTTCGGGCTACACCTCTATCAACAATAAACGCTACGTCTTTAACTGGAACTACGACAAAGTGCCGCAGCCGAAAGCGATGAGCGGCGCATTCCACGAGGCGGGGCTGAAGCTTGCCGCCAACATTAAGCCGTGCCTGTTGCAGGATCATCCTCGCTATAACGAAGTGGCGCAGAAAGGGCTGTTTATTCGTGATTCCGAAAGCGACGCGCCGGAGCGTTCGAGCTTCTGGGACGACGAAGGGTCGCACCTTGATTTCACCAACCCGGCGGCCATCGCCTGGTGGCAGGAAGGCGTAACCACCCAACTGCTGGAGATGGGGATTGACTCCACCTGGAATGATAATAACGAATACGAAGTGTGGGACGGCGAAGCGCGCTGTCACGGCTTCGACGCTCCCATCGCCATTAAGCATATTCGCCCGGTCATGCCGCTGCTGATGATGCGCGCCTCAATGGAAGCGCAGCAGCGTTTCGCGCCGGAAAAACGCCCTTATCTGATCTCCCGTTCCGGCTGTGCGGGCATGCAGCGTTATGTCCAAACCTGGAGCGGCGATAACCGCACCAACTGGGAAACGCTGCGCTATAACATCCGCATGGGCGTGGGGATGAGCCTTTCAGGGCTGTATAACGTGGGCCACGACGTAGGCGGCTTTTCCGGCGACAAGCCAGACGCGGAGCTGTTTGTCCGCTGGGTGCAGAACGGCGTTATGCATCCGCGCTTTACCATTCACTCGTGGAACGACGACCATACGGTTAACGAACCCTGGATGTACCCGGCGGCGACGCCTGCCATTCGCGCGGCTATTGAGCTTCGCTACCGGCTGCTGCCTTACCTTTATACGCTGCTGTGGCAGGCGCATGCCGACGATGAACCCATGCTGCGTCCGACCTTCCTTGACCATGAGCATGACCCCCGCACTTTCGAGGAGTGTGACGAGTTCATGCTGGGCCGCGACCTGCTGGTGGCAAGCGTGGTGGAGCCAGGGCAGCGCGAACGTACGCTGTGGCTGCCGGCCAACGATGCAGGCTGGTATGACTTTTACACCGGCGCCTGGTACAGCGGCGGCCAGCAGATAACGCTGAACGCGCCGCTGGAAACCCTGCCGCTGCTGGCGCGCGCTGGCGCGGGCCTGCCGCTCTCCTCGCGCCTGCGCCATGTTGATGCGCAAAGCGACGACAAGCGCGAACTGAAGCTTTTCCCGCTAAAAGGCGCTGGCGAAGCGCGCGGTGAGCTGTTTGAAGATGACGGCGAGTCATGGGGATATAAAGACGGCAATGCGCTGTGGGTAAACTGGCAGATGCAATGCAGCGCTGACGCTGTGCATGTCAAGCTTGACGCCAAAGGCGACTACCGCCCGGCATGGCGCGAACTGCGCGTCACGCTGCCTGCGGGTGAAACCCGCCGTCTGGTGATTAACGGCGTGGAAACGGATCGCTGGGCACTCTGAAGGCAAGCAAAAAGAGAAGGCGGGCCAATGGCCCGCCTTTTGTTTTATGGCGTTGCGTCTGTCGCGGTTGGCGCAGCCAACGAGGCTGCGGCGCGAAAAGCAACGGGCACCGCCTGCCGCTTTCCCTGTGGCTTTCGTGTTGCAGCCAACGAGGCTACGGCGCGAAAGACGACAGGAAAACTGCCGCTTTCCCTATGGCTTTCGTGTTGCAGCAAGGCGGCAAGCCTGCAAATCCCCGGGAGCTTACTTCAGTAAGTGACCGGGGTGCGCAGGCGCAGCCAACGCCGCTGCGGCGCGAAAGACGACGGGAAAATGCCGCTTTCCCTATGGCTTTCGTGTTGAAGCAAGGCGGCAAGCCTGCAAATCCCCGGGAGCTTACTTGAGTAAGTGACCGGGGTGCGCAGGCGCAGCCAACGCCGCTGCGGCGCGAAAGACGACGGGAAAGACGACGGGAAAATTATTCGATGCCTTTACTGCGCAAGTAATCCTCGTACCCACCGGAGAAATCCACCACGCGCTCTGGGGTTATCTCCATGACGCGGGTCGCCAGGGAGCTGACAAATTCACGGTCGTGAGACACGAAAATCAGCGTGCCCTGGTACATTTCCAGCGCAGCGTTGAGCGACTCGATAGATTCCATGTCCAGGTGGTTGGTTGGTTCGTCCATGATGAGAATGTTCGGTTTTTCCATCATGAGCTTGCCGAACAGCATGCGGCCTTTCTCACCGCCGGAAAGCACTTTCGCCGGTTTTTTGATGTCGTCCTGGCTGAACAGCAGGCGGCCCAGGATGCTGCGCACTGCCTGCTCGTCGTCCCCTTCTTGCTTCCACTGGCTCATCCAGTCGAAAACGGTCAGATCGTTTTCGAACTCATATTCGTGATCCTGCGCGTAGTAACCGATTTGCGCGTTTTCAGACCATTTAACGGTGCCGTTATCGGGTTGCAGCTCGCCGACCAGCGTTTTCAGCATCGTGGATTTACCCACGCCGTTAGCGCCGAGGATTGCCAGCTTTTCGCCCACTTCCAGCAGCAGCCCGACATTTTTAAACAGCGGGCCGTTGTCGAAGCCTTTGGTCAGCGCTTCTACCTCAAGGGCGTTACGGAACAGTTTTTTATCCTGTTCGAAGCGAATGAACGGGTTTTGACGGCTGGAGGCTTTCACCTCTTCCAGCTTGATTTTATCAATCTGGCGGGCGCGGGAAGTCGCCTGACGGGATTTCGAGGCGTTGGCGCTAAAGCGGCTGACGAAAGATTGCAGGTCGGCAATCTGCGCTTTTTTCTTGGCGTTATCCGCCAGCAGACGCTCGCGGGCCTGCGTCGCGGCGGTCATGTATTCGTCATAGTTGCCCGGGTAGACGCGCAGTTCGCCATAGTCCAGATCCGCCATATGGGTGCAGACCATGTTCAGAAAGTGGCGGTCGTGCGAAATGATGATCATGGTGCTGTCGCGCTCGTTGAGCGTCTGCTCCAGCCAACGGATGGTGTCGATATCCAGGTTGTTGGTCGGTTCGTCGAGCAGCAGAATATCAGGGTTGGAGAAGAGCGCCTGCGCCAGCAATACGCGCAGCTTCCAGCCCGGCGCCACTTCGCTCATCGACCCGTAATGCTGCTCCAGCGGAATGCCCACGCCAAGCAGCAGTTCGCCTGCCCGCGCTTCGGCGGAATAGCCGTCCATTTCGCCATATTGCACTTCGAGGTCAGCCACTTTGTAGCCATCCTCTTCGCTCATTTCCGCAAGCGCGTAAATGCGGTCGCGCTCCTGCTTCACTTCCCACAGCTCCGCATGGCCCATGATAACGGTATCCAGCACGGTGAACTGTTCAAAAGCGAACTGATCCTGGCGAAGCTTACCGATGCGCTCGTTAGGATCGAGCGAGACGTTGCCGGCGGAAGGCTGTAAATCGCCGCCGAGAATTTTCATAAAGGTGGACTTGCCGCTCCCGTTAGCGCCAATCAGGCCGTAACGGTTGCCGCCGCCAAATTTGACGGAAATGTTTTCAAACAGCGGCTTGCTGCCGAACTGCATGGTGACGTTGCTGGTAACTAACACGGGAATGTCCTGCAAAAAAGTGTGATAAACCCCGCAGTATGCCACAACTCCTAATTTAATTCGCCCGGTGAATGCGGCGGCTAAAATGTAAACGAGGGGAAAAAATGTGATTTCATACACATCTGAATTCCCTGGGGGGGAGAATGCACATATAATGCGCTCCCGTATCGGTTTGTTACTTAACTACACGGCCAGTCTGGCACACAACTTCGCATAAGATGAATATGAAATTACGTACGCTTTTAGTGGCAGCTTTTGCTGTTGTCGGTTTTTGTAAGACCGCCGCTGCCGTGACTTATCCTTTACCAACGGACGGCAGCCGCCTGGTTGGACAAAACCAGGTTATCACCATTCCGGAAGGCAATACCCTGCCGCTGGAAGATTTTGCCGCTCAATATCAGTTGGGTCTTTCCAACATGCTGGAAGCTAACCCGGGCGTGGATCCGTACCTGCCGAAAGGCGGCACCATCCTTAATATTCCGCAGCAGCTGATCCTGCCGGATACGCCGCATGAAGGTATCGTTATCAACAGCGCCGAAATGCGCCTTTATTACTATCCGAAAGATACCAACACCGTGATTGTGCTGCCTATCGGCATCGGCCAGCTCGGTAAAGACACCCCGATGAACTGGGTGACCAAGGTGGAACGTAAAAAAGCGGGCCCGACCTGGACGCCGACGGCCAAAATGCATGCGGAATATGCTGCGGCAGGCGAACCGCTGCCAGCCGTTGTCCCGGCAGGCCCGGACAACCCGATGGGCCTGTACGCGCTCTATATTGGTCGTCTTTACGCTATTCACGGCACCAATGCGAACTTCGGCATCGGCCTGCGCGTAAGCCACGGCTGCGTGCGTCTGCGTAACGATGACATCAAGTTCCTGTTCGAAAACGTGCCGGTCGGCACACGCGTGCAGTTCATCAACGAACCGGTGAAAGCCACCACCGAGCCGGACGGCAGCCGCTATATCGAGGTGCACAACCCGCTCTCCACCAGCGAAGATCAGATCAACAACAACGAAGTTGTGCCTGTAACGCTGACCAGCGCGGTGCAAACCGTCTCCAGCCAGGCTGATGTGGATCAGAACATTGTTGAGCAGGCTATTCAGAACCGCTCCGGTATGCCGGTGCGCCTGAACTAACCTCAGCGATAAAACACGGACAAAAACGGCGGGCGCATAACCCGCCGTTTTTTTATCCGTGATTGACCATAATGATGCCGCCGTGATCGTAGCGGTAATGACAGTGGGCATATTCCAGCGGCGTGCCGTCATCCAGATAAATGACCTGCTCTACCTCCAGCACCGGGTCAGTTTCACTGCACTGCAAATATTCCCGGTCTTTATCATTCGGCTTGAGCGCCCGCACCACGCGGTAAGATCCCATTAGCGTTAGCCCGAGCGTCTCTTGCACGTAGCGAAACACCGAACTTTCCAGATGGCTTTTGTTTAGCCCCGGCACCAGCTGCACCGGCATTAACGTAAACTCAAGCGACACCGGCTCGCCATCAAGCAAACGCAGGCGAATAAAATCATAAACGGGCGCATCGGCGTCAATCAGCAGCGAAGCTTGCTCTTTTTCATCCGGGAAGCGCAGCTCGAACTTGATTATCCGGCTGGTTACCGTGCCGACATTTTCCCAGGTTTTGGTGGCGCCGAAATAGTCGCTGCCCGGCAGATCCCACTGCGAAAGCTGCAAGGCGTTTTTGCGAATAAAAGTGCCGAGCCCCTGGCGGGTATAGACCAGCCCTTCGACAATCAGCTGGCGCATCGCCTGTTGGATCGTCATCCGGCTGGTGTTGAACTCCCCGGCAAGCGCGAACTGATCGGGCAACGGCTCGCTCGCGGGATACTGCTGGCTGATGATGCGTTTTTTAATTTCCCGCGCGATAGTAATGTATTTCGCCGCCATCCGCCGTTCCCTTTTCTCAGTGTGATTAATCCGCTAACTCGCTGTTTTTTATCGCCACCCGCTCGGCAATGCGCAGGAAAGGCAGGTAAAAGAATACACCAAAAACAATGATTGCCAACTGCACCACCACCGCCCGCCAGTCGCCAGCGGTGGCAAGCCAGGCGCTTAATACCGGCGGCGTAGTCCAGGGGATCATGACCACGCAGCGCGACATTAGCCCAAGCGTGGTGCAAACCCAGGCGAACAAAATGCCAAAGGCGGGCAGCAGCACAAACGGGATCATCAGCGGCAGGTTAAAGACAATCGGCAGCCCGAAAATCACCGGCTCGTTGATGTTAAACAGCCCCGGCGAAATGGCGAGCCTCGCCACCTGCTTTGACGATTTCTGCCGGGCGAAAAGAAAGATAGCGATCAGCAGCGACAGCGTGCTGCCGGTGCCGCCAATCATGCCGAAGGTCGGGACGAAAATATTATTGATGATGTGCGGGATGGGCTGGCCGTTGGCGAAGGCCAGCATGTTCTCATTGGTGTTAATCAGTAAAAAAGGCTCCAGCACCACGCTGTTCACCACCGACTGATGAATACCGAGCGTGAAGAGGAAATTGCCGAAGCTGTAGATAAAAAGGGTGCCCGGCAGGCTGGTATTAATAAGCCGCAGCGGCTGCTGGATAAGCGTGGTGATGAGATGAATCAAATCCGTGTGCAGCACCGAAGCCAGCAACGCCGCGACGATAGCGAAAATCGACAGCGTAAAAATGGTCGGCAACAACGCTGAAAATGACTGGCTGACCGCGGGCGGCACATTCTCGCCAAGGGAGATCTTCAGGGCGTTAATGCCGGAGATACGAATAAACAGCTCGGTGGCGACAAGACCTGTCAGCACGCCGGCGAAAATGCCGGTTGAGCCGATATTGGCGAAGGAGAGCACCTGTGTCACGTTTACCGTCGCCTGCCCGCCCTCCGGCACAATTTGCAGCCGCAGGGGCATCATGATGATAAAGCTGCACAGCGAGATGACCACCGCCGACACCGGGTTGCCGAAGTTGCGGTTACGCGCCAGCGACCAGGCGATCATCGGCGCAATCAGCAGCGCGGCGATGTTCAGCGTGCCGTTAATTATCGCCTCGCCCCAGATTTTAAAGCGCGCCAGCGTCTCGCCTTCCAGTACCCACGGAAACACGACGTTATTCACCAGCACCGCCAGCCCGGCAAGAATAAACACCGGCATTACCATGGCGAAGGCGTCGCGCAGCGAGCGCAAATGCACCTGCCCTGCCAGACGCGCGGAATAATCTACAAACCGGTCGACAAAAGACTGCATATTCGGTGTTATTTTTGTTTCAGACATAGCGGATATTTCCCATTAATCAGTCACAAAAACGGCCCGGCAGCGTACGGCTTACATCTCGCGTCCGTTGGTATGGATAACCTGTTTTAACCACGCGTAGCTTTTCTTCGGCACGCGCTTCAGGTCTTTGAGATCGTGATTTTCACGGTTGACGTAGACCACGCCGTAGCGCTTACGCATGTCGCCCTGCGAGCTGAGAATGTCGATTAAGCCCCAGCCGAGATAGCCAATAACCTCTGCGCCATCCTCGAACATTGCGTCTTTCATCGCCTGGATATGCGCCCGGTGATAGTCGATGCGGTAGGTGTCCTCAATCGGATTCACGCCATCCCAGGACTCAATCACGCCAATCCCGTTTTCGATCGGGAAGACCGGCATCCGCCAGTCGTTGGCATAGCGGGTGATGATAGTGCGAAAGCCCAGCGGGTCGATCTGCCAGTTCCACTCGGTGGCCTTCAGGTACGGGTTGTTCTTTTCGCCGTGCAGCAGGTAATAGTTCACCGGCGTGCCTTGCGGGATGGCATCACTGTCCAGCGTTTTACTGGCGTAGTAGCTGAAGGCCATAAAATCGTTCTTCGTGCGCGCGAACAGCGCGAGATCGTCTGCGCGGTAGATATCACCGAAGCCCTGCTGCTCCACCACCGCCATCACCGCCGGGCTGTAACCCTGGCCTGCGAAGACGCGCAGCAGGTTCTGGTTGAGGAATTCGTCGTACTGCTGGGCGCAGAAGATATCGCGTGGTTTACAGGTGGCCGGGTAAATCAGCTGGTGCGCCAGCATGCCGCCCATCAGCTTCCCCGGTTTCGTCTGGTGTAGATATTCGGTCAGCGTCATGTGCGCCACCATCGCATGGTGCTGTAGCTCATACAGCTCGCGCAGGGTTTGCTCGCCTTTCAGGTAACCGGAAATGCGAAAGGCTTCCGGCATGTGGAAAATGTTCTGCTCGTTAAAGGTCAGCCAGTACTTCACCCTGTCGCCATAGCAGTCGATCATCTTTTTGCCGTAGCGGATAAACGCCTCCACCACGCGGCGATCGTTGAAGCCGTTGTATTCCTGCGCCAGCGCCAGCGGCATATCAAAGTGATAGAGGCAGACCATCGGCTCGATACCGCGGGCGATGAGATCGTCAATAAAGCGGTCGTAAAAGGCGATACCTTCGTCGTTGAACTCGCCGTCACCCAGCGGGCAAACGCGGCTCCAGGAGATCTGGAAGCGGTAGCAGTTCATGCCCAGATCCTGCATCAGGTCGAAATCTTCCCGGTAGCGGTGGTAGGAGTCGGTCGCCACTTTCCAGTCGGAGACGTTCTCCCCGGCTTCGCGAATGTCGTAGACCGACATGCCCTTTCCGCCCTCATTCCATGCCCCTTCCGTCTGCATGCTGGACACCGAGTTGCCCCATAAAAAGTTGGCTGGCAGCGAATTGTTCATGCTCTCTCCGTATATGACTAGTCATTTAAATTTCATGACTAGTCATATAGGTGAAGATGAAAATTCGATCAAAGGGGAGGTACGTTTTTTGTGAGGTTGATGGAAATAAAAAGCCCCGACAGGCGTCGAGGCTTATTGAAAGTTTAATGTTTAAAGCCCACTTTGTGCTGCAACTCTTGCCTGGGTAATTGCTCCGGCATTGAATATGGGGTGCTCGTGATTGTTCGTTATGTCTCGAACGCGGTAGATTTTCCATGCACCATCTTCACGACGAAGAAATACTTCAAGGTGTATGCTTCTCCCGTCACCCGCCCCCTCAATTACCTGGACTACTTCACCGTTTAAAAATGGCCTTGCGTTTTCCACCCGCAACGCAGGTAACCATTCGCGAGAGTAATCCTGGGTATAGGTAAAATAGTCAGACTCTATTAACTCTTGTTCAGAGATTTCCTGAATGGCGCCAATGCGCGCAATAGTATCAGCAGAAACATATTTACGCAGTTCGTCGGCAGGATAAGGCCTGGCTTCATCGCTGCCGAATGCGCAAAGATAGGATTTATAAAATGATTCGGTGGCCTCTTGCGCACTCTGATCTTGATTAGCAGCAGAATTACATCCCGCCAGCAACATAACGACTGATAAAAATATCCTTTTCATCAATGCATCCTGTAAATTTTAAAGGATGGTTGCATTTTGCGGTAGCCCGGCCCTGGATACATGCTTTTTTGAACAAAGTCAGAAATCCACTGCCTGCCGTCATACATAGTCATGTGACCTATGCCATTTCCACCGGGGTACGGCTGTATCACAGCCACATCGCCAGCTATTAAAGTTGAACCGGGCGGCAGCTCGCGGAATCCAGCACGTAATAATTCCGCCCCATAATCTTTTGCATAATCTGTCTGAGGCACCTTTACACCTCCAGCCAGAATGGCCAGGCGGGTAAACTTAGCACATTCACTATGAGAGTGCCCCAGAGCGTGCGAACGGAGATACGAAACAGCAACATCTTTATTCCAACGCATTCTTAGTTCCCTTAAGTAAGTAAAAGCGGAATTATTCCGCCAGTCATTAACTTATGTGGGGTAAAAAATGCTTAAATTTGTCCGGTCAAAATATTATTTTCGCGCCCAGTAAAAAGGCCGGATTCGCTGCGCGTATCCGGCCAGAGTCGTCGCCGTTAGCAGATTATCCGCGCGGGGCGTCGCCGAAAACGCTGTAATCCGGCAGCCGGACATTCTGGTAAGGCTCCCAGCCGCCGCCGAGCGCCTTGTAAAGCGCCACCAGATCAAGGCTGCTCTGCACCCGCGCCTGCGCGCGCTGCTCTTCGGCTTGCGCCAGCTGGCGCTGCGCGTCAAGCACATCCAGGAAGGTGGCAATCCCTTTGCGGTAGCTGTCATTGGCAAGATCAAACGCCGTTTGCAACGCCTGGATAGTGTTGTTCAGCCCCGCTTCACGCTGCTGATCGGTGCGGTAGCTCACCAGCGCGTTTTCCACATCGGAGAGCGCGGTCAGCACCGTCTGGCGATACTGCAACACGGCGGCGCCCTGCTCAGCGCGGGCGACCTTGACGCTGGAGACCAGCCGTCCGCCCTGGAAAATCGGAATGGAGAGTTGCGGGCCAAAGCTGTAGAAGTGGCTGCTCCAGTCGGTGAGGTAATCCGCTTCGCTGTTGCGCAAGCCGAACTGGCCGGTCAGCGACAGGCTCGGGAATAGCTGCGCTACCGAAACGCCAATCTGCGCGGTGGCGGCATGCAGGTTTGCCTCCGCTTCGCGCACGTCGGGACGGCGGCGGGCGAGCGTGGAAGGCACGCCGACCGGAATGATATCCGGCAGTTTGGGCAGCGGCTGCGCGTTTTGCAATTCGCTGTCGAGCGCGCCTGGCGGCTTGCCAAGCAGTACCGCCAGCCCGTTCATCGCCTGGCGCGCCTGCGCCTGATACTGAGGCAGTTGCGCCTGCAAATTGCCAAGCTGGGCGCGGGCGTTTTCCACATCCAGCTGTGGAGAAAGGCCGCCGCGCTGGCGGCTTTCGGTCAGCTCCAGCGTTTGCTGCGCCGAGGCTATCTGCTGGTTTAGCGTAGTAATAACGCTTTGCGCGCCGCGCAGTTGCAGCCAGGCGCGGGCCACTTCCGCCTCCAGCGAGACCAGCGCGTCGTTGCGCTGCTCGATAGCCGCCTGCTGCTGCGCCTGCGCCGCTTCCACCTGGCGCCGTACCCGGCCCCAGAGATCAATTTCCCACTGGGCGTCGAAGCTTCCCTGGTAAAGGTTGATGGGCTGGGTCAGCGGCCCCAGCGCGCTGCTGATTTGCGGGTCAACATCGTCCAGCTGTCCATATACGTCATGGGATTTAAGCTCGCCCTTCAGCCCCAGCTGCTGGCGCGTGGCGCTGAGGTTGCCGTTAACCGCCGGAAAAAACGCCCCGCCCGCCTGGGTGATTTGCTCACGCGCCCCGGCAATGCGCAACACCGTTTGCTGTAGCGAAAGATTGCCTGCAATGGCGCGCTCAATCAGGCTGTCGAGCTGCGGCGAGTTGAATGAGCGCCACCAGCGCGGGTCCGGCGCCGTGGCGCGCGCTCTGGATGCCACGCCCGCGTCGTTCTGCCGGGCGGTTTCGCCAAATGCGCCGGGGGTGACAGGCTTCGCGCGCTGATAATCGGGCCCCACGGCGCAGCCTGCCGCCAGCAAGGCAAGCGCAGTGACTGCGGGTCGAAAAATCGCTCTCCTGGACATCTTAATGTGCTCCTGCGGAGCCTTCGCTTTTGATGGGCGAAAGCAATAAACAAAAAGGAATCAACAACAGCGCCACAACGCTTAAAAGGGTGAAAACGTCGATATAGGCGAGAATGCGCGACTGGGCGATCATCGTCTTATACATTTTCCCGGTCGCTATCCCCAGCGGGTCGCCGGCAAGGCTGGTGAAATCGCGTATCGCCTGCGCTGAATGGCGTATCGCCTGCTGGAACTGCTCGTTAAAGGGCGAAGCGTGAGCGCTAAGATAAGCGCTGTGCGCCTGCGAACGTTCCGTTATCGCCGCCGTCGAGAGCGAAATACCGACAGATCCTGCGACGTTTCGAAACATGGTAAAGAGCGCGGCGGAATCGGCATTTAACTGCCGGGGAATGGTAATAAACGCAATAGTGGTCAGTGGCACAAACAGGAAGCCAAGCCCTATGGACTGGGCGCTTCTGAACAGCACCAGCGTCTCAAAATCAATATCCGCCGTCAGGGTGCGCGACCAGAAAAACGACGCCGCCAGGCAGGCGAAGCCGAAGGCGATAATGTACCTCGTCTGCACAATCGGCATGAGCTTAAGCACGATGGGAATAGTGAGCACAATCAGCACCGCGCCCGGCGACAGCACCATCCCCGACCAGGTGGCGGTATAGCCTAAATCCTGCTGGGCAAGCTGCGGGATGACCACCGAGCTGCCGTAAAGGATCATCGCCATGCCTGCCATCAGCAGGCTGGAGACGGCAAAGTTTTTATCCTTCATGCAGCGCAAATCCACTACCGGCTTTTTGGCGTAAACCAGCCAGAAAATAGCGCCGATAATGCCGATAAGCGTCAGCACCGCGAAGGTGCGGATGAAGTTCGACAGGAACCAGTCTTCGTCTTCGCCGCGATCCAGCATTACCTGCAAGCAGCCGAGCCCCAGAGCGATAAGCCCGATGCCGGTCCAGTCAACGGTGAGCTTCTCTTGCGATTTGCGCTCCCAGGGCGGGTCTTCCAGCAGCTGATAAATCGCCAGCACCGTAATAATGCCGACCGGAATATTAATGAAGAAAACCCAGCGCCAGGAGTAGTTATCGGTTATCCAGCCGCCAAGCGTTGGCCCCAGCACCGGGGCGACGATAATCGCAATGGAAGAAAGACCGAACGCCTTGCCCCTGTCTTCAGGTTTGAAATAGTCGAGCAGCACCGATTGCTGAGTAGGTTGCAAGCCGCCGCCGAAAAATCCCTGCAAAATACGAAACAGAATGATTTCCCACAGTTCGGTCGCGATGCCGCACAGGAACGAGCAGACGGTGAACATCACAATGCAGATCAGGAAAAACTGCTTGCGCCCGAACAGACGGCTTAAAAAGGCGGAAATGGGCAGCACGATGCCGTTCGCCACCAGATAACTGGTCAGCACCCAGGTGGATTCGTCGTAGCTTGAAGAGAGCGAACCCGCCACATGCGGCAGCGCCACGTTTACGATGGTGGTGTCGAGAATTTCCATAAACACCGCGAGGGTAACGACTATCGCCACCGCCCACGGGTTGCTGGCGGGTTTCCAGTTCTCGTGGCCGTGCTCGCTCATTCCACCGTCACCTTAGGTTCCACGGAAAGCCCGAGCGGCAGCGGCTGGTCGGCGCGGAGCCCTTTATCAATAACGATTTTCACCGGCACGCGCTGAACGATTTTTACAAAGTTGCCGGTGGCGTTTTCCGCCGGGAAAGCGGAGAAGCGCGAGCCGCTACCCTGCTGGATGCTGTCGACATGCCCTTCCAGCTCCATATCCGGGAAGGCGTCTACCGAAAGCGTCACTTTGTTGCCAGGACGCATGCGCTCAAGCTGCGACTCTTTGAAGTTCGCCACCACCCAGATGTTGGGAGAAACCACGGAAAAGAGCGAGCTGCCCGCCTGCACCAGCGTGCCGAGCTGCACGTTACGTTTGGTGACGTAGCCGTCGAACGGGGCGCGCACCTCGGTATAAGAAAGGTTAAGTTCCGCCGTCTGCAACTGGGCGCGGGCCTGCTCCACCTGACGCTGGCGCGCTTCGACGTTGGTTTCCTGCTGACGGATTTGCAGTTTGACCTGCTCTGCCACTTCCAGCTGGGCTTTCGCATTGGCAAGACCCGCTTCGGCGCTGCGCAACTGAGCGCTGGCGGTATCGATATTTTGCTGCGAGGTGGCGCGCGGGTCTACGCCGCGCTGGCGTTTATATTCGGCCCGGGCGTTGGCGAGATCCGCTTCGGCTTTCAGCACCTGCGCCTGCGCCTGGTCACGCTGGGCGGGATATTGCACTTTTGCGAGCGCAAGTTGCGCCTGAGCCTGGTGCAACTGAGATTCCGCGAGCCCCACCTGCGCCTGCGCCTGGTCGCGCTGCGCCTGCGCGTCGCGCGGGTCAATAACCACCAGCAGGTCGCCTTTTTTCACCAGCTGGTTATCTTTTACCCGCAGATCCGTTACGTAACCCGCCACTTTCGGCGCGACGGTAACGGCATCGCCTTCGGTAAAGGCATCGTCGGTGGTTTCTTCGTTCCGGGTCATAATCCACCAGACCAGCGCCACGATAACCATCACGACAACGACAATGCCGAGAATGATTAACGGCTTTTTGCCGGGGCGCTTGCGCCCGTTATCGCCGCTGTTTTTCTCGTCGCCCTGCTTGTTCTCTTTATTCTCTTTTTTCTCTTCATCCTGGCGAGATTCATCGTCAGGCTTTTTGTTGTTCTCTGCCATATGCCAGCAACAGTCCTGTCAGTTAACTACGTCACAAAAGCGTTGTTAACTAAACGTAGGACGTAGCTATACATTTGCCAGGAAAAACTGACAAATAAGCACTATCTGAGAAAAAGCAGAGAGAGCAGCCCGTACCCCACCAGCGCCGACCAGATAAGCAGCGGCAGAGAGAAAAGATGAAAGCGCCACCAGATGCGACGATTGTTGGCCATACGCAGCGCGATAATATTGGCGAGCGAACCGGGCAGCAGGCCAAAGCCGCCGATATTCACCGCCCAGGCAAGCAGCGTGGAGGGCGGCACATAATTCAGCAGAAGAATGGTTCCCGGCACGTTGCTGATAACCTGTGAAAGCCCGATGCCGAGCAGATACAGTTCGCCGTGGGAGAGCTTCGCAACATGCTGCATTCCCTGTAGCAGCGGAAGCTGGGTGAGCAGGTGCACATCGATAAACATCACCATAAACACCAGCAGCAGGCTCCAGTCGATGCTGACCAACACCCGGCGCGCCAGCAGCGCAAAACCCGCCGCGACCAGCAGCACGCCCCATAGTTCAAGCTTGAGTTCGAGCGCGACCAGAAAAACAATGTAAAACGCAAGGCAGCCCCAGACCAGACGCGGTTTCCAGGCAGGGCTTTTCTCGCTTGCCTGGTAGTCGAGCTTTTTCGCCGGGAAACAGAACCAGCAGAGAAGAAGCAGGCTTGCCACCAGCGCCAGCGCCAGCGGCGCCATCTGCCAGACGAAGGCGCCGAAAGATTGCCCGGAGCGGCCCCACAGCAGAATGTTTTGCGGGTTGCCTATCGGCGTGAGCAGCGAGCCGGCATTAACGGCCAGCGCTTCGAAAATAATCAGCCGGTTAACCGGGATATTACACAGCTTCTTTAAGGTGAGCGTCAGCGGCACAATAATGAAGAGCGCCACATCATTCGTCAGAAAAGTAGATAGCAGCGCGGCGGCGCAGATAAGGAACAGCGCCAGCGCTCTTTCGCTGGCGAAACGCCGGACCATACGGCGACCCAGCACGTCAAAATAGCCGCTCAGCTCAACGCCTTTGGTGAGCATCATCAGCCCCGCCAGCGTCAGGATGGTGTGCCAGTCGATAGCGGCGGCCCATTTCTCCGGGGCGAAGGGCGTGGCGAAGAGCAACGCGACGCCAACAATCAACAACAGCTGCAAGAAACGATCGTGAAGAAAAGGCCGCGCCAGGGTTTTGATCATTCGTGGCCGAACCCGCGTTGTTCGCTGAAATGGCGGAAGATCTCCAGCGTCTCTTCACTTACATGATGCTCCATGCCTTCGGCATCACGGCGGGCGGTGTCGGGGTTAACCCCGAGCGCCAGCAGGAAATTCTCCACTATCTGGTGCCGTTCGCGGCTCTGTTGCGCCAGCTTTTCGCCTTCCGCCGTTAAAAACACGCCGCGCCAGGGGATCTGTTCGATAAGCCCCACGGAGGCAAGACGCTTAAGCATTTTCGCCACGGTCGGCTGCGAGACGCCAAGTCTTGCCGCCATATCCACTTGCCGCGCTTCACCCACTTCACGAATGAGATCGGAAATCAGCTCGACATAATCATCAATAAGCTCGCGGCGATGGGCTTCGCGCACCTGGCGAAAGCCTTCGACATGCTCTTCAACATTAACCAGCTGCGTCACTTTTGTGCTGCTGTGCTTACCTGCCCGACGGCTCATTCTACTTCCTCATTCAGTGGCGCATTGTTGGGACGCTTTCGCGGTGCGCCCATTGTAAACCACACCTTCGCCAGTACAAAAAATTAACGAGTTAGCCATAGCTAAGTAATATAGCCTGTGCTATATCTGTATGTAATGCGAACAGCCGCTCAGGGACGATCAGGCTGGCTGTTTACACGAGGAGGCGTGTTATGAATGAATTTAAGAGGTGTATGAACGTGTTTAGCCACTCCCCTTTTCAGGTACGGCTGCTGCTGCTGAACTTACTGTGCGGCTACCTGGGCGGAAAACCGCAGCCCGAAGCGGCCCCGCGACGCCGTAAATAACGCCGGGCTCGTTTTTTTACTGATGACGCCGTCATCGTATCGTCATTTATTTGGCTTATTTTGAGTAGTTTTTCCCCGTCACGTTGCTCCTTTTCCCGCTTTTTCGCCGGTTTTGTAATCTTCCTCGCAAAACAGTTTGTTAGCGCCAGTTGATCTTCTTATTCTTCGGCTTTATCTTCTTGCAGCCTTGTCAGCACAGCGGCTCCCGGATGTGAATTTCTTCCCTTCCTCTTTCCGACCGCAAAGCACGACAGACCCTCTACGCCAGGGTTAGCGCATGGCGTTTCGTTGAATCTGAATATGAACTTAACCGTTAAAGATACGCTGGCTGCGCGCGGCATCGTGCTCGATCCGTGGGTGGGCTTCTATTTCCTGCAATCGCTGTTGATCAACACCGCGCTGGGTTATGAATTCAGCCTGCTTTACGCCGTGGCGTTTAGCTGCGTGCTGCTGGTGCTCTGGCGCATTGCTCCGCGCGCGCAAAAAACGCTGCTGGCGCTTTGCTCGCTGGTCGCGGCATTCTATTTTCCCTTCGGCCAGGCTTACGGCGCGCCAAACTTCAATACGCTACTGGCCATGCACTCAACCAATATGGAAGAGTCGACCGAAATCCTCACCATTTTCCCGTGGTACAGCTATCTGGTTTCGCTGTTTATCTTCGCGCTGGGCGTCATCGCTTTTCGCCGCAAACCTTGCGAGAAACAGCCATGGCGCCTGACCGATCACCTGTGCCTTGCCGTGAGCGTGGCGGCTTTTTTTGTCGCCCCGCTGCAAAACCTCGCTTACGGCGGCGTTTTCAAACTGAAGGACACAGGCTATCCAGTCTTTCGGTTTGTGAAAGATGTGGTGGTGAATAATAAAGAGGTAATTGATGAACAGCAGCGGATGGCGGCGCTTTCGCAGGTAAAAGATTCGTGGAATGTGCTGGCGGTAAAGCCGAAATATCACACTTATGTCGTCGTGATTGGCGAAAGCGTACGTCGCGATGCTGTCGGCGCCTTTGGCGGCCACTGGGATAATACCCCCTTCGCCAGCCACGCTAACGGCTATTTCTTTACCGATTACATTGCCGCCAGCGGCTCAACGCAAAAATCCCTTGGGCTAACGCTTAACCGCGTGCTTGATGATAAACCGCAGTATCAGGATAACTTTGTCACGCTCGCCAACCGCGCGGGCTTTCAGACCTGGTGGTTTTCAAATCAGGGGCAAATCGGCGAATACGATACCGCTATCGCCAGCATCGCTAAGCGCGCCGATGAAGTGCAGTTTCTGAAAAGCGGTGATTTCGAAGCGGATAAAAACACCCGGGATGAGGCGCTGTTGAAGATGACCTCACAGGTTTTCGCCACGCCGCGCACGCAGCCGCAGCTTATAGTGCTGCATCTGATGGGCTCGCATCCGCAGACCTGCGACCGCACTCAGGGAAAATATGAGGTATTCGTTCAGTCGAAAGAGACCTCCTGTTATCTCTACAGCATTAAGCAGACCGATCATCTGCTGGAGCAGCTTTACCAACAGCTACAAAATACGGGGCAAAGCTTCTCTATGGTCTATTTTTCCGATCACGGGCTTGCCTTTAAAGAGCGCGGCAAAGAAGTGCAGTACCTGGCGCATGATGATAAGTTCCAGCAGAATTTCCAGGTGCCGTTTATGGTGCTTTCGAGCGATGACAAAGCGCACCGCATTATTAAAGCGCGCCGTTCAGCCAATGACTTTCTGAGCTTTTTCGCTCAGTGGACCGGCATAAAAGCGAAAGAAATTACGTCGAAGTACAAATTCATCTCATCGCAAAAAGCGGGGCCGGTTTGGGTTACTAACTTCAAACTCCACAAGGTGAGCTATGATCACCTGGGCAGCGACATTTTTGAGACGAAAACGCGCTAGCGGTTCATGGCAGCTTTTTCAGGCAAAAAAAATCCGCCTCTGAGGGCGGATTTTTTATCAGCCTGAGCTGATTAGAAGCGGTAACCCACGCCAGCAATCCAGGTGCCGATATCGGTGTTACGGATACGGCTCTGCTCGTAGGAGAAGTCCAGAGCTACGTTTTCAACCGGGTTGAATTGCAGACCGGCGCCGTAAGAGAAACCGTAATCGCTGGTGTCGCTGGTTTTGGTCGGGTAGTCGGTGCTCTGGAATTTACCATAGCCCACACCCACTACGCCGTAGATGCTCGCCCAGTCATTGATACGGAAAGCCGGACCCGCAGTCAGACCATAGTACTGACCTTTGTTGTACAGGCCGTCATCGGTACGATCTTTTTCGGTATAGGTGAAGGAACCGATTACGCCCAGCGGGTTGCTGTCATCGAACTCATAGCGGTATTTCAGGTTGAAACCGTTCATTTTGTTCATTACGCCCTGCGCGTCGCTCTGAGCATAGCCACCAGAAACGGTAGCAGTACCGGCAACAGCGGAGCCCGCGGAAACGGCCAGAACACAAGCCAGTGCTGAAAGACATGCAATTTTTTTCATAACCACCTCAAATGTGCTTCAAGTAAGTCCTAAGTTTTTAATATACCAAAGACGGGTGAGAAACTCTTTGTGAATCGCGTTGTCTAACGCGCCCTTTCGTGTAACAGAACATTTCCATATGCACCTATCTTATTCAATATCCTGCGTTTTAACGCGTGGGCATCATTATGGATGCCCGTAGCGCTAACCATCATCCAGATTATTCCTAAATGGCTGTGGCGGAATAATGAGCAATATCGCTGCATAGTAACGGTTTTCCCGGTACGCTTTTTCAATAAAAGTTCAACCAGCAGCGTTTTATTTCGCTTACACTCGACCCTTTACTTATTGCTGACAAAAACTGACAGGAACAGGATGCCTACTTTGCCTCGCAAAATGCCCGTCTGGATGCCCATAGTGGTGATACTGGTCGCCATGATCTCTATTCAAAGCGGCGCATCGCTCGCTAAATCGCTTTTCCCGCTGGTAGGCGCGCCTGGGGTTACTGCCCTGCGTCTTGCCCTCGGCACGTTGATCCTCGTGATAATTTTTAAGCCCTGGCGTTTGCGCTTCACAAAGGCGCAGCGTTTGCCGTTGCTTTTTTACGGCCTGTCGCTGGGCGCTATGAACTATCTGTTCTATCTGGCGATTAATACGGTTCCACTGGGTATTGCGGTCGCGCTGGAGTTTACCGGGCCGCTGGCTGTGGCGCTGTTCGGCTCGCGCAAACCTGTCGATTTCGTCTGGGTCATCCTGGCGGTACTGGGGCTCTGGTTCTTATTGCCGCTGGGTAAAGATGTGGCGCATGTCGATCTCTTTGGCGCCGCCTGCGCGCTGGGCGCTGGCGCCTGCTGGGCGATTTATATTATTACCGGTCAGCGCGCCGGGGCCGATCACGGCCCAGCGACCGTCGCGTTAGGCTCGCTCATCGCCGCGCTGATTTTTGTGCCTGTGGGCGCGCTACAGGCGGGCGACGCGCTCTGGCATTGGTCTTTGCTGCCTTTAGGCCTGGGGGTCGCTGTGCTTTCCACTGCGCTACCCTACTCTCTTGAGATGGTGGCCTTAACGCGTTTGCCGACGCGTACTTTCGGCACGCTCATGAGTATGGAGCCTGGCCTCGCTGCGCTTTCTGGCATGGTATTTCTGGGTGAAAGCCTGACGCTAACGCAGTGGCTGGCGCTGCTGTCGATAATCATCGCCTCTGTTGGCTCCACCCTTACGCTGCGTCGTGAAACGCAGTTAAAAGAAGTAGATATCAATTAATATTTCTTTTTTATTTCCGCTTGCTGCGTTAGCGGGCGGAAATAACTTGCCCGCTTCGCGCTTTTTTCTGTGCCGCTTATTTTGTTGCAGATCAATAAATGACGAGAATATGAATTACGCGCATCATGATGTTTAAGACTCATCTGCAAAGATGATAATAACGATATGATTTTAAAGATAATAATAAAGAAGTTAATTTCTGCTATTTGACCAATAGGTATATTCTCTCCTGCACGCCTGTGAACCGGTGCTATACTTATTTCCGGTAATTGATTGGGACACCAACATCAAGAGGATATGATTATGAGTACCGCTAAACTGGTTAAATCTAAAGGTTCTGATCTGCTTTATACGCGTAATGACGTGGCAGATGAAGACAAGAAAGCCACCGTCGAGCTGCTTAATCGCCAGGTTGTTCAGTTTATCGATCTGTCGCTTATCACCAAACAGGCTCACTGGAACATGCGCGGTGCTAACTTCATCGGCGTTCATGAAATGCTGGACGGCTTTCGCACTACGCTGACTGAACATCTGGATACTATCGCTGAACGTGCGGTTCAGTTGGGCGGCGTTGCCCTGGGCACAACTCAGGTGGTTAACAGCAAAACCCCGCTGCAAAGCTACCCGCTCGATATCCATACCGTGCAGGAGCACCTGAAAGCGCTGGCCGATCGTTACGCTATTGTGGCAAACGATGTGCGTAAAGCCATCAGCGAAGCGAAAGATGAAGACACAGCGGATATTTTCACCGCTGCCTCCCGCGACCTGGATAAATTCCTGTGGTTTATCGAATCTAACATCGAATAAGCCCGACGGTTTTCACAGCCCTTCCCGCCTGGGGAGGGCTTTTTTATTTCTTCTGCACTAACAAAGTGCACGCCTTCGCTCATACCCCGCCTGCTCGTTATTTTTTTGTAACTAACCCCTCACACAATCGTTAAGTAACGATTGTTTTCAAACCGTAAACTGCGCTAATAATGCTCAATCCCTGCGAATGCGATGATATGCACTTTTTTGGTGCCCGGTTATGGTGCAATAAGCGAAATCTATGACGCCGCTGGTGCATTGTTTAAATTCGTTACGCTTGTAAAACAGCGGGTTGTAAAACTGGCACGATTTTTTCATACTGCACCCGTCTCGCAGGGGATCGCCCCGTGGATTAAAAAAGGAAATGCTATGAAGTCTGTTTTTAAAGTTTCACTGGCTGCACTTACCCTGGCTTTCGCGGTCTCTTCCCAGGCTGCGGATAAACTGGTCGTAG
The DNA here is from genome assembly GCF_000463115.2 of Franconibacter helveticus LMG 23732. Taxonomy (GTDB): domain Bacteria; phylum Pseudomonadota; class Gammaproteobacteria; order Enterobacterales; family Enterobacteriaceae; genus Franconibacter; species Franconibacter helveticus. The sequence continues at coordinate 423,490 of NZ_AWFX01000049.1, read as the reverse complement.
CGACCGATACGGCATTCGTTCCGTTTGAGTTCAAACAGGGCGATAAGTATGTTGGTTTCGACGTGGACCTGTGGGCTGCTATCGCTAAAGAACTGAAGCTCGACTACACCTTAAAGCCGATGGATTTCAGCGGCATTATCCCGGCGCTGCAAACCAAAAACGTCGATCTGGCGCTGGCAGGCATTACCATTACGGACGAGCGTAAAAAAGCGATCGATTTCTCTGACGGTTACTACAACAGCGGCCTGCTGGTGATGGTAAAAGCCAACAACAATGATGTGAAAAGCGTAAAAGATCTCGACGGCAAAGTGGTGGCGGTGAAGAGCGGCACCGGCTCTGTTGATTACGCGAAAGCCAATATCAAAACCAAAGATCTGCGCCAGTTCCCGAACATCGACAACGCCTATATGGAGCTTGGCACCAACCGCGCTGACGCCGTGCTGCACGATACGCCGAACATCCTTTATTTCATCAAAACCGCAGGCAACGGCCAGTTCAAAGCGGTCGGCGACTCGCTGGCAGGCCAGCAGTATGGCATCGCCTTCCCGAAAGGCAGCGACGATCTGCGCACCAAAGTTAACGGCGCGCTGAAGACGCTGAAAGAGAACGGCACCTATAACGAAATCTACAAAAAATGGTTCGGCACCGAACCGAAATAATTATTCTTAAAGCGTTAAGCACTCAGTCAGGGGCGGCTTTCGCCCCTGCTACGTTTGAACCACGGTAACACAGGAAATCATCATGCAGTTTGACTGGAGCGCCATCTGGCCTGCCATTCCCCTCTTGCTTGAAGGCGCCAAAATGACCTTGTGGATTTCGGTCCTCGGTCTGGTTGGCGGTCTGATAATCGGCCTGGTGGCCGGTTTCGCCCGCAGCTTCGGCGGCTGGATAGCCAATCACATCGCGCTGGTCTTTATTGAAATTATTCGCGGCACGCCGATCGTCGTACAGGTGATGTTTATCTACTTCGCCCTGCCGATGGCGTTTAACGATCTGCGTATCGATCCGTTCACGGCGGCAGTCGTTACCATCATGATCAACTCCGGCGCTTATATCGCGGAAATCACCCGCGGCGCGGTGCTCTCTATCCACAAAGGCTTTCGCGAAGCGGGCCTGGCGCTGGGGCTCTCCCGCAGCGAGACCATTCGCCATGTGATCCTGCCGCTGGCGCTGCGCCGCATGCTGCCGCCGCTTGGCAACCAGTGGATCATCAGCATTAAAGATACGTCGCTCTTTATCGTTATCGGCGTCGCCGAACTGACCCGCCAGGGTCAGGAGATTATTGCCGGCAACTTCCGCGCCCTGGAAATCTGGAGCGCCGTTGCGGTTATCTATCTGATCATTACCCTGGTATTGAGCTTTATTCTGCGTCGTCTGGAAAGAAGGATGAAAATCCTGTGATTGAATTTAAGAATGTCTCCAAGCACTTTGGCCAAACCCAGGTGCTGCATAATATCGATTTGAACATCAGCCAGGGTGAAGTGGTGGTGATTATCGGGCCATCCGGCTCCGGTAAATCCACGCTGCTGCGCTGCATCAACAAGCTGGAAGAGATAACCAGCGGCGAGCTTATCGTCGATGGTTTGAAAGTAAACGACCCGAAAGTGGACGAGCGCCTGATCCGCCAGGAAGCGGGCATGGTGTTCCAGCAGTTCTATCTCTTCCCGCACCTGACGGCGCTGGAAAACGTCATGTTCGGCCCAACCCGCGTACGCGGCGCATCGAAAGCGGATGCCGAGAAACTGGCGAAATCGCTGCTGGCGAAAGTGGGGCTTGCCGAACGCGCGCACCACTATCCTTCCGAACTTTCCGGCGGCCAGCAGCAGCGCGTGGCGATTGCCCGTGCGCTGGCGGTCAAACCGAAAATGATGCTGTTTGATGAACCCACTTCGGCGCTTGACCCGGAACTGCGGCACGAAGTGTTGAAGGTGATGCAGGATCTCGCGGAAGAAGGCATGACGATGGTGATTGTGACCCATGAAATCGGCTTTGCCGAAAAAGTGGCTTCCCGTCTCATCTTTATCGATAAGGGCCGCATCGCCGAAGACGGTAACCCGCAGGCGCTTATCGAAAACCCGCCGAGCCCGCGCTTGCAGGAATTTTTGCAGCACGTATCTTAAGGTTCCCTCCTTATGCAAACCCTCTCTCTGAGAGGGTTTTCTTTTTCTGGCGAGGCGTTCGCCCTGTTCTGCTGGGCGCGCCATTGCCGCGTCACGCAGCTAGTCTTTTTTGCCAGTACCCCTTTTCGCCATTCCCGGAATACTCCCCATTTCCGGGGTTCGCTTACACGCACACTATACTTATCTTCCTTGCCTTATTTTTTCATCCGGAGGATGCCTGTGCCGTGGATTGTGCTGCTGCTTGTCAGCCTGTTTAGCTTTTCTGTTCAGGCCGTTAGCCTGCCTGCCGCTGCCGTCGCCGCTTCCGCCACCCAAAAAGATCAGGCCGCTGCGCCCGAGCCGGACGCCGATAAAAAGAAAGCCGCTTACGCTGCGCTGGCGGACGTACTGGAAAATGAAAAATCCCGTAACGAATTAATCAGCCAGCTGCGCCAGGCCTCCACCACCCCGGCCAACGAAGCCACGCCGGTCATTAAGCCGCCGGTTGAGGAAGAAGAAGAAAAAACGGTGCTGGAAAATGTCACGGAAGTCAGCCGTCATTACGGCGGCGAAATCTCCAGCCGTTTCGCCCAGCTTTATCGCAATATCACCGGCTCGCCGCATAAGTCGTTTAATCAGCAGACGTTTATTAACGCCCTTACCCACTTCAGCATGCTGGCGGTCTCGGTTTTCGCCTTTTACTGGACGCTGCGCGCCTGCGCCATCCCGCTATACCGAAAAATGGGCGAATGGGGGCGGCGTAAAAACAAGAATCGCGCCAACTGGCTCCAGTTGCCGGTAATGATCGTGCTGGCCTTTATCTTCGATCTCGCGCTGCTGGCGCTTACGCTGTTCTTAGGGCAAATCTTCATAGATATGATGAATGCCGGCAGCCGCACCATTGCCCGCCAGCAGGGGCTTTTTCTCAATGCCTTCGCGCTTATCGAGTTTTTCAAAGCCATTCTGCGGCTTATCTTTTGCCCGCGGGTGCCCACGCTTCGGCCCTTTAGCATTAGCGACGCCAGCGCACGCTACTGGAACACGCGCCTGAGCGGGTTGAGCAGCCTGATAGGCTACGGGTTGCTGGTCGCGGTGCCGATTATCTCGGCGCAAATCAATGTGCAAATCGGGGCGCTGGCGAATGTCATCATTATGCTCAGCATTACGCTCTGGGCGCTGTGGCTTATTTTTCACAACAAGCGCGACATCCAGCAGGATTTAATTCATCTGGCGGACCGTTCGCTTGCCTTTTTCAGCCTGTTTATTCGCGCGTTCGCGCTGGTGTGGCACTGGCTGGCCAGCGCTTATTTTATTGTCCTCTTTTTCTTCTCGCTGTTTGACCCGGGCAACAGCCTGAAATTTATGATGGGCGCTTCGCTCAAAAGCCTTGCCATTATCAGCGTGGCGGCGTTTATTTCCGGCGTGCTGTCGCGCTGGCTGCAAAAAACCATCACCCTCTCGCCAGAGGTGCAGCGCAACTACCCGATGCTGCAAAAGCGCATTAACGGCTGGATTTCCGTGTCGCTTAAGCTGGCGCGCATTCTCACCGTTTGCGTCGCCGTAATGCTGTTGCTGAACGCCTGGGGGCTGTTTGACTTCTGGCAGTGGATAACCCTCGGCGCAGGCGAGAAAACCGTGGATGTGCTTATCCGCATCCTGCTCATCCTCTTTTTCTCCGCCGTGGGCTGGACGCTGCTGGCGAGCCTGATAGAGAGCCGCCTTGCTTCCGACATTCACGGCCGCCCAATGCCGAGCGCCCGCACCCGCACGCTCCTGACGCTGTTTCGCAATGCCCTGGCGGTGATTATCAGCACCATCACGGTCATGATTGTGCTTTCCGAAATCGGCGTAAATATTGCTCCGTTGCTGGCAGGCGCTGGCGCGCTCGGGCTGGCCGTGTCGTTTGGCTCGCAAACGCTGGTGAAAGATATTATTACCGGCATTTTCATCCAGTTTGAGAATGGCATGAACACCGGCGACCTGGTGACCATAGGGCCGCTGACAGGCACGGTAGAACGCATGTCGATTCGCTCAGTCGGGGTGCGGCAGGATACCGGCGCGTACCACATCATCCCCTGGTCATCTATTACCACCTTCGCTAACTTTGTCCGCGGTATTGGTTCGTTTGTGGCGAATTATGACGTCGACAGGCATGAGGATGTGGACAAAGCCGACCGCGCGCTGCGCGCCGCTGTGGAAGAGCTGATGGAGAGAGAAGATATCCGCATGCTGGTTATTGGCGAACCAAACTTTGCCGGCATCGTAGGATTGACCAATACGGCGTTTACTATCCGCGTGACCTTTACCACCCAACCGCTCAAGCAGTGGACGGTGCGCTTCGCCCTGGATGGCATGGTGAAAAAGCACTTTGATTTGCAGGGCGTGCGCGCGCCGGTGCAAACAGTACAGATGGTGCAGCCGGCGCCCGACGGGGCGCAAGCCGCCAGGGCGCAGGAGGCGGCGATGGGCGGTAACGGCGGCGTGCTGCCGCCTGCGGACCCTAAAGTGTGATTAGCGAAAACGGTTCTGCGCCCAGCGTTCGCGCTGGGCGTCGTTCTGGAAACTCCAGGCGATAAAACGGCTTTGCTTCTGCCCCTGCGACATCTCTTTTTTCACCACTTTTACCGCGCCTGTCTGCTGCAACACGCGGTAAAGGGCGGGCAGGTTATCGCCTTTTGAGACCAGAGACGTAAACCACAGCACCTGGCGGGAAAAGTTTTTGCTCTCGGCAATCATTTTACTGATGAAAGCCACTTCGCCCCCTTCGCACCACAGCTCCTGTTGCTGACCGCCGAAGTTCAGCGCGGCGCTTTCGCCAAGGCCCAGGTTGCGGCGCTTACGCTCGCTGCCCGCCTGCGCGCTTTGCGCCGAATCATGGAACGGCGGGTTGCAAAGCGTGGCGTCATACAGCTCGTTTTTATGGATAATGCCCTCGAAAATCGCATCGGCGCGCTTCTGACGGCGCAGACGTATAAACCGGCTTAATCCCGGATTGCCTTCGATAATCGCCTGCGCGCTGCGAAAAGCTTCGTCATGCGTTTCGCTGCCGGTAAAGCGCCAGCCATATTCATGCTGACCGATAAGCGGGTAAATGCAGTTGGCGCCCACGCCGATATCCAGCACGCTCGCCTGCGCGGGTAGCGCGCCGCCGTTGCCCTCGGCAAGCAGATCCGCCAGATGGTGAAGATAATCCGCCCTTCCCGGCACCGGCGGGCAAAGAAAACCGTCCGGAATAGCCCAGTGCTTCACGCCGTAAAAATGGGCCAGCAGCGCCTGGTTGAGCGTTTTTACCGCCTGCGGGTCGGCGAAATCCACCGTCTCCTCGCCCTGGGGCGAAAGGCGCACATAGCTGGCGAGCGCCGGGCAGCTCTGCTTAAGCGCAGCGAAATCATAACGGTGTTGGTGGCGGTTGCGTGGGTGCAGGCCCGGTTTACGGTTCATCGGCTTTCTCCTTTGTGGGCGCGTAAGATACCTGCTGAGGCCAGAACGGTAAATAAGCGAGGGAAAATTTGCCGCCTCAGCTATGATAGTTTTTTTATTTTCAGGAGCGCGCTATGCCGGAACAACGTTATTACTACGAACCTGCCCGCGGCCACGGCCTGCCGCATGATCCGCTGAACGCCATTGTCGGCCCTCGCCCCATCGGCTGGATTGCCTCGCTTGACGCGCAGGGAAACCGCAACCTGGCGCCGTACAGTTTCTTTAACTGTTTTAACTACCGCCCGCCTATTATCGGCTTCGCCAGCAGCGGCTGGAAAGACAGCGTGCAGAATATTGTCGAGACCAAAGAGTTTGTCTGGAACCTCACCACGCGCGCGCTGGCGGTGCCGATGAACGAAACCTCCGCCTCCCTGCCCCGCGGCGAAGATGAATTTGCCCGCGCCGGGTTAACCCCTGCGCCGTCGCGGCTGGTTAACGCCCCGCGCGTGGCGGAAAGCCCGGTGAATTTTGAATGCCGGCTCTCCCAGTGCATTCAGTTGACCAGCGCAAACGGCGATCTTATCGACAGCTGGCTGGTGCTGGGCGAAGTGGTCGCCGTTCACATTGATGAAGCGCTGCTGGAAAACGGCATTTACCAGACGGCAAAAGCGCAGCCCGTTTTACGCGCTGGCGGCCCCAGCGCTTACTATGCGATTGATGAAGCGCAACGCTTCGATCTTGTCCGTCCCGACGCCCGCTAACCGCGCTGCAAAGCCCGCTGCGGCGGGCTTCTTCCTGCAAACACCCCGCATTTTGCTATAATTATCACTCTGTTTAACCGTTATGGAGGTCTTATGGCTTCAGGTTGGGCAAATGACGGCGCGGTCCAGGATCAAATCGACAGCACCGTAGAAGATGCCGTAGCGCGAGCGCGTCGCGACTTGCCGACAGGCGAAAGCCTTGAGTTTTGCGAGTTGTGCGACGAACCTATCCCCGAAGCGCGTCGCAAGGCTATCCCCGGCGTACGCCTGTGCGTAAATTGCCAGCAAAAGCAGGATGATCACCACCAGCGTTTTTCGCCCTATAACCGCCGCGGTTCTAAAGACAGCCAGCTGCGCTAGCGCCACGACTGGTTCCTTATTGCGCACCATTCAAATAACGCGCCAAAAAATGCGCTTTGCAGACGCCAATGCAAATCCCTGTAAAGGTCTGTGAAGCGCGCAGGGCTTTTTATTTTCGCCAACGAATGCATCAAGAACAAACTCTTGAAATAAAAGAACCTTTATTCAAAACTTCGCGTAAAAAAACTTCAGGATATATCGTTCAAAAAATAAGCTATTCACCATCAATTTTTTGCGGCGATGGCGTTTCATACCCTTCCTACACTTAGATGGCTGACGTTGTGTCTTGTCGTCTCTCCCGGGAGGAGGTCAAAATGAAAAATGTGCTATCGCTCTGCGCCGGACTGGCTTTCGCCACACTCTCTTTTTCTGCGTTTTCGGCTCCGCAACTGCTGGATAACAATCAACAGTTGCGCCCGGCAGGCACCGTATCTGCGCAAGGCGCCCGAAATCTGGACGATCTTGAAGAGAAACTTGCCGAAAAAGCGCGGCAGGAAGGGGCAAAGGCGTATGTTGTGGAATCTGCCAGCGGTGAAAATCATATGTTCGGCACCGCCACCATCTATAAATAATCGTCGCATGCTTAGCCCGCCTTTCGGCGGGCTTCATCTTTCTGACGCCTGACGGCGTCGTTACGCTCAGAACGTTTCGTTAATTCTCTTGCGCGCCGCTTCCATGTCCGCCGCCTCGCCCGTGGCGACCAGGCAGCAGGCGAGCTGCGTTTTCATCGCCTCCGGCACTGGCTCAAGCCCGGCGGCGCAGCGTTCGGTCCAGCGCGCCGTCTCCTGCGCTTCTTTTGACGCAAGCAAGGCCGCCGCGTCCGTGGCGGTTTCGCGTTCACACAGAACCTGCTGGCCTGATTCATTAATCAGCATCATTTGCGGGCAGCGTTGCGGGTTGGCGTAAACCTCCCCTTCGGTGCCGTGCATTAATAGCGCCCGCCCGCCGATATCGGTAAAAAAGGTGGCGACTCTGCCGACATATTCCGGATGCGAAACGCTGGAAAGCCGCAGCGCGGCCGCTTCGGCAAAAGGCGTGGCGAGCTTCGCCAGAGTGTGGGCGCTGTTGCGAACGCCGAGCCGCCAGCGCATGCCAAGCTGTTTTTCCAGCGGCGGACAAAGCGCGCTGACCGGGATATAGACCGGGCGGGGACCTTCAAGCTTCGCCTGCGCCTGGCCCGCATGATGGGTGGCTTCGATGCCCATCAGGGTAAAAATGGTTTCCGTCAGCACCCGCGTTGGATCTTCGCTTACGCCATGCACTACCACCGGAAAGCCGAGGCGGCTTAACAGCATCGCCAGCAGCGGCGTCAGGTTCGCCTGCTTGCGCGCGCCGTTATAGCTTGGAATAACAATGGGCATCGGTTTGGCGACGGGCGGCGTCAGGCGCATCATATGCTGCTGCATCGCCTCGTAAAAACCGCGCATTTCCGCCTCGCCTTCCCCTTTAATGCGCAGCGCAATAAGGATAGCGCCCATCTCCAGCTCCGGCACGTCGCCATTCAGCATGTGATGGTAAAGGCTGCGGGCAGCATCGAAATCAAGATCCCGGGCGTGATTCTTCCCCCGGCCAACCTCTTTGATAATCGCACGGTAATCCATCGTTCTCTCCTCTGTCTCACAGCCTGAATATAGACCCAATCAATGATTCCAGCGCAACGTTCTGACCTTTCGCACCGCTGGCATTTAACCTGCTTTTTTTCTGATGCGCGATAAAAGTCTTATATCACAAGCGACTGCATCATTACTCGCTTTATTATGCACGTAATAAATGCGTATTAATCAACACTTCATTAACGTAATAAGTATTCACTAAAAGAATGATTAAGCGTTCATAAATTGTACATTAATCCTCATAACGGCATATTTAGCAGCGAAACAATTCATGCCTTAAATATTTAAGGTGCAGTTCATCTCTTTATTCAGGATTAATGATGAAAAGAATTTTGTTAACTACCGCCGTTGCCGGAATGGCATGCTGCTCTGTGTCATCGTTCGCGGTGACAACGGGTGAAGGCCAGGTCAACTTTACCGGCGAAATACTTGAATCCGGCTGTGACGTGGTGAATACCCAGAGCAGCCCGCTGACCGTGGATTTAGGTAAAATATCTAAAACTGTGTTTACTGGCGTAGGCTCCTCGGCAAACAGCACGACATTTTCGTTGCAGCTAAAAAACTGCCCGGTAACCGTCACTAAAGCCTCTATTACCTTTGGCGGCACGGCAGACACCAGTAATACCAATGTCCTGGCGCTGACCGCGGGTACCGGCGTGGCCGCCGGCGTAGGCGTCCAGTTGCTGGACTCCACCGGCGCGCCGTTAAATCTGTATACCGCCTCGGCGGATTATGCGCTGACAACAGGCACCACGACAAATAACCTGACCTTCGGCGCGCGTTATATTCAGACCGACGCCACGGTGACGGCAGGCACGGCCAACGCTTCATCAACCTTTACGGTTGCCTATAACTAAACTCCCTCCTCGGGCTATTAACTATCGCCCGGTAGTTAATAGCCTTAATTAAATTAAGTGGAATTCACCATGCGTAAAATAGTTATTGTCTCTGCATTATTAATGGCTGCGACAGCAGCGCAGGCTGGCGTTGTGGTTGGCGGCACGCGTCTTGTTTATAACGGTGATAAAAAAGAGGCGCCAATTTCGGTCGTCAATAACGATGATATTAATTACCTGCTCCAGTCCTGGGTAGACAGCGACGAACAGGGCGGGGAAAAGGCGCCCTTTATGGTTACGCCGCCCCTGTTCCGCATGGAGGCGCACCAGGATAACACGCTGCGCGTGGTGCGTACTGGCGGCACCCTGCCGGAAGACCGCGAGTCGCTCTACTGGCTTAACGTTAAAGCGATCCCCTCGGCCAAAAAAATGGAAAGCGTTAATAGCCTGCAAATCGCCATTAAAACGCGGATTAAATTAATTTACCGTCCGCACGGAATTTCAGGCAAGCCTGAAGAGGCAGCCGATAAATTACACTGGCGCAAAGAGGGAAATACTCTGGTGGTTGAAAACCCCACTCCCTTTTATATGAATTTCTACAGCGTCACGGTTAATGGCAATAAAGTCAACGACGTGAATTATGCAGTGCCAAAAGGGGAAAGCCGCTTTCCTTTAAAAAGCAGCGCCAGCCTTAATTCGGTTTCCTGGAAAATTATTAATGATTATGGCGCCGTGAGTAAGAGCTGGTCGCAGAACGGGTAATTTTACCCTGACTCTATTCCATCACTAATCTGGTAATTATTATGATCCTCAATAAAGCCCGACGGTCAGCGCGTTTGCGCGCCCGCCATCTCGCCTTATTGATATCCTGCATTTGCGCGGGCTTATCAACAGGGCAAACGCGGGCAGAGGATTATTTTAATCCGGCGCTGCTGGATATTGATAACCCGAACCAGGGAAAAACCGATCTCTCGCTTTATGAAAACGGCCCCGGCCAGGCACCGGGAAAATATCGCGTTGAGATTTACGTAAATAATAACCGTATCGATTCCCGCGAAGTGGTCTTTACGCTAAAAACCGCGCCCGACGGCAGCAGCGCATTACAGCCCTGCCTGTCGACGGACGATCTGAAAAGCCTTGGCGTGCAGACGGATAAATTTCCGGCGCTGCGCGAACCGGCCGAGTGCGCCGACCTGTCGGCCATCCCGTCCGCCAGCGCCAGTTTTAAAATCAGCCAGCAGCAGCTACTGCTCAGCATTCCGCAGAGCGCGCTGGGCGACGTGCCGCGCGGCTATGTGCCGCAGGAAGAGTTTGACGAAGGCATTACCGCGCTGTTGTTTAACTACAGCCTCAACGGCAGCCAGCAGAAAGCGCTGACGGCGGACGCGGCCGACAGCAGCAGCCTTTATGCAAACCTGCGCCCCGGCGTCAACATCGGGCCGTGGCGCTTTCGCAACTACTCTACCTGGAGCCGCAACGAAACCGCACAGGGAACGCAAACGGATTTTTCCCCGGTTTACACCTACGCGCAGCGCGACATCCTGTCGCTGAAAAGCGAGCTTACGCTCGGGCAAAGCAACGCCCCGGCGGATGTGTTCGACAGCGTTCCGTTTACCGGCGCGCAGCTCGCTTCAGACGATGAAATGTTGCCGGACAGCCTGCGCGGTTATGCCCCGGTGGTGCGCGGCATCGCCCGCAGCAACGCCCAGGTGACGATCCGCCAGAACGGCTACCTCATTTACCAGAACAGCGTCGCCCCCGGCGCGTTTGAGATTAACGATCTCTACCCCAGCGGCGGCAGCGGCGATCTCTACGTGACGGTAAAAGAGACTGACGGCAGCGAACAGCACTTCGTGGTGCCCTACGCTTCCGTGCCGGTATTGCAGCGCGAAGGACGCTTAAAATACAGCCTCACCGGCGGCCGCTACCGGTCGTATGACGATCAGGTAGTGCCGACGCCCTTTCTCCAGGGCACGGCGATTTACGGCCTGCCGCACGGCTTTACGCTTTATGGCGGTGTGCAGGCAAGCCAGCCTTACCACGCGCTGGCGCTGGGTATCGGTAAAAACGCGGGAGATTTCGGCGCGCTGTCGCTGGATGTGACCAACGCCGCCTCCCGCTTTTCTACGGGCGAGACGCGGGAAGGTCGCTCCTGGCGGGCGCGCTACAGCAAAAATTTCGCGCTCACCGATACCACGCTCTCGGTCGCAGGCTATCGCTACAACACGGCGGGCTATTACGCCATGCAGGACGTTTTCGACGCCAGGCGTTCTGACAACCTGTGGACCGCCCCGGCGCGTCGGCGCAGCCGCGAAGAGCTGACCATCGACCAGCCGCTTGGCGATGCGCTGGGTTCGCTTAACGCAAGCCTGGTGAAAGAGACCTACTGGAACAGCCCGCAGGCGATGGCCTCGCTCAGCCTGGGCTACAACAACAGCTGGCGCGGAATTAGCTATTCGCTTAACTACAGCCTGAACCGCAACGCCATGCAAGGCGGCGAGCGCGAGATGGAGAGCGAGCGGATCGTCTCATTAAGCCTGTCGGTGCCGCTGGAGCGCTGGCTGCCCAACACCTGGGCGAGCTACAACCAGAGCCAGAGCAAACAGGGAACCACGCAAAATATCGGCCTCAACGGCACGGCGTTTGCGGATAACAGCCTCAACTGGAGCGTGCAGCAGAGCCGCGGCAGCGATGGCGCCTCGCAAAGCACCTCGCTTAACGCCGACTACAAAGCGGCTTACGGCGAGCTGAGCGCTGGCTACAGCCAGGACAGCAGCCAGCGGCAGCTTAGCTACGGCGTGCAGGGCGGGATCATCGCCCATGCCGGCGGCGTCACCTTCGGCCAGCCGCTTGGGGAAACGGTGGCGCTGGTAGCGGCGGCCGGCACGCACGACACCGCCATCAGCAACCAGACCGGGGTAAAAACCGATGGCCGGGGCTACACCATCGTGCCTTTTATCAGCCCGTATCGCCGCAACACGGTGGCGCTGGATACCGAAACCTTGCCTGGCGACGCCGACGTCACCCAGGCCGTACAGACCGTAACGCCGACCCGCGGCGCCGTAGTGCGCGCCAGTTTTGATACCCGCGTGGGCGAGCGCGTGCTGATGACGCTGCGGCGGGCGGACGGCATGCCGGTGCCGTTTGGCGCGACCGCCAGCCAGGCCGGGGAGCCGGAAGCGTTTATCGTCGGAGAGGACGGCCAGGTTTACCTGACCGGCGTGAAGCCGCAGGGCACCCTGCGGGTGAGCTGGGGTAGTCGCCCTGACCAGCGCTGCGAAGCCAGCTGGACCCTGCCTGCGGCGCAGGCTGACAACCCGTTTATTAACCTTTCCGCGCAGTGCGACTGACGCGGTGACGAGAATATTGACTATGCGAGCCATTCATTATTTCTGCACGCTGCTGGCGCTGGCTGGCGGCCTTTTATTTATGCCGGACGCCAAAGCGGCCTGCACCGCGCCGATGTTGCCCTACACCATCGCCATCGCCTCTACCGCGGTGACCAGCGATTTGCCGGTAGGCTCGATAATCCCCGGCAGCGACGAAACGGTAAATATTCACGGCTCCTGCGCCGAGAATTATTCAGGCATGGTGATTATCGGCTGCTACTACGGCAACGGCGGCGAGGTGGCGGGCTTTCCCGGCGTTTACCACACCGGCGTGGCGGGGATCGGCATCGCCCTGATTAACGATAAAGGGCAGCGCATTATTGGCGGTGGCGTGAGCTGCGACACCCGCAATACGCCCCTCGGCTATGTCTCCAGCGATGGGCAAAATAGCTATAACTTTAACGTCACGCTGGCGCTGGTAAAAATTTCCGAAGACATCAGGCCGGGCACATTGCAGCAGTCGCAAACCCAGTTTGGTATCGGCGTCTTTGGCCGCGCCCCGATTGGCGCGCCCAACACCATCTCCTATGCCGGCAACGTGACGTTTAAAATGGTGACGTGTTCCGTTAGTCCGCAAAGCCTGAACATCACGCTCGGCGATTTTACGGTTTCACAATTTACCGGCGTCGGCAGCCATACTAACTGGAAAAACTTTATTATCAGCGCCACCTGCGACAACACGGTGGAGGTGGGCGTTAAGGTGGCGAGCGCAAACGGCTACGACAGCGGCAGCACCTCAACCATTAAGCTTACGCAAGAGCCGGGAGTAGCCACAGGCATCGGGGTGAAGGTATTGACGGGCGGCCAGGATACCAACTTTGGGCAATATACCAAAGTGGGAGAGATAACCCAGGAGAATGGCACGCTGAATATGCTTTTCGCCGTCCAGTATTACCAGATCGCCAGCAGCGTGACGCCAGGGGTCGCCAACAGCGTGTTCACCATCACCGTGGCCTACCGATAAGGAGATGACGATGAAATTTCTTATCGCGTTGTTAACGCTGGTTTTTACCTGCCCGCTGCTGGCCGTGGATATTACCGTTCAGCTCACCGGCTCGATCACCGCCAGCACCTGCGTGGTGGACGCGGCAAGCCAGAACAAGACGGTGGAGATGGGCGAAGCGCTTACCGCCGATTACCCCGACATCAACGACCGTGGCCCCTGGGTGCCTTTTACGCTGGATATTAAAAATTGCCCCGAATCCGTTACCATGGTCAACGCCACTTTCAACGGCGAGACGGATCCCAACGGCTTGAATACTTTTCTCAACAGCGGCACGGGAGAGGGGCTGGGGTTACAGGTAAAGAACGATAAAACGTCAATTTATATTATGCCGAACAGCTCGCCGCTTATTGAAATGGTCGACCCTCTTGAGCACAGCGCCACCTATGAACTGAGCGCCCGCTATCTGCGAACCAGCCAGACGATGAAGGCGGGAACCTTTTTAAGCACCTTGCTGGTCACCTTTACGTATCAGTAAGCTTTTCGCCGCTTTGCCGCTGCGCCTTTGCGCGCGGCGGCAGGCTTTTTCGCCCCCGCCGTTTTTTTGACTTCCGGCGCGTCGGGCTGCTCAATGGGAAATACCGGCAACGCGTCCAGCAGACGCTTGCCATAGCTTTTCGAGAGCAGACGACGGTCGTAAATCACCACTTCGCCCCAGCAGGCGTGGCTGCGGATAAGCCTGCCGACCTGCTGGATGAGGTTAAACGAGGCGGCGGGCAGGCTCTGCACTTCAAAAGGATAGCGGTTGAGGCTTTTCAGCCACTCTCCTTCCGTCACCACCACCGGGCTGTCCACCGGCGGGAAAGCGATTTTATGGATATGCACCTGGCTTAACAGCTCGCCTTTTAAATCAAGCCCCTCAGCGAAAGACTGTAGCCCTACCAGCACGCTGGTTTCGCCCTGCTCCACCCGCTTGCGGTGCAACTCCACCAGCCGGTAGCGCGGCTGGTCGCCCTGTACCAGCAGCGCCAGGCGCAGGTCGGGCACAAAGCTTAAAAAGGTTTGCATCGCCCGGTTGCTGGCAAACAGCACCAGCATGCCTTTATGCTCGCCCTTCGCCAGCTCGGCGCGGAAAAAGGCGGCCATTTCGGCAAGGTGCTGTGCTTCGTGCTCCATCAGCGGCTCGTGCTTCAGGCGCGGGATCACAATTTTACCCTGTTCGATATGGTTGAAGGGCGAATCAAGGCTGATAAACCTGTCCCCTGCCTTCTCTTTCAGCCCGCTCATCTCCTGCAAACGGTTGAAGCTGTTCAGCGAGCGCAGCGTAGCGGAGGTGACCACCACATGCGGCACCTGCCGCCAGATAAGCTTTTCCAGCTGATCGCTGACGCGGATGCCGACGCAGTGGAAGAAAATATGCGGCTGCCCGTCACGGGTTTCTCGCGTTACCCATTTGGTGACCGGCGCGCCGGAAGCCTGCACCATGGCGGAAAGCCGCCACAGCTTGCTTTGCGCCTCGAAGTGGCCCAGCGCCCGGTTCATCTGCAACAGCACCCGGTGCAGGCGCACCACGTCGTGGCTGCCAGTTTTCTCGCTCAGATCGTTTAAGAACAGCTCCGCCAGGCCGCGCAGCGTTTCCGTCAGCTTCGCCAACTGCTGGCAAATCGTCATCACCTCTTCCGGCAGTTCGCCCATGGGAAAACGGAACTCGCTCTCATCCGTCGGCGGCAGGTAAAGCGCAAGGATGCGGTTAAGGGAAGCGATAAGCTCATAAACCTGCTCGCAATGGTCCGCCAGACGTTCCGGCACCGCCAGCGGCGGCACGGTTTTCGGGCGGAACTGCTCCATGCAGGTGGCGACCAGTTTGCAGAAGAGATCGAGTTGCAGCCGCGTCCAGGGCGCGGTGATCTCCGCGCTCATCTCCAGCGCATCGCGGGCGACGTCGGGCAGATGGTGGCCTTCATCCAGCACCAGCAGCAGGTTTTTCGGCTCCGGCAATACTGACTCGCTCTCCATCGCCGCCATCACCAGCGCATGGTTGGCGACCACCACTTCCGCCTCCTGAATTTCGCGGCGGGCCACAAAAAACGGGCATTCGCGGTAGTAATGGCAGTTGCGGTTAAGGCAGCTCGCTTTATCTGTGCTGAGGCGCGCCCAGAGCGCGTCGTCTATCGCCTGGTCGGTGTGGTCGCGCAGGCCATCCCATTTATAGCTGTCGAGATCCGTCTTAAGCTTCGCACAGCGCTGCTGCTCCTCTTTGCTGTTGGGCGTCAGCTCATCGTCAAGAAACGCCAGCAGGTCGCCCTGCGCGGCGGCGTCGGTTGAAAGCGCCGCAAGGTTACGCGGGCAGACGTAGCGCCCACGCCCGAAGGCGGCGGTGAATTTCAGCTCGGGGATGATTTTGCGCAGCAGCGGCAAATCTTTGCTGTAGATCTGATCCTGCAACGCCACGTTCGCCGTACTCACCACCAGCGTTTTTTGCTCGTCGCGGGCGATAGCGATGCCAGGAATAAGGTAAGAGAGGGTTTTCCCGACGCCGGTCGGCGCCTCGATAGCCAGATGCCGCCCTTCGTCGCCGCCCAGCGTTTTCGCCACTTCGGCAATCATCTGCCGCTGAGGGGGGCGCGGAATAAAGTCCGGGATCTGCTGCTGTAACGCCTTATACCAGGCGGCGATTTGCGTTTTTTGCGTGCCAGAGAGGGCCATGAGGGGAAACCAGATACTGTATAAACAGCCACTATTGTGGCACTTTTTTCGGCGCGGCTGAACCCTTTTTTGCCCGC
Source organism: Franconibacter helveticus LMG 23732 (assembly GCF_000463115.2). Classification (GTDB taxonomy): domain Bacteria; phylum Pseudomonadota; class Gammaproteobacteria; order Enterobacterales; family Enterobacteriaceae; genus Franconibacter; species Franconibacter helveticus. Next base: position 407,286 of record NZ_AWFX01000049.1, on the reverse strand, counting down.
CGCGCCGTCAGGCTTTGCGCGCTAAACCGCAAAGCCTGATACCGTATCCCTGTTTCTGACCCCGGTAATAAGCCGGTTACTTTAACGCAGGCCAGTATTGCTTATTCGCTTCAATCAGCGCATCCAGCACCTTACGCGCTTTTTTCGCATCCACGACCGTGCGGTTGAGCGTCAGCGCCATCAGCGCTTTGGTATAAGAACCTTCCAGATACGCCTCCACCGTTAACCGTTCATAGGCGAACTGCTGCTCAATCATCCCTTTGTAGAAGGTCGGTATTTTGCCAACGCCGAACGGACGCGGGCCATTAGCGCCCATTTCAGCCGCCACTTCCACCATCACGTCGTCATCCAGGTTCGCCACCAGCCCGTTGTTTTCCACCATCACGATGAACTTCTTCTTCAGGTTAAAGGCGATGGATTCCGCCAGTTCGACAATCATGTCGCCGTGCGCGTCGTTATGCACCACATGGACATTTTTGGTGGTGCCTTCCGCCACTGCCGTGCGGCATTCATCGAATACGCGTTTCTCGCGGCCGTTTATCACTTCGTTGGCGCGGGTGTAGTTCGGGTCGAGCTTGCTGAGTTTGTAATCCGGGTAGAGGTAGTACTGTAAATAGGTGTTCGGCAAATAATCGGGGAAATCATTAAGCATGTCGGCCACGGTGGCGTAGGTCTCCAGCCAGGAGGCGTCGCGCTGCTCGGCATCCACCGGCTTAAAGCCGTTATTGGAAATAATCGCCTTCAGCTCCGGCACCAGATCCTGCCCCGTTTCATCATAGAGATGGGTAAACCAGCCGAAGTGGTTAAGGCCGAAATAGACCGGGTCGAAGGTTTCCGGGTCGCGCCCCAGCAAACGACCGTAGGAGCGCAGCAGGTTTACCGGCTGGTCGCAAATGTTGATGATGCGCTCATCTTGCGGAAAAACTTTTTTCAGGGCGTCGGCAACGATAGCCGCCGGGTTGGTGTAGTTCAGGATCCAGGCATCCGGCGAGCGCTCGCGCACGTCGTTCACCAGCGCGATCATATCGCCGATAGAGCGCATGCCGTAGGCGAAACCGCCCGGGCCGCAGGTCTCCTGGCCAATCACCCCAAGGCTCAGCGGGATCTTTTCATCTTTTTCGCGCATGGCATAGCCGCCGGTACGCATCTGGCAGAAGATGAAGTCCATGTCGCGCAGCGCCTCGTCTTTATCCGTCGTGTAAGTGAAGTTCACTTCCGGGTACTCTTCACGAAACAGGACCTTGGCATACTCGCCGATTACCGCCTGGCGTTCGGCATTGACGTCGAACATCACCAGCTTATTGAGCGGCAGGCGCGATTTGAGCTTGCACAGCGCTTTCAGCAATCCTGGCGTCCAGGTGGATCCGCCACCGACTAAAACAATATTGAAGGTTTTTTTCATGTTACGGCTCTCTTACGACTGTTGGACGAGTAGATTTTGTTTTACCGCTGTGGCGATGCTTTCCACCTGCGGCCCATAGATAACCTGAATATCATTCTGCGTGGCGCGGATAATGCCGCTGGCGCCGCTCTGCTTAAGGGCGGGTTCCTGCACTTTTTGCATATCCGCCACTTTCACGCGAAGCCGGGTGAAGCAGCAGTCCACCGCTTTGATGTTGTCGCGCCCGCCCAGCCCCTCAATGATGAGCGCGGTTTCGCCATTGCCCGCGCCCGCCAGCGCCGCCTCAGGCGCGTCGCGCGTTTCTTCCCGTCCGGGCGTACGGGCGTTGGTGCGCAGAATGATGAACCGGAAAGTGAAGTAATAAACCGGGAACCAGATGGCGCCGAGCATCAGGCTGAACCACCAGGCCGTTTTGGCGCCGCCAAGCACGCCGAAGACGATAAAGTCGATGAGGCCGCCCTGTACGTTGCCAATCATTACGCCCAGCAGTTGCGAAAGGGCGAACGACAGGCCCGTCATCACGGCATGGAAGATAAACAACAGCGGCGAGACGAAGATAAAGCTGAACTCCAGCGGCTCGGTAATGCCAGTGGTAAAAGAGGCGAGCGCCCCCGCCATCATCAGCGCTTTAACGCGCTGCTTGTGTTCCGGCTTCGCGCAGCGGCAAATCGCCAGCGCTGCGGCGGGCAGGCCAAACATCATCACCGGAATTTTGCCCTGCGCGAGAAAGCGCGTGGCTTCGCGCACAACGTTATCCGCAAGCTCTCCCGGGTGGGCCAGCGCGAAGTTAAAGATGCTCAGCGCGCCGATGATGCTTTCGTTATCCACATGCACCATGCCGCCCACCGGCGTAAAACGCACGGTTTCATTAAGAATGTGGTGCAGACCGGTTGGGATCAGAATGCGTTCGGTTAACGCATAGAAAAAGGTGCCCGCCGCGCCGGACTGGCCGATAAACTCGCCCAGCCGAATAATCGCTCCGGCGATCAGCGGCCAGATAAAAGAGAGCGCCAGCCCGACGACAGGCAAAACGATAACGGTGATGATGGGAACAAAACGGCGACCGCCGAAATAGGCGATAGCCGCAGGAAGCTGAATGGTATAGAAGCGGTTGTGCAGCAATACCGTGACGATCCCGGCGACCACCCCGCCCAGCACGCTCATCTGATAAGAAAAAATGCCAAGCGTATTGGCAAACTCGGCGGCATACATCACCGCTTCCGTCTGGCTATAGCCTTTGGCCATAAACGCGCTTACCGAGGTGGTCTCTGGCGTGAGTCCCTGCGCGGTAAGGCTGAAGTTAACCCCCACATGCAAGGTGATAAAGCCGATCACGGCGGCAAGCGCGGCGGTAGGCTTTTCATCACGCGCCAGCCCGACGGCGGCGGCAATGGCGAACAGCAACGGCAGGTTGGCGAACAACGCCCCTGCGACTTTACGGATAAACCCAATCACCTGCTGCATCGCCTGGGCATGAATCATCCCTTCGCCCACGATAGCCGGGTTTTGCAGCGCCGCAGCCAGACCTAAAAAGATCCCCGCTGCGGCGATAACCGAAATGGGCATCATCAATGCCTTACCCAAATCCTGAACAAACTCGCCTGCACGACTCATATGCTTATCCCTGAATAGTGGAAAGAGGCTCAACGCATGCAGGGAGTATAACGCCCTTACTTGTATAGTTGTCTATACAAGTAAGCTGAGAACATGAAGCGGGTCACAAGTCGGCGGGGTAAAGGTCAGGGACGTTCAGCGGTGATAGTGAAAACGTAATGCTGCTGGTTGTAATAGATTTCAGAGACTTCGAAGGGGCGTCCGGCGCTAAGCCAGGCAAGCGAGGTGGCGTGCAGCACAGGCTCTTCGCGTTTTATGCCGAGCATATCGCGCACCCGCTGGGCAGGCAGTTCGGCGCGAATTTGCTTTTCACTGCGGGCAACGTGGAAACCTTTACGGCTGATATAAGCGTATTTCGATGCGTTCAGATCCGCCGCGCTCAGATCAGGGAAGAGATCGCACACCATCCAGGATTGCTCAAAGACGAAAGGCACTTCGCCCACCAGTCGCAAACGCTCCATAAACCACACCTCGTCGCCCGCGCGGATGCCAAGCTGTCCGGCAAGCTCGCGGCTTGCGGCCTGGCGCTCAAGGCAGATAAGCCGGTTAACCACAGGTTCGTTCAGGGCGGTTATCGCTTCGCTGGAGGTAAGATGGCGGTCCAGCGGCAGCGCAATGCGCAGCGGCGCTTTCTCTTCGGCGACAAAGGTTCCCTGCCCCCGACGACGCTCCACTTTGCCCTGGCGCACCAGGTAATCCACCGCTTTGCGCGCCGTCATGCGGGCAATGCCAAACTGCTGGCAGAGCGCCATTTCAGAAGGCAGCGCGTCGCCAGGCTTCAGCGCGCCGGACTGGATTTGCGCCGTCAGGAAAGCTTCAAGCTGGAGGTACACCGGAACCGTGGAGTGTTTATCGATCATGAGGGAGGCTCGCAAAACAGACTGCGGGGTATGTTAGCTACCCCGCAGCGGACTGGCAACGTCTGGCAATTATTCGCCGGACGGTTTGCGCGGCGCGCGACGACGACGGGCGCCTTCGCCGCCGGTACGCGCGCCGTTATCGCCAAGGCGACGCGGGCGATCGCCTGCGGGCTTTCCTTCTGCGCTCTGACGACGCGGACGATCGCCTGCGGGCTTCGCATTGTCACCCTGCGGGCGGCGCGGGCGCTCGCCTGCGGGCTTCGCGTTTTCTCCGCCTTCGCGGCGCTGCTGCTGACCGCGGCCGCCGCCCTGTCCACGACCGCCGCGCTGCTGCTGGCGACCATTGACGATAGGCTCCGCTTTAATGCTCGGGTCCGGCTCAAAGCCCGGAATGGCCAGGCGCGGAATTTCACGCTTGAGCAGGCGTTCGATATCGCGCAGCAGTTTATGCTCGTCGACGCAAACCAGCGACAGCGCTTCGCCGGTGGCGGCAGCGCGGCCGGTACGGCCGATGCGGTGCACGTAATCTTCCGGCACGTTCGGCAGCTCGTAGTTCACCACGTGCGGCAGCTCTTCAATATCCAGACCGCGGGCGGCGATATCCGTCGCCACCAGTACGCGCAGGTCGCCGGACTTAAAGTCCGCCAGCGCCCGGGTGCGCGCGCCCTGGCTTTTATTGCCGTGAATGGCAGCGGAACGAATGCCGTCTTTGTTAAGCTGTTCGGCGAGGTGGTTAGCGCCATGCTTGGTGCGGGTAAAGACCAGCACCTGCTCCCAGTTCTCTTTGCCGATAAGATAAGAGAGCAGCTCCCGCTTGCGTTTCTTATCAACGAAGTGCACCTGCTGCGAAACCTGTTCAGAAGCGGTATTGCGGCGAGCCACTTCCACTTCTTCCGGGTTATGCAGCAGCTTTTCCGCCAGCGCTTTAATGTCGTCGGAGAAGGTGGCGGAGAAAAGCAGGTTCTGGCGCTTCGCCGGCAGCTTCGCCAGCACGCGGCGGATGTCGTGGATAAAGCCCATGTCGAGCATGCGGTCCGCTTCGTCGAGCACGAGAATTTCCACATGGCTCAGGTTTACCGCGTTCTGGTGTTCGAGGTCGAGCAGACGGCCCGGCGTCGCCACCAGCACGTCAACGCCGCCGCGCAGCTTCATCATCTGCGGGTTAATGCTGACGCCGCCAAACACCACCAGCGAGCGGATATCAAGGTATTTACTGTAATCGCGAACGTTTTCGCCCACCTGCGCCGCCAGCTCGCGGGTTGGGGTGAGGATCAGCGCGCGCACCGGGCGACGGCCCCTGGCGTGCGGTTCGTTCTGGGTAAGACGTTGCAGCAGCGGCAGCGTAAAGCCCGCCGTTTTACCGGTGCCGGTCTGGGCGCTCGCCATCAGATCGCGGCCGGACAGCACGACAGGGATCGCCTGGCGCTGGATAGGGGTCGGTTCGTGGTAGCCCTGTTCGGCAACCGCGCGAAGAATTTCCTGGCTTAAACCAAGTGAATCGAAAGACATATTTAATCCTGACTCGTCCCGACCGCAGAGGGTGTAGTTTCAGGGAGTCGAATGGCCGTCTGGCCGGAGCGGGACACAAACCACAATGTCGTGAAGGGGCGGAGTGTAGCAGTTTTTGTGAGGCGCCGCATAAATTCTCACATTCGCCCGGCTTTGCAAAATAATTTACTGGCGCTCTGGCGCGGTTAAAAGATAAGCATAAACTTAATCAATCGATTGATTAACTTTATGGTGTTCGATGAATAGCGCGTCATCCCCTTCAACCCTGCGCGGCGAGCAGGCGCGAAACCAGCTTATTGCCGCCGCCATCGCCCAGTTCGGCGAGTATGGCCTGCATGCGACAACACGCGACATCGCCGCCGCCGCCGGGCAAAACATCGCCGCCATCACCTATTATTTCGGCTCGAAGGAAGATCTTTATATGGCTTCAGCGCAGTGGATAGCGGACTTCATCAGCCGCAACTTTCATCCACAGGCCGAGGCCGCTGATGCGCTGCTCCGCGAGCCGTCGCCGGATAAAGCCGCGATTCGCGCCCTGATAGACGACGCCTGCCGCCAGATGATCCGCCTGCTTACCGCCGATGACACGCTCAACATCAGCAAATTTATCTCCCGCGAGCAGCTCTCGCCGACCGCCGCTTACCAGTTAGTGCATACGCAGGTGATCGCCCCGCTGCATGAGCATCTTACCCGGCTGATTGCCCGCTATACCGGCTGCGACGCGCAGGCGACAGAAACCATTTTGCATACCCACGCGCTGCTTGGCGAAATTCTCGCTTTTCGCCTCGGCCGGGAAACCATTCTGCTGCGCGCAGGCTGGTCGCAGTTTGACGAAGAGAAAGCGGCGAGCATTCACCGGGTGGTGGCGCGCCATATCGACTGGATCCTGCTGGGTCTGACGCAAGGAGAGAAACCATGAAAAACAAAAAGCCGTTGTGGCTTGCGTTAATCGTGCTGGCGGCGCTGGCAGCGGCCTGGGGAGGCTGGCGCTGGTACGAAAGCCGCCACCCTGAGACACTTACGCTGTATGGCAACGTCGATATCCGCACCGTGAACCTGAGCTTTCGCGTTGGCGGGCGGCTTAACGCGCTGGCGGTGGACGAAGGCGACACGGTAAAAGCCGGGCAAAAACTGGGCGAACTGGATAAAGCGCCTTACGAAAACGCGCTGTTGCAGGCAGAAGCCAATGTCGCCACCGCCCAGGCGAAATATGACCTGGTGATGGAAGGCTATCGCGCAGAAGAGATAGCGCAGGCCGCGGCGGCGGTGCGCCAGGCGCAGGCCGCTTACGACTACGCGCAAAACTTTTTACAGCGCCAGCAGGGGCTGTGGCAAAGCCGCGTGATTTCCGCCAATGACCTGGAAAACGCCCGCTCCACCCGCGACCAGGCCCAGGCGCAGCTGAAATCGGCGCAGGATAAGCTAAGCCAGTTTCGCGCCGGCAACCGTCCACAGGAGATAGCCCAGGCAAAGGCAAGCCTGCAACAGGCGCAGGCGCAGCTCGCCCAGGCGAAACTTGACCTGCAAGATACGCAACTGCTCTCCCCTTCCGACGGCGTACTGCTGACGCGCGCCGTGGAGCCTGGCACCATGCTGAACGCAGGCGGCGCCGTGCTGACCGTTTCGCTGACGCATCCGGTCTGGGTGCGCGCCTATGTCGATGAGGTAAACCTGAGCCAGGCGCAGCCGGGGCGCGACGTGTTGATTTACACCGACAGCCGTCCCGACAAGCCTTACCACGGCAAAATCGGCTTTGTCTCCCCCACCGCCGAGTTCACGCCAAAAACCGTGGAAACGCCGGACCTGCGCACCGATCTCGTTTATCGCCTGCGCATTATTGTCGCCGATGCGGATGGCGCGCTGCGCCAGGGGATGCCGGTGACCATCGCCTTCAGCGACGGAGCGCGCGATGAACGCCGCTGAGAACGCCATTCGCCTGCGCGGGCTGGTTAAACGCTTTGCGGGGATGGAAAAACCTGCTGTCGCCAGGCTGGATGCGCAAATCCGGCCGGGCGGCGTGACGGGTCTTGTGGGGCCGGACGGCGCCGGAAAAACCACGCTTATGCGCATGCTGGCGGGGCTTTTGCGCCCGGATGAGGGCGAGGCGCAGGTGGCAGGGCTGGATCCGGTACGCGACGACCATGCTTTGCACGCCGTGCTCGGCTATATGCCGCAAAAATTCGGCCTCTATGAAGACTTAACGGTGCTTGAGAACCTGAATCTGTATGCCGATCTGCGCAGCGTCACCGGCGAAGCGCGCCGGGAAACGTTCGCCCGGCTGCTGGAATTTACCGCGCTCGCGCCCTTTACCGGGCGGCTGGCGGGCAAACTTTCCGGCGGCATGAAGCAAAAACTCGGCCTCGCCTGTACGCTGGTGGGCCAGCCGAAGGTCTTGCTGCTGGATGAACCGGGCGTGGGGGTAGACCCTATTTCGCGGCGCGAGTTGTGGCAGATGGTGCATGAGCTGGCCGGCGAAGGGATGCTTATCCTCTGGAGCACCTCTTATCTGGATGAAGCAGAGCAGTGTCGCGACGTGCTGTTGATGAATGAAGGAGAGCTGCTTTACCAGGGCGAACCGAAAAAACTGACGCAGCAGATGGCCGGCCGCAGTTTTTTAATGAACAGCGCCGCGGTCGGCAATCGCCAGCTGTTGCAGCAGGCGCTTAAGCGCCCGGAAGTGAGCGACGGCATGATTCAGGGGCGCTCGGTGCGCCTGATTTTACGCCAAAACGCAAAGACAGAGACGCTCGGGCAGGCGTTGCCCGGGATAACCCTTGAAGAGACCGCACCCCGCTTTGAAGACGCGTTTATCGATCTGCTGGGCGGCGCCGGTTCGCGTGAATCGCCCCTCGGCGCCATTCTGCATACCGTGGAAGGCAACGCGGGAGAAACGGTTATCGAAGCGCGCAATCTGACGAAAAAGTTCGGCGATTTCGCCGCCACCGATGATGTGAGCTTCACCGTGCAGCGCGGCGAAATTTTCGGGCTGCTCGGCCCAAACGGCGCGGGCAAATCGACAACCTTCAAAATGATGTGCGGCCTGCTGGTGCCGACGTCGGGCAAAGCGCTGGTGCTGGATATGGATCTCAAAACCAGCTCCGGCAAAGCGCGTCAGCATCTCGGTTACATGGCGCAGAAGTTTTCGCTTTACGGCAACCTGACGGTAGAACAGAACCTGCGCTTTTTCTCCGGCGTTTACGGCCTGCGCGGCCGGGCGCAGAACGATAAAATCGCCAGCATGAGCGAGGCGTTTGGCCTGAACGCGATTTTCCGCCAGCCCACCGACGCCCTGCCGCTCGGCTTCAAACAGCGGCTGGCGCTCGCCTGCTCGTTAATGCACGAGCCGGATATTCTCTTTCTGGATGAGCCGACATCGGGCGTAGACCCGCTTACCCGCCGCGAGTTTTGGCTGCACATCAACAGCATGGTGGAAAAAGGGGTAACGGTGATGGTGACGACCCATTTTATGGATGAGGCGGAGTACTGCGATCGCATCGGGCTGGTCTATCACGGGCAGCTTATCGCCCAGGGCACGCCGGACGCCCTCAAGCGCCAGGCGGCGCAGAGCGAGCAGGAAGATCAGACCATGGAGCAGGCGTTCATCCGGCTGATAGAGCAATGGGATAAGGAGCATGCGAAATGAGCGCGCATTCTCAGGCGTTTTCCTGGCGGCGCGTGCGGGCGCTGTGCGTTAAAGAGACGCGGCAAATTCTGCGCGACCCAAGCAGTTGGCTTATCGCCATGGTCATTCCGCTTTTGCTGCTTTTTATCTTCGGCTACGGCATTAACCTGGATTCAAGCCGTCTGCACGTCGGCGTGCTGCTGGAAGAGCGCAGCGAAGAGGCGCTGGATTTTTCCCATGCCGTCAGCGCGTCGCCGTTTATCGCGCCCACCATCAGCAGCAACCGCCAGCAGCTGGTCGACCTGATGCAGGGAGGGAAAATCCGCGGCATCGTGGTGATCCCAAACGACTTCGCCGCCCGCATGGCGCGCAGCAACGAAACCGCCCCCGTGCAGGTGATAACCGACGGCAGCGAGCCTAATACCGCCAACTTCGTCCAGGGTTATTTACAGGGAATATGGCAAATCTGGCAGGCGCAGCGCGCGCAGGACCGGGGCGAAAGCTTCGAACCGCTTATCGACGTACAGTTGCGCTACTGGTTTAACCCCGCCGCCATTAGCCAGCATTTTATTATCCCCGGCGCGGTGACCATTATCATGACGGTGATAGGGGCGATTCTTACCTCGCTTGTGGTGGCGCGGGAATGGGAGCGCGGCACCATGGAAGCCTTGCTTTCCACTGAAGTGACGCGCACGGAACTGCTGCTGTGCAAGCTTATCCCCTATTACTTTCTTGGCATGCTGGCGATGCTGCTTTGCATGCTGGTTTCCGTGTTTATTCTTGATGTGCCTTACCGGGGCTCCTTGCTGCTGCTGTTTCTGCTCTCCAGCCTGTTTTTGCTCAGCACGCTGGGAATGGGGCTGCTTATCTCCACGCTGACCCGCAACCAGTTTAACGCCGCCCAGGTGGCGCTGAACGCGGCGTTTTTACCTTCCGTTATGCTTTCAGGATTTATTTTCCAGATAGACAGCATGCCCGCCGCCATTCGCGTGGTGACGTACATTATTCCGGCGCGCTATTTCGTCAACACGCTGCAAAGCCTGTTTCTGGCCGGGAATATTCCGGCGGTGCTGGTGATGAATACGCTCTTTCTGGTGGCCTCAGCCGTGGTGTTTATCGGGCTGACCTGGCTTAAGACGAAACGGCGTCTCGATTAAGGAGGCAGGATGTTTTATCGCTTATGGACGCTTATCCGCAAAGAGATGCAGTCGCTGCTGCGCGAGCCGCAGACCCGCGCCATTCTTATCGTGCCGGTGGTGATTCAGGTCTTGCTGTTCCCGTTTGCCGCCACGCTTGAAGTAACTAACGCCACCATCGCCATTTATAACGAAGACAACGGCGCGCATTCCATTGAGCTTACGCAGCGCTTCGCGCGCGCAAAAGCCTTCAGCGAAGTGAAAATGCTCAACAGCGCGCAGGAAATTCGCCCTACTCTCGATACGCAAAAGGCGCTGCTGTTGATTCGCTTTCCGGCGGATTTCTCACGCAAGCTCTCTCGTCTGGAGCCGGCTACGCTGCAAATCATCCTCGACGGGCGCAACTCCAACAGCGCGCAGATCGCCGCCAACTATGTGCAGGAGATCGTAAAGGATTATCAACTGGCGCTGCTGGAGGGTAAACCCAGGCCTAACAACAGCGAACTGGTGGTGCGCAACTGGTACAACCCGAATCTTGATTACAAATGGTTCGTGGTGCCTTCGCTTATCGCCATGATAACCACTATCGGGGTGCTGATCGTCACTTCGCTTTCGGTGGCGCGGGAGCGCGAACAGGGCACGCTCGACCAGCTGCTTGTTTCGCCGCTGGCGACCTGGCAGATTTTTGTCGGCAAAGCAGTGCCGGCGCTGATTGTCGCCACTTTTCAGGCCACCGTGGTATTGGGCGCAGGTATCTGGGGGTATGACATCCCCTTCTCCGGCTCGCTGGCGCTGTTTTATTTTACGATGCTGATTTACGGGCTTTCGCTGGTGGGCTTCGGGCTGCTGATTTCGGCGCTCTGCTCCACACAGCAGCAGGCGTTTATCGGCGTGTTTGTCTTTATGATGCCGGCTATTTTGCTCTCCGGGTATGTCTCGCCGGTGGAGAACATGCCGGTGTGGCTGCAAAACCTGACCTGGGTTAACCCGATCCGTCACTTCACTGATATTACGAAGGCGATTTACCTGAAGGATGCGAGCCTGGAGATTATCTGGCGGAGTTTGTGGCCGCTACTGGCGATAGCGGCCACGACGGGGTCAGCGGCCTACGCGATGTTTCGACGCAAAATCGCCTGAGTGGCGCTTGCGCTCTTTTACCAGCAGCGAGACCAGCGCCGGGCCCGCCAGCATGGCGAGGCCTGCCAGCGCCAGCAGCCAGTTGTTGTGCAGCACGCGGGAAAGCAGCCACAGCGCGATAAGCGACGTGCCGAAATACCAGGTGGTGGTGAGCTCTTCGAGGAAGTCGCCCACGTCGCGCCAGATGCCCTCCTGGTGGCGTTGCAGCATCACCATCAGCAGCACCGTTACGCCGTAAAGCAGGCATAAACCGAGCCCGACATGCACCAGCGAGCCGCTAAGCCAGCCAGCGACAAGAAGGGCGATAACCGCCAGATGCAGAACAATCTGCCAGCAACTCAGGCCCGTTACGACGCGAATTTGTTGTTGCCACCTCATGGCTTCCATCCTCCGGGATTTTTCACTGATAACTGAGAGTACCGCACTTTACGGAAAATTCCGTAAGCCCGCACCTTTTTGTGACTAAGACTACACTTTATTTCCAACAGGACAGCGAAACGTGACGGGAGAATCATGGCAGGGCAAACACAGCGATTTTCATTCAAAGTGCTCACCATTAACACACACAAGGGATTTACCGCTTTTAACCGGCGCTTTATTTTGCCGGAACTACGGGACGCGGTAAGGACGGTTTCCGCCGATATCGTCTGCCTTCAGGAGGTCATGGGCGCGCATGAGGTGCATCCGCTGCACGTGGAGAACTGGCCGGACACCACGCACTACGAGTTTCTGGCCGACACCATGTGGAGCGACTACGCCTACGGGCGCAACGCCGTTTATCCTGAAGGCCATCACGGCAACGCGGTGCTTTCCCGTTTCCCTATTGAGCAGTATGAGAACCTCGATGTGTCCGTGGACGGGCATGAAAAGCGCGGATTGCTCCACTGCCAGATAACGCCCCCCTCGTTTGATAAAACGCTGCATGTCATTTGTGTGCATTTGGGCCTGAAGGAAGCGCATCGTCAGGAACAGCTCAATATGCTGGCGGAGCTGGTCAACAGCCTGCCGGATGGCGAGCCGGTAGTGGTGGCGGGCGATTTTAACGACTGGCGGCAGCAGGCGAACCGCTTTTTGCACCAGCATACGGGGTTGGATGAGGTGTTTACCCGGGCCTATGGCCGCCCGGCGCGCACCTTTCCGGTGAGCTTCCCGCTGCTGCGCCTCGATCGCATTTACGTTAAAAACGCGACCGTCAGCGCGCCTACCGCGCTGCCGCTGCGTACCTGGCGACACCTTTCCGATCATGCCCCCCTGGCTGTGGAGATCCATCTATGAAACCGACCTGGCGTGATGGCAACCGCATTCAATTGCTGGAAAACGGGGATGAATTTTACCCGGCGGTTTTTTCCGCCATCGATAAAGCGAAAAGCAAAGTTTTTCTCGAAACCTTTATCTGGTTTGAAGACAACGTTGGCCGCAAGCTGCATGCGGTGATCCTGCGCGCGGCGCAGCGCGGCGTGAATATCGAAGTGTTGCTGGACGGCTACGGCTCGCCGGACTTAAGCGATAAGTTTGTTAATGAGCTTACCGCCGCAGGCGTCGTGTTTCGCTACTACGACCCGCGAAAACCGCTGTTTGGCATGCGCACCAATCTCTTTCGCCGTATGCACCGCAAAATTGTGGTGGTAGACGAAGAGGTGGCTTTTGTCGGCGGCATTAACTACTCCGCCGAACACATGTCGGACTATGGCCCGGAGGCGAAGCAGGATTACGCGGTACGGGTGGAAGGCCCGGTCGTGCAGGATATCTACCAGTTTGTGCTGAGCAACCTGCCGGAAAACGAACAGAACAGGCGCTGGTGGCGTCGTCGTCGCCAGCAGGCGGCGGACAACACCACGCCCGGCGAGGCGCAGGCGCTGTTTGTCTGGCGCGATAACGACGAACACCGTGACGACATTGAACGTTATTACCTGAAAATGCTCGCCAACGCGAAGAAAGAGGTGATCATCGCCAACGCCTATTTCTTCCCTGGCTACCGGCTGCTGCACGCCATGCGCAACGCGGCGCGGCGCGGGGTACGCGTGAAGCTTATCGTGCAGGGTGAGCCAGATATGCCTATCGTTAAAGTAGGCGCGCGGCTGCTTTATAACTACCTGGTGAAAGGCGGCGTGCAGGTATTTGAATATTTGCGCCGCCCGCTGCATGGCAAAGTGGCGCTGATGGATGACCACTGGGCGACGGTCGGCTCCAGCAATCTCGACCCGCTGAGCCTCTCCCTGAACCTGGAGGCGAACCTTATCATTCACGACCGCCAGTTTAACCAGACGCTGCGCGACAACCTTAACCGGCTTATTCGTGAAGATTGCAAGCAGGTTGATGAGTCAATGATGCCGCGCCGCACCTGGTGGAACCTGACGAAAAGCGTGCTGGCGTTCCACTTTTTGCGCCACTTCCCGGCGCTGGTCGGCTGGCTGCCTGCGCATACTCCGCGTCTCGCGCTGGTCAATCCGCCTGTTCAACCTGAAATCGAGACCCAGGACCGGGTCGAGACCGAGAATCCAGGAGTGAAACCCTGATGGCGAAATCACATCCGAAATGGCGTAAAGCGAAAAAGATCCTCACCTGGCTGTTTTTTATCGCCGTCACCGTTCTGATTGTGCTGTACGCGCAAAAAGTGGACTGGGAAGAGGTGTGGAAAGTCATCCGCGATTACAACCGCACCGCGTTGTTAAGCTCCGTTGCGCTGGTGATAGTCAGCTATGTGCTGTATGGCTTTTATGACCTGCTCGGACGCGCTTACTGCGGCCATAAGCTTGCCAAAAGACAGGTCATGCTGGTGTCGTTTATCTGTTATGCCTTTAACCTGACGCTCAGCACCTGGGTTGGCGGCGTAGGGATGCGCTACCGGCTTTACTCGCGGCTTGGGCTGCCGGGCAGCACCATTACGCGCATATTCTCGCTGAGTATCGCCACCAACTGGATTGGTTATATCCTGCTTGGCGGGGTGATTTTCAGTATCGGCGTGGTGCAACTGCCTTCTCACTGGTATATCGATGAAAGCACGCTGCGCATTATCGGTATCGCGTTGCTGGCTTTTATTGGCTTTTACCTGTGGGCTTGCGCGTTCGCTAAGCGTCGCCATCTCACTATCAAAGGCCAAAAGCTGGTCTTGCCGTCGTGGAAGTTCGCTCTGGTTCAGATGGTCATCTCCAGCGCTAACTGGATGGCGATGGGGGCGATTATCTGGCTGCTGCTCGGCCAGCAGGTGAACTACTTCTTTGTGCTGGGCGTATTACTCGTGAGCAGTATCGCCGGGGTTATTGTGCACATTCCGGCAGGCATCGGCGTGCTGGAGGCGGTGTTTATCGCCCTGCTGGCGGGCGAACATGTCAGCCACGGCGCCATTATCGCCGCCCTGCTCGCCTACCGTATGCTTTACTTCTTCGCGCCGCTGCTTGTCGCCATTATCTGTTATCTGGTGCTGGAGAGCCGCGCCAAAAAACTTCGGGCGAAGAACGAGAAAAAGCTTGCCAGCGCGGAGAAAAAATCTGGCACGCCGGATGAGAGCCGGGCAGAGAGCCGTGCGCCAGAGAGAGGGTTCCGGGCGCAGGAAGGCGAAGCGAAAAGCTAGTTAGCCGACGTCCCGCCCGATCGCGCTTCGGCAGTTAAAAGCGAAAACGCTCAAACAGGTAGCTCCCGTTTGAGCGTTTTCATTTCCAGGCGGGTATGCGCCCGCCTTTGTTCTGTCACACGGTGAGCGCTGCGCTTACCCGTCGCGTAAGAATGCCTTTTCGGCGCGCATGTTTTATGCGCTGATTAGCGCGTTTTGTTGAGTGGCAAAGTCGCCGGGCCGGAGCACGGCCTGCCTTGCGCCCATAAAAAAACCCTCCGCAGAGGGTTTTTGTCTATCCCGTTCGCTTAGCGACGGTTGCCGAAAATTCGCAGCAGCATCAGGAACAGGTTGATGAAATCAAGGTAAAGCGTCAGCGCGCCGACAATCGAGTACTTGCGCAAGTTTCCGCGATCGTTAACGTCGATTTGCTCGCCCAGGTTTTTCAGCTTCTGGGTGTCATACGCCGTCAGGCCCACAAAGACAATCACGCCAATATAGGTTACCGCCCACATCAGCGCGGTGCTCTTCAGCCAGAAGTTCACCAGCGAGGCGATAAGAATGCCTATCAACGCCATAAACAGCATATTGCCGAAGCCGCTGAGATCGCGTTTGGTGGTATAGCCATAAAGGCTCATGACGCCAAACATCCCCGCTGTGACAACGAACGTGCTGGCGATAGAGGCGTAGGTATAAACCAGAAAAATGCTGGCGAGCGTTAAGCCGGTCAGCGCCGAATAGAGCATGAACAGCGCGGTCGCTACCGCCGGGCTTAATTTATGCACCAGCCCCGACAGCACAAACACCACCGCCAGCTGCGCGATGATAAGCCCGAAAAAGGTGATGCGGCTTGAGAACACATACATCATCACTGCGGGCGTGTTAGCGGCATACCAGGCGACAAAGGCGGTAAGCAGTAATCCGCAGGTCATCCAGCCATATACTTGCGCCATAAAAGTCTGCAACCCGGCGCGCGGTTGCACAATAGTGTCACTTGAACGTGGATATCGGTCCATGACGGCTCCTCTTGATGATAAATACCGGGCTTACGCCCCCTTGTAAAAGCCTGGCACATTCTGCGAAACCCGCTTACCAGCGCTTCGCCGCCTGCTGGTCGCTCTCCCGCGCCTCGACCCAGCGGTCGCCTTCCGGCGTGGCTTCGCGTTTCCAGAACGGCGCGCGGGTTTTCAGATAGTCCATGATAAACTGCGCCGCTTCGAACGCCTGGCTGCGGTGAGCGCCAGTCACGCCGACAAAAACAATCTCATCGCCCGGCCAGAGTTCGCCGATACGGTGGATAACCGACACGCGCTGCAACGGCCAGCGGGAACGGGCCTCGTCGACAATTTCCGCCAGCGCTTTTTCTGTCATGCCGGGATAGTGCTCCAGCGTCAGCGCGCTAACGCTGTCGCCAAGATTGTGGTTGCGCACCTTACCGGTGAAGGTGACGACGGCGCCATCTTCATCGCACCGGGCGAGCCACTCATACTCATCGCCAACGTGAAAATTTTCATGCCCGACGCGGATACGCGTTTCCATCGTCATCCTCCCGTCACCGGCGGGAAAAACGCCACTTCATCGCCCGCCTGCAAGGGATGATCGAAGGCCACCAGCGTCTGGTTTACCGCAGCCAGCAGCTTGCCGGATTCCAGCGCCAGCGCCCAGCGGTCGCCCCGCGCGCAAAGGTGCGCGCGCAACGCTTCAACCGTGGCGAAATCCGCAGCCAGCTCCAGCGCGTCGGTGGCGACAAGCTCGCGCACCTGCGCGAAAAAAAGCACTTTAATCATTGTCGTTTACCTGAAAGTCGCCCGATTTGCCGCCGCTTTTCGCAAGCAGCCTCACCGGGCCAATCACCATATCTTTCTGCACCGCTTTGCACATATCGTAAATGGTGAGCGCCGCCACCGATGCCGCCGTGAGCGCTTCCATTTCAACGCCGGTTTTCCCCGTCAGCCGGCAAAGCGACTCAATGCGCACGCGGCTGTGCTCGGGTTCGGCATGCAGCTGAACTTCAACTTTGCTGAGCAGCAAGGGATGACAAAGCGGGATCAGCTCCCAGGTGCGCTTGGCCGCCTGAATGCCGGCAATGCGGGCGGTGGCGAAGACATCGCCTTTATGATGGCTGCCGTCGATAATCATCGCCAGCGTTTGCGGGCGCATCGTGACGAAGGCTTCGGCGCGCGCCTCGCGCACCGTCTCCGCTTTAGCGGAAACGTCGACCATGTGGGCCTCGCCCGCGGCGTTAATGTGGGTCAGTTGCGACATAACTTATTTCTTAAGATGAGGATGGAAATTACAGGGCCGGGTGCGGGCGTCGAGCTGCGGCACAATGATATTTTCCCACGCCGTACGGCAGGCTTTCGTCGAGCCGGGCATCGCAAAAATCAGCGTCTGGTTGGCGATACCCGCCACCGCGCGCGACTGCATCATCGCCGTGCCTATCTCCTCAAAAGAGAGCATGCGAAAGAGCTCGCCGAAACCGGCTATTTCACGGTCGAATAGCGGCAACAGCGCTTCCGGCACCACATCGCCCGCGGTAAAACCGGTGCCGCCGTTGATCAGCACCACCTGAATATCGTCGCTGGCTATCCATTCAGACACCCGCGCGCGAATAGCGTACATATTCTCTTTAACAATGGTTTTATCCACCACCTGATGGCCTGCCTCCAGGGCGGCGTCACGCAGGTAATGGCCGGACGTGTCTTCGTCTTCGCCGCGACGGCTGGAGACAGTAAGAATAGCAATATGCGCCGGAACAAACTCCGCGCTAACCTGGCTCATGCTCTACTCCTTGTAAAAAGGTTAACCGCCGATGTACGAGAGGTTCTGGGTAATGCCGGTGTTGCCGTCGTGCAGGAAGTGGGTCTGCTTTTTATACGTCAGCGCCTCTTCAATGCGGGCCACCAGCGCCCCCTGCTGGCTGTCATCGGCAAGCAATTCACGCAGCGAAACGCCGCCGTCGCCGAACAGACACAGATGCAGCTTGCCGACGGACGACACGCGCAGCCGGTTGCAGCTGGCGCAGAAGTCTTTTTCGTACGGCATGATAAGGCCGATTTCCCCAGCGTAATCGGGGTGGCAGAACACCTGCGCCGGGCCGTCTGCCCGGTTGCGGATCTGGTGGATCCAGCCGCGTTTAAGCAGTTCTTCGCGGATAGTGGCACCGGAAATATGGTGTTTGCGAAACAGCGAACCGCCCTCGCCTGTCTCCATCAGCTCAATAAAGCGTAGCTGGATCCGTCTTGGCTTGATCCACGCAAGAAACGTATCAAGCTGATGATGGTTTACGTCGCGCATCAGCACGGTATTGACCTTCACCCGCTCAAACCCCGCCGCGAAGGCGGCGTCGATGCCTTCCATCACCTGACGGAACTTATCCTGCCCGGTAATAGCGTGAAACTGACGGGCATCAAGGCTGTCGACGCTGACGTTAATGGCAGTCAGGCCGGCGTCGCGCCACGCGTTGACATCACGCGCAAGGCGGTAGCCGTTAGTGGTAACGGCAATCTGGCGAATGGCGGCGTTTTCGCGCACTGCGGCGATGATATCCGTGAAATCGCGGCGTAATGAAGGCTCTCCGCCCGTCAGGCGCACTTTTTCCGTGCCGAGCGCGGCAAACGCGCGCGTCACGCGGCGGATCTCATCGAGCGAAAGGAAGCTTTTGTTGGTTACGCCGCCGGGCTTGTAGCCATCCGGCAGGCAGTAAGTACAACGAAAATTGCAAACGTCGGTAATCGACAGGCGTAAGTAATAAAACTTACGCGCAAAAGCATCGGTAAGTTGAGAAACCATGTACACCTTTCCAAATACGGGAGATGCAGTCATTTCTTCCTGCACCCTGGTGGCGTCGCCACGGCCAGAGCGCCATATCACGAGGACTTAGGGGCAAAGGCTTTGAGTGTCTGTTTCATTTTGCTGAAACGTGGTAATGGCGATAGTAGCGCGTGAAACAGGGTTTCGCCAACGCCGTTTTTCGCTATATAAACTTATACATAGCGGTTTATTCGCCACATTTCGCAACAGAATACGCAAAAGTCACTTTTTTGCCTTGATATGAGTCATTTTAAGGCGGATGGCGGATCGTCTTTCGCCGCACTTTACGTTAACGTAGGCCGTTTTTGGGTTCATAAGGATTCAACATGCGCAATCGCACATTTGCGGACCTCGACAGGGTGGTGGCGCTGGGCGGCGGTCACGGCCTTGGCCGGGTCATGTCGTCGCTCTCTTCGCTGGGTTCAAGGCTTACCGGCATCGTCACCACCACCGACAACGGCGGCTCCACCGGGCGTATTCGCCGTTCCGAAGGCGGTATCGCCTGGGGAGATATGCGCAACTGCCTTAACCAACTTATTACGGAACCCAGCGTTGCTTCAGCCATGTTTGAATACCGTTTTGGCGGTAACGGCGAACTTTCCGGTCATAACCTTGGAAACCTGATGTTAAAGGCGCTCGATCACCTGAGCGTGCGGCCTCTTGAGGCGATAAATTTAATTCGCAACCTGCTGAAGGTAGACGCCTTTTTAATCCCGATGTCTGAACAGCCCGTGGATTTAATGGCGATTGATGCCGACGGCAACGCGGTGTATGGCGAAGTCAGCATCGACTTACTTACCCAGTCGCCTAAAGAGCTGATGCTCTATCCGAAAGTCCAGGCGACGCGAGAAGCGATTCAGGCGATTGGCGAAGCCGATCTGCTTATTATCGGGCCGGGCAGTTTCTATACGAGCCTTATCCCGCTGCTGCTGGTGGAAGATCTGGCCCAGGCGCTGCGCCGCACGCCCGCGCCGATGGTTTATGTCGGTAATCTTGGGCGCGAGCAGAGCGCGGCGGCGGATAACCTGTCGCTCGCAGAAAAACTGGCGGTGATGGAGCAATATGTCGGCAAACCGGTAGTGGATGCCGTGGTGGTTGGCCCGCATATGGATGTCAGCGGCCTGCAAAATCGCGTTATTGTGCAGCAACCGCTGGAGGCGAGCGACGTTCCGCATCGTCATGACCGGCATTTGCTGCGCATTGCGCTGGAAAAAGCGATTCAGGCGCTGGGATGAATAGCCGCAACGTGCGTTGAGAGAGAACGCATTGCTGCGTCTGAAGTGAAGCCCTCTCCGGTTAAGAAGAGGGAGTGCGCGACGTTAATCAGGACGCGGCGATAAACAGCTCACGCAGTTGATGAAGCTGGTCGCGAATTTGCGCGGCTTCCTCAAACTCCAGGTTCTGGGCATGCTGCACCATTTGCGCTTCAAGCTGGTGTATTTTCTGCTGTAGCGCTTTAGGCGTCAGCGCCAGCTCCGCCGCTTCCACATCGGCTACGCTGCGGCTCTTGCCGCGGCCTTTCGGCTTGGTTTTGGCAATGTTTTCGCCCAGCGCCAGAATATCCACCACCTTCTTGTTCAGGCCCTGCGGCACAATGCCGTGCTCTTCGTTATAGCGCTGCTGTTTCTCACGACGACGCTCCGTTTCGCCAATCGCTTTGGCCATTGACGGCGTGATTTTGTCGCCATAAAGAATGGCTTTACCGTTGACGTTACGCGCCGCGCGGCCGATAGTCTGGATAAGCGAACGTTCAGAGCGCAGGAAACCTTCTTTATCGGCGTCCAGAATCGCCACCAGCGACACTTCCGGCATGTCCAGCCCTTCACGCAGCAAGTTAATCCCCACCAGCACGTCAAACTCGCCCAGACGCAGATCGCGGATGATCTCCATACGCTCTACGGTATCGATATCGGAGTGCAGATAACGGACTTTCTCGCCGTGCTCTTCAAGGTATTCGGTCAGGTCTTCCGCCATGCGTTTGGTCAGCGTGGTCACCAGCACGCGCTCGTTAATGGCCACTCGCTTGCGGATCTCCGACAGCAGATCGTCCACCTGCGTCGCCACCGGCCGCACTTCGATAATCGGGTCGAGCAAGCCGGTTGGGCGCACAACCTGATCAACAATCTCGCCGCCCGATTTTTCCAGCTCATAGTTGCCAGGCGTTGCCGAAACATAAATGGTCTGCGGCGCCAGCGCTTCGAACTCTTCAAACTTCATCGGACGGTTATCCAGCGCCGAGGGCAGACGGAAACCATATTCCACCAGCGTCTCTTTACGCGCGCGGTCGCCGCGATACATGCCGCCTATCTGCGGGATAGTCACGTGCGATTCGTCAATCACCAGCAGCCCGTCGGCAGGCAAGTAGTCGAACAGCGTAGGCGGCGCTTCGCCCGGGCCGCGGCCAGACAGATAGCGCGAATAGTTTTCAATCCCCGAGCAGTAGCCCAGCTCGTTCATCATTTCGAGGTCGAACTGGGTGCGCTGAGTGAGGCGCTGCTCTTCCAGCAGCTTGTTATTGGCAAGCAGCACCTTGCGGCGATCCGCCAGCTCAATTTTGATCTCTTCCATCGCCTGTACGATGCGCTCGCGCGGCGTAACGTAGTGCGTTTTAGGGTAGACGGTGAAACGCTGAATAACCGATTCCACCGTGCCGGTGAGCGGGTCGAACAGCGAGAGGCGCTCCACCTCTTCGTCAAACAATTCCACGCGCAGCGCCTGGTCATCCGATTCCGCCGGGAAAATATCAATCACTTCGCCGCGTACGCGGAAAGTGCCGCGCTGAAATGCCTGATCGTTGCGGGTATATTGCAGCTCCGCCAGACGGCGCAGGATATCGCGCTGGTTGATGATCATGCCCTTCGTGAGGTGCAGCATCATCTTCAGATACAAATCCGGGTCGCCCAGACCGTAAATGGCGGAAACGGAAGCCACCACCACCACATCGCGGCGCTCAAGCAGGGCTTTGGTGGCGGAAAGGCGCATCTGCTCAATGTGCTCGTTCACCGAGGCGTCTTTTTCAATAAACGTATCGGAACTGGGTACATAAGCTTCAGGCTGGTAGTAGTCGTAGTAAGAGACGAAATACTCGACCGCATTATCCGGGAAGAATTCTTTCATTTCGCCATACAGCTGCGCCGCCAGCGTCTTGTTTGGCGCGAGCACCATCGTAGGACGTTGAAGGTCGGCGATAACGTTAGCGACGGTAAAGGTTTTACCGGAACCGGTTACGCCAAGCAGCGTCTGATGCGCCAGACCATCTTCCAGCCCTTCTTTCAGACGGCGGATCGCTTCAGGCTGGTCGCCGGAAGGTTTAAAAGCGGAATTGAGTTTGAAAGGTTTGCTCATGAAATGACTACCTGATGCAGATTTGGGCGGGCCGGAGGTCTAATTTTACTCTTACGCTGAATTTTTGCCAGCACTAAATACTGGATGAAAACACAGTATCTTGCGCGCAGAAGCGGTCACGCCGCGTTTAAGCATGCTGCATAGCGACATTTATTCGGCCTGCTCGCGTAAAAAATCAGCGGTACGGGGTTATCCCCAGAAGATTTGCCCTTTTAACATTTGTCAAGCGAAGCTGTGATGGTTTTATTGCAGCAGGTGACACTTTTCTTACTGCCATTGATTTTACATAACAAGCTGAAATAAAAAGGATATTTTTTCGAGACGGCTTTAGCGCCAATCAGCCGCAAACCCGCATCCGCTCTCGCTTGCGGCACGTTTTCTAACTCTAATGCACAAGGTTATCCACAGGAATAGTGGATAACTGCCTGCAAGCCGTTAACCGCGCCGTCCCGCGAAAACCCTGATTTTTGTATAACGAGACGGAAAAAATTTTTTATTGCCCGCTTTAGACGTTTTTTGACGCTTTATGTTCAGCTTTGTTATGCAATAAAGCTCACATATTGCCCAGTCAGTGTTTAAAAACCAGGCAAACCGCTGCACCAGAGCGGCAAGCTTTTTATCGCATCAGCACCCTTTAAGTGCAGTTTGCTGGCGGAGTCTTAGGCGCAGGGCGTTTTCTCACCCTTTTTTATCAGTTTTATCTCAAAGACCAGGCGATTCCACCGCCTTTCTTCTCTCTGGCAAGAGAATTGCAGCTTGTCCATACCGGAACTCGACCCTCTCTCCCGGTTGGGAGAAGCGACGCAGGACGCTGGTGATCTGGTGAATAAAACGCTCGTAACGCTGCGCAGTCAGCGAAGTGGTTATCTCTTCACCCTCTCAGAAAGGAGTTTGCTATGTTGAGTTTACGCGCTGTGAATCAGTATTACGGTACGCAGCACACGCTGTGGAATGTCGATCTTGATTTGCTGCCCGGCGAGTGCACCTGCGTTATGGGGGCGCCGGGCATGGGCAAGACAACGCTTGTGAATTGTATTGCCGGCTACCTGCCTGTGGAAAGCGGCAGCATCATGTGGCATGAAGCAGGCAAGCCCCCGGCGGAGCTGCTGGCGCTCGCGCCGGAACATCGGGCGGCGCTTGGCATCGGTTTTCTGTCGCAGGACAGGCGCATTTTTTCGCAACTTACGGTTGAGGAAAACTTACGCATCGCCATGCTCGCAGCAACAGACCAGCCCGGCCCTTTGCCGGAGATGATATTTGATCTTTTTCCCGAACTGTATGCGCTGCGCCATCTGCGCGGGGCGGATCTTTCAGGCGATGATCAACAGCTGCTGGCGCTCGCCAGGGCGCTGGTCAACCACCCCAAATTGCTTATCCTGGACGAGCCGACACGCGGCATCGGCCAGGGTCTCATTCAAAAATTAAGCCTGCTGATAGTACGCCTGAACCGCGATTTCGGCCTGACCGTGCTGCTGGTGGAACAGCGCCTGTCGTTCATTCGCCGGGTCGCGGATCGCTTTTGCCTGTTGCATCGCGGACGCGCCGTCGCTCGCGGCAGCGTTGCCCAGCTGGATAACGAAAAGCTGACGCACTGGATAACGCCCTGAAAGCAGCGACAGCGAAGCATAACGCTTTATTGCGGCCACCGCCGGGATGGCTGAAACAGCAGGCAGGCTCGTAAACGCTTACGCGCCTTGTGCAAAAGCACGAGCCAAAGCGGCTTAAGCCGAAAGCGCCTCAAGCGACAGATAGCGCCCGAGCGGCTGCTGCCCGGCACTTTCGCCAAGCCACGGGATCTCTCCCAGCAGCGGCACGGGCAACAAGCGTTTCAGCGTGGCCATGTATTCCTGATGGCGCTTGCCTGGGGGCTGGACATCGTTAGCTATCCAGCCTGCGAACGGCAGCCCGGCCGCCTGTATCGCCTGGGCGGTAAGCAGCGCATGGTTGATGCAGCCAAGCTTCACGCCCACCACCAGAATCACCGGCAGCTGCGTTTCTCTGACCCAGTCTGCAAACGTGGCGGTCTCAGACAGAGGCGTAAACCAGCCGCCCGCGCCTTCCACCTGAACCCAGTCGGCAAGCGGCTCCAGCGCGGCGAGCCCGGCGCTGAGCGTGGCGAAATCGACAGGCCTGCCCTCCTCTGCGCTGACGATATGCGGCGAAGTAGGCTCCATAAAAGCCAGCGGATTAACCTGCTCATAGCTAAGCGGCACGCTGCTGTTGCGCTGCAACGCCAGCGCATCGCTGTTGCGAATGCCCTCTTCGGTCATCTCGCTGCCGGACGCCACCGGCTTGTAACCTGCGGTGCGGTAGCCTGCAAGCGCGGCCGCCTGCAACAGCGCGCAGCTCGCCACGGTTTTCCCTACTTCGGTATCCGTTCCGGTAATAAACCAGCGTTTAGTCACGTTCAATCACTCCAAAAATCAGATGGTATGAGAGCGGGAAGCTGTCCGCCCGCTGCGGCCAGGCCAGGGTCAGTTGCTGCAACTCGCGACGCGTGAGCGTGCGGTTTTGCCGCCCGTCATGCAGATGCGTCGCCCCAATGCCTTTGAGCGAGCGCATGGCGCTCATGGCGTCGTCAAAGTTCAGGGTAATGCTCTCGTGATACAGCGACACGCGCGCAGGCGGACACGCATGGGCGACCGCCTCGGCGGACAGAAACCGGTTGGCGTGCGGGTTGTCATCCACTGCCCGCCAGGCCTGGCGCAGCTCCGGCAGCGACCCTTCCGCCAGCGTGCTGAAGGCAACGCGCCCGCCGGGACGGATGACGCGAAGAAGCTCGCCGAGGCCCTGCGAAAGATCGTCGCACCACTGCACCGCCAGATTGCTCCAGACCAGGTCAAAACTGCGGCTTGCAAAGGGCAGCGCCTCGATATCGCCCTGCGTATAGTGGTGAGCGGTCTGTTGGCTGCGCGCCTGCGCCAGCATCTGCGCGCTGAGATCCAGCGCCGTCACCTCGCTTCCCCGCTCGCGCCAGCGGCGGCTGAAAGCGCCGGTTCCGCAGCCTGCGTCGAGCACCTGCGCAAACTTTTCATTCGGCAGGCAGGCCATCAGCCGCTCGCCGCTGATGCGCTGAAGCTCGGCGAAACGATCATAGTTCTGCGCCGCGCGGCCAAAGGCGTTCGCTACGGCGCGTTTATTCACGGCAAGCGTCATAAAGCGCCTCCAGCAACGCGTCGATGTCTTCATTTTCATGGGCGGCAGTTAACGTAATGCGAAGCCTGGCGGTGCCCGCTGGCACCGTTGGCGGGCGAATAGCCGTGACCCAGCAGCCGCGCTCGCGCAACCGCTGCGCCAGCGCCTGGGTGCGCAGGTTATCGCCCACAATCAGCGGCTGGATAGCGGTGGCGGAGTCGACAAGCGCGAGCGGAAGCCCGGCGGCCCCGGCGCGAAAGCGCGCGATGTTTTGCGCAAGCCGCTTACGTAACCCATCGCCCTGCTGAATAACGTTCAGCGAGGCGCGCAACGCCGCCGCCTGGGCGGGAGGCATACTCGTGCTGTAAATAAGATGGCGGGCAAACTGCGTCAGATAATCCGCCACGTCGCCGTCGCACAACACCGCTGCGCCGCTCACGCCGAAGGCTTTGCCGAATGTCACGACCAGAATGTCCGGTTTGATGCCGCTGGCGAAACAGCTGCCGCGGCCCTCTTCGCCCACCACGCCGATGCCGTGCGCGTCATCCACCATCAGCCAGGCGTTCGCTGCGCGCGACGCCCGGGCGATTTGCGCCAGCGGCGCGCTGTCGCCATCCATGCTGAACACGCCCTCCGTCACCACCAGCGTCTCTCCGGCGCAGGGTTTCGCCAGCAGGGTTTGCAGCGCCGCCGTATCGTTGTGCGCAAAGCGTCGCAGCCGCGCCGGGCTGAGGCTTGCCGCCTCAAGCAGCGAGGCGTGGCTCAGGCGGTCCGCCAGCAGGCAGTCCTCTTTTTGCATCAGCGCGCTAATCACCGCCTGGTTGGCGGCGAACCCGGAGATAAACAGCAGCGCTCTGTCGAAGCCGAGCCACTGCGCAAGCGCCGTTTCA
Organism: Franconibacter helveticus LMG 23732; assembly: GCF_000463115.2. Classification (GTDB taxonomy): domain Bacteria; phylum Pseudomonadota; class Gammaproteobacteria; order Enterobacterales; family Enterobacteriaceae; genus Franconibacter; species Franconibacter helveticus. The sequence continues at coordinate 381,273 of NZ_AWFX01000049.1, read as the reverse complement.
AGCGCCGCGTGTTCGTGATGATACCCCGTCACATGACCGGAGCCGCCGCTGCCCACGCCGTAACGCTCCGCCCCCTGCCGCCAGGCGCCCACGACATCCGGATGCTGGCTCAGGCCGAGGTAATCGTTGCTGGAGAAATTGCGCCAGCGCTGCTCCCCGCGCACCAGCCAGCGGCCGCTGCCCTGTTCATTCGGCTCCCGGCTGCGAAAGGCGTGGTTTTCACGCCGCTCGCTCAGGGCGGCGTCGATGCGCGCCTGCCAGCTCATACCGCGGCCGCGTTGTAATAGTGCTGGTTATCGGCGTCGCGAAGCGCATGTTCAAGGCGCTCCTGCTGCTCGTTATCGCCTGCCAGCACGGCCGTTTGCTGCAGATTGAGGCCCAGCTTGCGAAAGAGCTGGAGATCTTTGTCTTCTTCCGGGTTCGGCGTAGTCAGCAGCTTGCAGCCGTAAAAAATTGAGTTGGCGCCCGCCATAAAGCACATCGCCTGAGTCTGCTCGCTCATCTGCTCGCGGCCTGCCGAAAGGCGCACGTAAGAGGTCGGCATCATAATGCGCGCCACGGCGATAGTGCGGATGAAGTCAAACGCGTCAACGTCTTCGTTATCTGCAAGCGGCGTGCCTTTCACTTTTACCAGCATGTTGATCGGCACGCTTTCCGGCGGCGTTGGCAGATTAGCGAGCTGCATCAGCAGGCCAGCGCGATCGGTCACCGTTTCGCCAAGGCCGACAATGCCGCCGGAGCAGACCTTGATGCCCGCGTCGCGGACTTTTTCAATGGTGTCGAGGCGCTCCTGGTAGGTACGCGTGGTGATGATGTTGCCGTAAAACTCCGGCGAGGTGTCGAGGTTGTGGTTGTAGTAATCGAGGCCCGCCTGCCCCAGACGCTGCGCCTGGGCATCGCTCAGCGTGCCGAGCGTCATGCAGGTTTCAAGCCCCATCGCTTTAACGCCCTGCACCATTTGCTCAAGGTAGGGCATATCGCGATCGTTGGGGTTTTTCCATGCTGCGCCCATGCAGAAGCGGGTGGAGCCGGCCGCTTTCGCTTTGCGGGCGGAGTCCAGCACCTGCTCCACTTCCATCAGCCGCTCCGCCTCCAGGCCCGTTTTATAGCGGGCGCTCTGCGGACAATATTTGCAGTCTTCCGGGCAGGCGCCGGTTTTGATAGAGAGCAGCGTGCTGACCTGCACCTGCTGCGGGTCAAAGTGCTGGCGATGCACCTGCTGCGCTTCAAAGAGCAGATCGAGCAGCGGTTTTTCAAACAGGGCGTTAACTTGCGACAAAGTCCAGCGTGCGTGGTGAGCCATAAGGGCGTCTCCAAAGTTTTTTTTCGTTGGGGTTATAGATATACTTGTAAACCTAATTCTTTTTAATTTGGTTTACAATAGCCCTTATGACCCCCGATGACATCGCCTTCGATCAGCGCCACATCTGGCACCCCTACACCTCCATGAGCGCGCCGCTGCCGGTTTACCCGGTTAACGGCGCGCTGGGCTGCGAACTGCATCTTGCGAGCGGAGAACGCCTGGTGGACGGCATGTCCTCCTGGTGGGCCGCCATTCACGGGTATAACCATCCGCGCCTGAACGCCGCGCTGAAAAACCAGATTGATGCGGTTTCGCACGTGATGTTTGGCGGCATTACCCATCCGGCGGCGGTGGCGCTGTGCCGTAAACTGGTGGCGATGACGCCGCAGGCGCTGGAGTGCGTCTTTCTGGCCGACTCCGGCTCGGTGGCGGTGGAAGTGGCGATGAAAATGGCGTTGCAGTACTGGCAGGCGAAGGGCGAACCGCGCCAGCGTTTTCTCACTTTCCGCAACGGCTACCATGGCGACACCTTCGGCGCGATGTCGGTCTGCGACCCGGATAACTCCATGCACAGCCTCTGGAAGGGATATCTGCCGGAAAACCTCTTCGCGCCCGCGCCGCAAAGCCGCTTCGACGGCGAATGGGACGAGCGCGACCTTGCGCCTTTTGCCCGCCTGCTGGCGGCGCATCGCCATGAAATCGCGGCGGTGATCCTTGAGCCTGTCGTGCAGGGCGCAGGCGGGATGCGCATCTATCACCCGACCTGGCTTAAGCGCATCCGTAAAATGTGCGACCGCGAGGGGATCCTGCTGATTGCCGATGAGATCGCCACCGGCTTTGGCCGCACCGGCAAGCTCTTCGCCTGCGAACATGCGGAGATCGCCCCGGATATTTTGTGTCTGGGCAAAGCGCTGACCGGCGGCGCCATGACCCTTTCAGCCACCCTCACCACCCGTGACATCGCTGAAACCATCAGCAACGGCGAGGCGGGCTGTTTTATGCACGGCCCGACGTTTATGGGCAACCCGCTCGCCTGCGCCGTAGCCGCTGAGAGCCTGGCGCTGCTGGAAGAAGGCGAATGGCAAACGCAGGTAGCGGCCATTGAGCAGCAGTTGCGTGACCAACTTGCCCCCTGTCGCGAAGCACCGCTGGTGGCTGACGTGCGCGTGTTAGGCGCAATCGGCGTGGTGGAAACGCGCCATCCTGTGGATATGGCGGCGCTGCAACGCTTTTTTGTCGGCAAGGGCGTCTGGATACGTCCGTTCGGCAAGCTTATTTATCTGATGCCGCCTTACATCATCACGCCGGAACAGCTCGCGAAGCTTACGCAGGCGGTACGTGAAGCCGTTAAAAACCCGCTCTTTTTCAGAATGTAATTCAGCTTCTGCGCCCGGCGTCGGCAAGCGCGATGCACTACACTTCAGGGATTTGAAGCAAAAAATCAGGAGGAAACGATGAAGATTCTGATGGTGCTGACCTCTCACGACCAGCTTGGCGATACCGGTAAAAAAACGGGCTTCTGGCTCGAGGAGTTCGCCGCGCCCTGGTACGTTTTTCGCGATGCGGGCGTCGAGGTGACCGTTGCCTCGCCGAAAGGCGGCCAGCCGCCGCTGGACCCGAAAAGCGACGAGCCGGACGCGCAGACCGAAGCCACCGAACGGTTTCGTGACGACAAAACCGCACAGGATGCCCTGGCTAACACGCTGAAACTTGACGATATTAACGCCGATGCTTACGACGCGATTTTCTTCCCGGGCGGCCACGGCCCGCTCTGGGATCTGGCAAACCACCCGGTCTCTATCGCGCTGATTGAAAATTACTGGTCCGGCGGCAAGCCGGTAGCGGCAGTGTGCCACGCCCCAGGCGTGCTGCGTTATGCGAAAAAACCGGACGGCTCGCCGCTGGTGGAAGGCAAGCGCGTGACCGGCTTTACCAACAGCGAAGAAGAGGCGGTAGGCTTAACGCAGGTGGTGCCGTTCCTGGTGGAGGAAGCGTTGAAAGAAAAAGGCGGGCAGTTCGAGCGCACCGAAGACTGGGGCGAGTATGCGGTCACCGATGGTCATCTCGTGACCGGCCAGAACCCGGCTTCGTCCGCCGCGACCGCTCAGGAGTTACTCAAGCTTTTGGATCTCTGAACAGGAGCAACGCAACAATGAAGTTAATCAGCCACGATATTAAAGAGGGCGAAAAGCTGCCGCTGCGCCATGTCTTTAACGGCATGGGTTATGAGGGCGACAACATCTCCCCGCACCTGGCGTGGGACGAAGTGCCGCCTGGCACAAAAAGTTTCGTCGTGACCTGCTACGACCCGGACGCCCCAACCGGCTCCGGCTGGTGGCATTGGGTGGTGGCGAATCTGCCTGCGGATACCCGCGTGCTGCCGCAGGGCTCCGGCTCCGGCCAGGCGGAGTTGCCGGACGGCGCTATTCAGACCCTGACCGATTTCGGCAAAACGGGTTATGGCGGCGCGGCGCCGCCGAAAGGCGAATCGCACCGTTATATCTTCACCGTTCATGCGCTGGATATTGAGCGTCTTGAGGTGGATGAAACCGCCAGCGGCGCGATGGTCGGTTTTAACGTGCATTTCCATCGGCTTGCCAGCGCTTCCCTCACCGCCCTCTATATCTGATCCGATTTAAAGCCGATTGTCACAATCGGCTTTTCGTTTCGCTCAACTTAGTATAAAAATGCAGGCTTTCGTGGATAACCTCTTTTTAACTTGCTAAGCAAGGAGCAACCCTTGAACACATTTTCGGTCTCCCGTCTGGCGCTGGCTTTCGCCTTTGGCGTGACACTGACTGCATGCAGCTCAACTCCGCCGGACCAACGCCCCTCAGAGCAAACCGCGCCGGGCACCGCGTCGCGTCCCGTGCTTTCCGCTGATGAAGCGAAAAACTTTACCCCGGCGCGCTATTTCGCCGCGCTGGACCCCAACGCCGCCGCCTGGTCCCCTTCCGCTATTCGCCTGCCGCAGCAGCCTGACTTCGTGGTCGGCCCGGCGGGCACCCAGGGCGTGACCCATACCACCATTCAGGCGGCGGTTGATGCGGCGATTATTCGCCACTCCACCAGCCGTCAGTACATCGCCGTGATGCCAGGCACCTATGAAGGCACCGTTTATATTCCGGCCGCTTCCGGCAGCGTGACCCTGTACGGCACCGGTGAAAAACCGGCAGATGTGAAGATTGGCCTGGCGCTGGACTCCGAAATGGACGCCAACACCTGGCGCCATACCGTGAATCCGGGCGGCAAATATATGCCGGGCAAACCGTCATGGTATATGTTCGACAACTGCCAGAACCGCCGCTCCGCCACCGTGGGCGTGATGTGCTCCGCCGTGGTCTGGTCACAAAACAACGGCCTGCAACTGCAAAACCTGACCATCGAAAATAACCTCGGCGACAGCGTGGACGCAGGCAATCATCAGGCCGTGGCGCTGCGCAGCGATGGCGATCGCGTGCAGATTGATAAAGTGAATATTCTGGGCCGCCAGAACACGTTCCTTGTCACCAACAGCGACGTGCAGAACCGTTTTCTGACCAACCGCCTGACCCGCACGCAGGTAACGAATAGCTATATTGAAGGCGATGTAGACGTGGTTGCCGGTCGCGGCGCGGTGGTGTTCGACAACACCGAATTCCGCCTGGTTAACTCCCGCACCCAGCAGGAAGGGTATGTCTTCGCGCCAGCAACGCAGCCGAACCTCTTCTACGGCTTCCTCGCCGTTAACAGCCGCTTCACCGCTTCCGGCAACAGCGTGGCGCAGCTGGGCCGCGCGTGGGACGTTGAAGCAAGCGAAGGCGGCTATACGCCAGGCCAGACCGCTAACGGCCAGGTGGTTATCCGCGACAGCGTAATCAACGAAGGTTTCAACGTGGCGAAGCCGTGGGGCGACGCGCTCGGCTCTAAGCGTCCGTTCACCGGCAACACCGGCGCAGCGGATGACAAAGGCAACGTACAGCGCGACCTTAACGACGCGAACTTCAACCGTATGTGGGAGTTCAACAACCGCGGCGCAGGCAGCCAGGTTGTGGCGGAGCCTAAGAAATAAGCTAAAGAAAAAGGGGGAAATATCCCCCTTTTTTATTGCTTTTTTATTGCTTTTTTATTGCCTTTTTAAAGCGGCATTACCCGGCGTTAATGGTGACCCACATCGGCCCCTGGCCTACGGCGTAACGCGCTTTTTCCTGCAACAGCCCCTGCGCGCCTTCAATCGCATACAGCGCGATATGGTGCGATTTCTGACCGGCGGCAATCAGGTACTTCCCGCTGTGATCGATATTAAAGCCGCGCGGCTGGGTTTCGGTCGGCTGGTGCCCTTCCACCGCCAGCACGCTGCCATCTTCCGACACGCTGAAAATGGTCAGTACGCTCGCGGTGCGATCGCAGGCATACAGATGGCGGCCATCCGGCGTGATGTGAATATCTGCCGCCCAGCGCGTATCGGCAAAACCGGCAGGCATCATATCCAGCGTCTGCACGCACTCGATATTGCCGTGCGGATCGCTCAGCGCCCAGACATCTACCGAGCTGTTGAGTTCGTTAACGCAATAGGCGAATTTGCGGTTCGGGTGGAAGACCATATGGCGCGGGCCTGCTCCCTCAACGGTTTTTACTTCCGCTGGCGTTTGCGCCACCAGCGTACCGTCTTCGCTCAGGGTAAACAGGCAGATACGATCCTGCTTGAGCGCCGGCACCCACAGCGTGCGGTTATCCGGCGAAATATTGGCGGAGTGGCAGCCTTCCAGCCCTTCGGCCACATCGGCAGCCTCGCCCGGCAGGCCGTCTGTTAAGCGGATAACCGCCACGCTGCCGGCGTTATAGGAGGCGCTGAACAGAAAGCGCCCGCTGTGATCGGTGGAGATATGGGTTGGGCTACCCGGCAGCGGCGCTTCGCCCGCCTCGCTCAGCGTGCCGTCGTCCGGCGCGATGCGGTAAGCGATAACGCGAAACTCAGGGCGCACGCCGACATACAGAAAACGCTTGTCCGGGCTGACGACCATCGGCTGCACCTGGCCTGGCGCGTCCACTACCTGCAATAATGTCAGATCCCCTTCGGGGTTAAGCCGCCAGACGTGGATCTGCTGGCTTTCCGGGCTGGCGGTATAAACGGTCTGTTTCATGAATACTCCTTTCCTCACTGCAACTTGAAGGTCTGCCACAAAGGGTAGCGTGTTTTAGCAAGCGATGCCGAAACGCGCCGCGGGGTTTCGCCCGCTGCGGCTTGCGGTGTACCATCAGGGCAACCTGTATGATTCGACAACTTCTGGAAACGTAAATGACGTACCGTGTAATTGCCCTGGATCTGGACGGCACCCTGCTGACCGCGCAAAAAACGCTGCTGCCGCAGTCGCTTGAGGCGCTTAAGCGCGCACAGGAAGCGGGTTATCAACTGCTTATCGTCACTGGCCGCCATCACATCGCCATTCATCCTTTTTATCAGGCACTGGCGCTGGATACACCTGCAATTTGTTGTAATGGCGCCTATTTGTATGATTATCCAGCGAAAAAGGTCATTTCCGCTAATCCGCTCGCGCCGGAGAAAGCGCTGCGGCTGATTGATTTGCTGGATGAACATCACATTAACGGGCTGATGTATGTGGACGACGCGATGCTGTATGAGAACCCGATGGGCCACGTGATGCGTACTGAAAACTGGGCGAAAAGCCTGCCGGAGCATCAGCGTCCTGTCTTTCGCCAGGTGCCTTCGCTGCGTGAGGCAGCGAGGGAAGTGGAATCTATCTGGAAATTCGCCCTCACGGACGGCGATATTCCGCGCCTGCAAACCTTCGCCCTCACGGTGGAAAAAGAGCTGGGCGTAGAGTGTGAATGGTCCTGGCACGATCAGGTGGACGTGGCGGCCCGCGGCAACAGCAAAGGCGCGCGTCTTGCTGAATGGGTCGCCTCGCAGGGGTTGCAGATGGAGCAGGTTGTGGCCTTCGGCGACAACCACAACGACATCAGCATGCTCAAAGCGGTGGGGCTAAGCTTCGCCATGGGCAACGCCGACGAGGTGGTTAAAGCGAGCGCGACCCACGTTATCGGCCCGAATACCGAGCCGGGCATCGCCCAGGCGATTTATCAGTACCTGCTTTGATCAGGTGGTAATCGACACGCTCTTAATCTGCGCGTACAGCCACAGGCCCGGTTTGATGGCCAGTTCATCCCGCGCCCACGGGCTGATGCGCGCCCACAGCGTGCGTGCGCCGACCTCAAGCTGCACTTCCACCTGGCCTTCATCGTCATAGCACTGCACGACTTTCGCCCGCAGCACGTTGCGAATGCTGCTGTGCGGCGAAGGTTGCAGCACCAGCGAAACGTCAGAAGCCTGAATGCGGATGCGCAGCGCCGTCTGCGAGGGCCTGTCGATGCGGTTGACCCACAGGTGCTGGTCGCCCAACGCCAGCGCCGTCATGGCGTAATGCGGGTGCTGCTCCAGCACCGTCACGCGCAACACGCTGCTTTGCTGCTCTTTCGGCAGCCACGGATTCATGACCCGGCTGCCCCATACCTGCTCCAGGCTGCCGAAGGCTTTCACTTCGCCGTTATCCAGCACCAGTACTTTGTCCGCCAGATGCAGAATCTCCTCCAGCGAATGGCTGACGTAAAGCATTGGCGTGTTGACCTCGCGGGCGAGGCGTTGCAGGTAGGGCAGTAACTCGCGTTTACGGGGAAGATCGAGCGAGGCGAGCGGTTCGTCCAGCAGCAGCAGTTCCGGTGCGGTAAGCAGCGCGCGGCCAATCGCTACCCGCTGCTTTTCGCCCCCCGACAGGCTGCCTGGAAAGCGTTCCAGCAGCGGCTCAATGCCAAGCAGCGCCACCAGCTTATCAAACTGCCCGGCCATGCTTTTCGCCATGCCGTACTTCAGGTTGCCGCGCACCCGGTAGTGCGGAAAAAGCCGCGCGTCCTGGAAAACGTAGCCGATGCGCCGCTTTTCCGGCGGCAGAAAAATATTCTGCGCCGTGTCGCTCAGTACGCGCTTGTTAAGCGCGATCCGGCCCTGCTCCGGGCGCGTGAGGCCGCTGATGGCGTTGATTAATGACGTTTTGCCTGCGCCGGAAACGCCAAACACCGCCGTGATGCCGCTGCCTGGCAACGTTTCATTAAGCGTTAACCTGTGCGCGCCCAGCGTCTGGGTGAAGTTAAGCTCCAGCATCTTATCCCCCAATCCGTTGACGGCTGCGGCGCGCCAGCCACTCGGAAACGAGCAGCGAACAGAGCGCCAGCACAATCGAAATCACGCACAGGCGGGCCGCCGCCCCTTCCCCGCCGGGCGTCTGGATAAGCGTGTACATGGCTGATGGCAGCGTGCGGGTTTCGCCAGGAATATTGGAAACAAACGTAATGGTGGCGCCAAACTCACCGAGCGAGCGGGCAAACGCCAGCACCGTGCCGACGATGATCCCCGGCAGCGTCAGCGGCAGCGTGATGGTGAAGAAAACCCGCCAGCGCCCCGCGCCCAGCGTGCGCGCCGCCTGTTCAAGCTTCAGGTCCACCCCTTCGAGCGCAAGGCGAATAGCGCGCACCATCAGCGGAAAAGACATCACCGCCGCCGCCAGCACCGCCCCGTGCCAGCTAAACGCAAAGGTGAAGCCGAACCAGTCGTAGATTCGCTCGCCGAGAAAACCACGGCGGCCAAACGCTATCAGCAATAAATAGCCGACAACCACTGGCGGCAGCACCAGCGGCAGATGAATAAGGCTGTCGACCAGCGCCTTGCCGGGAAACGTGCAGCGCACCAGCAGCCAGGCGAAAAGCACCCCAAAGGGCAAACTAAAAAGTACCGCAAGGGAAGAGACTTTCAGGCTCAGCAGCACCGCCTGCCATTCGGGGTCCGTCAACATCATTGGCTGGTTGTGAATCCGTAACGTTTAAAGATGGCAGCGGCCTGCGGCCCCTGCAAATAATTGTAAAAGGCGCTCACCGTGGGGTTGTTGTGCCCTTTGACTATCGCCAGCGGGTATTCCACTTTCTGGTGCGAGCTCTCCGGGAAGGTGCCAACCACTTTCACCCCTTTGCTGGCAACGGCGTCGGAGCCGTAAACGATGCCGAGCGGCGCCTCATTGCGCTCTACCAGCGCCAGCGCGTTACGCACATCTTCCGCGGGAGCGAGTTTCGGCGAGAGCGTTTCCCAGGCGCCGAGTTTCTGCAACGCCTCTTTCGCGTAAATGCCGGCGGGCACGTGCGCCGGGTCGCCTGTTGCCAGACGCCCGCCCTTGAGAAGGCTTAGCCAGTCGGTTTTATCGTTAATCGCGATCTCGCCTTGCGGGCTGGCTTTCGGCGCCACCACTACCAGGCTGTTGCCAAGCAGCGTTTTACGGCTGGGCGTGTCGATCGCTTTTTTATCTACCGCGTAGTCCATCCACTTCTGGTCGGCGGAGATAAAAATATCCGCTGGCGCGCCCGCTTCTATCTGGCGGGCAAGCGTTGAAGAAGAGGCGAAAGAAGAGACCACATCCACCTTCTGCTCTTTATTGTATTGCGCGGCGATATCCTGCATCGCGTTGGTGAGCGAGGCGGCGGCGAATACCGTTACCTTGCCATTCTCAGCCAGCGCGTGCCCGGTAAACGTAGCGGCCAGCGCAACGCCAAGCGTGAGTTTTGCCCAAAACTGTGCCATATGCTTCTCCTGTGAGTGTCGTTATATACGCAATAATATAACGGTCATCCACGGTTTTTCATAGTGATTATCGGCGAAGCGGGAGGGAGCTTTAGAGTAAAACGCCCGGCTTAACCGGGCGTTTCGAAATCAGCGATGCTGTTTTGAGCGGTCTTTATGACCCACAGAAGAGAAGACGTTGAACACTTCACCCAGTGCGTAAATCGCGCCCAGGATTATCGCCATCACGACGGGAACCATGATGACGGCGAAAACCAGACTTTTCAACAACTCGAGCATGGTTGTCTCCTGAAAATGAACAAAGGGTTATTCTAGCGGCATTCATGCAAAACGCACTGCTCTTTTGTGCCATTTGCGCCCGCTCACCGCTTTCCGCCACAATAGCCTTTTTGCTTGCGCAGGATGACCTTATGCACGCCGACATTCTTCTTACGCTGAAACTTCAGGACCGCCTGTTTGCCGATCCGCGCCGTATCGCCCTTCTTAAACAGATAGAACAGACCGGCTCGATTAGCCAGGGGGCGAAGCTCGCGGGCATTAGTTATAAAAGCGCCTGGGATGCCATTAGCGAGATGAACCAGCTTAGCGATCAGCTGCTGGTGGAGCGCGCGACCGGCGGCAAAGGAGGCGGCGGCGCAGAAGTGACGCGCTACGGCCAGCGCCTTATTCAGCTTTACGATCTGCTCGGGCAGATCCAGCAAAAAGCCTTCGATGTGCTGAGCGACGACCGCTTGCCGCTCGACAGCCTGCTTGCGGCTATTTCCCGCTTTTCCCTGCAAACCAGCGCCCGCAACCAGTGGTTTGGCACCGTGGTGAAGCGCGAACGCGAAGCGGTGCAGGAACAGGTGGAAATTTTGCTGGCGGACGGCGTAACGCGCGTTAAAGCGGCCGTTACCGCGCAAAGCGCCGCCCGGCTGGCGCTGGATGAAGGCCGCGAAGTGCTGATACTGCTCAAGGCGCCCTGGGTGCAGCTTACCCGCAATGATGACGAGGCGCGACAGGCCGATAACCAGCTTCGCGGCGTCATTGCCACCGTTTTCCACGACGGCGCCCACAGCGAAGTGTTGCTGCATTTGCCGGACGGGCAAACGTTATGCGCTACCCTGCCCGCTGCGCAGGCGCAGGCGCTGGCATTACAGGAAGGCGAAACAGTTACCGCCTGTTTCAATGCCGATAAAGTTATCGTTGCCACGCTCTGCTAAAACGCCGCCAGCGATTGACAACAAGGCCGACAGAACGTATCCCTGTAGTTTTCCGCTGCAATAAATGGGATAACAGATGTCATCATTGCAAATTTTGCAAGGCACGTTTCGCCTGAGCGATACGCGCGTCCTCGAACTTTCCGACCTGACCCTGCGCGCCGGCGAAAGCTGGGCGTTCGTCGGCGCCAACGGCAGCGGCAAGTCGTCGCTGGCCCGGGCGCTGGCGGGCGATCTTCAGCTTCTTAAAGGCGAGCGCCGCTGTGATTTCTCACGCATCGCCCTGCTCTCCTTCGAGCGGCTGCAAAAACTGGTGAGCGACGAATGGCAGCGCAACAATACCGACCTGCTTAGCCCGGGCGAAGAGGATACCGGGCGCACCACCGCGCAAATCATTCAGGATGAGGTAAAAGACGACGCCCGTTGCCGCGAACTGGCTGCGCTGTTCGGCATCGAGCCGCTGCTGGCGCGCCGTTTTAAATACCTTTCGACCGGCGAAACGCGCAAAACGCTGCTCTGCCAGGCGCTGATGTCGCAACCTGACCTGCTGATTTTCGACGAGCCTTTCGACGGTCTGGATGTCGCCTCGCGCGAACAGCTGGCTCATCTGCTCGGCACGCTTAACGAGCAAGGCTACACGATCGTCTTGATCTTAAACCGCTTTGATGAGATCCCCGATTTTGTGCAAAACGCGGGCGTGCTGGCCGATTGCGCGCTCATCGACACCGGCCCCAGGGCGAAGCTGCTGGAGCAGGCTTTAATCGCCCAACTGGCGCACAGCGAAACGCTGGCGGGAGTCAGCCTGCCGCAAGCGGACGATCCGGCGGCGCGCCATACTTTGCCTGAAGGCGAACCGCGCATCGTGCTGCGTAACGGCATCGTTTCTTATGACGACAAGCCTATCCTCAATAATCTGAGCTGGACGGTGAACCCCGGCGAACACTGGCAGATTGTCGGCCCTAACGGCGCGGGAAAATCAACGCTGCTGAGTCTGATTACCGGCGATCACCCCCAGGGCTACAGCAACGATTTAACGCTGTTTGGCAGACGGCGCGGCAGCGGCGAAACCATCTGGGATATTAAAAAACATATTGGCTACGTCAGCAGCAGCCTGCATCTGGATTACCGCGTCAGCACCAGCGTGCGCAACGTTATTCTTTCCGGCTATTTTGACTCCATCGGCATTTATCAGGCGGTTTCCGATCGCCAGCAGAAGCTGACCCGCCAGTGGCTCGATATACTCGGCATGAGCAACGCCGCCGCCGACGCGCCTTTCCACAGCCTGTCCTGGGGACAACAGCGCCTTGCGCTTATCGCCCGCGCGCTGGTGAAACACCCGACGCTGCTGATTCTGGATGAGCCGCTACAGGGTCTTGACCCGCTGAACCGCCAGCTGGTGCGCCGCTTTGTCGATATTCTGATTGGCGAGGGCGAAACGCAGCTGTTATTTGTCTCTCACCACGCAGAAGATGCGCCGCAATGTATTACCCACCGGCTGACGTTTGTGCCGGACGGCAAGGGTTATCGCTATGAGCTGGGCCCCAAATAATGGCAGGCCCGGGCGCTAACCGTTTATGTTTTAATTACCCGCCAGGACGCTGAAAAGCGTGAATCACAGGCCGTCACTTTTTAATCGGGTGCGGCCAAACCTCATTTATGGCAAGCAAAACCTCTGTCGCCAGGCGCGCTGACTCATTTTTGTATTTTGGTCTGATTGTCTGGCTGTCATTAATGGCCTTTAATCTGCATCAACAACGGACCGCATTTCGTTAACCCGTCGGGCGGCGGTTCGCTTTTAAGATTTTTCACAACGGGGTCAGAATGCCGCGTCGGACGGGGCTTTCACGGGAGAATAAAACCGCCGGGAATCCAGTGTAAACGATTTCACTAATTTATCGCATATCACACTTTTTGCCTCTCTGTTATGCTAAGGTTAATAGATACCATAAGCCTAATGGAGCGAAAAATGCGAGTTCTGGTAACAGGTGGTAGCGGTTACATTGGCAGCCATACGTGCGTGCAATTACTGCAAAGCGGTCACGACGTCATCATTCTTGATAACCTGTGCAACAGTAAGCGCAGCGTACTGCCGGTGATTGAACGTCTTGGCGGCAAACATCCGCTGTTTATCGACGGCGATATTCGCAACGAAGCGCTGCTTTCTGAAATTTTTCACGATCACCAAATCGACGCGGTGATCCATTTCGCCGGTCTGAAGGCCGTTGGCGAATCGGTCAGCAAGCCGCTTGAATATTACGATAATAATGTTAACGGCACCCTGCGTCTGGTCTCCGCCATGCGCGCGGCTAACGTCACCAATTTTATATTTAGCTCTTCCGCCACCGTTTATGGCGATCAGCCGCAAATTCCTTATGTGGAAAGCTTCCCGACCGGCACGCCGCAAAGCCCATACGGCAAAAGCAAGCTCATGGTCGAGCAGATCCTGGCGGACATTCAGAAAGCGAACCCGGACTGGAGCGTGGCGCTGCTGCGTTATTTCAACCCGGTTGGCGCCCATCCGTCAGGCGATATGGGCGAAGATCCGCAGGGCATTCCAAACAACCTGATGCCGTACATTGCGCAGGTCGCCGTAGGCCGCCGCGAGTCGCTCGCTATTTTCGGCAATGACTATCCAACGAAAGATGGCACTGGCGTGCGCGATTATATCCACGTCATGGATCTTGCGGATGGCCACGTCGCCGCCATGCAGAAGCTGGCAGGCAAAGCCGGCGTGCATATTTACAACCTCGGCGCAGGCGTTGGTCACAGCGTGCTGGATGTCGTGAACGCCTTTAGCCAGGCGTGCGGGAAGCCTGTCGCTTACCACTTTGCGCCGCGTCGCGACGGCGATCTTCCCGCCTACTGGGCAGACGCCAGCAAAGCCGATACCGAACTGGACTGGCGCGTAACCCGCTCGCTTCAGGAGATGGCCGATGACACCTGGCGCTGGCAGTCGCGCCACCCGCAGGGATATGAGGAGTAAGCCGCAGAGATGGAAACGTTCAACCCTGTCGATCACCCGCATCGTCGTTATAACCCGCTGACCGGGCAATGGATCCTGGTTTCTCCTCACCGCGCCAAACGCCCCTGGCAGGGCGCGCAGGAAACGCCGGCTAAACAGACGCTGCCAACCCATGACCCGGATTGCTTTTTGTGCCCGGGCAATACCCGCGTGACCGGCGATAAAAACCCGGATTACACCAGCACCTATGTTTTTACCAATGACTTCGCCGCGCTGATGACCGACACGCCGCAAGCGCCGCAGAGCACCGACCCTCTGCTGCGTCTTGAAAGCGCACGGGGCACCAGCCGCGTGATTTGCTTCTCGCCCGATCACAGCAAAACGCTGCCTGAACTCTCGCTTTCTGCGCTGGAAGAGGTAGTGAAAACCTGGCAGCAGCAAACCGCAGAGCTTGGCGAAAGCTACCCCTGGGTACAGGTTTTCGAAAATAAAGGCGCGGCGATGGGCTGTTCCAACCCGCATCCTCACGGCCAGGTATGGGCGAACAGCTTCCTGCCTAACGAAGTGGCGAAAGAAGATGCGCTGCAACGCGACTACTTCGCGCAGCAAGGTTCGCCAATGCTGGTGGATTATGTGCAGCGCGAGCTTGCCGACGGCAGCCGTACCGTAGTGGAAACCGAACACTGGATCGCCGTTGTGCCTTACTGGGCGGCCTGGCCGTTTGAAACGCTGCTGCTGCCGAAAACGCACGTGCTGCGCATTACCGATCTCAGCGAGGCCCAGCGCAGCGATTTGGCGCTGGCGCTGAAGAAACTGACCAGCCGCTATGACAACCTGTTCCAGACCTCTTTCCCCTACTCTATGGGCTGGCACGGCGCGCCGTTTAACGGCGAAGAGAATCCGCACTGGCAACTGCACGCCCATTTTTATCCGCCGCTGCTGCGTTCTGCTACGGTGCGTAAATTTATGGTGGGTTATGAGATGTTAGCGGAAACCCAGCGTGACCTGACGGCGGAACAAGCCGCCGAGCGCCTGCGTGCGGTCAGTGACATTCATTTTCGCGAATCAGGAGAATAATAATGAGTCTGAAAGAGAACACCGAAACGCTGTTTGCTGAAAAATTTGGCTACCCCGCCACCCATTTTGTACAGGCGCCGGGACGCGTTAACCTGATTGGCGAACACACCGACTATAACGATGGCTTCGTGCTGCCCTGCGCAATTGATTATCAGACGGTAATCAGCTGCGCCAAACGCGACGATCGCCGCGTGCGGGTTATCGCTGCGGATTATGAAAATCAAAGCGATGAATTTTCACTTGATGAAGCCATTCTGAGCCATGAAAGCCAGCAGTGGTCTAACTACGTTCGCGGCGTGGTTAAACATCTGCAACAGCGCGACGGCAGCTTTGGCGGCGTGGATATGGTTATCAGCGGCAACGTGCCGCAGGGCGCGGGCTTAAGCTCTTCCGCCTCCCTGGAAGTGGCGGTCGGCACGGTATTCCAGCAGCTTTATCACCTGAACCTTGACGGCGCGCAAATTGCCCTTAACGGACAGGAAGCGGAAAACCAGTTTGTTGGCTGCAACTGCGGCATTATGGATCAGCTTATTTCCGCCCTCGGTAAAAAAGATCACGCGCTGCTTATCGACTGCCGCTCGCTTGGCACTAAAGCGGTGCCGATGCCAAAAGGCGTCGCTGTGGTTATTATTAACAGTAACTTTAAGCGCACGCTGGTGGGCAGCGAGTACAACACCCGCCGCGAGCAGTGCGAAACCGGCGCTCGCTTCTTTACGCAGAAAGCGCTGCGCGATGTGAGCCTCGATCAGTTCAACGCCGTAGCGAATGAGCTGGACCCGGTGGTGGCCAAACGCGTTCGCCATGTGCTGACAGAAAACGCCCGTACCCAGGAAGCGGCGCAGGCGCTGGAAAAAGGCGACCTTAAGCGGATGGGCGAACTGATGGCGGACTCCCACGCCTCTATGCGCGACGATTTTGAAATCACCGTGCCGCAAATCGACACGCTGGTCGATATTGTGAAAGCCGCGATTGGCGACGAAGGCGGGGTGCGCATGACGGGCGGCGGCTTCGGCGGCTGCGTCGTCGCGCTGGTGCCTGAAAACCTGGTGCCTGCGGTGAAAGAGGCCGTAGCGAGCCAGTATGAAGCGAAAACCGGGATTAAAGAGACCTTTTATGTGTGCAAACCTTCAGAAGGAGCAGGTCTGTGCTAAAAGAGACACCGCAACTCGCCCCTGACGGGCAGCCTTACCGCCTTTCCACCCTGCGCAACAGCGCGGGGATGGTAGTGACGCTGATGGACTGGGGCGCCACCCTGCTTTCCGCTCGCGTGCCGATGAACGACGGCACCGTGCGTGAAACGCTGCTGGGCTGCGCCAGCCCGGAAATTTATCCGCAACAGGATGCTTTCCTTGGCGCCTCGATAGGCCGTTACGCTAACCGCATTGCCAACGCGACCTTTCAGCTGGATGGTCAAAGCGTCTCTTTGCTGCCATCCCAGGGAGAAAACCAGCTGCACGGCGGGCCGGAAGGCTTCGACAAACGCCGCTGGCGCATTGTGCGCCAGAACGAGCATGAGGTGCTTTACAGCCTCGACTCGGCGGACGGCGACCAGGGTTTCCCGGGCGAATTGCGCGCGACCGCGCATTTCCGGCTAACGGATGAAAACGCGCTGTGCATTGAGTACCGCGCCAGAGTGAATAAACCTTGCCCGGTAAACCTCACTAATCATGCCTACTTCAACCTGGATGGCGCGCAGGACGATGTGCGCGAACACCGCTTGCAGCTTTTCGCTGACCACTATCTGCCCGTAGATGCTCAGGGCATCCCGCGCAGTGGGCTAAAAGCGGTGGACGGCACCAGTTTCGATTTCCGCCAGCCGAAGAAAATCGCTGCCGATTTTCTGGCCGATGAAGATCAGCAGTTGGTTAAAGGTTATGACCACGCCTTTTTGCTCCAGGCGCAGGGCGACGCCAGCCAGCCTGCGGCGCAGGTCTGGTCGAGCGATGACAAGCTGCAAATGAGTGTCTATACCACCGCCCCCGCCCTCCAGGTCTATACGGGGAATTTCCTTACTGGCGTACCCGCTCGCGAGCAGGGTAATTATCAGCCTTACCAGGGGCTGGCGCTGGAGAGCGAATTTTTACCTGACAGCCCGAACCATCCGGAATGGCCGCAGCCGAGCTGCATTCTGCAACCGGGCGAAGACTACCTTAGCGTCACGGAATACCATTTCCTGCCGCTATAACAGCAAGGCCCTCTGCGGAGGGCTTTTTTTCGCCACATTGCTGATAAACCCGCCATCTCGCCCTAAAAAACTAACCCCTGCTTCACAACCGCCTTACACTACGCCGCTATTTTCGCTATGTTAAAGGTTTAGCGTTGCCGCTGGCTTCAACACGGCAATATAATGATAACTGTTATCATTCAATCAGGCTTATGAAGGAGTAATACTATGGCTGTTACTAAGCTGGTTCTGGTTCGTCACGGTGAAAGCCAGTGGAACAACGAAAACCGCTTTACCGGTTGGTACGATGTTGACCTGTCTGAGAAGGGCGTGAGCGAAGCCAAAGCGGCGGGCAAACTGCTGAAAGATGAAGGCTACAGCTTTGATTTTGCTTATACCTCCGTGCTGAAACGTGCCATCCACACGCTGTGGAACATCCTGGACGGGCTGGATCAGGCCTGGCTGCCGGTTGAAAAATCCTGGAAACTGAACGAACGCCATTACGGCGCGTTGCAGGGCCTGAACAAAGCGGAAACCGCTGAGAAATACGGCGACGAGCAGGTTAAACAGTGGCGTCGCGGCTTTGCGGTAACCCCGCCGGCCCTGACGAAAGATGACGAGCGCTTCCCGGGCCATGACCCGCGTTACGCGAAGCTGACCGAGCAGGAGCTGCCGCTGACTGAAAGCCTGGCGCTGACCATCGATCGTGTTATTCCTTACTGGAACGAAACTATCCTGCCGCGCCTGAAAAGCGGCGAGCGCGTTATTATCGCAGCCCATGGCAACTCCCTGCGCGCGCTGGTGAAATACCTGGACAACATGAGCGAAGAAGAGATCCTCGAGCTGAACATCCCGACCGGCGTGCCGCTGGTATATGAGTTCGACGAAAACTTTAAGCCGATTAAACACTACTATCTGGGCAACGCAGAGGAAATCGCAGCGAAAGCCGCAGCCGTAGCGAACCAGGGTAAAGCGAAGTAATTCGCGAGATAAGATGGACAAAAGGCGCGGTGAAAACCGCGCCTTTTTATCAGGGTGAGAGCATGACCAGTAACGTTGCGCTTACCGGCCCGGTGATGATGGCCTGAGACCATGTTCAGAGCTTTAGCGCCACTCGCCTTTTCTCTTCATCGTTGCACACAAGCCGGATCAATCTCACCACCGCTCCAGATGCAGCCTTAACCGCGACGCGCCTTCACCGCGTCGGCAAGCTGACGCAGGATCGTCTCGGTATCTTCCCAACCGATACAGGCATCGGTGACGCTTTTCCCATAAACCAGCGGTTCACCGCTCTCAAGGCTCTGGTTGCCTTCTACAAGATGGCTTTCAATCATCACGCCGATAATCGCGTTTTCGCCACTCGCTATTTGCTGGCACACATCCGCGCCCACTTCCATTTGCTTTTTGTATTGCTTGCTGGAGTTCGCGTGGCTGAAGTCAATCATCACCTGCGGCGCCAGGCCCGCTTTAGTCAGCCCGTCTTTCACTTGCGCAACGTGGCTGGCGCTGTAGTTAGGCTCTTTGCCGCCGCGCAGAATAATATGGCAGTCGCCATTGCCGCTGGTATTCACAATGGCGGAATGGCCCCACTTCGTCACCGAAAGGAAGCAGTGCGGCGCGCCCGCTGCATTAATGGCGTCGATAGCCACTTTGATGGTGCCGTCGGTGCCATTTTTAAAACCCACCGGGCAGGAAAGGCCAGAAGCCAGTTCGCGGTGCACCTGAGATTCCGTGGTACGCGCGCCAATAGCGCCCCAGCTCATCAGGTCCGCCATGTATTGCGGGGTGATCATATCGAGAAACTCTCCCGCAGCGGGCAAACCGGTATTATTGATATCCAGCAGTAACTTACGCGCGATCCGCAGACCATCGTTGATCTGGAAGCTGTTATCCATGTGCGGATCGTTGATAAGCCCTTTCCAGCCAACCGTGGTGCGCGGCTTTTCGAAATAGACGCGCATAACCACTTCCAGCTCGCCTTTCAGCGCTTCACGCAGTTTCAACAGGCGAGACGCATACTCTTTCGCCGCTTGCGGATCGTGAATGGAGCACGGGCCGATAACCACCAGCAGGCGGTCGTCGTTACCCCGCAGGATTTTATGGATGGCCTGGCGGGCGTGAGAAACGGTCTGCGCCGCTTTTTCCGTCGCCGGGAATTTCTCTAACAGGGCGACAGGAGGGAGTAATTCGTTAATTTCTTTGATACGTAAGTCGTCGTTCTGATAATTCATGATCGTTCCGGTCGTACTCTATAGTTTTTGATAAGTTTCAATACCCCCAATCTATCTTGTCGCGCCAGAAGTGTAAACGCGCTTTTACACTTTGGCAGGAAAATTCCTGGAAATGCGCGATTGTTCGCCATCAGGTAGCGAAAAAAGAGATCCCGGCTACACTTTTTAACTGTTAACACTATGTTTTTACTTTATTTCCCGATCACATTCTGCTTTACGAAGCGGAAGTGGTTATTTCAACCACCTTATGGGTGCTGAGCAAACAAACCTGTCTCAGTGCACTGTTGGAAGCGATGTCCAACAACTACGATCAGAACAGGAGCATGCAATGAATAAATTAGCCTCTTTAATCCTGACGACGACAATTATGGCTAGCGGCGCGGCATTTGCGGCTTCCGGCGGTTCAGCAGCAGGCGGCGCAGGCGGTAATAACAATGGACAAGCTAACTCCAGCGCCGAAGCGGGCCAGGTCGCACCGGATGCGAAACAAAACCTTGCGCCGAATGGCGTGAACAACAACAACATTAATAGCGGTAGCGGTACTACCGGAACCACTGGCGGTGCGATGGGTTCCGGCACGGGTACCAACTCCAGCAGCAACACTAACTCTGGCTCTACCGGCACCCTCTCCGGTGACGGCATGACCACTGACGAAGTGCATAAAAACACCATGTGTAAAGACGGTCGTTGCCCGGACGTGAATAAGAAAGTGGAAACCGGCAGCGGTAACAACAACGACGTCAACACCAAAACTGACGGCACGACGCACTAAACCGCCAGACTATAGCAAGTCGCCGAAGGAGAGCTTATGCTCTCCTTTGTTTTTTCTGTTTTTGACGCGCGCTGGCGCCTGGCAGACTGAAAGAGCATCATAAAGTTAAAACGAAAACAGCACATCAGAGGCTTATTTGCTATGGCGCATTCCCATTCTCACTCCCCTGCTTCGCATTCGCAGGATGCTAACGCTCGCAGGCTTTTTATCGCTTTTGCCATTACGGCCGCCTTTATGGTGCTGGAGGTTATTGGCGGACTGCTTTCCGGCTCGCTGGCGCTGCTGGCGGATGCAGGCCACATGCTGACGGACGCCGCCGCCCTGCTGGTGGCGCTACTGGCCGTGCGGTTCGCCCGCCTTCCGCCTAATTCGCGACACACTTTCGGCTGGCTGCGCCTGACGACGCTCGCGGCTTTTGTGAATGCGCTGGCGTTGCTGGTGATTACCGTGTTGATTGTCTGGGAAGCCATAGAGCGTTTTTATGCGCCCCGCCCTGTCGCAGGCGGCGCCATGCTCGCCATCGCCTTCGCCGGGCTTATCGCTAACCTGCTCTCTTTCTGGATTTTGCATCGCGGCAGCGAAGAGAAAAACATGAACGTTCGGGCAGCGGCGCTGCACGTGCTGGGCGATTTACTGGGTTCTGTGGGCGCTATTGTCGCGGCGCTCATTATTCTCACCACCGGCTGGACGCCCATCGACCCCATTCTGTCGATTCTGGTCTCCTGCCTGGTGCTGCGTAGCGCCTGGAGTTTGTTGAAAGAGAGTCTGAACGAATTGCTGGAAGGCGCGCCGAAAACCCTGGATGTCCGCGCCCTAAAGCGCGAGCTTTCCAACGCTATCCCGGAAGTGCGCGACGTGCACCATGTTCACGTCTGGCTGGTGGGCGAGCGGCCATTAATGACGCTTCACGTGCAGGTCATTCCCCCGCACGATCATGACGCCCTGCTTGGCCGCATACACCACTTTCTTTCGCATAAGTATCAGGTTGAACACGCCACCGTTCAGATGGAATACCAGCCCTGCGCTGGCATAGATTGTCATCTTAACGAGCCGCAGGCAGCGCATTCGCACCACCACGGCCATCATCATTAATGCGCCAGCGCGCGTGACCCTTGCTCGCGCGCGCTTTTCATCCACATACGGCTGCCATTCAGCGCGATAAACGTCAGCAGCAGGTATTCAAGCGACATAGCGTAAACACCCTGGCGTGCGAAAATCACCACGCTAATCACGTTGATGATCACCCACAGCAGCCAGTTTTCCACATATTTGCGAGTCATCAGGATCTGCGCCACGATGGAAAGCACCATCAGACAGGAATCCCAGAACGGGAAGGCGTCCGGCGCAAGCGTCGGCATGGTGACATTCAGCCCAAACGTCTGCATGGCTGTCACAGCCACGCGTGTCAGTACAGCAAAGACCGGATCTATCCAGACAGTCATGGCGCCAATCGCTATGACGCATGCTGCCAGCCAGGCTATTGCCTTAGGCACAGGTAGCCAGCGTATGCGCAACGCCGCCTGGTTATCGGCGGTTTGCCGTGACCAGGCGTACCAGCCATAAATATTGGCGGCAAAAAAGAAAAGCTGAAGCAGCAGGCTGGCATAAAGCTGGATCTGGAAAAAGATAATCGCGAAAAGCGTTACGTTGATTAAACCAAACGCGTAGTTACTGATTTTTTCAAGACTCGCCAGCCAGATACAAAGCAACCCGGCAAGGGTGCCCACCGCCTCTATCCACGACAGGTTATAACCGCCCGTGCCGAGCGGGATGTGAACGAGAATATTGTTAACGCTAAAAAAATCCATATCTTCCCCTGAGCGAAAACCGCTTTTGCGTTACCTGGCCTGTAAGTTGGCCTGACAGGCTGTTGATATAAAACCGAACCTAGCCCCGAAGTGTAGCGGCAAAATCCAGCATGCGGTTAAGCGGCAACAAAGCCCCTTCACGCAGTTTTGCGTCAACATGGATTTCATGCATCGCTCCACCTTGTTCCAGGCCCTCAGCGATAGCTTTTAAGCCGTTCATCGCCATCCATGGACAATGGGCGCAGCTGCGGCAAGTTGCCCCTTCGCCGGCAGTCGGTGCTTCAAATAACTCTTTATCCGGCACCGCCTGCTGCATTTTGTAAAAAATCCCGCGATCGGTCGCCACGATAAGCTGCTTATTCGGCAACGTTCTGGCGGCGTTGATAAGCTGGCTGGTGGAGCCCACCGCATCAGCCATATCTACGACCGCCTGCGGAGATTCAGGATGCACCAGCACAGCCGCCCCGGGATAGAGCGCTTTCATGCGCGCCAGCGACTGTGTTTTGAACTCATCATGCACGATACAGGCGCCCTGCCAGCAGAGCACATCTGCGCCGGTTTGCTTTTGCACATAGTTTCCAAGATGGCGATCCGGCGCCCAGATAATCTTTTCGCCAAGGCTGTCGAGATGTTCAATCAGTTCAACGGCGATGCTTGAGGTGACGACCCAGTCCGCCCGGGCTTTAACCGCAGCAGAAGTGTTAGCGTAGACCACCACGGTGCGATCCGGATGCGCGTCGCAAAAAGCGCTGAATTCATCAACCGGACAGCCTAAATCCAGCGAGCATTCCGCCTGCAAGGTAGGCATGAGGATCGTTTTTTCCGGGCTAAGAATTTTGGCCGTCTCGCCCATAAAACGAACGCCGGCAACCAGAAGGGTCTTCGCAGGATGTTTAGCCCCAAAGCGGGCCATTTCCAGCGAATCGGAGATGCAGCCCCCAGTCTCCTCAGCCAACGCCTGAATTTCCGGGTCGGTGTAATAATGCGCGACCATGACGGCGTCGCGCTCTTTAAGCAGGCGCTTTATTTTTTTGCGGTAGAAATCTTTCTCGTCTTGTTTCAGTGGCGCAGGTTTAGGCGGAAAGGGATAAATAGCGGCTTGCGGATCGAACATCACGCTCATCATGCTCTCTCGTTTTACTGGCTTAACAAAATTGCCTTTCTCAAGCGCGATAAGACAAAGATAAGCCATGGATGTTTTATATACTAAACAAGATAGCGGATTGGCAATGAAAAGTCACTTTCTATTCATCGAAACCGTTTTAGCCGGGTACGTTTCGCTTGTGCGAGCCCCAACGCCGGAGAAGCGTGAAAAGAGAGGCGTTTTCAACGAGACGACAGTAATGCTGCTTGAGAGGTTAGTTGCGTTCTGGACAGCCAAAAGCCGCTTTTTACACTGGTGGGTCGTGCAGGATAACTCGCTTCGCTCGCCCTTCGGGCCGCCGCCGCAAGCGGCGTTGTTGTCTCACTACGTTCGACCCGAACCTGCGCAGGGCCGAATCTTCCTGACGTACAGACAGCAAAAAGGCGCCTTTAGGGCGCCTTTTTACACTGGTGGGTCGTGCAGGATAACTCGCTTCGCTCGCCCTTCGGGCCGTCGCCGCAAGCGGCGTCGTTGTCTCACTTCGTTCGACCCGAACCTGCGCAGGTTCGAATCTTTCTGACGTACAGACAGCAAAAAGGCGCCTTTAGGGCGCCTTTTTACACTGGTGGGTCGTGCAGGATTCGAACCTGCGACCAATTGATTAAAAGTCAACTGCTCTACCAACTGAGCTAACGACCCCTTGCGGGTATTGCATGAAATATTTACTGCTATGCCACTGATTAAGTGGTGGGTCGTGCAGGATGGCTCGGCTTCGCCTCGCATGCCGTTGCTGCGCAACGTTATCCTTCACGATTTCGCTATTCAAACTACTTTAGCGAGTGGTGGGTCGTGCAGGATTCGAACCTGCGACCAATTGATTAAAAGTCAACTGCTCTACCAACTGAGCTAACGACCCGAAGTGGTGGGTGATGACGGGATCGAACCGCCGACCCCCTCCTTGTAAGGGAGGTGCTCTCCCAGCTGAGCTAATCACCCGATACTACGCTGGAAAGGTGTTTCCACCTTTAAGTGGTGGGTCGTGCAGGATTCGAACCTGCGACCAATTGATTAAAAGTCAACTGCTCTACCAACTGAGCTAACGACCCACTTTTTTGCCGCTACAGGCTTGTTTCATATCCCGTGGCAACGGCGGCATATATTACTGATTTAAGAATCTGACGCAACATAAATTTCGATACAGATCACTTAACTGCTTAGTAATCGCACGGCAAGACCAGAAAAACAGCGCTTACTGGTCAAGCCGTACGCATCACATTGCATTCAGACGTTTTTGCGCCTGTTTTGCGCCGTCGGTACCAGGATATTTGGTAATAACTTGCTGATAAACCGCCTTCGCTTTTGCCGTATCGCCTTTGTCCTGCATGATGACGCCTACCTTAAACATGGCGTCAGCCGCTTTCGGCGATTTAGGGTAATTTTTCACCACCGAGGCAAAGTAAAACGCGGCGTCATCTTTTTTACCCTTGTTGTAATTCAACTGCCCGAGCCAGTAATTCGCATTAGGCTGGTAGGTTGAATCCGGGTATTGCTTGATGAAATTCTGAAACGCGGCGATGGCTTCATCCTGGCGCGACTTATCCTGCACCAGCGCGATAGCGGCGTTGTAATCGGTATTAGCATCGCCGCTTTGCACTGGCGCCGCCGCGGCTGGCGCACTCGCAGAAGGATTCGGTGCCGCAGCCGCGCTGCTTTGCTCGCCGCTTGCGCCCTGCGTAGCGGCCGCCCCACCGCTGCTCAGACTGTCAATCTGCAAAAGGATTTGCTTTTGACGTTCGACAATTTGATTCAGCTGATACTGGTTTTCCTGAATCTGACCGCGCAGGGAATCAATATCGGACTGATTATCGGAAAGCTGCTGCTGGAGTTGAGTTAAGAGTTGGCTGTGAGCGTTAGAAATACGCTCAAGTTGTGTGACGCGGTCTTCGACCGAGCCTGAGCCGACGCTACTGATTGGCGCCTGAGCAAAAGCGGCCCAGGGGGCCGCTATGCCAACCAGCAACGACAGACCCAACAGGTGATGTCTGAAGTTACTGCTCATGCGATTCTCTTAGTAAACCAGTACGGCGCGACGGTTTTTAGCGTAAGCCGCTTCGTCGTGACCCAGTACTGCGGGTTTTTCTTTACCGTAAGAAACGATGGAGATCTGATCAGCGGAAACGCCTTTACCTTGCAGGTACATTTTAACGGCGTTAGCACGACGTTCACCCAGGGAGATGTTGTACTCCGGAGTGCCGCGCTCATCCGCATGACCTTCTACGGTGACTTTGTAAGACGGGTTGCTACGCAGGAAGTTAGCGTGCGCATCCAGCATCGCAGCAAAGTCAGAACGAATGTCATACTTGTCCAGATCGAAGTAAACAATGTTGTTCTGTTGCAGCTGCTGCATCTGCAAACGAGCCTGCTCTTCAGAAGACATGTTGCCGCCGCCGTTAGCATCCATACCAGTGCCGGCACCCAGCATGCCTTCGCCGCTCTGGTCGTTGCTTGCGTTCTTGTTGGAAGAACACGCCGCGATTGCCATAACAGGCAGAGCCAGCATCAGCCCTTTCAGCACTTTGTTCAGTTGCATTTCTTTGATTCCTTTAATAATCAATTATTTATTATCACAGATACGGCGACCAGGCCGGGAATTTAACCTGACCATCAGTTGCCGGAAGACGCGCTTTGAAACGCCCATCTGTAGAAACCAGATTCAGCACGGATCCCATCCCCTGAGAAGAGCTGTAGATTACCATGGTGCCGTTAGGTGCCAGACTCGGCGTTTCATCCAGGAACGTTGACGACAAAGTTTGTACGCCACCCGTTGCCAGATCTTGTTTAGCGATGTTCTGAGCGCCGCCGTTGGAGCTCACCATCACCAGGAATTTACCGTCAGAGCTGACATCCGCATCCTGATTCTGAGAGCCTTCCCAGGTCAGACGCTGCGGCGCGCCGCCATTAACGTTAACTTTATAAACCTGCGGACGACCTGCCTGGTCGGAGGTATAGGCCAGAGTCTGGCTGTCCGGGAACCAGGTCGGTTCGGTGTTATTGCTGCGGCCATCCGTCACCTGACGAATCTGGCCAGAGCCGATATCCATCACATAGAGGTTCAGGCTACCGGTTTTAGAGAGCGCGAAAGCGAGCTTGCTGCCATCCGGCGAGAAGGCCGGCGCCCCGTTGTGACGCGGGAACGAAGCAACCTGACGCACAGCGCCGTTGGAAAGCGTCTGGATAACCAGCGCGGAACGGCCGCTCTCAAATGTCACGTAGGCAAGCTTGCTGCCGTCCGGGGACCATGCCGGAGACATCAGCGGTTGCGGAGAACGGTGAACAACGAACTGGTTATAGCCGTCGTAATCCGATACGCGAAGTTCATAAGGGAACTGGCCGCCATTGGTTTGCACTACATAGGCGATACGGGTGCGGAATGCGCCTTTAATGCCCGTCAGCTTTTCAAAGACTTCATCGCTTGCGGTGTGGCCCGCATAACGCAGCCACTGCTTGTTCACTTTATAGGAGTTCTGCGCAAGCACGGTGCCCGGCGCGCCGCCGGTATCCACGAGCTGATAAGCAACCGTGTAACTGCCGTCGCCGTTCGGGGTAACCTGGCCGACTACAACCGCATCAATACCGAGCGCCGACCAGGCGGCAGGCTGCACTTCCTGTGCGGAAGCAGGCTGCTGCGGCAGACGAGAGCGGTCGAGCGGGTTGAATTTACCGCTGTTGCGAAGGTCGGCTGCCACAATGCCGCCGATATCTTCAGGCGCGGCGCCAGGACCTGCCCATTTAAACGGCGCAACGCCGATAGGACGCGCCGAGTCTACCCCCTGGGTAATCTCAATACGGACTTCTGCGTGCAGCACCGCTGCCCACAGCATTAAAACACTGAATGCTAATCGTAATGCCTGCTTCATCGTATCTCCCTTATCTGGACGCGACGCCCACGATAACTTAGCAGAAGGTTAACAAACTTCATTTCAAACACTCTCACCTCTGAGACTCACCTTAGTACGATTTTCCCCGCTTGCGCGGGGAAATTGTGATTAAGGCTTAAAGTCCAACGGTGCGTTTTTAAAGACTTCATAGACAGCCTGGCTTGGCGGCTTCGGAATTCTCGCCTGGCGAGCGGCTGAAATCGCCGCCTGGCAGAGCGCCGGGTCGCCGCCTTCTGACTGAATATCAAGCAGCAGCCCATCGGGCGCCAGTTTTATACGCAGCGTACAGGTTTTGCCTGAGTACGAAGACGCATCGTAAAACTTGCTCTCAATGGCAGATTTGATCTGCGAAGCATAGCTGTTGATTTCAGCGCCAGAAGCGCCATTGTTTTTACTATTACCCGTCCCGGCAGGCGCTGCATTAGTTCCCTTAGCCCCGCCGCCGGATTTCGGCGCATTCTTACCAGAGCTGAGATCGCCAAGCAAGTCATCAACGCCCGCTGCCGCTGCGGCTTTTTCCGCTGCGGCTTTCTTCGCGGCGGCGGCTTTGTCTGCGGCCGCTTTCTTCGCGGCAGCCGCTTTTTCAGCCGCCGCTGCTTTTTCTGCGGCGGCTTTTTCCGCAGCCGCTTTCTCAGCCGCTGCGGCCTTTGCAGCGGCCGCTTTTTCAGCTTTTTCGGCGGCGGCTTTCTCCGCGGCGGCTTTCTTCGCAGCTTCCGCGGCCGCTTTTTTCTCCGCCTCTTGCTGCGCTTTTTTAGCGGCCGCTTCCTGGGCTTTCTTCTCAGCGGCTTTCGCCGCTTTCGCCGCCTCTTCCTGCGCTTTCTTTTGTGCGTCGGCAGCGGCTTTTGCAGCCTCTTCCTGCGCTTTTTTCTGAGCATCAGCGGCCGCTTTCTTCGCGGCTTCTTCCGCGGCTTTCGCCTGCGCATCCGCCTTCGCTTTAGCTTCCGCCGCCGCTTTAGCCTGTGCTTCGGCTTGTGCTTTAGCGTCTGCCGCCGCTTTCGCCGCCGCTGCCTCGGCTTGCTTCTGCTGTTCCTGCGCACGCTTCGCCGCCTCTTCAGCCTGCTTCTGCTGTTCGGCTTGCTGGCGCGCTTGTTCCTGCGCTTCGAGACGCTCTTTTTCAAGCTGCTTCAAACGCTCCTGCTCGGCGGCCTGCTTCTCCTGAAGCTCTTCCGCCTGCTGTTGCGCCTGCTTTTCACGCTGCTCGGCGGCGCGGCGCGCGCTCGCCTGTTGTTGTTGCTGACGATTATATTGCTGCACCACCGCGCCAGGATCGACCATTACCGCATCAATGGCCGACCCACCGCCGCCGCCGGCAGCTTCGTCAATGTGCTCATCAAACGAGCTCCAGACCAGCAGTGCAATCAGCAAGACGTGCAGCACTACTGAAATGATTATCGCTCGTTTCAGCTTATCGTTTTGTTCGGTTGCCTTTGACACTCTCGGTTCCCAAAAAACTGTTCACCCGTTGCACACAACGCTTAGATTGGCTGCGTCATTAAACCGACAGATTTCACACCCGCCTGATGCAACAGGTTCAGCGCTTTAATAATTTCATCGTAAGGGACATCTTTAGCGCCACCGATAAGAAAGACCGTTTTCGGATTCGCCTGCAAACGACGCTGAGCTTCCGCCACTACCTGTTCGGAAGGCAGTTGATCAAGACGATCTTTTTCCACCACCACGCTGTACTGCCCTACCCCGGACACTTCAATAATGACCGGTGGGTCATCGTTGGTGCTGACCGTTTTAGAGTCCGTGGCGTCCGGCAGGTCCACTTCAACGCTCTGGGTGATTATCGGCGCTGTTGCCATAAAGATGAGCAGCAGCACCAGCAATACGTCCAGCAGCGGCACGATGTTGATTTCAGACTTAAGATCGCGACGACCCCGTCCACGTGTTCTGGCCATGGTTTACCCCTTGCTGCTTTCGCTGCTGGTAAATGCCTGACGATGCAAAATAGCCGTGAACTCTTCCATGAAGTTGTCGTAATTCAGTTCCAGCTTGTTTACACGCTGGTTCAGGCGGTTATAAGCCATAACGGCGGGAATAGCCGCAAACAAACCGATAGCGGTTGCGATCAACGCTTCTGCGATGCCCGGCGCCACCATTTGCAGCGTCGCCTGCTTCACAGCGCCAAGGGCGATAAAAGCGTGCATGATGCCCCAGACGGTGCCGAACAGACCGATATAGGGACTAATGGAGCCGACAGTGCCGAGGAAAGGAATATGTGTTTCCAGCGTTTCCAGTTCACGGTTCATGGAGATGCGCATGGCGCGCGACGCGCCCTCGACAATCGCCTCTGGCGCATGGCTGTTAGCACGGTGCAGGCGAGCGAACTCTTTAAAACCCGCGTAAAAGATTTGCTCTGAACCGCTCAGGTTTTCACGGCGGCCCTGGCTTTCCTGATAAAGACGAGAAAGTTCGATACCCGACCAAAACTTGTCTTCAAACGCTTCCGCTTCGCGGCTCGCCGCGTTAAGAATGCGCGTTCTCTGAATGATAATGGCCCAGGATGCGATAGAAAAACCAATCAAAATCAACATGATAAGTTTAACCAGAAGGCTCGCCTTCAGGAACAAATCAAGGATATTCATGTCAGTCACTGCTTGAACTCCGCGACAATAGACTTGGGAAGCGCTCGAGGCTTCATTATGAGTGGATCAACGCAGACAATTTTAACCTCGGCTTCGTTGAGGAGAACATTGTCGGCATTGACTATCCGCTGCGTGAAGATCAGTGAAGTCCCACGCATCGATGTAATTTCAGTCTGGATTTCGAGTAAATCGTCGAGTCGGGCAGGCGCAAAATACTCAAGCGTCATCTTGCGTACGACGAAGGCCACGCGCTCAGCCAGCAATTCCTGCTGACTAAAGTGGTGATGGCGCAGCATCTCTGTGCGTGCTCTTTCATAAAAAGCGACATAACTGGCGTGATAAACCACACCACCGGCATCGGTATCTTCGTAATAGACACGGACCGGCCATCGAAACAGCGTTGTGCTCACTCTACATCCCGGTAATGCAATTAAACGGTGCTTACTATACGCAAGAGGTTGTAGGTTTGGAATGGGTTGAAGTAAACGGAGAGTAAATATTTATGGGTCGTTAACGACCCATAAATAACAGTGGTGAGTTGTTGCTCAGAAGAAGAAAAACAGCAGCCCGGCAAGCAAAATCAGGTCTGCGATAAGCGGGGAAAAGAGCCCCTGCCAGCGAGGGGTACGAAGCCGGAATCCCGTGCCGTGGATCACCCCTGCGCAGACGGCCCAGATGATCAGCAGACCATGCCAGATTTCAAGCTCGCTGGTCTTCGCCGCAAAGCGGCTCGGATCCCAGAACACGCAGCCGGCAAGCGCCAGCGCCATTATCAAGGAAAGAGCCCGCAAGGGGCCCTTATCCATTACTGCGTAAAGCGTTGTGATGAGGTTATTCATCAATGCTCTTCTTTGCCGGCTTTGGTCGCTTCAACATGTTCAAGCGCCAGCGCGGTGATGATCCCAAAAGCACAGGCAAGAAGCGTTCCTAAAATCCATGCGAAATACCACATAATCAGCTCCTTACTTAGTACAGAGAGTGGGTGTTGCTTTCAATATGCTCTTTGGTGATGCGGCCGAACATTTTCCAGTAGCACCAGCTGGAGTAGAGCAGAATAATCGGTACGAACACGGCGGCCACGTAGGTCATCACGGTCAGCGTTAGCTGGCTGGAGGTGGCATCCCACATCGTCAGGCTGGCGTTCATCATAACGCTGGAAGGCATAACGAACGGGAACATCGCAATACCTGCGGTCAGGATAACGCACGCCAGCGTTAGCGAAGAGAAAACAAACGCCCACGCGCCTCTTTCCATACGCGACGCCAGAATAGTCAACACCGGCAGCGCTACGCCAAGCGCAGGCAGAGCCCACAGGACTGGCGTATTGTTGAAATTGGCAAGCCATGCGCCAGCTTCACGCGTTACTTCTTTCGTCAGCGGGTTCGACGCCGCATGAACGTCAATCGTTGAAGTCACAACATAACCATCGATGCCAAACACCACCCAAACGCCCGCCAGCACGAAGCAGACCATCATCACCAGCGCAGAGAGCTGCGCGGTATTACGGGAACGCAGGTGCAGCTCGCCAACGGTACGCATTTGCAGGTAAGTCGCGCCCTGGGTGATGATCATCGCTACGCTGACGATACCTGCCAGCAGGCCAAACGGGTTCAGTAGCTGGAAGAAGTTGCCGGTGTAGGTTAAACGCAGGTATTCATCGACGGTAAACGGCACGCCTTGCAGCAGGTTGCCAAACGCCACGCCGATAACCAGCGGCGGCACAAAGCTGCCGATAAAGATGCCCCAGTCCCACATATTGCGCCAGCGGCTGTCTTCAATTTTCGAACGGTAGTCGAAACCAACCGGGCGGAAGAATAGCGAAGCCAACACCAGGATCATCGCAACGTAAAAGCCGGAGAACGCTGCCGCGTAGACCATCGGCCAGGCGGCGAACAGCGCGCCGCCAGCAGTGATAAGCCACACCTGGTTGCCGTCCCAGTGCGGCGCGATGGTGTTAATCATTACGCGACGTTCAGTATCGGTACGGCCCAGTACGCGTGTCAGCATGCCGACACCCATGTCAAAACCATCGGTGACAGCGAAACCAATCAGCAGAATGCCAACCAGCAGCCACCAGACAAAACGCAATACTTCATAATCAATCATTTCTCTCTCCTCGCTTAGCGTGCCGGCTGAGAAGCCACGGTGGACTGCTGATACGCATCAGTTTCCCCGTTGGGTTTATCAGACTGCTCATGATGGTAGCGACCGGTTTTCAGGCTGCTTGGTCCCAGACGGGCGAATTTGAACATCAGGAAAAGTTCCGCCACCAGGAACAGCGTATAAAGGCCGCAAATCAGCACCATAGAGAAGATGATGTCGCCTGCCGTCAGGGTTGAGTTCGCGACCGCTGTTGGCAGCACTTCGCCGATGGCCCACGGCTGACGACCATATTCCGCCACAAACCAGCCCGCTTCGACCGCTATCCACGGCAGAGGAATGCCGTAAAACGCCGCGCGCAGCAGCCATTTCTTCTCGCCGATGCGGTTACGAAGAACGCTCCAGAACGCCGCGCCGATAATCAGCAGCATTAATACGCCGCAGGCCACCATAATGCGGAAGGAGAAGTAAAGCGGCGCCACTGCCGGAATGGAATCCTGCGTTGCCTGCTTAATCTGCTCTTCTGTGGCGTCAGCCACGTTCGGGGTGTAGCGTTTAAGCAGCAGCCCATAACCCAGGTCTTTCTTGACGCTATTGAATTCGTCGCGAACGGCCTGATCGGTAGCGCCGCCGCGCAGCTGCTCCAGCAACTGATAAGCTTTCATGCCATTACGGATACGCGCTTCATGCTGCACCATCAGATCTTTCAGGCCGATAACCGGCGTATCGACGGAACGGGTCGCGATAATGCCCAGCGCGTAAGGAATTTGAATAGCGAAGTGGTTTTCCTGCGCTTGTTGATCGGGAATGCCGAACAGCGTAAACGCCGCAGGCGCCGGCTGTGTTTCCCATTCCGCTTCAATCGCCGCCAGTTTGGTTTTCTGAACGTCGCCCATCTCGTAGCCGGATTCATCGCCCAGTACGATAACGGAAAGAACAGCCGCCATGCCGAAGCTCGCCGCAATAGCGAAAGAACGTTTAGCGAAAGCGAAGTCGCGGCCTTTCAGCATGTACCATGCGCTGATGCCCAGGATAAACATCGCGCCGGTACAGTAACCTGCTGCGACGGTGTGAACGAACTTCACTTGCGCAACCGGGTTCAGGACCAGTTCGGAGAAGCTCACCATCTCCATGCGCATGGTTTCGAAGTTGAAATCAGAAGCAACGGGGTTTTGCATCCAGCCGTTGGCTACCAGGATCCAGAGCGCGGAAAGGTTGGAACCCAGCGCAACCAGCCAGGTCACAGCCATATGCTGCACTTTGCTCAGGCGATCCCAGCCAAAGAAAAACAGGCCGACAAAAGTGGATTCAAGGAAAAACGCCATCAAGCCTTCGATGGCCAGGGGCGCGCCAAAAATATCGCCCACATAATGAGAATAATAAGACCAGTTTGTTCCGAACTGGAACTCCATGGTCAAGCCGGTCGCCACGCCCAGCGCAAAGTTGATTGCAAACAACTTGCCCCAGAACCTGGTCATATCTTTATAGATTTGTTTACCAGAGAGGACGTAAACCGTTTCCATAATAGCCAGCAGGAACGCCATACCCAGCGTCAGCGGCACAAACAGAAAGTGATACATCGCGGTCAAGGCAAACTGTAAGCGCGACAGTTCGACTATATCTAACATCTTGACTCCTTGCTCTTCGCATGAAGACTTTGAATGCGGCTCCCGTTACCGGTTTCCACAACGCATGCCCCAATAGAAATACATTTGCTTCCGACGCGCCAAAGCCGCATCACTGGCGTGATGTAAAAAAACAATGGCGAAAGGTTACAAATACGTTAAATAAAACAAATTGATTCGACAAATATATTACGCCGCAAATCCCTTACAATAAACAGCTTTTTACAGCGTGTTATTTGCGTTTTTCGACGGTGATCAATTTATAGCGAAATGGGGCCAGGCACCAGATTGATTTGGCGCAAATTTACAAAAATATTTATCTAACGCCATATGCTAACTATTGATCTGGCTCAATTTATGGCATTCATGTTAACAATGTTTCACCATGCTATCCCTGGTGATCTTATTGTTAAATATTTGTTCCTTTAAAGCCTGCGAGAGTTAATTGACAGTAATAATTTCTGTAATCGATTATTTACCAGGAGGGCGAAACAAAAATAAAGAGAGGGAAAGATAAAGAGTGTTAAATACATCACGAAATTTTATTTAAATACCGTTTGTAGAGTTTATACATAAAATAAGTTAATCAAATTATCATTTAATTAACATTTAACGACGATTTAAAAAAGCGACGCCTGGCGGGATTATCCTCAGACGCCGCTTTTTATTCAGGCGCGCGGATGTAACGTTATTTTAAACGTTCGCGACTGGCCGGGCTTTAACAAGCCCGTTGCGGCGGATTGATGTTGAACATGCGGACAGACCCTTTCCCGCATATCTGTTTCCTGCCACTGCGCGATGTGCGAGGTAAACGCCAGTTGCCCTTCACAGGTTTCATTGTGAGAAGGATTGTAAACCCGCAGGATCAGCGCCTCGTCATCTTCCGCTTTTTTCAGCGCGCTGAGCTGGCATTCCACTGGCGACATGGTCATCAGCGAGTAGTGTGATGGTGTGGTGAAGGGCACGCTGTTGAGCTTCATCGCATCCCACGGGATTTTGTTATAGCACTGTACCGGCGTTAACCATGCGCGGGCCTGCTGCGCAACGCCTGCCCCTGCGGCCGTTCCGGTATAGCTGAACAGGCTGAAGCGACAGCGCAGCTTACCGCGCATTTGCGAATCGGGAACCGGTAGTTTGATACCGGAAGGACGGCCCGGTCTCAGCAGTAAATTCTCTTTGCCCAGCAACCCGACGCCGCGCAACAGGGTCAGCGCAAAGGTTTTTTGTTGCTCGCCGAGGATTTCTACTTCCCGCAGCCCTTCGCTAAACAGCGCCAGCCCCTGACGCTGCGACTCCAGCGCGCAGTAGTTAAGGAAATTCCACACCGGTACCGGCGCTTCTTTCCACCCCTCCTGCTGCCAGGTCTCCATGGCGCTCTCTTTTACCGGACGCTGGATAGCGCCAAACTGGGTATCGCACAGTACGCTGTCGCAATGAAACGGCGTCGGGATCAACACCCGCAGGCGATGGTCAGCAGCCTGATTATCAATCACCATTTCTATATCCACCCGCCGCTGATGGTGCGCAAGGGTAATGCGACATTCCGCCTCAACGCGCCCGGTGGCTTCACGACGCGCCCGCTGCGCCAGATCTTGCGGCACCGCCATCGTTAGCCGCAGCACCGCCGTGCTCTGCCAGGCCTCATGGATCACCTCAACCTGATGTTCGCCCTCGGTTGAGCGGATAATCCACTCTTCGCGCGCCGGTGAATAATCGTATTCGTCGCCGTCGTCGGATCCCTCCTCCAGGGTCAGCACCCGGTCGTATATCAGCCCGGTTTGCTTATCGCGCATTTTCAGGGTGCCGTCAGGGTTGATGTCGATACGCCAGAAGCCATTCTCCAGCAGCGCATCGCCAGGCGCCGGCAACGTGGTTTGAAGCCCTTTCTCCGCGATCACCTCCAGCGTCAGATAGCCCATGGCGGGCAACACCTGGCATAGCTGGATGTCGTACTCCCTAAACGGCTCGTAGTTGCCATAGTGGACGATTTGCCGGTCCACCAGCCCCGGGTCGATTTCCCGTGCCGCGCGGATGAAATATTCCACCGGGTTGCCCGCGCAATCCCGCAGCGCAAACTGCGCGGCGCGGATACGCAGCGTGGTGTTAATCACCTCCTGGCGCGGATAAGGCATCAGGTTAAACAACACCAGCTTATCGCCCTCGCCTTGCGGCATGGCATCGACGATTTTGCGTTGGGTAAAGCGCAGCAGGTTGTCCGCCATGTCCTCGGCCAGTTCAAAACGCGCCATGATCTCCCGGTGTACTTTGTCGCTACAGCAGCAGCCGATGCTGTCATGGGCGTGATTTTTTAAGATCTCTTTCCACATTTTCTCCAGCAGGCCATGGTGATAGTCAAATCCCAGGCGCCAGGCGATGGATTTCAGCGGCTCCAGCAGATTGACGATTTTGTTCTCGATGCGCGCGTGGGCAATTTTAATATCCATTCGCGTTGAGCCGATGGTGCGATGAACGCGCATATATTTGCCGTCGATAAATTCGCCTTTCAGCGTGTCGAGGCGCTCACGCTGCTGTTCAATTCGCTCAAACACCGTTTCGAAGCGGCTCATCACAAACTCGCGCTCGGGGTAAATTTCCCGCAGCCTGGCGATCACGCTGAAAATATTTTGCTGCAACGGCATCTGGTCGTGACCGTTCGGCAACAGGATCTCTTTGGTGAGCGAAGCTTTCTCCAGCACCGCAAAGTAGCTGTCGAGCCGTTTGCGCAGACCCGCTTCGTCATCAGGCAGATATTTGCCGATGGCGTAACCGAGCGGCAGCACCTGGACCGCCACTTCACTGCCCTCCCCGCTCTGCCAGAGAAATTCGGTTTTATCGCTGCCGTGGCGCTCGGAACAGCCGCGCCAGAACATAGCGCGGGTAATGCCAAAACCGTTAAAGATATGCGGAAGCTGCCCCGACATGCCGAAAGAGTCCGGCAGATAGCCAATCATCATCGGCTCGCCAAATTCCCGGCAGTCGCGCAACCCGTACATCAGGTTACGGACTATCGATTCTCCCGCCACGATGGTGGTGTCGGTCTGGGTATACCAGGGACCGATGATCAGCCTTCCCGCCTCGACCAGCGCTTTGACCCGCTGCCGGTTTTCCGGCTTCACGGCGAAATAGTCTTCGAGGATCGCCGTCTGGCCGTCGAGCACGTAAAAGGGATACGCCGGGTCCTGCTCCAGCCGGGCGAGGATCTCCTCCATATTGTTGACCAACAAAATACGCGACTCTTCGGTGGTGAAATACCATTCCCGATCCCAGTGCATATGAGGCGTAATATGAACACGCGATACAGCTTTCATTGTGGTTTCCTTTTATTCCGTCTCAGCGTAAACGTCATACTGGCCATGCTTCACCCCATGGCGACGCCAGAGCAGTAAAATCGAGGTGGAGATAGCCGTGCCGACCAGCGCCGCGCCGAACCAGACCGCCGCCGCCATCACGCCGCCCAGACCTGCGTCATGCAGCAAAAACAGCGAGAAAATTCCCGCGCCAGGGGTCGACAGGCCGATATGCATCGCCCCCACAATGGCCCCGGTCGCCATCGACCCCAGCACGAAGGAACCAATCACCCGCAGCGGATCTTCAATCGCCATCGGGATCGCCCCTTCGGTGATCCCCGCCAGGCCGAGCAGCCAGGTGGATTTCCCGGTCTCGATTTCAAATTGTTTAAACAGCTGCGGGGCGATCAGCGTCGAGGCGGTCACCGTGAACGCCGACACCATTTTTACCGAGGCGAAAATGGCGTACGGGCCCAACACGCCGTTCGCCATCGCCCCGAGGCAGAAGGCGTAGGAGGCTTTGTTTACCGGTCCGCCCAGGTCAAAAGAGCACATAAAGCCGATAATCGCGCCGAGCAGCAGCGCGTTGCTGCCAGACAGCCCGTTCAGCCACTGCGTCAGCCCGTTATTCAGCCAGGCTACCGGCGCGCCGACAGCAAACAGCATCAGGCTGCCCGCCGCTAACGTGCCGATCACCGGGTAGAGATAGAAGGTCAGGAAGCCGTTGAACTGGCTGGACAGGCGCAGATGACGCTTCACCCAGCGCATCAGATACCCGGCGATCAGGCCGCCCGCCACGCCGCCAAGAAAGCCCGCGCCGATCATATTGGCGGCCAGTCCCGCCGCGAATCCGGGCGCTAACGCCGGTTTATCCGCCAGCGAACAGGCGGTATACGCCGCCAGCACCGGCACCATCAGCGCGCCGAGCATGCCGCCGCCCAGTTTGCGGTACATCCACAGCCATGAATTTTCCAAATCGAACAGATGCTGTAAGCCGAAAATTTGCACCAGCAGCACCGCCACCGCCAGCACCGTCCCGCCCGCGACAATCAGCGGCACGGCGTACGAAATGCCGCTCAGCAGCGCCTGTTTCAGCTCCGCCTTTACGCCGCGCGCGGCGGGCGTTGACGCTACCGGGCGCTGCTGAGCGGCAAGCGGTTCCAGCGCCAGCGCCTGCCGGAGCAGTTCCGGCGCACGGCGAATCGGTTCGGCAACCGGAACAGACAGACACGGCAGATGGGCAAAACGCTCCGCTTCTTTCACCGCCACTTCAGCGGCAAAAATACAGGCGTGAGCATCGCGCAATTGTTGCGCCGTCAGCCGACCTTCAATGCCGTTTGCCCCCTGGGTTTCCACATGCACGTGAACACCCAACTGGCGTCCGGCTTTTTCCAGATACTCTGCCGCCATAAAAGTGTGGGCGATGCCTGCCGGACAGGCGGTGACGCAAACAATCGTCGGCTTATGGCGCTCGGGTTGCGGCTCGGCGGATTGCGCCGGGGGTTGGGCATTCAGCAGCGCAAACACCTGTTGCGCGCTTGTCGTCGCCAGCAGCTGTTCGCGTACCTCGTCATCCACCAGCCGCGAGGTTAACGCCGTCAGCAGTTGCATATGCGTGGTGCCTGCCTCCTGCGGCGGGATCGCCAGCAGAATAATCAAGTTGACCTGTTCATCGCCGTCAACCCCCTGCCAGGCAAGCGGCTCCGCCAGCGTCGCCAGGGCAAAGCTTGCAGAAGTGACGGCTGAAGATTTCCCGTGCGGCACCGCCAGCCCTTCGCCTAATGCCGTCGGGCCCTGCGCCTCACGCGCCAGCACATCAGTCAAAAAAAGATCCACATCCTGCAATTTTCCCTGCTGCATCAGGCTCTGCGCCAGGATCCGCAACGCCTGATCGCGGTCGCTAAACCGCTGGTGGAGGAAAACAGAGTCAGGATGGGTTAACGCGGTCAAATCCATACGTGCCTCGCTGAGAGTGAGTCGCGGCCTCGGTTGCCGCTTTGGCGGATCCTGACACAACCGATAATACCTTTATGTGATCACTTTCAACTTCACCAAAATTTGTATTCTATTTGTATTGTTTACTATTCAACGTAATCTGCCAGAATCGTTAAATTGTGTGCAAAGGGTATTAAGCGGGAGGATGTGATGGCCCAGAAGCCGATGTATCGCCAGATAGCTGATGCGATTGGTCATCAGATCGAACGCGGGGAATTAAAACCTGGCGATGCGCTGCCGACCGAATCGGCGCTCCAGGCGCAGTTTGGCGTCAGCCGCGTTACGGTGCGCAAGGCGCTGAAGCAGCTTACCGAGCAAAATAGTATTGAGAGCATCCAGGGCAGCGGCACCTATGTGAAACAGGAGCGCGTCCATTACGACATTTATCAGCTCACCAGCTTTTACGAGAAACTGGCCGACCGGAAGGTGGAAACCCACAGCGAGGTATTAACCTTCGAAGTGATTACTCCCTCCCCGCACCTTGCCGGGCAACTGAATCTGAGCGAAAGCGATAAGGTGTGGCACGTAAAGCGGCTGCGCTTTATCCAGCAAAAACCGGTTACGCTGGAGGAAACCTGGATGCCGCTGGCGCTGTTCCCGGATCTCACCTGGGAAGTGATGGAAAAATCCAAATATCACTACATCGAAGCGGTAAAAAAGTTGGTGATCGACCGCAGCGAACAGGAGATTCTGGCGGTGATGCCTACCCCGGAGGTGGCGAAAGCGTTGGGTCTCGATCCGGCGCACCCGACGCTTGAGAAAGTGTCGCGCGGTTTTTTGAAAGACGGCAGCGTATTTGAATACAGCCGAAATATTTTTAAAAGCGACGATTACAAATTCACGCTGGTCGCCCGGCGTCAGCATTAAAAAAGGCCACCCGAAGGTGGCCAACCATGTCGAAAGATGGAACCGAACGTCTTGTTCTCTTCTGACAAGAGCGTTTTATTTCAGAATAGTGCTCAGCGCGTCGCCAATATCGGCCAGGCTGCGAACGGTTTTAACGCCAGCCGCTTCCAGCGCAGCGAATTTTTCATCCGCAGTGCCTTTGCCGCCCGCGATAATCGCGCCCGCATGGCCCATACGCTTGCCTTTAGGCGCGGTAACGCCCGCGATGTAGCCCACAACCGGTTTGGTGACGTGATCTTTAATGTACGCCGCCGCTTCTTCTTCCGCGCTACCGCCAATCTCGCCGATCATGACGATCGCTTCGGTCTGCGGATCTTCCTGGAACAGTTTCAGGATGTCGATAAAGTTAGAGCCCGGGATCGGATCGCCGCCGATACCTACGCAGGTAGACTGGCCGAAACCGTAATCCGTGGTCTGCTTAACCGCTTCATAAGTCAGCGTACCGGAGCGGGAAACAATGCCCACTTTGCCTGGCTTGTGAATGTGGCCCGGCATGATGCCGATTTTGCATTCGCCTGGGGTGATAACGCCCGGGCAGTTCGGGCCGATCATGCGTACGCCCGCTTCATCCAGCTTCACCTTAACGGTCAGCATATCCAGTGTCGGAATGCCTTCGGTGATGGTGATAATCAGCTTAATGCCTGCATCGATAGCTTCCAGAATGGAGTCTTTGCAGAACGGCGCCGGAACGTAGATAACGGACGCGGTCGCGCCAGTCGCCTCCACTGCTTCGCGAACGGTGTTGAATACAGGCAGGCCCAGGTGCGTGGTGCCGCCCTTGCCCGGCGTTACGCCGCCGACCATCTGGGTGCCGTACGCGATCGCCTGCTCGGAGTGGAAAGTCCCCTGGCTGCCGGTGAAACCCTGGCAGATAACTTTGGTGTTTTTATCAATTAAAACAGACATTATTTCCCCTCCACCGCAGCAACAACCTGCTGCGCAGCATCCGTCAGGCTTGTCGCCGCAATAATATTCAGGCCGCTTTCCGCCAGCTTCTGCGCGCCAAGTTCGGCGTTGTTGCCTTCAAGACGCACCACCACCGGCACGTTGACGCCAACTTCTTCCACCGCGCCGATGATGCCGTCAGCAATCAGGTCGCAGCGTACGATACCGCCGAAAATGTTCACCAGAACGGCTTTCACTTTGTCGTCCGACAGGATGATTTTGAACGCTTCGGTTACGCGCTCTTTGGTTGCGCCGCCGCCCACATCGAGGAAGTTCGCCGGCTGGCCGCCGTGCAGCTTAACGATGTCCATGGTGCCCATCGCAAGGCCCGCGCCGTTAACCATGCAGCCAATGTTGCCATCCAGCGCCACGTAGTTCAGTTCCCACTGCGCAGCGTGCGCTTCGCGAGCGTCTTCCTGGCTGTGGTCGCGCATTTCGCGCAGATCCGGCTGGCGGAACAGCGCGTTGCCGTCCGCGCCCAGTTTGCCGTCGAGGCAAATCAGGTCGCCTTGTTTGGTGATAACCAGCGGGTTGATTTCGACCAGCGCCAGGTCACGCTCCAGGAACAGGTTGGCAAGGCCCATAAAGATTTTGGTGAACTGCTGAACCTGTTTGCCTTCCAGACCGAGTTTGAACGCCAGCTCGCGGCCCTGATAAGGCATCGGGCCGGTCAGCGGGTCGAGCGCCATTTTGTGGATCAGGTGCGGCGTTTCTTCCGCGACTTTTTCGATTTCCACGCCGCCTTCGGTAGAGGCCATAAAGACCACGCGACGCGTGCCGCGGTCGACAACGGCGCCCAGGTAA
Source organism: Franconibacter helveticus LMG 23732 (assembly GCF_000463115.2). Lineage (GTDB taxonomy): Bacteria > Pseudomonadota > Gammaproteobacteria > Enterobacterales > Enterobacteriaceae > Franconibacter > Franconibacter helveticus. Next base: position 339,862 of record NZ_AWFX01000049.1, on the reverse strand, counting down.
AGCTCTTTATCAATGTCTGTCGCGCCTTCAACCAGGATTTGGTTAACCGGTTGACCATTGGCGTCTGTTTGATAGGTCACCAGACGCTTGCCCAGCCACTGCTCGGCAAAAGCGCGGATCTCTTCCTTGCTCTTCACCACTTTCACGCCGCCCGCTTTGCCGCGACCGCCTGCGTGAACCTGGCATTTTACTACCCACGGACCTGCACCGATTTTAGACGCGGCTTCTTCTGCTTCACGCGGGGTAGTACAGGCATAACCCACCGGCGCCGGTAAGCCATACCGGGCAAACAGCTGTTTCGCCTGATATTCGTGTAAGTTCATGTGTTCTATCCATTAAGACTTAAGAGCCATTAAGCTCGGGTACTGACGCCGCCCCTTACGGAGCGGCCACAGGGTAAAAGTCGGGAGCGCGCTCCCGCGCGACTACACGTCCAGCAGCAGACGGGTCGGATCTTCCAGCAGCTCTTTAATCGCTACCAGGAAACCTACCGACTCGCGGCCGTCGATCAGACGGTGGTCGTAGGAGAGCGCCAGATACATCATAGGCAGGATCTCGACTTTGCCATCTACCGCCATCGGGCGATCTTTAATGGCGTGCATGCCGAGGATCGCGCTCTGCGGCGGGTTGATGATCGGCGTGGACATCAGCGAGCCGAAAACGCCGCCGTTAGTGATGGTGAAGTTGCCGCCGGTCAGGTCTTCAACGGTCAGTTTGCCGTCGCGGCCTTTTACCGCCAGCTCTTTGATGCGTTTTTCGATATCAGCCATGCCCAACAGGTCTACGTCGCGCAGCACTGGCGTTACCAGACCGCGTGGCGTGGAAACCGCCATGCTGACATCAAAGTAGTTGTGGTAAACCACATCTTCGCCGTCAATAGAGGCGTTCACTTCCGGGTAGCGCTTGAGCGCTTCCACTACGGCTTTCACGTAGAAAGACATAAAGCCCAGGCGGATGCCGTGACGCTTCTCGAAGGCATCGCCGTACTGCTTGCGCAGATCCATAATCGGCTTCATGTTCACTTCGTTGAAGGTGGTCAGCATAGCGGTAGAGTTTTTCGCTTCCAGCAGACGCTCCGCCACACGCTTACGCAGACGGGTCATCGGCACGCGTTTCTCTGAGCGGTTGCCAAGCGCAGGCTGCGCGCTGGCAGGCTGCTGCTCAGGCGCTTTCGCGCTTTGCGCCGGTGCGGCTTTCGCTTTCGCCAGATGGTTTTCCACATCTTCGCGCGTCAGACGGCCGCCAACGCCGGTGCCTTTAATTGCGCTGGCGTCCAGGTCATGTTCGCTCAGCAAACGGCGGATAGCCGGGCTCAGCGCGTCGTTGTTTTGCTCTTCCAGCGAAGCCTGCTGGCGCTGCGCCGGGGTCGATTCTTTAGCGTCGGATTTGGCGCTGCTCTCTTTGCCTGCGCTGTTGCCCTCACGCAGGCGGCCCAGGATCTGGCGAGAGGTCACGGTAGTGCCCTCTTCTTCCAGCACAGCATCCAGAATGCCGTCAGCCGACGCCGGTACTTCCAGTACCACTTTGTCAGTTTCGATTTCTACCAGCACTTCATCGCGAGTGACCGCATCGCCCGGTTTTTTATGCCAGGTGGCGACAGTTGCGTCAGCAACGGATTCAGGCAGGTCGGGAACAAGAATATCTACGCTACTCATTATTTATCCTTTTATTAATCGACGTTCAGCGCGTCATTAACCAGATCTTGTTGCTGTTTCTGGTGAACGGACATATATCCTACCGCCGGAGAGGCGGAGGCCGGGCGGCCTGCATAACGCAGCGCAGACCCGAACGGAATCACTTCACGGAAGTGGTGCTGGCTACAGTACCATGCGCCCTGGTTGAGCGGCTCTTCCTGACACCAGACGAAGTCATGTACGTGGGCGAACGGCTTGAGCGCTTCCTGCACCGCCTGGTGCGGGAACGGATAGAGCTGTTCGATACGGATAATGGCCACATCTTTTTGATCGTTTTTACGACGCTGTTCCAGCAAGTCGTAGTAAACCTTACCGGAGCAGAGCACCACGCGTTTCACCGCCTGCGGATCCAGCTCGTCGATTTCGCCGATGGCCGGCATAAAGGTGCCGTTCGCCAGCTCATCAAGACTTGAGATCGCCAGCGGATGACGCAGCAGGGATTTCGGCGACATTACCACCAGCGGGCGACGCATGCCGCGCAGCGCCTGACGGCGCAGCATGTGATAAACCTGCGCTGGCGTGGAAGGCACGCATACCTGCATATTCTGCTCAGCGCACAATTGCAGATAACGCTCCAGACGCGCGGAAGAGTGTTCCGGCCCCTGGCCTTCATAGCCGTGCGGCAGCAGCATGACCAGACCGCACATACGGCCCCATTTCTGCTCGCCGGAGCTGATGAACTGGTCGATAACCACCTGCGCGCCGTTGGCGAAATCGCCAAACTGCGCTTCCCAGATAGTCAGGGTGCGCGGTTCTGCGGTGGCGTAACCGTATTCGAACGCCAGCACCGCTTCTTCAGACAACACAGAGTCCCAGACTTTGAACTGGCCCTGGCCGTTATGTATATGCTGCAACGGCGTGTAGGTAGAACCGTTAATCTGGTTGTGCACGACCGCGTGGCGATGGAAGAAGGTGCCGCGACCGGAGTCTTCGCCCGACAGACGCACCGGAATGCCTTCATCAACAAGCGTTGCGTAAGCCAGGTTTTCCGCGCCGCCCCAGTCGAACGGCTTCTCGCCTGCCGCCATTGCCTGGCGGTCAGCATAGATTTTCGCGACGCGCGACTGCATTTCAATGCTGTCCGGCACAGTGCTGATGCGTTTCGCCAGCTCCTGCAAACGCTTCATCTCTACTTTGTTCGGGTAGCTTTCGTCCCACTCGTGGTTCAGATACGGCGACCAGGTGAAGGAATGCATGTTCATCGGACGCCACTCTTTCACTACGCACTCGCCGGCATCCAGCGCATCGCGGTAGAGATTGACCATTTCGGTGGCGTCTTCAAGCGTCGCGACCTTTTCCTGCTCCAGCTGGTCGGCATAGAGTTTGCGCGGAGTCGGATGCTTTTTGATTTTCTGGTACATCAGCGGCTGGGTTGCGCTCGGCTCGTCGGCTTCGTTGTGGCCGTGACGGCGATAGCAAACCAGGTCGATGAAAACGTCGCGTTTGAAGTTGTTACGGAACTCCAGCGCCAGACGGGTCACAAACGCCACCGCTTCCGGGTCGTCCGCGTTTACGTGGAAAATCGGCGCCTGCACCATCTTGCCGATGTCGGTGCAATACGGCGTGGAGCGAGCGTCCAGCGGGTTAGAGGTGGTAAAGCCCACCTGGTTGTTGATGACGATACGTACCGTACCGCCAACCTCATAACCGCGCGCTTTGGACATGTTCAGCGTTTCCTGAACCACGCCCTGGCCGGTAACGGCGGCGTCGCCATGAATCGTAATCGGCAACACTTTATTGCTGCTCGGCTCGTCAAGACGATCCAGACGCGCGCGCACAGAACCCATGACTACCGGGCTGACAATTTCAAGGTGCGACGGGTTGAACGCCAGCGCCAGGTGCACCAGGCCGCCTTCGGTTTCGATATCAGACGAGAAGCCCATATGGTATTTCACGTCACCGGTGCCGAGGTGCTCTTTGTGCTTGCCCGCGAATTCGTCAAACAGATCCTGCGGTTTTTTGCCCAGTACGTTAATAAGCACGTTCAGACGACCGCGGTGCGCCATGCCCAGCACCACTTCACGGGTGCCGCTCTTGCCAGCGTGGCGGATCATCTCTTTAAGCATCGGGATTAACGCATCGCCGCCTTCAAGCGAGAAACGTTTCGCCCCCGGGAACTTAGCGCCCAGGTAACGCTCCAGCCCTTCCGCAGCGGTCAGTTCGCCAAGGAAGCGCTTTTTCTCTTCCACGCTAAAGCTTGCGTGCCCTACCACCGACTCGATGCGCTGTTGGATCCAGCGCTTCTCTTCCGTGGAGGTGATATGCATGTATTCCGCGCCGATGGAGCCGCAGTAGGTCTGCTTGAGCGCGTCGATAAGCTCGCCAAGCTGCATCGCTTCTTTGCCGCCTGCGAATGACCCTACGTTAAAGGTTTCCTGAAAATCGGCCTCGGTCAGGTTATGAAACGCCGGGTCGAGATCGGCTACGCGATCTTGCTTCCACAGACCCAGCGGGTCCAGATTGGCCTGTTGATGGCCGCGGAAACGGTAGGCGTTAATCAGTTGCAGGACTTTAACCTGCTTAACATCGGTGTCAGGGTCGGTAATCGAGGAAGTGTAACGTGAGGCATCCTTCGCCAGGCGACGAAAATAATCACGCGTTTTGGAATGGAATTGATCCGGTCTGGCTCCGGTGCCAGGCAACTGCTGGAACATGGAGCGCCAGTGGGCGTCCACTGAATCAGGATCGGTTAGGAAGTCTTCATAAAGCTGTTCTATCCAACTCTGGTTTGAGCCAGAGAGATAAGAAGAATCCAGCCAGGCTTGCATTGCGCCGTTCTGCATCGTGATCCCTTAAGCATCATTATGCTTATTTCGCCGTGGATAACTACAACGTACGCGGTAAGACGCACGTCCCAGGGTTCACTTGCGAGCTCTTCTTCATGGGGCCCGCGAAGGAACCTTTAAAAACTGCCATTAATCTTCCGCCTTCAGGCTGCGGCTGCATTGACTGCCTGAGCTTACCCCGGTCACATCGTTGACGATGTTCCCGGGGATGCGCCCGGTCGCCGCCTTGCCTCGCGCTGAACGCATCGATTACTGCTAATACAATTAGCGGTTTTTAAAGGTTTCCTGCTTACTCTCTATACTGCCGGGAGCCTAAGCTCCCGGCGTATTTCGGTCAGTTAAGCGCTGCGCTGTAGCAGCATTGACTTGATATGACCGATGGCGCGCGTCGGGTTCAGGCCTTTAGGACATACGCTGACGCAGTTCATGATGCTGTGGCAGCGGAATACGCTGAAAGCATCGCTCAACCCATCCAGACGGTTGTCGGTTTCCGTATCGCGGCTGTCGATAAGGAAACGGTACGCCGCCAGCAACCCGGCCGGACCAATAAACTTATCCGGGTTCCACCAGAATGACGGGCAGGAAGTCGAACAGCAGGCGCACAGAATACATTCGTACAGGCCGTCGAGCTTCTCACGTTGATCCGGCGTCTGAAGATGTTCGCGCGCTGGCGGATTCTGCCCATTATTCAACAGGTAAGGCTTAATCTTCTCATATTGGGCATAGAATTGCCCCATGTCCACCACGAGGTCGCGAATAACCGGCAGGCCAGGCAGCGGGCGGATAACAATCTTCTGTTTGCCTGCGCCCAGCGCCGAGACGGGCGTAATACAAGCCAGACCGTTTTTGCCGTTCATGTTCAGGCCGTCGGAGCCGCAAACGCCTTCACGGCATGAGCGGCGAAAAGAGAGGCTTGGGTCCTTCTCTTTCAGCAGCATCAGGGCGTCCAGCAGCATCATGTCACGCCCTTCTTCCTGCTCAAGGGTGTAATCCTGCATGCGCGGCGCGTCGTCGACATCCGGGTTATAGCGATAGATAGAAAATTCGAGTTTCATCACCGTCTCTCCGCAATTAATAAGTACGCACTTTCGGCGGGAACGCCGGACGCAATTTCGGCTCCATGTTCACCTCGCGGCGGGTCATGGATTCGCTTTGCGGAAGGTACAAAGAGTGGCACAGCCAGTTTTCGTCATCGCGATCCGGATAATCGAAGCGGCTATGGGCACCACGGCTTTCAGTACGGAAGTTCGCGGACACGGCAGTGGCGTAAGCGGTTTCCATCAGGTTATCCAGCTCCAGGCACTCCACGCGCTGGGTGTTGAACTCGCTGGAAGTGTCATCCAGACGGGCGTTTTTCAGGCGCTCGCGGATCACTTTCAGTTGCTCAAGCCCTTTCGCCATGGCATCGCCTTCGCGGAATACGGAGAAGTTGTGCTGCATGCACTCCTGAAGCGCTTTGCGAATCTCCACCGGATCTTCGCCGTTGCGGTTGTTGTTCCAGCGGTTAAGACGCTCAAGTGACATTTCCACATCAGAGTCGCTCGCATCGCGCAGCGGCCCCTGCTCGGCGATAGATTCCTGCAAATGCAGACCCGCCGCGCGGCCAAAGACCACCAGGTCGAGAAGCGAGTTGCCGCCGAGGCGGTTGGCGCCGTGAACCGATACGCAGGCGATTTCACCTACGGCGAACAGGCCCGGGATCACCACATCTTCACCCTGTGCGTTAACGGTCAACGCCTGACCGGTCACTTTGGTTGGAATGCCGCCCATCATGTAATGGCAGGTCGGGATAACCGGGATAGGCTCTTTTACCGGGTCGACGTGCGCAAAGGTGCGGGAAAGCTCCAGAATGCCCGGCAGACGGGATTCCAGCACCTCTTTGCCCAGATGGTCGAGCTTCAGCTTGGCGTGCGGGCCCCACGGGCCGTCGCAGCCGCGGCCTTCGCGGATTTCAATCATGATAGAGCGCGCAACCACGTCGCGACCCGCGAGATCTTTCGCGTTCGGCGCGTAACGCTCCATAAAGCGCTCGCCGTGTTTGTTCAGCAGATAACCGCCTTCGCCACGGCAGCCTTCCGTTACCAGAACGCCTGCGCCTGCGATACCCGTCGGGTGGAACTGCCACATCTCCATGTCCTGCACCGGTACGCCCGCGCGCAGCGCCATGCCAACGCCGTCGCCCGTGTTGATGTGCGCATTGGTAGTGGACTGGTAAATACGCCCTGCGCCGCCAGTGGCCAGCACCGTCGCGCGAGCTTTAAAGTAGACCACTTCGCCGGTTTCAATGCACAGCGCAGTACAGCCCACCACCGCGCCATCCTGGTTTTTCACCAGATCAAGGGCGTACCACTCAGAGAAAATCGTGGTGTGGTTTTTCAGGTTCTGCTGATAAAGGGTATGAAGCAGCGCGTGGCCGGTACGGTCCGCCGCCGCCGCGGTGCGCGCAGCCTGTTCGCCGCCGAAGTTTTTAGACTGGCCGCCGAACGGGCGCTGGTAAATACGGCCGTCATCCAGACGGGAAAACGGCAGCCCCATGTGTTCCAGCTCCAGAATCGCTTCCGGGCCGGTTTTACACATATATTCGATAGCATCCTGGTCGCCGATGTAGTCGGAACCTTTTACCGTGTCGTACATATGCCATTCCCAGTTATCTTCATGGGAATTGCCGAGCGCTACGGTAATGCCGCCCTGGGCGGAAACGGTGTGCGAACGGGTTGGAAAAACTTTAGAGAGCAGCGCGCACGTCTGGCCGCTCTGGGAAATTTGCAGCGCCGCGCGCATACCTGCGCCGCCTGCGCCAATCACAACAGCATCAAATTCTCTGACTGGTAAATTCATTACACACCCCACACCACAACGAATCCATAAATGACGTAAACCGCCAGCGCAACCACGATAGCCAGTTGCAAAAACAGACGAAGAGCCAGCGATTTAACGTAGTCCGTTAACACCTGCCACATGCCAATCCACGTATGGACCAGAATGGAGATAAGCGTGAGCAGGGTAAAAACTTTGGTGAAGGTGGAAGAGAAGAAGCCGCTCCAGACTTCATAGGTCAGATCGCCGTTCATGGCGAAAAAACCAATCATATAAATGATGTAGAGCGTAATAACGATAGCAGTAGCGCGAACGAGGATGAAGTCATGTACGCCATTGCGTCCCAATGCGGAGGCGTTGCTTACCATACGAGGACTCCTGCGAGAATTGAAAGCACGACAGTGATACCAAAAGCGACGCGCGCAGAGCGCTGGCCCGCGGCGAAGGTTTCTTCCAGGTAGTTAAAGTCCATCAGCATGTGGCGAATGCCTACTACCACGTGGTAAGCCAGCGCGGTCAGGATGCCCCAGAGAATGAATTTAACGAAGAAGCTGTCCATGATATCGGACGCGGCCAGGAAGCCTTCCTGAGAAGAGAGCGAGAGCCCAAGCAACCAGAGCAGAATGCCGACAGCGACGAACGTGATCACGCCGGAAACGCGGTGGAGGATAGAAGCAATCGCGGTGACAGGAAACCGGATCGTTGTCAGATCCAGGTTAACAGGTCTTTGTTTTTTCACCTTTTTTATCATGAATAGCGCCCACATGCTTTTCTTATTGTTTCCTTCCTCCGGTCTGCAGGCGGGTCAGACAGCGTCACTTTTCTATAACTCTGCGTCATGCAAAAACAACTGCTTCCAGTGTTAAACGAAGGGTTACTACGCTGGGTGGCTCGCGGTGGCAGGGTGTTCCGGAGACCTGGCGGCAGTATAGGATGTTCACAATATCATTACAATTAACATACAAATACTTTGGCCGCTTTTGGTCTGAACAGTGACCAGGATCACGATAACAACATAATTTTAATTTTTAATCATCTGATTTGACAAATGTTAAACAAAATTGTTACAAACATCACCAGAAAAGGCATATAATTCGCAAAAGTTATGGCACTACACTTTCTGCTGACAATAAGTTATGTAACAGTGTAGTGCTATTGACCGAATTTATTTAGCCCGGTATTAGTGATACTCAGATTTAAAGAATCCCGACTGCTAACACGCTGATTTGCGGTAGTTTCACCGGGTTCTGAATAGTTGCCTGCAAGCCGCCCATCGCTCTGTACCCTGGTTTCCTCCTCACACAGAGCTGCGCGCCCTACAACAAACTGGCAATATTCTCCCTGACTGTGAATGTAAAAAAGTTGTTAGGAGTCTTAAGCAAATAAGGCGCTAAGGAGACCGTAAATGGCTGACAAAAAGGCAAATATCACTTACAACGGTGATTCTGCTATTGAACTGGATGTGCTACAGGGCACGCTCGGTCAGGATGTAATTGATATCCGTAGTCTTGGTTCTAAAGGTGTTTTTACTTTCGACCCTGGTTTTACCTCTACCGCATCTTGCGAATCGAAAATCACCTTTATCGATGGTGACGAAGGTATCCTGCTCCATCGCGGTTTTCCCATCGACCAGCTGGCCACCGAATCGAATTACCTCGAAGTTTGCTACATTCTGCTCTACGGCGAAAAACCGACGCAGGAACAGTATGATGAGTTCAAAACCACAGTAACCCGCCATACCATGATCCACGAGCAGATCACGCGTCTGTTCCACGGCTTCCGTCGCGATTCCCACCCGATGGCGGTGATGTGCGGCGTGACCGGCGCGCTGGCGGCGTTTTACCATGACTCGCTGGACGTCAATAATCCGCGTCACCGCGAGATTGCCGCGTTCCGCCTGCTCTCCAAAATGCCTACTATGGCGGCGATGTGTTACAAATACTCTATCGGCCAGCCGTTCGTGTACCCGCGTAACGACCTTTCTTACGCCGGCAACTTCCTGAACATGATGTTCTCCACCCCGTGCGAGCCTTACGAGGTCAACCCGGTGCTGGAGCGCGCTATGGATCGCATCCTGATCCTGCACGCGGACCATGAGCAGAACGCCTCCACCTCCACGGTGCGTACTGCGGGCTCCTCCGGCGCGAACCCGTTCGCCTGCATCGCGGCGGGTATTGCCTCCCTGTGGGGACCGGCGCACGGCGGCGCCAACGAAGCGGCGTTAAAAATGCTGGAAGAGATCAGCTCCGTAGAGCACATTCCGGAATTCGTCCGTCGTGCGAAAGACAAAAACGACTCTTTCCGCCTGATGGGCTTTGGTCACCGTGTTTACAAAAACTACGACCCGCGCGCCACCGTGATGCGCGAAACCTGTCACGAAGTGCTGAAAGAGCTGGGCACCAAAGATGACCTGCTGGAAGTGGCGATGGAGCTGGAAAACATCGCGCTGAACGACCCGTACTTTATCGAGAAGAAACTTTACCCGAACGTAGACTTCTACTCCGGTATCATTCTGAAAGCGATGGGCATCCCCTCTTCCATGTTCACCGTTATCTTCGCCATGGCGCGTACCGTAGGCTGGATCGCCCACTGGAACGAAATGCACAGCGAAGGCATGAAAATTGCGCGTCCGCGTCAGCTTTACACTGGCTACACGCAGCGTGATTTCAAATCGGACCTGGAAAAGCATTAATCCTGGTGATGTAGTAAAAAACGCGCTTCCGGGCGCGTTTTTTTATGCCTGCGGTTTTACTGCTGGCACGCCGGGCACCAGTAAAAAGGCCGGGAAGAAAGCGTTGTTTTTTCAATGATACCGCCGCAGCGCCGGCATTTTTTCCCGGCGCGGTGAAACACTTCAAAGCGGAACAGCGCGCCGTGGTGTTTGTTTTCATCCACCTGCCCGCGCGTCTGGTAAGAGAGACGAGGGATGGCGAGACAGGCTTCGGCGAGCGCATCGAGCTGCGCCTCGCTCAGTTCGGCGGCTTTATGTCGTGGCGAAAGCTGCGCCTGCCAGAGGATCTCAACCCGCAAATAGTTGCCAAGCCCCGCCAGAAACGCCTGGTCGAGCAGCAAGCCGCTGAACTGGCGGCGGCGAAATCGCGGGCTCAGCAGGCGTGCTTTCACCGTTTGCACGGTTAGCGACATATCCAGCACGTCCGGCCCGACCCGCTGCAAAAAAGCGTGCGCCGCCACGCCGTCGGCGTTCAGCATTTCTATATCCGAGGCGCTGTACAGCAGCACGGCGGCCTCTGCCGTCTCCAGCCGCACGCGCAAACTCCGGGTGGTCTGGGGAATTTCGCCCGCTTTCACGACGCGCCAGACGCCATAGAGCTGGTTGTGGCTGTAAAGGGTGAGTCCATTTGAGAAATGGGTCAGCAGCGCCTTTCCCCGGGTTTCCAGACGCTCGACACGCTCGCCCACCAGGGTCTGTTCGAAAGCTTTCAGTTCAGGAAAGGCAAACCAGACGTGCGTTAACGGTTTACCTGCTACGGCTTGCTCAAGCTTATCCGCCGCGCGGCGAATTTCCGGCCCTTCCGGCATGCTTCATCCTTTTCTTTTGCGGCCTGTAAACCGGCCCTTTGTTTTACGGTTTCGTTGTGAAGAGTAACCTTAGCCGTAAAACGCAGCCCGTGCTTAGCAGCTAACGCCGTCTCAGCATCTGGCCAAAAAAAACCGCCGTACAAAGACGGCGGTACAGGACATTATTCCAGCGCCAGGAGCGCGAAGCTTGCCAGCCAGTGTCCGCCGCTGTAGTGGCTGCCCACGACATGCTCTACGCTTGCCGACAGATGACGCGCCACTGCCTCTTTTAACGGCGCCTGCGCCGCGTGGTTTTCCGGCAATGCGCGGGCAATATGCTTCATGCACCACGCCCGGCTAAGGTTCAGGCCGTCAAGATGCGCGATTTTCGGGTCGGTGCGATCGCTGACCTGCGCCGGATGCAGCAAAGCGGAAACCGAAGCGACCTCTGGCAGGAAAGCATCAAACCAGGCCGGGAAATCCTCTGCCGTCTTGCTCATTAATAACGCTTCCGTCAGCGCGCCCGAAATATACTCATCGCCGCCCGGCTCGTAGTGCGCAGGGTAGTTTGTATCGTTGAGATAAAAGCGGTTCGCCGCATTAAGAATCGCCTGCTCAAGGGCGTTATCTTTTAGCGCGCGGGCATAATCCAGCCCCAGGGCCAGCGCGAAAGCGGTGTTGTAGTGCGTGCCCACGCGGATGGGATAGGTCAGCTTGCTGAGGTAATCCACAAGCCTTGCGCGAATATCCTGCGTCAACGGTTCAAGGGTCTTATGCCAGCGCGCCGCCTGCGGCAAAGCAGACTGGTTCAGCTCTTGCGCCAGCGCCAGCAGCCAGCCGTAGCCATAGGGGCGCTCAAACGAAGCGCGGAACGGCGCGGTAAAATAGGCCAGCTCCTGTGCGACTTTCTCATCAGTAAAATGCGCATCAAACAGGGCGATAATCTCGTCGCGACACGGCAGTTCCGGGTAGATCCGCAGGCAGCGCAGCAGCAGCCAGTAGCCATGTACGGCGGAGTGCCAGTCAAAGCAGCCATAAAAAATGGGGTGAAGTTCGCGGGGCGGCAGCACGTCGCCATCATCATTCAGCAAATGCATAATGTGATTGGGGTATTCCTGACGCAAATAGGTCAAGGGCATCCGGGCGAAGGCGTCGGCCTGGTGTTGCGTTAATTCCATAACAGCTCCTTAGGTAGTCACCGCGCCGCGCTTAGCGAAACACGAGGAAGTACATTAAAAAGACGTTCACCACCAGCAGCGGCAAGGCGGTCGGGATCTGAACCTTAATCACCTGATATTTGTCTTTCAGCTCCAGCAGCGCCGCCGGGACAATATTGAAATTCGCAGCCATCGGCGTCATCAGCGTGCCGCAATAGCCGGCATACATGCCGATCGCCAGCAGAGGCGCCGGGTCGCCATGGTGATGCTGAATCAAAAACGGCAAGGCGATGCCCGCGCTAAGCACCGGGAAAGCGGCGAAAGCGTTGCCCATGATCATGGTGAAGAGCGCCATACCGATGCAGTAGATAACCACTAACATAAAGCGGTTTTCCGGGTCGACGAACAGGCTCACCACTTTTTGCACCGAGTCGCCGGTATTCGCCGTAACAAACACCCCGCCAAGCATCGCCAGCATCTGCGGTAAAATCACCGCCCAGCCAATGGTATCCACGAGCCGGCGCGACTGACGAATAGCATGCAGCGGCGTGCCGCGCGTCAGCCACCAGCCGGTCAGGATAGCGGCGACGCAGGCTACGCACAGCGCCGCCAGCGTCAGCTGTTTCTGGTCGAGCAGGAACACGCCGCCGACAGATACGCCTTTAAGGAAAAGCGTGCCCAGTACGGTCACCACCGGGATCATCAGCGCCGGTAAAAAAAGCCAGTTTCCCAGCCGCTTCGAGGAGGCGACGCGCTCAGGCTCAGTAGACATCTTGTAATGTCCCTTGCCGACCAGGCCAAACCCGGCCAACAGAGCGATAACAATGACGCAGCCGCCGATAACCCGGTAGGCCAGCGATTTGCCCAGCTCCTGCACCATGAGATCGCCAAACAGAAAAATTCCGCCGAACAAAAACCAGAACAGCGCCGTGGTAAAGCGTTTCGGGTTGCCCCGGTCGCGCAGCGTCATAACCACCAGCAGCATCACGATGAAGCCGATAAGGTAATAAACGCGGTTGATGGTGATAAGCGTGCTCATGGCGCCACCTCCTGATTGCCCTGCTCCGCTTTCCAGGCCATCACGTCGCGACGGATGCTGGCGTCAAGGCGCAGCAAGCGAATCATATGGATAATCAGCGCCGCAATGGCGGTAGGAATCGCCCACAAACCGATATGCAGCGGTTCAATGCCCGCAATACCATTTTCTTTCAGGAACGCGTCTATCAGCAGCACGGCGCCGAAAGCGATGAAAATATCTTCGCCGAAGAACACGGCGATATTGTCGCAGGCGGCGGCATGGGCTTTGATTTTGTCGCGGATTGACTGCGGCAGCTCGCCATAATCATTGAGCGCGGCGCCTTCCGCCATCGGCGCCAGCAACGGACGCACCGTTTGCGCATGCCCGCCAAGCGACATCAGGCCCAGCGCCGCGGTGCCTTCGCGCGCGACGAAGTAAAGCATTAAAATACGCGCCGAGGTTGCGCTGGCTATTTTCGCCACCCAGGCCTGGGCGCGCTCTTTGAGCCCGTAATATTCCAGCAGGCCAATGACCGGCAGAATCAAAATAAACGTCGCCAGCGAACGGCTGTTAACGAACTTCTCGCCGAACGTTTCCAGCAACATGCCGAAATCCATGCCAACCAGCAGACCCGTGGCAAGCCCGGCGACCACAACCACCAGCAGCGGATTGAAACGCAGTGCAAAACCAATAACCACTATCGGGATCCCGATGAGCGGCAACAGTGTGGAACTGTCCATAAACTTTTACCCTATCCAAAGTGAGCGTTGCGCGCCGAAGGCGTTTTTTTTAATACTTCGTCATCAGGACAAAGCGTGGGCATTGCGGCGAACGGATGTTGTGTAAACGACAGGCCCTGTGAATGCGCGAAAACCGCGCAGGCCCTGAGTCAAAAAGCTATATCTGAACGACAATAATATGTAAACAATTTATCAATAAAATGTTTTTATTTTACCCGTTCAGTTTTATATTTTTTGCTAATAGTCACACTTGAGTAAGGGGAGTTATGGCACGGAAAACTGCTTCTGCATCAACAGATAGCGACGATATCAGCGACGGTCGCATTGTCTCTTCCAGGCATCTGGTTTCTGAGCGCTGCGCGGAATTATCAGAACTGGAATATGCGCTGATCATGACCAGCAACGCCTTTAACAAATGGATGGTGCGCTGCATGACCGCGGCGGGCGAACCCGATATGGGCGCGTTTGACGTTTCGCTTCTGCATCACGTTAACCACCGCAACCGCAAGAAGAAGCTGGCGGATATCTGCTTTGTGCTGAACGTAGAGGACACGCACGTGGTGACCTATGCGCTGAAAAAGCTGGTAAAAGCGGGCTATGTGACCAGCGAAAAGGTGGGCAAAGAGCTCTATTTCTTTACCACCGACGAAGGCAAAGCGCTGTGTATGAAATACCGCGACGTGCGTGAAGCCTGCCTTATCGCCATTCAGGTAGAAAGCGGTATTCCGGGAGCGTCTATTGGCGATACCGCCCAGCTGCTGCGTACGATTTCTTCGCTTTATGATACCGCGGCGCGGGCGGCGGCGTCGCTCTGAGGCTTCGCCTTCCGCCTGCAAAGGGCAGAAGCGTTTTTATTCAGCGCTGACCTGAATCTGGCGCTGCGTAAAAGCCTCGCGCAGCCGACGGGCAAACGCCAGCGCATGCGCGCCGTCGCCGTGCAAACAGACCGTCTGGGCATTGACTTTCGCCCAGCCGCCTTCCCGGCTTCGCACCTGGCCTTTCAGCACCATCTCAAGGGTGCGCGCTACCGCTTCGTCATCATCCTCAATCAGCGCGCCCGGTTCGCTGCGCGGCACCAGCGAGCCATCAGCAAGGTATCCCCGGTCGGCGAAAACCTCTTCGCGGGTCGCCAGGCCATAATGCTTCCCGGCGCGGATAAGCTCGCTGCCGGCCAGCCCCACCAGAATCAGGTTCGCATCCAGCGCTTTTACCGCCCGGGCGATGGCGTCGGCAAGCGGCGGTGATTTCGCCGCCTGGTTATAGAGCATGCCGTGGGGTTTAACATGCTTCATGACCCCTCCTTGCGCACGCACGATAGCGGCTAATGCGCCGGTCTGGTAAAGCGTTTGCGCATAAACGGTTTGCGGCGGCAACGACATGGCCGTACGACCGAAATTCTCGCGGTCCGGAAAGGAAGGATGCGCGCCGATAGCAACCTGGTGCGCCAGCGCCAGCCGCACGCTTTCCTGCATGGTCAGGGCATCGCCCGCATGAAAACCGCAGGCGATATTGGCCGAGGAGATAAGCGGCATCAGCGCGCTGTCGTCGCCGCAGCCTTCGCCCAGATCCGCGTTTAAATCAATCTTCATCGTTGAGTCGCCAGGCCAGTTGATCAAAATAGCGCAGCTGATCTTCCCGCGCCGCCAGCGCCTCTTCCAGCGTACATTGCACAAAGTGGATCGGCTCGCCGAGACGAAGCTGCGCCAGCTTGTAGAGATCGGCATCAATAACGCTTGCAATGCGCGGGTAGCCGCCTGTGGTCTGGGCATCGTTCATCAGCACGATCGGCTGGCCGTTATGCGGCACCTGCACCACGCCCGGCATCAGGCCGTGAGAAGCGAGCTCGCGCCCGGTAGTGCGCGTGAGCGGCTGTCCGTTCAGCCGGTAGCCCATCCGGTTGCTTTGCGGGCTTAGCTGCCACGGCGCGCGCCAGAACGCTTCCTGCGAGGAAGAAGAAAACTCATGGTATTCCGGCCCCGGCAGCGCGCGAATGCGGTTGCCCCAGAACAGCGGCTTCACGCCGCGCGTTTCACGAAAGTGGTGCGAGGAAGGCAGCAACGCCAGCTCGTCGCCATCGCGCAGCGCTCGCCCGTGAAAGCCGCCGAAACCCGCTTTCAGGTCAGTGCTGTAAGAGTTCATCACCTTCGGCACATCCAGCCCACCCGCCACCGCCAGGTAGCTGCGCATGCCGTGCTGCGGCGATTTGAGCGTAAGCGTCTGCCCGGCTTTCGCTGCGATGCGCCAGCTCGTCCATACCGCGTGTTCGTCCAGATGCGCGTCGCAGCCTGCGCCGGTTAAAGCAAACCAGCAGTCTTGCATAAACTGCACGCGAAACTGCCCGAGCGTTATCTCCAGCGCCGCCGCGTCCGGATCGTTGCCCACCAGCAGGTTGGCGATACGCAGCGCCGGGGTATCCATCGCCCCGCTGCGGCTTACGCCGAACTGGCGCCAGCCAAACCGGCCGCTGTCCTGCACCGTGGTGTGCATTCCGGCCCGCACTATTTTTAACATACGCCCTCCTTCTGCGGCACAAAGCGCACACTGTCGCCGGGCAACAACAGCCCCGGCGGTTCCTTTCCAGGGTCGAACAGCGCTTTCGGCGTACGGCCGATAATCTGCCAGCCACCAGGGGTCGGCAGCGGGTAAATTCCCGTCTGGTTGCCGCCAATCCCTACGGAGCCTGCCGGTACGCTCAGGCGCGGTTCGCCCCGTCTTGGCGTTGCCAGCGCCTCAGGCAAACCGCCCAGATACGGAAAGCCTGGCTGGAAGCCGATAAAGTAAACCACATAGTCTACCGCCGCGTGCTGCTCAACCACCTGCTTCTCGCTCAGCCCGGTGTGGCGCGCCACCTCAGCGAGGTCCGGCCCCTGTTCGCCGCCATAAACCACCGGAATGGAGACCTGCCGCGAAGGCGGCTCCATCGCTTCGCTCTCTTCCCACCAGCGCTGCAACCGCTCAATGGCGTCCAGCGCTAATGCTTTCGGATCCCGCAGCACCACGGTGATGTTGTTCATGCCAGGGATGGTTTCCACCACCGAGGGCACATCCGCCAGACGCTGCGTCAGCCACCAGATACGACGCTGGCTTTCCAGCGTGACGGGCGGCTCCAGCTCCAGCACTACCGCGCTTTCACCCAACAGATAACAACGTGCTCTTTGCACTTACGCTCCCCTTTATGCCGGGTTTGGGATATCGATGAAGGTCACATCGAGATCGGTTTCTTCCTGTAGCCACTCGCTCAGGGCGCGAATGCCGCCGCGCTCAGTGGCGTGATGGCCTGCCGCATAGAAATGCAGATTCTGTTCGCGGGCGGAGTGAATGGTCTGCTCGGAAACTTCGCCCGTGATAAACGCATCTACGCCAAAGCGTGCGGCCGCATCGATAAAGCCCTGGCCGCCGCCGGTGCACCAGGCTACCCGCTTCACTTCCGCCGGGCCGGTATCGCCGCACCAGAGCGGACGGCGCCCGAGCCGCGCCTCAAGCCAGGAGGCGAACTCCAGCCCCGGCACCGCCATAGAGAGTTCGCCCCAGGGCACCAGCGGCTCTATCTCCCCTTTCACCTCAATGCCCAGCAGACGCGCAAGCTGCACGTTATTGCCAAGCTCCGGGTGAGCGTCCAGCGGCAGATGCCAGCCGTAAAGATTGATGTCGTTTTCAAGCAACGTCTTTAAACGATTACGCTTCATACCGCGAACAACGGGCGATTCGCCTTTCCAGAAATAGCCATGGTGGACAATAACGGCGTCCGCCTGCTGGCGCACCGCTTCGTCGAGCAGCGCCTGGCTTGCGGTCACGCCGGTAATGATTTTGCGGATCTCGTCGCGTCCTTCGACCTGCAAGCCGTTGGGCGCGTAGTCGCTGAAGCTTGCGCTATTGAGCTTCTGGTTGATCAGGTTTTCCAGTTCGGTGTTTTTCATCATCGTTCTCTTAATGCGTTTTCCGGGCAGCCTCATACGCCGCAAGCGTGGCGGCGCGGGCAGCTTTGTGATCGACTATCGGACGTGGGTAATCAAGCTTTACGCCCTGTTTTTCCGCCCATGCCCAGGGTTGATGCACCGCTTTGCCGGCAATGTTTCGCAGCTCCGGCAGCCAGCGGCGAATAAAATCGCCCTGCGCGTCAAATTTTTCGCCCTGGGTGGTGGGGTTGAAGATGCGGAAATAAGGCGCCGCGTCGGTGCCTGTTGAGGCGGCCCACTGCCAGCCGCCATTATTCGCCGCATAATCGCCATCAATAAGTTGCGTCATAAAATAACGCTCGCCCCGCCGCCAGTCGATAAGCAAATCTTTCACCAGAAAACTGGCGGTTATCATGCGAAGCCGGTTATGCATCCAGCCGGTTTCGTTCATCTGGCGCATTGCGGCATCCACGATGGGATAACCGGTTTTGCCTTCGCGCCAGGCCTGAAAATGGTCGTCGCTTTGCTGCCAGCGCACCTTTTCCGTCCAGCCGATAAACGGCTTATGACGGCTGAGCTTCGGCCAGGCGATCAGCAAATGCCGATAAAAATCGCGCCAGATAAGTTCATTAAGCCAGACCGCGCCTGGGCCGCCGGTAAGCGCGCCCGGCTGCTCGGCCAGCAAACGGTGCAAACACTGGCGCGGCGACAGCACGCCCAGCGCCAGACAGGCGGAGAGCCGGCTGGTGGCGTCGAGGACGGGGAAATCGCGCGCATCAGGGTAGCCTGCCGCTTTTTGCTGACAGAATTGCCGCAACCGCGTCAGCGCCGCCTGCTCTCCTGCCGGAAACAGCGCGTCATCCACCTTTTCCTGCGGATAATCGAATGGAGTGAGCGCTGGCGGTTCGCTGAGCGCCCCGCCTTCCCGGGTTTTCGGCGCATGTACGCATTCCGGCAACCCTTCCTGCAAACGGCGGATAAACGCGTTGCTGAAAGGGGTGAATACTTTGTACATTTCGCCGCTGCCGGTCGTTACGCTGCCGGGCGGCAACAGCACGCTGTCGTCAAATCCCTGGCAGACGACCTTGCCTTCCAGGCCGCGTTCAACGTTCAGATCCCGCCGGTGTTCGTTCAGTTCATACTGATAGTTATAAAAAAGCGCATCGACCTGATGCTCCTCGCAAAAGGCCTTCAGCAGGGGAAGCGAATCATCAAACGTGCCAGTTTCACGCAAATAAAGCGGAATGCCCCGTTGCGCCAGCGCTGCATGCAGCGCCTGGAGATTTTGCCAGAGAAACGCCGCCTGACGGGGCGCCATCGCATGCGCTTCCCACTGTTGCGGCGTGGCGATAAACAGACCAATCACGACGGCGTTTTTGTCACGACAGGCAGCGGCCAGCGCCAGATTATCGTGAATGCGCAAATCCGCGCGAAACCAGACCAGATGGGTGGTCATAACACTCCTGTTTTAATGGCCGTAACGCAGGCGCAATGCTTCGGGATAGGGTTCGAAATAGCGCTGCTGGTCAAGATAAGCGTCGGGGTATTCTGCCATATAATGTTTCAGCAATGTTACCGGCGCGAGCAGGGGCTGCGTACCCTGCCGGTAGCGATCGATAAGCTCCGCGAGCTCCTGGCGCTGGCGCGCGTTAAGGTGGGGGCGGAAATAGCCCTGAACGTGCATCAGCACATTGGTGTGATTTCGCCGCGTCGCCTGGTGTGACAGTAAATCCATCAGCCGCTGCCGATACTGCGCAAAGTAGTCTTCCAGGTTTTCCCACTTATCGATAGCGGCGACAAAACGCCCCAGTTCGCGGTATTGCGCCTGCGAATGGGCGAGCAACAGCAGCTTATAACGGCTGTGGAAGGCGATGAGTCCGCCACGGGTCAGCCCGTTTTTACGTAATTGGTTGAGCTCAAACAGGGTATAGATGCGCTCAACAAAATTTTCCCGGATAAGCGGGTCGTGCAGCCTTCCGTCTTCCTCAACAGGCAGCCAGGGAAATTTATGCATCAGCGCTTCGGTGTAGATGCCGCGTCCTGCTTTACGGTTATTTTTCCCCTCTTCGTCATAAACCCGCACCCGCTCCATGCCGCAACTGGGCGATTTGGCGCAGACGATATAGCCGCACAGGTGCTCAAAACGGGAGATACGCTCTTCGGCGAAATGCTGCATCGCGGCGGTCAGGTCGCCCTCTCGTTTATCGCTGAAACGCAACGCCACCTCTCCCGTCGCCTGTTTGACCAGCCTCAGCGCAGGGCGCGGCACCGGCAGGCCAATCGCCATCTCAGGGCAAACGGGCTCAAAACGAACCCAGGGCGCCAGTTCATCGACAGCAAAAACCAGACGTTTATGGCCGCCATCAAATCTTACGTTGTCCCCTAATAAACAGGCGCTAATGCCAACCGGGATTTTCTCACTCATAACCGCTCCTTACGCGCTCCATCTTCCAATTGTAGCCAGGCCAAAAAGAAAAAGGCCGCCCGAGAGGGCAGCCCTAACGCTACTTGACTTAT